>JASJCT010000189.1 GCA_030065855.1 Myxococcota bacterium
ACAGTTACCAATACCCTGGTCACCCTAGGTGCGCACCAGATTGGGGTCTGCGCAAAGGACAGCACTGAGCCGGCGCTCGAGGGATGTGCGTCCATAAACGTAACGGTCGTAGAGACGGATACCGACAGCGACACGGAGACCGACACGAACACGGAATTCACCACGACTTTGGTACTCAAGCACAGTGGGCTGTGTGTGAATGTGGAACAATCTTCCCAGGAGGACGGGGCAAACATCGTACAATGGAATTGTAATGGGGACGACAATCAGAGGTTCAGATTCGAATACCTAGGAGACGGGACGTTTAATATCCGACCGGTGCACAGCGACAAATGCTGCGAGGGCTTGGGGGACAGCAATGTGGTCCAGAGCTCGTGCCACGGCAGCAACAGCCATCGCTTTATACTTTTGGACGAAGGTGGTGGCTACTATTCTATTATCAATGTGGAAAGCAATAAGTGTCTCGACATCGCGTATAGCTCACTCGATTATGGAGCCAATCTACAACTTTGGAACTGTACTGGTAACGACAACCAGAAATTTGCCGTAGATAGACAATTACCGTGATCCGCGTTCGTAATAAACTTCTACAAGCGTCAAACCATGGGGGGCGCGTATAAGCCTCAACATGAGTAGGCGCAATATGCCCTGATAAACCCATCCGAGACCCCCTCTGACGCCTGGGCAGCTAATGCTTCTATTGTCTACCTCTGACCCCGTACTTGCGTACTTGAGCTGACCCCGTACTTGAGGCGAGGACCATCCGGGATCACAAAGAAAGCGTCCTCGCCTACGTCGCGACAAAGCTCACCAACGGCCTCGTCGAGGGCTTCAACAATAAGTTGCGAATGGATATCCAGACGCGCCTTCGGCTTTCACAGCGCCGGCGCGCTTATCGGGATGCTCTTCCTGTGCTGCGGCGGCATCGACGTCTTTCCGCCGCTGCCGGGCTCCTGGTGTACTTGGTAACCTGAGCGCGGCGAGCGACATAGCAGCTCGGGTTTCAAAAAAAGGAAATCGAACGGACGATCCGGGCAACTGCGTTGCCCTCCATGTGGACAGTGCCGGGCCTGCCGGAGGGCATGGACAGAATGTGGACAGCCTTTGACGATGAGACGGGCTGACCACACTCTGCCCACCCCCTCCTTGGACAAGTCTTCATTTGGACAATCGACCGAGATCAACCCACTCCTAATGCAGGAGGTCCTATTTTTCCATTAATTATTTTTTTGTTGAGTTTTTTTAAAACACAAGCTATTTTTTAGAAGTGGTTTTGAGGCAATGGCGTAACAGCGGACAAAGACCTTACTATTCCAGAAATCATGGCGATACGAGGTAAAAGCTGACAGCTGAACTCAACGAAAGGGATGATATGCGCAAAAAAACAGTAACGTGTGCAAAAAGGCTTGGTACAAGCAACAAACTTGGCCGAAGGATCATCGGCATGTTGGTTTTTGCTGGAGTGCTACTCAACAGTGTCTTGGTTTGGGCAGCAGAAAGAGACAACGGCGCAATTAAAACACTAGGCACACCGAATTCATTTATTGAAAACCTGGTGGGGCAATATGAACGAGGTGGAGACATTGTTGTTCTGCCTTCAGCTTCTGGTGAGAAAATCAGGATAGCTGTCAATTTTTATAGCTATGAGCACGGTTATTTGTCCATGGGGGGAACAGTGCATGGCGTGCCTAATTCAGAATTCATGATGAAAGGCGACAATAAAAAAATTCGCGGATGGATTTACTACATTGATACCGATGTTGTGTACAAATACTCGACGTCTGAAGACGCGCTTGTGTCTGTGGCGTCAGTTCCTGTTTCTGATATCTACAGTATTGACACCATGACGCCTCCCTCTCCCCAGGTTTGGCCCTTTTGGCCCGAGCATTCAAGAAATGAGCTGCCAGATGTCATCCATTTGGGTCCTTTGCCCGACGACGCTAACCTCAACGACCTGCAGAGCAGGCCTGATGTTGACAAAGTGATTTGGATAGACATTCGCAATTTCATGAGCGGAGACGAACCTACTGAACTCTCTCGAGAACATGTATGGGAGCTCTGGCAAATTGTCGCTTCAGGTCTTTCAATGTTCGAAGTAAATGTAACGACAAGCAAAGCGCTCTATGACGCGACCTCTGCCTCCAATAGAGGCTTTGCCACACTTAAGCCACCTATAGGCGGGCGATCGTACTGCTGTGTAGACTGTTTTGGATCCACGAGCGGGTGCACGGTCTATCCACAACAACCGCCTAGCAACGGCTATGGTAGCGGGCGAATCTGTTTGCATGAATTGGGGCACCTAATTGGGGTCTATGACTATGGAACAACCTCTGGCGAGACATATTTTCCTGGCTTTTCAGAATATCAATGGACGCCGGTCATGGGGAACATCTGGCCTGGGAACAACTGGGAGGAAGCTCTTTACCACTGGAGCAAAGGCGAGTATGAGGGGGCAAACGTAACCACTGATTTTTATGCCGTAGCAGAGGGTGTGTTTGACTTTAAGGCTGATGATATTCCCGATGCTATGCCTTTGAAGATCAGTTCAGATGATTCAGTGGTAATGAAGGAGAATTTCGGTCAGATAAATGTATTTTTAGACAGCTACGATGAAGATGACTTTACTTTTGAGATTATTGGGGACGCTGGAGATGTGGAGCTCGATATTGATAGGATTGAAAATATCGGCGGGGCAATGTTGGATGTTCACGCTTCTATTATCGACGCATCAGAAAATGTGGTGATTGAAGACAATCCGAAAGCCGCACGCTATGCCCAAATTAAGACGACTTTAGACCCAGGGGAATACATCTTGCGCATTGCCGGGGGCGCAGAAGGTACACCAAAGAATGGGTTTTCGCGTTATTCGTCAGTTGGATATTATGGAATCAACGGTACAATAACCAATGGCAGCAGTGACACTGACACTGATACCGACACTGACACTGATACCGACACTGACACTGACACTGATACCGACACTGACACTGATACCGACACTGACACTGACACTGACACCGACACTGATACCGACACCGACACTGACACTGATACCGACACTGACACTGATAGCGACAGCGATAGTGACAGCGACAGCGATAGTGACAGTGATAGCGACAGCGATAGTGATAGCGACAGTGATAGTGATAGTGATAGTGATAGCGATAATAGTAACGACGATGGTCGCAGCAACGGCTGCGGCTGCTCCACTTTGGGCGAGTCTGAACTCCAGACCACGGTTTGGATGTTACTTTTATCGATTCTCACCTAGGAAGTTCCTGAATCTTGCACGAAGAGGCTAAATTTGGAGAGAGCACCGTCATAACGAAGGACCGCACTGGTGCGGCGTTCATCGCGGACTGCGATGAAAATACCTGACTCAACAAGCGACTATCACGAAGTGTCCTTTTTAATTTCAATGTCCAAATCCGTGCAAGAAATTCCTTGCATGGGCAAATTAGGCGGCTGGCAGTTGGGTTTCCAGGGCGGCGCCGGTGTCTGAACACCTGAAAACACCCGGGGACGGACCTTAAAAGTTGATTCCTGAGAAGTAACTCGCTGGGTTTGGGTGTCAATTTTCAGATATCTTTCTGGCTGCGGATGTGCGATCGTTGGGGATGTTCAAGAAGACAGACCCTCAGCAGCAGTTGTTTGGTATCGATACAAAGATGCCCGACGGGTTGCGTCGGCGTCTCGAGAAGTCCTGGGCCCACACCTTTCGAATGGAGATTCTGCCCATCTTGATGAGAAAGGAAGAGGGGTTCTCTATTCTGTATGGCGAGACAGGGCGACCCAATTTCAGCGTAGGTCGGCTTCTGGGTCTGTGCCTGTTGCAGGAGTGGCACGCACGCAGCGACCAGCAAGCCCTCGACGAATTTGGGTTTGACATTCGATGGCGCTACGCACTGGACGTGGACCAGTCAGACGAAGCGTATTTGTCTCGTCGTTCGCTTGTGGCGTTTCGAAGTCGACTGGCCGACAAAGATCCAGAGGGGAAGCTCATTCGCGGAGTATTTGAGGCGGTGAGCCACGGGGCGATAGAGGCACTGGGTATTTCTACGAGCGATCAGCGAATCGATTCGACCCACATTGTTTCCAATATCTGTACGCGCGGCCGAGTCGATCTGTTCAAGAAGACCATTGGCCTGTTTCTAAACAGCCTGCACAAGAGACAGTATAGCGCGGTGCCCAGGCACATTCGCAAGTGGCACAAAAAGGAGACCTCCCGTGGTTGGTTTGGTGGCGGTAACCTGGCCCAACGGCGCGCCAAGGCAAAACAGCTCGCTGAGTATATGCATCGCTTGATTGAGTTATTTGAAAAAAACAAGTCAGTAAACAGCAGCGAAGCGTACCAGCTTCTGGTGCGCTTGTTTAATGAGCAGTGTGAAATCAAATCGCCTTCCAAAGAGGATGGAGGTGATGGCGGCTCGGGCGAGACCGATGGCGACTCGGGCGAGACGGAAGGCACCGACAGCTCAGATAAAAGTATCGAAATCGTGGTAAAGAAAAAGACCAAAGGCGAGACGCTGCAATCCCCTTTCGATCCAGACGCATCCTATGGCCACAAGGGAGGGGGCTACAGCACACACATCACCGAGACCTGCAACAACGAAGACAAACCCGAAATCATCACAGACTACGAAACCCACGGCGCGGCGCGCTCCGACATGGGCAAAACTCCAGATGTGCTGGACCGATTGGCGTCAGCTGAGTTGATGCCTGAAGTGCTTTACGAAGATGGTGGTTACCCAACAGTGCCCAGCACGATAGATATACAGGATAGAGGTGTAGAGCTGGTTGCACCTGTAAACCGCGGTTGGCTTGGCGACGACATAATGGGTCGTGACCGTTTTGAGTTTGATGAGGAAGGGCATATCACTACATGTCCAGTAGGACACCCCCCTGTCGACCATCGACAGCTGAGCAATGGGAGTGTGGGACGTACGCTCCACGCGGTTTTCAATGGAGACCTCTGCCGGGCTTGCAGCAAGCTCGAACAGTGCCCAGTGCGGGCGCCAAATCACAGGAGCAAGGGAGACGGCCCACGTCAGACAAAGGGCAACTTTCGCCTGGAGATAACGAGGGCGCTTCGCGTGCGCGATGATATGTTTGTTGCACAACAGACGGATGAATGGAAAGAGCGATACGCCATACGTTCAGGAGTAGAGGCGACCATGTCAGAGTTGAAGCGGTCGCATGGAATAGGGCGGTTGCGCGTGAGGGGGCTGGCTAGGGTACAGTTTGCTGTGGCCTGCAAAGTCATCGCCTGTAACATCAAACGGTGGTGGAAAGCCTCAAATGGCTCGTCTGGGAGCACGTCAGGACCATTGAGGGGCAGGTTGAAAGGTCTGTCAGCTTACTTTGGCGCGATTTTGCACGTGTACGCTCAACTGCGCCACAGAACGCAGAATTCACCCGGGATCTGCACAGGGTACATATGTGCATATTGCCATATATATGGCATAAATATCGTATAAAAAGGCCGAATTTCCCAATGATTTCAACGGAAAAATCTCACCCGAAATGTATGGCATACTTCTCAGGGATCAATCTTTAGCAGTTTCGTGTTTCACAACTGTAAAAAATGGCAGGGAATCCACCGGCACCGTGCGCATTGCTGGAGATTCATTCCTTGTTCGAGTCCGGATCGCTCTCTGCCTCGATGGCTTTGATGACATACAAAAATTATAACATAAGCAATAAAAGGCCTTGACAGTGGGCATCTGAAAATGATTTATATCACTTTAGGCAGAGTATGGCATTTCTGTATAACATCGCAAAACGTGAGGACTAGATGAAAGGAAAATTTTTTGTACCCCTATTGTTGTTTACGTTTATCTTAGGCACTTCAGGGCTGAGTGGTTGCGGATCTGATGATGATGATGATGACGGAGTTACCTCGGATACCGAAAGCAGTACGGACGTGGACACCGGTACGGACACAGATGTGGACACAGATGTGGACACTGATACGGACACTGATACGGACACTGATGTGGACACTGATACCAACAACACCGCACCCACAGCGACCATCTCTCAACCACAAAATAACGCCCAGGTTATGGCAGGTACGCCCGTGAGCTTCACAGGCACTGGCATCGATCTCGAAGACGGGGCATTGGTCGGACCTTCCCTCGTCTGGACGAGTAGCCTGGACGGCCAGCTCGGTGTAGGCGCCAGTGTGAGCGCCGGACTCGCCACTATGGGTACGCACACCATCACCTTGACGGCGACTGACTCGGGCGGCCTGACCGGAACGGCTGTGATTTCGCTGAAGGTGGTAAATACGTTTTCGCCAGAGGCATCGATCACCTCTCCAGAAGCTGGTGATGCTTTTTTGCAGGGCGTGTCGATCGGTTTTGCATGCGAGGCCACTGACGTAGAAGACGGCGCCATTCCGAACACCGGCCTTGCCTGGAAGAGCGATCTGGATGGTAAGTTAGGCATCGGTGCCAGCGTGACCAACGCGTTGATCACACTGGGGACACACACGATCACCTGCACCGCTACGGATTCGGACGGTCTGACCGGCAGCGACGCAATCGAAATTGACATTGTGGATAAACTCGTTCCGGTGGTGAACATCTCGTCACCTGAGGATGGAGATATTGTCAAGTCGAACACGCCCATAGTGTTCACCGGCACCGCGGTCGACGCGGAGGGTGGTCAGATCAGCGGTGGGCAGCTGATTTGGTATGCCAACGGAGATCAGCTCGGCGTGGGGGCTAGTATTCAAACCGCACTGCTTCTAGGCAACTATGATATCCGTCTGGAAGCCACCGATTCCGAAGGGGGTGTGGGGTTTGACACCGTCAGCATCCAGGTGGTGGACAACATGCCGCCCGAGTGCACTATCCTGAAGCCGAGTGATGGGGCAACAGTCGTTCAAAACCAGAGTACGGATTTCGAGGTATATTGCGAAGATCCGGACGGTAGCACCATTGGCAACGGTCAAATCCGTTGGTTCAGCAATGTGGACGGGACCCTAGGCATCGGCGCAACAGTTACCAATACCCTGGTCACCCTAGGTGCGCACCAGATTGGGGTCTGCGCAAAGGACAGCACTGAGCCGGCGCTCGAGGGATGTGCGTCCATAAACGTAACGGTCGTAGAGACGGATACCGACAGCGACACGGAGA
>JASJCT010000081.1 GCA_030065855.1 Myxococcota bacterium
CGATTGGACGTGTCAAAATCCCCCTAACCCCCTTTTTCAAGGGGGAGATCCTTTACCCGGCATAAAAATAGCAAAAATCGCGACATTTGCCCTTAACCGAATGCCATTGCCCTTTGCCAAAGGGGGAGGCCTTCTACCCGACATCGAAGATTGGACAGAGCACTAAGTGGACCGCTACATTAAAAATAGCCTGCTCAGCCGCGCAGGTGCCACCCTGTATCGCGCTGCTCAAAGAATACACGCCGAAAGTTACAAGAACGGTATGCTACCGATCCACCGTATAGATAACATTCGTGTTATTTCTGTTGGTAATCTGCGCGCTGGTGGTTCGGGAAAAACACCCTTTGCCATGTACCTCGTTGCCTGGCTTCAGAAGCAAGGTGTGCGGGCAGCCCTGGTTTTGCGGGGATACCGCGGGCGCCTCGAGCATCGCGGCGGTTTTGTATCAGTGGGACACGGCCCCATGGTATCGCCACTAGCTGCAGGCGATGAGGGGTTCCTCGCGGCCGAGCGCCTTCGGGGCGCGGCCATTTGGGTCGGTGCAGACCGGGCAACCGGAGTGCGCGCGGTCCGAGATGCGGGCGCCGAGGTGGTCGTGCTGGACGATGGATTTCAACACCAACGGCTGTATCGCGACCTGGACATCGTCCTGGTGTGCCCAGAGGATGTTAATTTGAAGACCCGATTTCTACCAGCAGGGCCTTTGAGAGAATCCCCTGCCGCACTTTGTCGGGCAGACGTTACAGGGGGCTTTTATCAGGATTGGTGCGGCCACCCCACATCGCCACCCCTGCTGTTTGAATATGTGCCAGCACACTTTGTAGACCTGTCACGGCGCCACACGAGGGGGATTGAAGCCCTGCGAGATACCCGGGCCTATCTGGTCGCCGGGATTTCAAGGCCTGAGCGGTTCTTTGCCACAGCAGCAGAGATCGGGCTCAAAATAGTTGGGGCAAGAGCGTTTCGCGACCATCATGCGTTCACATCAAGAGATGCCGAGGCCATATCTGCGGCAGCCCAGCAAAGCAATGCTGATGCGATTGTCACAACTGAAAAAGATGCGGTCCGCCTTGCAGCTGTTCACTTGAGGCGGCCTGTTTGGGCGCTACGGGTTGACCTCAGGATCCGGTCGGGATTGGATGTGCTCGATAAAACGCTATCACTTGATCCGCTGCCAGCTGCCCGGCCCACTGATCTCCGGGGCAAACGTCGATAGAATGTACTGCGCGCGGCGGTTTCTCTGCTCGTCCACGCTATCTCCGGTTTTCACTGCCAGCTGCTCTTCCCCAAATCCCCGGACAAATACGGGAATCCCCTTGACCCCGTTCTTAATGAAGTATTGGGCAATGGCCCTGGCTCTTTTTCGCGAGAGTTCCCGGTTGTCGGAGATGCTGCCGACAGTGTCGGTATGGCCAGCTACGTAGAGACGGCACTCCATGAGTTTGCCGTATTTTCTGATCGCATCCACGAGCAGCTTGAGTGCCGCGTCGAGCTTGTGCGCTTCAGTGGTTCGGATGTCCCATTTGGCGGTTTCAAAAACAACGTCCTCATGTGGGATTTCGAGATAGAAGCGGATGATTTGCCAGCCGATCCAGTAATTATCGACGTCTGTGACCTTGAGTTCGAGTCGAAAGTTATCGGAGTTGCCCAGGAGCTTTGGCCATGTGATGGCCAGCCGTGTCCCAGCTGGAGCGCCGTTATACAACTCGATCTTCTCAGCGATCAGCTGCCCTTCGGGTGTGAAGATCTGTATCTCAGCCGAATCTGCCGGGCGGTTTATCTTGAAATAGAGCGTGCGGTTTTCGAGATCGACATCTTCTTTTGCGATTTGTATCTCGAGTTGCTTTCGCTTGGCTTGGGTGTGGCCGGAAACGCCGCTTATGACCAAAGCTGTAAGCACAAATACCATCGTTCGCATGGATTCCCTCCAATGTGCCCGCTAGATGGGCCGTCATGATATTCGACGCCTCTCACATGAGAAAAGTTCAATGATATTTATTACCTGCTGCGATTACCACCGCGGGGAGGTCCGCCTCGCCGGTCCCCGCCGGATCGGCTACTCCGATAAGGCCGCCTGTCTCGACCCGTATTGCGATCCCTGTCCCGGGAATGGTCGCCGCGCTCTCTTGGCGGCCGCTCTTCCCATCCCTCTGGTTTTTCTAGCAAGGCCTTTCTGGACAGGCGGATCTTACCGGTATCTGATTCGATTGAGAGGACTTTTACCTGCATCTGATCCCCTTCTTTGCAGACATCCTCTACGCTGGCAACGTGCCGATACTCGAGTTCGGAAATATGCACCAACCCATCGATATTGGGTAAGATATTTACAAAGGCCCCAAAGTCGGTGAGTCGAACCACTGTGCCATCAAATATTTCGCCGACAACAGGTTCGCGCACCAATCCCTCGATGATTTCCCTGGCCTTGGCCGCTGCTGCTTGATCCACCGAAACCAAATGCACGGAGCCGTCGTCTTCGACATTCACATCGACGCCGGTCTGCTCGACAATGCCCTTGATCATCTTGCCACCCGGACCGATGATAATGCGGATTTGGTCCGGTCGGACCTTGAAGGTGGTAATGCGGGGCGCGTACTTGGAGAGCTCGGCTTTGGGCTTGGAGATGGTCTCTGCCATGCGCTCGAGGATGTGAAGCCGACCCTGGCGCGCCTGCTCCAGCGCTTTTGCCAGGACCTCCCGCGAAAGGCCCTTTATTTTTATGTCCATTTGGACCGCGGTGACCCCTTTTTCAGTGCCGGTGACCTTGAAGTCCATGTCACCCAGGTGGTCTTCGTCCCCCAGGATGTCCGATAGGATGGCTGTCCTGTCGCCTTCCTGGATCAGCCCCATGGCAATGCCAGCCACAGGTGCCTGGATCGGCACCCCTGCATCCATCAGCGATAGGGTACCGCCACACACCGTGGCCATGGACGAAGATCCATTGGACTCGGTGATCTCGCTAACGACCCGGATTGTATATGGGAATTCAGCATGCGGAGGCAGCATCTTGGCAATGGCCCGCTCGGCCAGAGCCCCGTGTCCAATTTCGCGCCTGGACGCACCCCTTAGAAACTTTACTTCTCCCACGGAAAACGGTGGAAAGTTGTAATGAAGGATGAATTTCTTCCATTCCTCGGTGTTGTAGAGCCCGTCTTGACGCTGTTCATCTGACTTGACGCCAAGCGTGGTGGTTACGACCGCTTGTGTCTCGCCCCGGGTGAAGATGCCCGTGCCATGTACCCGCGGCAGCCAGCCGGTCTCGCAGGTAATGGGGCGAATGTCCGTGCTCGACCGACCGTCAATGCGCTGTCCACTGTCCAGGATTCGCGCACGCACGATTTCCTTTTTTAGGTCGCCAAAGGCTTCCCCAATGTCCTTTTCCTTTTCGGGAAACTGCTCGGCCAGGGTTGTTGTCGCCTCTTTGGAGAGCTCGCCCAGCCTGGCATATCGCTCCAATTTGATGGGGATGCGCGTTGCCTCGTCTACCTTCTCAAAGAACGACGCCTTTACCTGCTCATAGATCTGCGCTTCCCGCTGGGGTGGTTCAAACGCGCGCTTTTGCTTTCCCACGGATTCGCGCATGGCGTCCTGAAGGTCTAACAGGGGCATGATCGCCTGATGGCCAAACTCGATGGCGTCGATCAGGTCTGTCTCTGAAACCTCAGTGGCGCCGCCTTCCACCATGACCACCGCATCCCGGGTCGCTGCGAGCACCAGGTCCAAATCGCCCTGCTCCAGCTCCTTTTGGGTTGGAAACGCGATGAAGGTCCCGTCCACCCGGCCGACGCGGATCCCAGCCAGGGGACCGTCGAACGGAATGTCTGATATGTGCAGCGCTGCCGAAGACCCGGTCAGGGCCAACACGTCCGCCTTTATCTGTTGGTCCGCGCTGAGCAGTGTGGCGATGACTTGGGTTTCAGTGCGAAATCCAGCTGGAAACATCGGGCGAATGGGGCGATCCATGAGCCGACAGATAAGGATTTCTTCGTCCCGCTGGCGCGCCTCGCGCTTAAAAAAGCCCCCGGGAATCTTGCCCCCGGCATAGGCTTTTTCGATGTAATCGCAGGTAAGTGGGAAAAAATCCGTGTCCCGGGCATCGGTGGACGCCACTGCTGTGACGAGGACGACCGTATCCCCCAGGCTAACGACAACCGCGCCGCTGGCCTGCTTGGCGATCCGTCCTGTTTCGATGGTGATCTCTCGATCGGCTACTTTGACACTCTCTCTAATAATCATTGCTTCGTACGAGCCTTTCTACTGACCCTTCGTCAGTCTAGCCATGCATGCCGAAGCGATTTTTTCATGAGGTTTTTAGTCACGGTCTCTATTCGCGTTTGTTCTGTTAAAAGATCAAACCCAAATACAGAATACGACTAAAACGCCTCACAAATAACGGATGCATGGATGGGATGGTTCCCTTGTTTTGCTACTTTCTGATACCGAGGGATCGAATGACGTCTCGGTACCGCTCCACGTCATTTTTCTTTAAATAATCGAGGAGGTGGCGCCGCTTGCTGACGAGTTTGAGCAGTCCGCGGCGCGAATGGTGATCTTTTTTATGCGTCTTAAAGTGATCGGTCAAATAGGTAATGCGCTCTGTGAGCAGCGCAATTTGAACCTCAGGCGAGCCTGTATCTCGCTCGTGTTGGCGATACTGTGAGATGATTTCCTGTTTCCTCTCTGTATGCAGCGACATCTTTCATTCCTTTTTTGGCTTTACTTTAAAGCCGTTATGAGCCGCGTGATTATCTTCACCGATGTTGGCGGCGTCAACCCACTTTCTCCCTGCCGCAAATTAAGGTCTAGGTCATGATGCACGCCCGTGCAAGAAAAGAAACACCGATTGTAATTTTCATTTTCTAATTGTTTTTACGACCCGTTTTTTATGTCATATTGTCTACTGGTGGCGTTTTATACTGTAAGCCCGATGGAAAGGCGAGGCGCGTAAACGAGGTGTTCGATGACGAAACCCTTTTTACCCATCCCGTGGATAGTTGCACTTTCCGCCGTGCTCTTTGCGCTCAGCAATGCGGTCACTGCAGTTGCTCAAGAAAAGAAGCGGAGTGAAGTCATACGGTTAGAGGCGATGGTAATCGAGGGGAACATCCAAAAACCAAACGCGTTTTTCGTCAACACCCGCTCTGCCCTGGTCTATGATCGCCTGCCCCTCAAAGAGAGTTTTGTCAGCGAAATTACCAAAGTTGTCGAGGACGGCACCTTTTAATTTTTAATACACCCAGCCACAAGCGCCATTAATTTGCTGGAGATCCAGGACCCCTGTTAATGTAGGTGCATGTGGTGGCGCGGGTCGATTTGTAATTATCAAAAATGTTTTATATTGTTCATCAGTTCAGCGCTCATTGGCGGATTATCCCCTGCGGCTCTCGCAAACAATCCCAAAGGCGCCATACCCAACAGCTCGGTGTCGATTGGCACCCCCATGGGCGGGCGCCTTGAAAACGGCGAGGTGCTGCCCAAAAAGGGCAGTGGGTACGTGCTCATCCAAGAGACCCAACGCAGGCGGGCCCGCTTTGGTGCTTCAGAGCTGGTCGCTCTTGTAAAAGAAGTCGCATTTCGCGTTCAGAGAAAATACAGAGGAAGCGTATTGGGGGTGGCTGACTTGTCTCGCCGCCTGGGCGGCCGCATCGATCATCACGGCTCACACCAAAACGGCCGGGATGTGGACTTCTTATTTTATCTGCTGGATATCAAAGGCAAATCGATTGCGAACCACGCCTTTGTCCCCATCGATGCCAATGGCTATTCAACTGAACCGCCCATGGCCTATCGATTTGACACCCCCAGGAATTGGGCGTTGATAGAAGCCTTATTGACCTCTAAAAAGGCCATCGTGCAGTGGATTTTTGTCTCAGATGCCATCAAAGCCCTGTTGCTGACCCATGCCCAGGAGGTTGGGGCATCGCCGCTATTGATTCGCCAAGCCGAACAAGTGCTGCGCCAGCCGGGAAAAAAGCTGCACATGGATCACTTTCACGTGCGCATCTACTGTCCCAGAACCGATAAGCCCGCGTGTGACGACATCGGCCCGCGCTGGGCCTGGACTCGGTAGGCAAGACTGCCTATTGTTTTTCAACGTACTCGACGCTTGGGAGGCCTTTAAAATCGGCATCCTGGGTCCAGAGAATGGCGTTTTGAGAGTTTGCTGTAGCGAGCATGATGGCGTCAGCCATGGGAAGCGTGTACAGCAGGCTCAGCTTTGCGGCCGACATTGCAAGTGCTGTGGTTAACTCAACTACTGTTGCTCTGCTCATTGCAGCGACACCTTGAAGGGCGGCGTTTTCTCCTGCCTCCCGCAATAGAACCTTGAAGACCTCGTAGATCGATATAGAAGGTACGACAAGTTTCTCTACATCCTTGATGGGCAGCTCGAAATGAGAGGCGTTCGGACCATCGGCAAAAAACTCAAGCCAACCTGAGGAATCGACGACGTTCATACCCTGTCGCCTTCCCGTTCGAAATTCGTATCGATGCCCTTTGCAAAGCCGCGAAGCTCTAAAATATCCCGCTCAGGGATGAGCTCCAGCCGCCCATCATGCTCAATAACCTGCATTTTCTGACCGGGAATAAGACCCAGGTTATTTCGCACAACTTTTGGAATAACGATCTGAAATTTTGTAGAAATTGTCACTGTTTGCAAGTTATTTCTCCATCGATAAAACCTGTGTAAAACATATCTCATTCGATGGGTTAAGTCAACTACTACCGTCCTTAACGAGCAGGTAGTCCTCGATAATGAGGGCATCTAACCCAGTGGTGTAATAGCATTTTAGGGCGTCTTCGACCGTGTTTACGATGGGTTCGCCCCGGATGTTAAACGACGTGTTCAGCACAACCGGCACCCCCGTCAGCTCGCCGAATCGCTTGATGAGTCGGTAGTACTTTGGATTTTGAGCCTCAGTCACGGTCTGCACCCGCGCTGTACCATCCACGTGGGTAATGGCGGGCAGAACGCCGACCTTGTCGTCCAGGGTGTGATAAGCGCGCAACATGTAGGGGGACGGGACCCCACTGGAAAAGAAATCCCCACAGGCTTCTTCTAAAATCGAAGGGGCATACGGCCGAAATGACTCGCGATGCTTGACCCGGGAGTTGAGCACGTCTTTCATGTCCGGACGCCGCGGATCAGCCAATATGGATCGATTGCCCAAGGCCCGAGGGCCAAACTCGCTTCGCCCCTGAAACCAGCCGATGATCAACCCATCCGCTATCATCTCCGCAGCCCGGGTTTCAGGGTCTCTGAGCACCTGAAACACAGCACCGGATGCCTCTAAAGTCTTTGAAATTTCATCTTTTTTATAACTCGGTCCCAAATACTCACTGGCCGGCTCGCCGGTTCTCTTGCCGCCGTATATGCCGTGCCAGGCCCACAGGGCAGCACCCACGGCCGTGCCCGAGTCACCTGCTGAGGGGTAAAAAAAGAATGACTCAAAATTGGATTCCCTGGCAAGTCGACCATTGGCCACGCAGTTGAGACCCACGCCGCCAGCCATACATAGCCTTTTCGATCCTGTTCTTTTTTTCGCAATAGCTGCCAGGTGAAGCAGTGCGTTTTCTGTGGCTGCCTGGAGTGCATAGGCGATATCCATGTGGCGCTGGTCAATGTCGCTCTCCGGGTCCCGCGCTGGACCGAGAAGATCGATGAGATGGGCGTTGTACCGAGCCGGTCGGTCGTGAAAAAATTCAAAGCAGGTCAAATCCAATCGAAAGCCGCGCTCGGTCAGAACGATCATCGACGATAAGAGGTCCACATACCGGCTGGGTTGACCGTATGACGCCAGTCCCATCACCTTGCCCTCGCCGCTATTGGGACGAAAACCGAGATACTGGGTTATCGCCGCGTACAGCGCGCCTAGGGAATGGGGGTATTCAACCCCATCCAGCACTTCGATCCCAGTGCCGCGCCCGTGAGCGATCAGGGTGCTGTGTCGCTCCCCATAGCCGTCCGCGGTTAGAATCGCAGATTCATCGAACGGGGACGTATAAAACGCGGCAGCTGCATGGCACAGGTGGTGTGTGAGGTAATGGATGGTTAAGGGCTTTCCAGATCCCAGGTGAAGGGTCTGATCCACCCCGGTAATATCGTCGATCCCCATGGTGCGAATGAGGTTTACAGGTACATTGTATAAAAACTCCAACTGGTGCCTCGGTCGAGATGCAAAGCGCGTTGTTGGCGCTGCAGCGTGAATGCCGGGATTCCAAAAAAAAGCCACTGCATCGAGATCCGACAGACCAATGTTGCCGGCTTGCAGACAAAATTGAATCGACCGATCTGGAAACCCCGAGTCGTGCTTAATGCGGGAAAAGCGCTCCTCTTGGCTGGCGGCGATCACACTGCCGTCCCGAACCAACGCGGCTGCAGCATCGATCGAGAAATTGAGACCTAGAATGTCCATGCCGTATCCTATATCCTTTGTGGGCCGTTATCGGGTAATTATGAATAGGCTTTGAGAGCAGATCAAGAAACACCCTGCTGTCGCATCGGCCGCGGTTGGGATATCAACTGCGTCGCGAAGCCCTGAGGCATAATGGATTGATGCATACTGACCACCGGCTCAGCGCAGATCTCGGATCATTGGCCGCATTCTCAGTGCCGCTGGCCATCGGCATGCTCGCGGCTTCGCCTGAACCCTACTGGCTGGATTCGCCTGAGTTTACAGCAGCTGTCCAAACCCTCGGCATTCCCCATCCGCCTGGGCATCCGCTTTACGTGATGCTCGCAAAACCCTTTACGCTACTGCCCTTTGGCAGTATTGCCTTTCGCGTGGCAGTGGCATCGGCAGTGTTCGGTGCATTGGCCTCTTTGTTGCTCTATAAATTTATTAAAAATATCGTCGCGGTTTGTGCACCGTCCCTATCAAGCCTTTCCCTGACACTGACTTCACTTACGGCTGCCCTCGTGGCAGCTGTCGCGCCTGGATGGTGGTTCCAGTGCGTTCGTGCTGAGGTTTACTCCCTTCAAATACTGCTCGTGATGGGATTTATCTATCCCCTATCGCTCACTTGCGTCGGTTCGTTCAAACGAAAGTATTTCTATTTGGTCGCGTTCATCGCAGGACTTGGGCTCGCTAACCACCACTACATTGGCATCGTCGCCCTCCCAGCGGTGCTGCCAGTCCTGATCGCCGAGGCCGGACGGATTGGTGGGTGGGGCGCCACACTGCTCAGCGGCCGCCTGATCATCGTCGCCCTCGCAGGACTTATGCCCTATGTGTTCTTGCCCATCCGATCCTTATCTGGCGCCGCAGTCTCCCTTGGCGGCGTGCATTCGTGGAGCGATTTCTTTTGGGTTGTCTCGGCAAAGGTCTATCAAAAATCAATGGTTCGACAGCACATCGCGCCCCTAGAAGACAGGACATTGGACGCTGTATTCACCATGATGGGAGAGTTGCATCCGATAATCGTGATCATCGCAATCGGCGGGCTTTACTTTCTGCTGCGACAGCCCCGCACGCGCCTCATCGGCCTGGTCCTCGTCTTGCTCGCCGGCATCACCCTATTGCTCAGGGCCGTGATGGGTTTTGATCCCTTTAATCCAGACTATTACGGGTATATGTTGCCCGTACTCGCAAGTTTTGCCGTGGGATTTGCCGTATTTGCCGCTGTGATATTGGGGACCTTGCAGCAGGCCATACAACGCAGGACTTGGATTGTCGGTCTGCTCGCAATGTTGCTCCTGGCCGTACCTATCATCCGAGCGCGCCACGTGCACGCGCGGGTCGATCTATCCCGGTTTCGGGCCACGCGACTGTTTGTCGACCTGGCCCTGAACAACGTACCGAGCGGGACACTCGTGCTCACGACGTACTACAAGCTGTTTTTCGCCCTCTCCTCGGCCCGGTACACCGAAGGTACCAGACCGGATGTCACTGTCATCAATCCCCATTTTTTTGCATACCCCGGGTACCTCAACGCAATGCTCACCGTTCGCCCAGATCTTAAGGATCTGGCTCGGACCATGGTGGTCAGCGGCCAGCTAACGGAAACAGCTGTGGCAGACCTGGCTTGGAAAGGCCCACTGCGCGTCGAACCGGACATTTGGCTCTCAGACCCGGTTGCGCGCTACCTCTTGCCAGACGGACCGGTGTTCATGGCCCTGGCAGAGCCCTTGTCCAGAGCAGATGTGGAAAATGCTGCAACCGCCCACTTTGAGGGATGGGCGCGGCTCTACACGCTTTTGGGCACGGCCTGGAAAGAGAGCGAAACAAAGCGGATGCTGTCGTGGTGCCACTACCAGGACGCCTTATACTTTGCCAGGCGGGGTGCCATTGCCGATGCGCGCCGATCCGGAAAAATGTTCCAGGCACTGGGCAACGCTGCCCCGCAAATCGACCGCCTCCTTAAAGTGCTAGAAACCCAAAAAGGCCCCCTGGACATCCGCCCGTTTCTACCCGATGCGGTTGAGCAACCAGATGAGGATAGAGTTTTTTGACCACCATGTCGTTATTTTGCACAGCTTTTGAACATCAAGAAATAAAAAGTGACCCGCTTGTCAAAAATCTAGTGTTATGTCCAACGAACTTTGTCGGGTTAAAGATAACAAATTCCCCCTTGAAAAAGGGGGGAAGGGGGATTTTGTCACCTCGCAATGCCAGTGGAAAAGACGAAATCCCCCCGGCCCCCTTTGCCAGGGGAGGTCTTTTACCCGACATCAAAGACTGGACAGAACACTAGATTAAACGCTGCGCCTGAGCTCGGCTAGGATTTCGAGAAAGATATCAGGGGGCGAGGATTTGAATTGTAGCCGCTCTTTGCTCTCTGGATGATCAAACCCGAGCACTGCAGCGTGAAGCGCCTGCCCGGGCAGTCGCTTGTGCAACATCCCCAGGTCGGGCGACAACCGCCGTGGGCTGTACTGTGGATCGCCCAACACTGGGAAATTGTGGTCGTAACAGTGAACCCGGACCTGGTGGGTTCGCCCTGTCTTCAGGGTGACCTCTAGCAGCGCAGCCCCTTTGAATCGCTCCACTGTGATAAACCGACTGATGGCCAGTTTCCCCTGTCTGACCTTTGAGCTAAACAGCCGCCGGTCCCTGGGCCGCCGCCCGTAAAACGTCTGCCATTCCCCTGCATTGGGCGGCGATCCGACCACCAGGGCCATATAGCGCCGATCTACGCTGCGATCGTGGAATTGCTGCGTCAACGCTGCATGGGCAACCTCGCACTTGGCCACGACCATCAGTCCAGATGTATCTTTGTCGAGTCGATGTACAATGCCGGGCCGCAAGGGATCACCACCCCGCGCGGTCCGGTCGAACAAGATACCGTTGACCAGGGTCCCATCCGCATGCCCGGGTGCAGGGTGCACCACCAATCCCTGGGGCTTGTTCACCACAATCACCGCATCGTCCTCGTATCGAATGTCGAGCGGCATCTCTTGGGGGAGGACAGACAGGGGCTCGGGTGGGGGGATGTGGAGCGCGATGGTCTGACCAGGCCTCAGCTTTTGGGCCGGCCGCACCGCCTGGCCATCCACCGTGGCAAATCCCCCATCGATCAGTTTCTTGAGTCGGGAGCGGGTGAGATTGAGATCCTGATCCCTTAAGAAACAGTCGAATCGCACACCAGCATCGTCAGGTTCGGCAATAAACCGAAAGCTCTGACGAACATCTCTTTCTCGGTCTGATCCCAAGGTCGACGGTGCATCCGCGATCACGCTACCATAGTTTGCACTTTATGTGCCCCTTGGACTTGATGAGCAAATCAATAATGGCCCTGTCGTAATAATTCTTATCGTACAATTCCGTTGTGACCCGCGAGCGAAACAAGCCCCTGCCCTCTTCTATCTCCTCTGCGAGCACCTCGTAGAGGGTGTCGTTTTTCAAACCATCGAGTATCTTGTCTTCGTTGTATAAAGAGAGGTCTGACGCAATAGCTCGAGCGAGTCGCCGCGCTGCTTCTTCTGTTTCGATGATCCGCATGATGCCCTCCTTAAAAGCTCTTAAAAGTACGCTAGCACGCCCATAGGGTCGGATCAACTTCGGGCAAGCAAAACAGGTCTTGCCCTGGCAGGTTCGGTTGGGTACGGTGCCGGACATGCTGGACCTTGAAAACGACCTCAATGAAAGACAGTTAGAAGCAGTGCGCCAGGTAGACGGTCCAGTGCTCGTCATCGCCGGTGCTGGATCAGGCAAGACCCGCGTCATTACATATCGCGTGGCCCACTTGGTGGCCCATTGCGGGGTCGCACCATGGCGTATTCTCGCTGTTACGTTTACCAACAAAGCCGCACGTGAGATGCGGCAACGGATAGGTGGGCTCTTATTGGGCCGCGGGCAAGACTGCTGGGTCGCCACGTTTCACGCCACCTGCGCCAAGCTGCTCAGGCTGCACGCGGATCTCGCCCGCGTAGATAAAAACTTTACCATCTACGATGATGGGGATCAGAAAGCAATGGTCGCCCGTTGCCTCAAGGCGCTTAACATCGACGATAAGAAGTTCCCAGCCAGAGCCGTTCAAAGCGAAATCAACAGGGCCAAGCGCGAATTCATTTCAGCTGATGCCTATCCCAGAGACAACCTTTATCAGGAGCAGATACAGCGGGTCTACGCCCTTTACGAGGCCCAAATGCAAAAGGCCGCAGCCCTGGATTTTGCAGACCTCCTCTTTCGGATGGTCCGCGGTATGCAGGAAAACGAGGATCTGCTCCAAGCGGTCAGCGAACGGTTCGACTACATCCTCGCCGATGAGTTTCAAGACACAAACCGGGTTCAGTTAGAATTCATTCGATTGCTCGCCCAGCGACATGGGAATATCTGCGTGGTCGGCGATGACGACCAGTCCATCTATTCCTGGCGCGGCGCGAATGTTGAGAACATCCTGGGGTTTGAAACCCATTTTCCAAGCGCCTTTGTGGTGACCATGGATCGCAACTACCGCTCCACATCCAACATTCTCAACGCTGCCCACGGCGTGGTGGCTGAGCTACCGAATCGCCGCCCAAAGACCCTCTGGACGTCCATTGAGGCTGGCGATCCCATCGGCTTTATCGAGGCCGAAGACGAGCGGGACGAGGCGCGGCTTGTGGCAAAGGCCGTTGCGGAACTTCGGGATGACGGATTTCCACTGAACGCGCAGGCGGTCTTTTATCGCATCAACGCCCAATCCCGGGTGTTCGAGGAGGTGTTTCGGACAATGGACATTCCCCATCGGGTGGTCGGTGGGATGCGGTTTTACGAGCGGGCCGAGATAAAGGATATCCTTTCCTACTTGAGACTGATTCACAATACCGCGGACCTGGCCGCGTTCCTTCGCGTCGTGAATAAACCGGCACGGGGTATTGGCAAAACCACGGTGGACCGGCTCATCGCCGTGGCTGCCGAAGCTGGGATTTCGGCTTTTGAGGCGATCGATCGGGCTTCAGGGAGTGCAAATATCGGCAGCGCTGGTATCAAGCGCCTGCGCGCCTTTCGCGATCTGGTGGTCAGCTGGTGCGCAGAGATAAGTGCCGGGCCATTGCATCTCATCGGTCGCATCCTCGAGGATACGGGCTACCTGGAGGCCCTTAAGCTCGAGAATACAGCCGAGGCAGATGCGCGCATGGAAAACCTGAACGAACTCATCGGATCCGTAGAGGATTTTCAGCAGGAAGCCGAAGACCCGTCCCTAAGCGCTTTCCTGGAACTCATTGCACTGCAGACCGATGTGGACACAGCTGATTTTGACAGCGACGCGGTCACCCTCATGACCGTGCATGCGGCCAAGGGCCTGGAATTCGATGTGGTGCATCTCACCGGATTGGAAGAAGATCTCTTTCCCTACCAAAGAAGTGGCGATAGCTTCACCAGCGCCCGGGCGGAGGAAATGGATGAGGAGCGGCGATTGTGTTACGTGGCCATGACCCGAGCCCGCAAACGGCTGTTGCTCAATTGCGCCAGATCCCGACGCCTGTTTGGCCGGACCCGATACAACCCGGTATCCCGGTTTTTAATAAATGTGCCACAGGATGTGATGGTGGATTTGACACCAGACAGGCCCAACATTCGACCGGTCGAACCGTTCGGCATCTCTGCCCCCCAAAAAGAACCGTCCTGGTCCCCATCCCGCGATACATCGAACCACACCTGGGTGGATCGCAGTTTTGATCAATCCCTTGAGACGTCGGGGCTTTGTCCTGGACAGAAGGTTCGGAACGCCAAATTCGGGGTTGGAAAGGTAGTGGCCGTGCGACCCGGACCGCGACCCAAGGTCGACGTCATGTTTCCAGGCTATGGGAAAAAAACCATCATGGCTGACTTTCTCGAAGCAGATGTCTAGTACGTTACAGAACCTCATCAAAATAAAAACTTGACCCAAACGGTGATGAGCCCTAGCATGCCGCCCTCGGAGTGCGTGCACCCGCTTAGGAATCGAGGAGGATGCCCATGGCTTCGCTGACACAGACGAAGAAAAACAAACAAAGACTAAAGATCCGCGCCCGCGGAAAGGTCCGCAAGCGAGCTGCTGCTGCTGGCACGACCCCGCGATTCCCGGTTCACCTCCAGGACGAGCCGGATTGCGTGCTCCCCATGCCCCCAGGCTCCCACCCGGACGAAGCCCAAAAAGGCGAATAACCAACTCCCCCTTGAAAAGGGGGCCGGGGGGATTTCGTCAATAACCCCCCGGCTTTCAAAAATCCCCCTAACCCCCTTTTTCAAAGGGGGAATGTTCAGGTTTACCCGGCAGAATTCGTTTGGCTTGACATTAATGGCGTTGCGACGATGTCGAAGTCATCGGCTTTGGTTACCTTTGCTCTGACGATATCTCCGGGTTTGGCATTGGACGAGACGAGATAGGTCGCCCCGTCGATATCCGGGGCCTGTCCTGGGTGTCGGCCTCTTAATACAAACCCCTGATCGTCGGCTGGCGCCTCAATCAGAATATCCAGGGTGGTTCCTACGAGCTTCCGATTGTGGGCCCGCGATAGTCGTCGCCCAAGCGCCATGACCTTGCGCCACCGATTGTAGGAAGCCCTCTTGGATACCCCAGGACCGGTACCAAAGGCCGGGGTCCCTTCCTCGTCGCTGTACCGAAACGCCCCGAGGTGATGGCACCGGGCCCATTCGAGAAATTCAATGAGGTCTGCAAAGTCCCCATCGGTCTCTCCGGGATGCCCCACGAGCACGGCTGTCCGCAGGAATATCGCGTTGTCTGCCTGGTGGGCATGGGCTATCAGCCGTTTCAGGCGGCCCTGCCCATATCCTCGGCGCATGCGCGCCAGCATTTCCTGGCTTGCGTGTTGTATCGGCATGTCGACATAGGGCACGACCTTGGCCAGGCTGGGCAAGGCATCGATCAGGCGATCCACTATGGCGTCGGGATAGAGGTAGAGCAGCCGAATCCAGGCAATACCCGAGACCCCGCAAAGGGCATCCAGCAGGTCCAGTAGATCACTGCCTGGCGACAGATCCTTGCCGTAAGCAGACGTGTCCTGGCTCACCAGATTGATTTCACGAATCCCAGAGGCTGCCAGCTGCTCTGCCTCGGCCACAATTTCCTTAAGTGGCCGACTCCGACCCGGTCCCCGGATGGCTGGAATTGCGCAAAAAGCGCACGTGCGGGTGCACCCATCTCCAATTTTGATATACGCGCTCACCGCGCCGGGTTCTATAAACCGCGGTGTCTTGGGGGTCTGCAAAAAATGGGCAGCCAGACCCACATTGACCACAGGTGCCGTATCCGCAATTATTTGACCGATGCTGCCAAGGGCCTCGGTTCCCAAGACGTGGTCCAGTTCTGGCATCTCGCGTTTCAATGCCTCGCCATATCGCTGGCTGAGGCAACCAGCTGAGATGAGGCGCTTTAGGCGACCTGTTTGGCGCAGGGCATGCATCTCCAAAAGCGTATCGATTGATTCTTCCCGAGCGCTCTCAATAAACGCACACGTATTCACCACAATCACATCGGCATCCGATGGATCAGCGACGATCGTCAGTCCTTGGACCTTGGCAAACCCGGCGAGTACTTCCGTATCCACCCGGTTTTTGGGGCAGCCCAGTGAAACAAAATGTACGGTTTTAAGATCAGTCACAGCAGGCCAGGTCTGGAAGTTGCAGCGGTATTCTCATGGGTCGTTCCCGCCATTTAGCGCACTGAGAAACCGGTAAATAATGCCTGCCGTGGCTCCCCAGACCACGTGGCCGCTCACTTGATAGCTGTGAAACCGATACCCATTTGGCTCAGAACCGAGCTTCACCAGCTCGTGAACAGCTGGATCCTGCAGATCGCTAAAGGGTAGCTCTATCATTTCGGCCACTTCGACCGGATCCGGCATCAGGGCTGCCTCTGAATTCACCCATCCCACAACCGGGGTGACCGAGAATCCGGTCATCGTGGGGAAGTCATCGAGCAGCCCCATCACAGAGACCTGTTTTGGATTGAGGCCGATCTCCTCATGGGCTTCTCTGAGCGCATTTGCGATTTCATCCTCATCTTCGGGTTCGCGAGCCCCGCCTGGAAAAGAAATCTCTCCTTTGTGCTTGGCAACGGTCATGGTTCGCTTGGTCAAAATGAGGTGGGGCGCCCCATGTCGCCCCACTATGGGTACGAGAACCGCTGCCTTTGTAAGCTCATTGCGATTGATGATGGTGCGCGGCCCGCGCGTAATGTTGCGAATGCGGCGTATCAGATTGTCGAAGGCCGAGTCCATGGCCTAAACCCTAATCCATCTTGCGCGTTAGACCAAGGGGGGGCATCACACATCGACTCTTTTTCGCTGTCATCAGGGTCGAATTGGGGGATTTATTTCGGAAATACTTGACATGTCGGCAGGTCAACTCGAAAAATTAGGTCGAACAAGAGCGTCGAAGGTATTTCATTCAAGGAGGATTTATGCGCGCGCTTGCCCCTATCCGTTTAGGCATCAGTCTCGCAACCCTTGCACTCGGAGTCCTGCTGTCGGCTGGCGCGGTTGGCCAGAATGTGCTGCCGGCCGAGCTCTCATCACAGGATCCGATGGCCCGCAAACGCGCGGTCGAACAGGTCGGTGAAAAGAAACTGATCATGGCCAAAGGTAAAATAGCCCTCATGGCCAAGAGCGACCCCCATCCAGATGTTCGCCGGGCAGCCTGCCAGGCCCTTGTGAGCATGGGGGCCTATTCCCAGATCAATTTGCTGCACAAAATCTCAGCCACTGACCCCAACGAAGCTGTCAGAGCCGCCGCGTTCGAGGCAGCTCGGGCACTTAGCGCGGAGGCCGGGGATGGGACGTACCCTGTCCGGCCCACTGGCGTGGGTACCCCAACCCCAGACCCGGCGCCAACTGAAACGGTTTCGGCATCAGAAACAGAGAAATACAAAAAACCAGAGCTCGCCCAAGAAGACCCGGCCCTGTTTACACGCCACATTGCAGTGGGATTCGGCGCCATGGGGGGATACGGCATTGCCGCCATCAACCTGCGCGGCCGTGTCCCCACAAATACCAAATATCTCCCGTCTATTGGCATTGAGTTGGGCGGTGGTTGGACCCCGTCCAAGGGCTACCAGCTCATTGCCGGACCGACTGGCGGTGACACATTTGACAAGGACAACAAATGGCGCGTGATCTCGATTGCAGGCGGCTTGCTCGTCTATCTCCACCGGATGCATTACATCCCCCTGCGCGCAGGGTGGGATGTGGGTCGGGGGTTGTATACCTTGTTTGGCTATGGCTTTGAGCACCTCAACGAAGAGGGATTCTTTTCTTGGGGGGTGGAAGCGGGCATTCTTTACCAACCTGTAATTGAAAAGAATATAGAGAACCTGGTGCTGGACGCCGATACGCAAGATCTATGGCCGGTCATCCCCTTTGTCCGGTTCTCGCTCCATTTTTATCTCGCCTAAGAACCCACGAGATCCCAAGATAGGGGTGTGCCGCGCTCAATGTTCTTCGCGGCTTTTCTCCCGAGAATCAGATCTAGGTCAGATGGTTTTAGGCCATATCCCGGACGAATCACACGTGTATTATGTCGTGTAAACGCATCTCCTTTTTCCATATCCTCTACAACAAATATTGATTTTCGGTAATCCAAACTCCCGAATTCGTTTTCCTTTGGACCGTAAGAGATGCGCCCCCTTGCTTGGTGCGCCTGACGTATGTGTTCGATAAGCTCGCTCAATTCGTCCGGTTCCATAGAAAACACTGCATCTGGGCCCCCACTTTCCCGGCTCAACGTAAAGTGCTTCTCTACTATCGAAGCGCCAAGCGTAACAGCAGTGATGGCCACTGCCGGTGACAGCGAATGGTCTGAGAGGCCAGTCACGGCCGAAAACGTCTCCCTAAGATGTGAAATCGTCATCAGGTTCATTTGACTCGGCTCAGCCGGATAGGCGCTGACGCAATGCAAGAGTGCGATGCTCTCTGACCCACCTTGGCGAAGCGTTTGAACGGCTAAATCGATCTCAGCCAGCGTTGCCATACCCGTGGACATGATGATCGGTTTACCTGTAGCAGCTACTTTTTTAAGCAGTGGGATATCGATAATTTCAAAAGACGATATTTTATATGCATTGACGCCGACCTCTTGTTCTAAAAAATCAACAGCTGTCTCATCAAAGGGCGTTGAGAACACCTCAATGCCGAGCTCGTCACCGAGCTCTTTTAGTTTGGGTTGCCATTCCCAAGGCGTGTAGGCTTCGCTGTATAGATCGTATAGTGTGCGGCCTGCCCAAATGCTGTTTCTACCTATTTTAAACCATTGTTTATGGCAATCGATTGTCATCGTATCTGCCGTATATGTCTGCATTTTCAGCGCATCAGCGCCCGCCTGTTTTGCCGCGCGCACAATTTCTTTGGCGTGTTCAAAATCCTGGCAGTGATTCCCCGACATTTCTGCAATGAAATAGGTGGGGGATGCCCCGCCGATATGGCGGCCATTAATGGACATCTTTTGCGGGTTTTTGCTGACCATTGATTGTACCTCGTGTCAGACGGCACGCGTCCTCGCATCAGCAGCTGCAATACGCTATCGCGTCGTCCGAACAATGCCTTTTTCTAGCAATCGAGCCTTTAAATCGGCCTTTAGTGTTTTCCACTCAGAACGCAACATGGATAAGCAGACAACGTCATGTGGCGTTCCTTGTTTCATTATATGCTGCCTCAGCAGGCCTTCCTCAACGAAGCCGAATTTTTTATGAATGCCAATGCCTACCTTGTTAAAACGAATAACCTCGGCGCATAGTTTATTGAGTTTCATCCTTTCAAACACATAGTCTAAAATCGAATACTCAACAAAACTGCCTACACCCTTACCGCGAACCTGAGGACTCGGGAGGTAAAACCCTAAAGAACAGCGGGAATGTCTAAGATCGATACCGGCTATATTTGCGACGCCCACGGCTTCACTGTCAAGCATTACTATCCAGTATCGGCAGCGGTTGTCCTTTAACATATTGTCGAACCAGACGCTATGCTCCTCATGGGATATTTCGTGACTAGTGAGCATGTATTTTGAAACCTCGGGTAGATTGCGCCACTGCCGCATGGTTTCCTTGTCAGATGCGACAACGTCGCGAAGTTCGATCATGATCTGCCCCACTTTTTACTCATGTTCTTGATTCGTCCGAGTGGCCATTGCCTTACATACCCGACTCACACCCAGCCCGTCTACGAGTCGCCAGGCGTTCTTTCCGACGTTCGTAAGGCGTTCTACTTCAGAAAACGCATGCTCAAGAAAGAATCTCAACTCGGTCGTTGCAGTCGTTTCAGCATTATCACCTTTTATGACAGCTTTCAGATCTGATAACCGTTTGGCAACTTCGAGCTGATTATCTGCTATGGGCATCACAATTGACGGAACGCCTAGACAACAAGCCTCCCAGATGACGCTACCGCCTGCACAGATAAACACATCAGCAAGTGTCAATAGATCGACCAAATCCGGTATATCTTGAACTATTCGAATCCTGTGTTTGCTATTGCGGGCAGTTTTCCTTAGCTCATCCAAAAAATGATAGGCACTGCCCACAACCACATCGACGCTGACTGAATAATCTAATCCTTCAATGGCGCAAAGCATGCTGCCTGTTGCATCTTTTGAATCCCCACCCCCCATGAAAAGTAATATTCTTTTGACGGTGTTTACTTCTTTTGGTTTTGCAGACCGCGCAAGTGCGTACCTCTCTCTCACAAGCGCGAACTTGGGTCCGAACAATTTCAAGGTTTGGCTGCTCGTACGATAATCGAGGGTGTCCGCGTTGATATTCTGGTTGAGGAGGATATCGACTGGAAAAGGATGCTCGCAAATATCGTCGATGGCGAGGATTCGAAACCCCGCTTCTTTTATTTGCAATAGTGATGTCTCACCTGTTGCATACCGATCGACAATTATCCAAGCGGCCTTGTGTTTTCGAGCGAGATCAATGGTTTGTGTTGTATCTTCGGCTTCAGAAATGGCTGAACTTAATAGATTGTAGGAGCATCCGGTATCCTTAATTCTACGCAGGGGTGTGCCGGGCAAATTACGGCACACATACGTAATCGACCAATTGAAATTCTGAAGCGCTGTGGCCAAGGCCAATGTTCGAAAAATATGACCATGGCCTATATCTGTTGAACCATCGGCTCGGATTAACACAGCGTTCATCATACGGATTTCTGCTCAATCGACGCGTTAATGTCCACCCAATCCGGATGTTTGTGAAGCAACGCTAGGATTTTGTCAGAGCCATGAAACGCCCGTTCACCATGAGGCGTATTCAGGATATGCCTGTAAATCTTCTTCACAAACTCAAGATCTTCGGGTGTATCTACAGTCCACCTGTGGTTTGAGTTGTCATCCGAACCCCGCACTGATAACAGGGTAAACTTTTGGGGCTGGCGCCAGATAAACCGCGTAACGTGCTCTCTGTCGGGTGATTCGGTTGCCTCGCGGTGGCTTGTTTCAAGTGCCTGTATGGATACGACCTCGGTATCGAGCCCCCTGGGAAAGGTTCTCTCCAGCGTATTTGCGCAATAATCCGGTCGTATCTCCAAGAATCGTCTTACGACCAAAGATGAGATTTGCGGATCGAGAAGTGGGCAATCCGCTGTGATGCGAACGACAGCATTTGCTCGGTATGCCTCTGCTGTCTGATAATAACGATCTAAAACATCAGATTCAGATCCTCTGAAACAAGGCACACCTAGTTTTTGAGCAAGCGACGCGACGCGCTGATCCGCTGGTTTGCTGGACGTTGCGACAACGACTTGGTCGATATGATCGATGGCCAGCGCACGGTCGATCACGCGTTCGAGCATTGTCTTCCCTAGGATATCCATTGCAACCTTCCCGGGCAATCGGGAAGAACCCATGCGCGCCTGAACAATGCAGACCATTTTCATCATGTGGTCCATAAGTATTGATTAACAAATCGATGAACCATGGCAATACGCTTTTATCGTATCAATTACCTTTGATTGCTGGTCTGTCGTCAAGCTAGGAAACATCGGCAAAGAGATACACCCTTCATAATAATGGTCAGCATTGGGCAAAGATCCCTGTTTCCCTGCGTACTTCTTCATGACAGGTTGGTGGTGCGCCGGAACATAATGAATCTGCGGTGCAATGCCATTTTTTTTCAGATACTCGAACATGCCCAAGCGATCATATCTTGCTGGATCGAAATGTGCGACAAACAGATGATAGGCGTGATCAAATACCGGCTGAACCGATTGAAAAGACAATCCTGGCATATTTTTGAGCTCGCGAAGATATCGCTCTGCAATTTCCTTGCGCCGCAACAAGAATGTATCGATTTTTTTCAATTGGCTGCATCCAATTGCGCACTGGATATCGCTGAGCCGGGCATTGTATCCAGTAATATGGGCTTCATAGTACCAAGGGCCGTCAATTCTTGTCAGAACAGCTGGATCCTTTGTAATGCCGTGATGCCGTAACATTCTTATTTTATTGGCATATTCTTCATTATCCGTCAGTATTGCACCACCCTCGCCGGTCGTGATGTGCTTGACCGGGTGAAATGAAAAACATACCAGATCCGCAGTGTCTGTCCCGCCGATGCGTTGACTTCCGATCCTGGCACCGAGCGCATGGCATGCATCCTCTATAACGATCAGCTGGTGTCTATCTGCGATATTGCGAATGGCGGTCATATCACAGGGAAGCCCTGCAAAATGAACCGGGATGATGACCTTTGTTTTGGAAGTAATCTGCTTTTCAATCTCATTGGGACTAATGTTCCAAGTATTGGATTGTATATCGGCAAACACCGGCTTGGCGCCGGCGTAAACCAGACAGTTGGCGCTCGCTATGAAAGTAATAGGAGACGTGATGCCCTCATCACCAGATCCGACGCCAGCGGCAAGGCAGGCCAAGTGCAGCGCCACTGTCCCGTTCGATACTGCAATAGCAAATTTGGCACCGCAGTAGTGAGCCAGCGCGGTCTCGAATGCCTCGACCATGGGTCCCTGCGTTAGCCAGTTACCTTTTAAAACGCCGACAACGGCTTCAATGTCTGTTTCGTCAAGGTATTGTTTGCCGTATGGAATGATCATCGAAGTCCCTTTTCAATTGCCCATTCCTCTGCTTCTGGGATACCTAAGTCTGCTATCATTTCAGACAATTCACTCTCAGCAAGCCAGCAATCATTACTATCTGATGCGTATTTAAAGTCTTTAGCACAGGCCCTCCCCTGAGACCTGAGGGGATCATGTCGTTGCCAATCATCAGGTGGTAAGATGACAAATCTGTCTTTAAGCTCGACCGCATTACGCGCATCATCTTCTGGCACCATCACTTCGTGAAGTTTTTCACCAGGACGTATACCGACAACTTCGTGATCAGCTTCTGGAGCAATGACATTGGCCAGATCGGTGATCTTCATACTGGGGATTTTAGGCACATACAATTCACCGCCCTTCATGGTTTTAAGGCAGCTCAGCACGAACCGTACGCCTTGTTCAAGCGTGATCCAGAACCGGGTCATCCGCTGATCGGTTATCGGCAGCACGCCCTCTTTTCGCTTTGACAAGAAAAATGGCACGACCGACCCACGAGAGCCGACCACGTTGCCGTATCGAACAACGGAAAATTTAGTATTTCGCGAGCCAGCCAGGGCATTACCGGCAATGAAGAGTTTGTCGGAGCAGAGCTTTGTCGCACCATAGAGGTTGATAGGATTGGCAGCTTTATCCGTGGACAGGGCCACGATTTTTTCAACACCCCGTTCAACTGCGCTGTCGATGACGTTCTGTGCCCCGATAACGTTGGTCTTGACTGCCTCGAATGGATTGTATTCAGCTGCTGGTACTTGCTTAAGCGCGGCTGCGTGTACCACGACATGGACCCCATCACAAGCGCGCGACAATCGGTGAAGATCGCGAACGTCGCCGATAAAAAACCGGAGTCGCCTATCTGACTGAAATCGCGGATCATTTTGCATAGCAAACTGTTTATATTCATCCCTAGAGTAGATAATGACCCGACGCGGGCTGTATTCATTAAGCAGAATTTCAGTGAGCTTTTTGCCGAAACTGCCTGTTCCACCAGTTATGAGCAGGCTCTTTTCATCCAGATTCATCTGTGTCAACTCCGGGCCTTGGCGCCACCACCTGGTGCCTTTACTACGTAACCGTACAGCATTCATCAGCGCACAACAAGTCAATAGAAAGTTGATCGACTTTCATGGACGTGATTTTGGGTTGGATCTATAATGCGGCAGCCCTGGGATAAGTTGATGCGCATTTTTGCGAGGTGAAAGTGAATTCGAGCAGCAACAAGTCGGTCAGGAGGTGCTTGTTTGATTTTTCGCAGTCAGCTTAATAGAGAGATGTTACAAAGACGCATCCGCTTTGCGGCACTTCGATACTCAAAACAGATGAATAACTATTTCGTGCTGAAGCAGCCATGGATAAATGACCTCATCAAACCATTGAAGTTCTTCTTAGCGGAACGCATCGTAAGCAGTGGCATCAAAGATAAGCTCGCTAAAAATTTTCTTGAAGCCTACAATAGAACAAGGAAAATTGATTTTGAAACTTCAGAATCAGTGGTTGTTATCGCTACCTTTATACACGAGTATTATCACTATCTGCTAACTGAAGGTTCTATTGGTATGTTGCTGAAAAGCCGAGGGATAAACAGTAAAATATACTATAATGATAGAAGAGATTTTTATGACCTATTTTTTGAAGATCGCGATCTCTTCCATATCAATTATATGTGGAACCTAACTCGAAAGATAGATGCTTTTCTTCAGACCAACCTGCCAAATTTATATGTACCATTTTCTGCCTCGTACATTCCCGATGATATGGAGCTAAAAGATATTGCAGCCGGTATGATTAAAAACAACCAGTTTAAATTGAAAGGATTGGACCTCCTGCCCCATATTGAAATCGGGATGTCGCGCTATTATAGATCTTGTCCTAAAATGGATGTATTTGAATCTGATTATAACGACGTCTTCTTAAAAATGACTTGCAACGCATGCAAATCTACACTGCTAGCTGAATCTATTTATCATTCAGCTAAACCAACCGCAGTGATAATGTCCCATGCGATCTATACCTTCTGGGGACCCATGTATGATTACTTCACGAAGCAAGGTGTGAAAACATATATCATCCGTTCTAGCCCTGCATGGCGAAAAAACTCTATTTATTATCATGTAAATAATGTTCCACATCAAGAAATGCTAAATATTTTAGACAATAATGCCGAAAATAGAGACATCTATGAATGTGTAAAAGAAAGCGTCAACAGTATTATGAAGAAGCGGTTTGCGCTAGATACTGCTGATATAAAAGACGTTGCAATGATAGAGAGTGATCCACAGAGTGAGCAGTCTATCATTAAAGTCATCGGCTCGATAAAAAAAGAGGGATATAAAATATTTGGGATGTTCCCCAATCTTCTTTATGATTACTCTTTTACAACAAGGAGAGGTGCATTCAGCACAATCACTGACTGGATCACTGATACAGTACAGTATTTTGAACGGAGTGGGGACAAGAAACTAATCCTCAAGTTGCATCCAGTCGAATTTAACGCGAGATTGAAACCGCGCGTTAATCCATTGGTCGTGATTGAAAAACTCTTAGGGAAAACTGAACGAGATCTAAAAAATGTAATTATTGTGAGACCAAACGACAATATTTCTAGCTACAAGTTATTCCCTCACCTAGATGGCGGGATTCTATACACTGGAACATTAGGTCTGGAGCTTATATACAAAGGAATACCCGTTATCAACGGTACCATCGATGCACCATACACGGATTACGGATTTACCATAGACGCAAGGACTCAAAGGGAGTATTTTGATTTTTTTGACACGCCCGAGAAGGCGCTATTAATTCAACGGAAAAACTATCACAAGTTTATCAATTTCTTATTTATTTATATGCATGTTAATAGTATGCCAGTATCGTATTTTGACGACGATACGGTTAATCCGCTCGAAGACCGGTCATTAAAGCAAATTGTCGATGTGATATTAGACAAAAATAACGGCAGCTACTACAGGAACATCTACAAAAAGGCTATAGAGAACCTCCAAGAGTAGTTTGTTCGGGGGCTAGCACTACTTGATTAGCTTAAAGCCGTCGCAACACCGTATTTCTGGTCGACCACTAGTGCTTTGGGAACAGATACATCCGAACAGAGTCTTCGGTGAGCGGAGACAGCGAGTTATTAAACTGCGAGGGATAGGCGGCCAGCTCCCGGCGGTATCGCATCTCCCGTATGATGTGCGCCAGCACGTCTTGCTTGCGAATCTCTACCAGATCTCGAATGAGTCGCTGATGTCGATCTGCCATCGAGACGAATCGAATCCCCGATCCCACACAGGTTTTTGCGGATCGCTCGAAAATAACCTCTCCAAGCGCCCAGATAGATTCACTCGCCTCAGGCACGGGAATCTCGAGCTGTACAGCGCCTTTTCCGCGGTGAACAGTTGGAGACGACACAAGGGAAGATGGCTTGACCGTAAAGAGCCCTGTGTTGCTGATATTCACAACACTCGCAGCATCTGGTTGCTCTGAAAAAATCTCTGTAATGATGCGATTATCAGGAACTCTTAACATCTCACGACGATCTGTTGGCATGGCCACCTCCCGTTAATTTATCCTACATTTAACGACAATGTAACCTTGTGTCGTACCGAGGTCAAAAATTTTGCCCCTACCCACTTTGAGGGTGTTGCGAAATTCTCAAAACAGTCATTCCCACACAAGTGGGAATCCATAAAACCTTTCAACTTCGTCTGGTTATGGACTCCTGCCTTCGCAGGAGTGACGTGCGTTACCCCTTTTGCAACACTCCCTTCTGCCGAAAGCGGGGGCCTTTTAACCGACCTTGCTAATTTTTTTTAGATTTCAGGAACTCAAGCTCCTGCAAAGAACGGGAGAGCTCTTCTTCGATGCGCTCTTTTTCGTGCTGAAGTTGATAGTACGACTGCCGAAGGCGGTGATATTGGCTTCCTGGAATGGATTGGTCGCGGGATGAAATGGCAACGGTTTGAAACCCGGCATCCCGAGTATCAGGGTCTTTTGCATTGCCAGTCTGGTTAGGTTCTGGGGAGCCCGGCAGCAGGCTCGGCGCCTTTGGGGGTAGGGTGCCCAAAGCAGCACGGGGGCTATTACTGGTCCTCTTGCTCATGCCCCCCGCTTGGGTCGAGTGCCCAGTTGCCGAGAGGCTCGCGTGAATCAACGCGGCCTTTTTACTGCCGAGCTTTGAAATTTCATTTTTTACCCGATCCATTTTTGCTTCCAAACGACCGAGCTTGAGGGTGGTGCCACTTAGATCCCCCTCAGCTGAAAGTCGTGCAGATTCACTTTCTTTGAACTTTTGGTCCATCTCAACCAGCTGTTCTTGGGCCTTGGATAACTTTTGCTTGAGGGCGTCTCTTTGCTCCTTGTCGAGGCTGCGTTGCTTGATGAGCATCTTTTTGAACCGAATGACACTCCTCCGACTGCCGAAGATGTACCCACCTGCCCAAAGACATATCGCACTTACAACGCCAGAGATGATTGTAATGAATACCACGGATGTCATTGAGGGCCTCGTTCAAGCGTAACGCGGACCATGGTGCCATGCACGCGAGGTGAGAGGGTTCCCTCTATTTTTATGCGTCGCGCGAGACGGCGATCCTTTTGGGTTACCTTTTCCCTTATTATTCTGGCCGCATGGTACGCGCGTTTCGTGCTTTTTCTGATGTTTGCAACACCCACTATCTTTACCCGTATACCAGGATCCAGGAGAATGATCTCCCTGATCTCTTTTATCGCCTTCCACCCTTCGGCAGCCACTGCGTAGTTTGTCGCATTCAAGATAATGATCCAAGGCCCTGATTCAGATAAGTCCCTTAAGTTTTGAGATATTTTTGGGGGTTCCGATGCCACCGCGCCTGGGGATGCCCCACTGTCTTGAGCGGTATCGGTCGATGACGCAGCAGTTGCAGCTGTTGACGACGATGAATCCACCGCTGCAGCCACTGTATCTGCTGCAGTGTCTCCTGAATGATCGGGCGTTTGCTCGATAGCTGCAGTGGTCTCCTCTGCCAGATCTCCCCCTTCCCCAACAGCTTCTGGGCTGTCAAAAATTGCTGTAATGAGAAACACGGTGATGCCCAAAGAAGCGGAACCAAGGCCTGTCAGCAACAATGATAAGAACAGAGAGGGGGGGGTACTTTTTGCTGCCATCTTTTAATCCAAAAACGCAGATACCTGCCGCTAAACCATTGGCGATCTCACAGCGATGCCTCGGTAATTGCGACGATTATACAGTTTTTAGGACACTTGAAAACCAATTGATAAATAACATGTCCACTTCTCTCCATTGCAAAGATATGAAATTAGTGTTAATGGGCCCGCTCCAGAGGTATCGACCCCATGCTGCTGCCAGTAAATCCCAATCATCCCGAGCCCAGAAAAATTCAAAAAGCCGTGGATATCCTAAATCGAGGCGGCGTGATCGCCTATCCCACAGGGACGGTTATCGGATTTGGCTGTGACCTGTTCAACAGGAAAGCCGTTGAGAAGGTATACAGAATAAAAGGGGCAAAAAAGGGCAAGCCGTTCTCCTTTCTCTGTGCTGACTTGTCTGAAATCAGTCGCTATGCGGTGGTGCCGGACTCTTCTTACAGGCTGATGCGACGCCTGGTGCCGGGCCCATATACATTTGTCCTTCAGGCGACCAAGGAGGTGCCAAAGCTGTGTATGGACAGGCGCAAGACGGTGGGTATCCGCGTGCCCGATCATCCAGTGGCTAGAGCGATCCTCGAAACCCTGGGTCGACCCATCATCTCTACGTCAGCCAAAAGAGAGGGGGATGAATGGACGGTCAATGACCCCGAGGAGATAGACAAAACCTTTAAGCCCTTGGATCTGGTGATCGATGCGGGCTTGGGCGGTATCAACCCGTCAACCGTCGTGGCCTTTGATGAGGACGGGGCCATCGAAGTCCTCAGGGAGGGCATGGGGCCGCTCGATCCACTCTTTTAACCTTGTATTATGTCCTCATCAGAAAGAGGGGCAGGACGTAGAGTGATGTCAAACGAATTTTGTCGGGCGAAGATAGCGAATTCCCCCTTGAAAAGGGGGTTAGGGGGATTTGGTCACATTGAGGCGATAGGCGAAATAACGAAATCCCCCCGACCCCCTTGCCAATATTGACAATTGTCACCTCCCCTTGATTTGGAGGAAGCTTGTGCTTCTCAGAGAGGTTAGACAATTGGGTATACGAAACAAAAAAGCTGAGGAATTTCAAAGATTAGAGGCGAAGACACTGGATTCTCAATTTCGG
>JASJCT010000190.1 GCA_030065855.1 Myxococcota bacterium
AATCCACTACCCATCACCCATTTCCCAAAATTATCCAACTTTCCATTTCATCCCATCGTACACGACACTGTGAGATTTCACCTCCATCAGTCGATATTTCCAATCGAGATCACGCCGGTTGGATAATCTGGGAACCTACAGGCGGTTCGTCCTGACAGGTTCCTCCCAATTTCAACTGATGTCAGGTATCACCCAGTCCTTGGCAGGCAGAGTCGTTTCGCTCAATCTGCTGCCCTTTTCCGTTTCGGAGTTGCGCGCAGACGCAAGATTCGAGCCCCAGCAACTGGAGCTGGACACCATCCTCTTCGACGGGCTCTACCCGCCCATTTGGGATAGATCCCCTGAGCCAGGCTTGTGGTATGCAAACTATGTTCAAAATTATGTTGAGCGAGATGTTAGGCTTCTGGTCAATATAACCGATCTCAATACATTTCAACGCTTCCTTCACCTTTGTGCTGCGAGATGCGGCCAGCTAGTCAATTATTCCGAAATCGCAACAGCAGCAGGAGTAACCCACAATACAATCAGAGCCTGGATCTCAGTGCTCGAGGCGAGTTACATTATCTTCACCCTTAAACCCTTTCATACCAATTACTCGAAACGCTTGGTAAAGACGCCCAAACTCTATTTCTATGACAGCGGGCTTCTGTGTTGGCTGCTATCCATCCAGAATCGCCAGCAGCTGGATATTCATCCCATGCGTGGTGCTGTTTATGAGTCATTTGTTATTTCTGAGCTCATCAAACAACGCTTTAATGTTCTGCTTACAAATAATCTCTATTTTTGGAGAGATAGAAGTGGAACGGAAATCGCTGTGATTGAAGATGGCGGCCTCGTACAAACCCCTATCGAAATTAAGGCCAGCCAGACGTTTCAAAATCGGTTTTTGAAAACCATTGCAAAGTGGAAAGATATCTCAGGTTCGAAAGCTGTTCCTCAACTGATCTATGGAGGAGGTGAGAGCTTCACCCACCTGGGTTGCACAGTGCGGTCTTGGCAAGATCTTTAAGTTCACAATCTAGGTCCCTGCTTCTTTGCCGGCAGCGCGGTGTGATTATAGATGGTGGGCTTGTGGATAGGTCTCCCCCAGTTTACTTGAGATGGCGATCAGGCGATTACAGCCCAGGGATCGAAAGGCGGCGTTGCTTTACTTGCCAGCGCAGCTCGTGGATTGATCGCATCAGTGCAGGAGATAGTTTGGGCCTGGTGGTCGTCTCAATTACCTTGCCCGTGTTCTCCCACATGTCGTCGGTGCCGAATAGAAGTGCTGCCACGCCGGCCTGATCGGTAAAATCGATCTGCGGAATGTCCGCCAGGCAGGCACCACTGGGCCGTGTCTGCGGATCTTTGATAAAGTCGAGCATCAGCTGTGAACCACAGGCTGCCGCCAAGGGGTATCCCAGGGTCTGCCATACCACGCCATGGGGGGTTCTCGGCGCCTCAAAGAAGTACAGATTGGGAGAACCGCCAGTGAGATTGTCGATCGCCATCTCGGTCCAGAAGATGGGCGTTTGCGGGTCCAAGTTACCGTTCAGAGCGAGCATCGGAACATCTGTTGCTACCCATTTCCCCCAATACGTATCGTGGGGATACTTGGGCCAAAGTGTTGCTAGACTGCCGGATGATAACCCCCAATCAAAGCTAAAGTATGCAGCATTGGCTATCTCCTGTAGCGTCTCTATGCTTACTGGATCGATCTGAAAAAACTCAGACGAGATAATATTGTACATCAGGCCCGGTGAGAACTGCTTCATATAAATGCTCACCGGGGCTGGGGCAAAGAGAAACTCCAGGAGGGTCTTGACCGCAGTCACGTCTTGTTCTTCACAGCGATCGAGCCGGTAAATCAAGGCCGGTGCAAAACCTTGGAGACCTCCTGATCTCAAGAAGAAGGCCATCAACATGCGCAGCAATGGGCGCGGTACTTGAGCTCCTTCGCAGTGGCCGGCATCGATTTTTTCAAAAACCTCACTTATCTTCGCCCATGGGAAGGCGCCCATCTTTTGAGCACAAGTGGCATCCAAAGCGCAGATCTGTATGAGATCTTCACCGACGAAGTTGTAAAAGCGATCATAATTAGACGCGAAAATGTTGATGGCCAATGCATCCAGGATAGCACCGTCAATTTGATCTGGGTAAGCTTGCAGAAGCCTGTGTGCATAGGTTGTGCCGTAGGAAAAACCATAGACAAAGACTTTTATATTTGGCTCTCGTATTTTGTCGATTAGGTACTTAAGATCAGCTGCAGCAGCAGTTGTCGTGAACGCTTTTAAGCCTTCGCCCCAAGTTGCTTGGAGATGGGCGATACAATCGGGCCATTCTTCCCAGGTGATGTCGAATTCCTCGCCCTCTTGAACCGGACAACTCAGCCGATCCGATCTCCCCACACCGCGGTGATCCAAGGCGTATAAATCAATATCCGGAGCCAGCTTTGAGAAATGTTCCATAAAGTGGTCATAGCCGGCACCGCTTTCCCCTGGGCCGCCAGACAGCAACCAGACCTGGGCTGTTGTCTGCTTTGCAGTTCCCTTGAGTCGTTGAATGAATAGGTTGATCTCAGTACCGCTCGGGTCCTCCCAACGCAACGGGACAGGTACGGACGTGCATTCAGCCATGATGTCTGATTCAGCGACTAGGTGCAGCGGGCACGCTTCCCAGACAATGTCGTTGACACCCCCATCTTCTGTACCACTATCAATACCGCCATCCTCAGCATCTGTTTCTGAGTCCGATGCTGTTTCTGAGTCCGATGCTGTTTCTGAGTCCGATGCTGTTTCAGAATCCGATGCTGTTTCAGAATCCGATCCTGTATCGCTACTGTCATCGTCATCGTTACCACAGCCGAACACGGAGAAGAGCAGCACAGCAGACAAACAGACACCGAGCGCATAGGTAGTCTGAACCGCGTTTACTTTAGAGAGCATTCCCATACAGTCCCCCTTTCATTGTCATAGAGTTGTTTTGAAACCAACGCGGTATATAATCTGGGATTACGGGATTGTCAAACGAGTGGAAACGGAGGTGCTAAATCATAGAACTTCAAGATAGAACACCGCAGAGGGGTTAATTGCGAACGCTGTTGTGATCGAGAAAACCAAACTGATTAGGGAGACAGCGAATAGGTTCTGCTATCATCTATTGCAACCACTTCAAGCCACGGGTCATCGTCAATATTTCCTAATAGCCTCGGATGGTCCTCGATCGTATATCCATTTTCATAAGAATAGCCGTCTATCGCGAATTTTTGACTCAAATCAAATGATATGCCATTGCCATAGGCAACAAAAGCATCTTTATTGCCAAACGCCACAATATCGGCGTAGCCGTCTGCATTCACATCGCTAACGTATCTCAAGTGCTGATCTGTTCGCCAAGATTCGTTGTACCCAAACTGTGATGAGACGCTACTTCCCCATACAAAGCGGTTTATCGATTCATCCCACCTGGAAAGGTACACCCCATTATCCCCGAACCCAATGATGTCTATATCGCCATCTCCATCAAAATCTGCAAGCACTCTAGGATGGAGATCAACTTTCCAGCCGTGATCGTATCCGAATTTTTGAAGATGTAATGATGGTGATTGAAAACCTGTACCTGTTCCTTTAGCAAACCATATTCCATCATCAGCTATGCCGACTATGTCGGCCTTTCCATCACCGTCGATATCACTAACAAAGCGGAGATGCTTTGATACTCTCCAGGCGTCGTCGTAAGAAAATGCATGAGATAAAACTCGGCTGCGCCAAATGAGCTTATTAGTGTCATTATCCCACGTAGCGATATAAACGCCATTATCTCCAAATCCTACAACATCGATACCTGGTGTGCTAGTATCCAAATCAGCAAGAACGCGTACGTGCTTGTCTATCCTCCAGCCATCATTGTAGCCGAATTTGTTTTCGAGAATCCGGCTACGATAGATGTAACCGCTCTCTGAACGCTCAGCAAAATATATATGATTATCACCAATAGCGAGAATATCACCATCCCCGTCACCGTCGATATCTTCAACAAAACGAAGATGACGATTATTGCGCCACCCATGATGATAACCAAAATAGTTAAGCTCAACTTGAGCGTTCGAAAAGTTGCCATTTTCATTACTATAAGATACTAAGATACCATTATCCCAAAATCCAACCAGGTCCATAAATGAATCATTGTCGACCCAAGTTAAGAAACGCAGATGCCGGTCTCCATACCAAAAGCCTGATAAAGTAAATGCTGGGCTGTCGAGGGCAAGGCGAGCATTTTTGTAATCCTTTTGAAAGCTGTTGCCGGTATAGGTGATGCCGGCATCGGGAGGGCTAGGCGACACAAATTGCGATCCGGAATATTCACTCGCTTCTAGAGAAAAACACGTCGAGGCATCACCGTCATTTCTCATCAAGTCCCAACAAAATGGTGAGTGTGTGGTGTTGCCTTTTATTTCTACATTGTTAGGGCATGCACTCGGGTTCTCAGGAGCGGAGCAATGAACACGATAAAAACCTTGCTGAACATAATGATCAACTCCTTCAAAAAGATGTGTTTCTCCATTTTCTCCATCAGAGGGAGCAGCTTGTTCAAGGATGTTGCCAGAGATATTAATATTTATAGATGCGTTACGGATCGTAAGGGGTGGGCCACTTGTTCTAAAAAAACGGTTATTGCGTATCCCGACATTTTTTGAGGCAATGTTGTAGATAGCATGAAGCTTGTCTACAGTGGGGTGCGCTCTATCGTCTCTATTATGAATGTCCCGAAAATAGTTAGCGTCCTCATTGGAATCACTGCTATCAACTGTAGCACCAATATCCACATTTTGAGAGCGGACAATTGAAATAGCACCACCCGCGTAAATGGGCCAATCTCCAATATCCGGCCCCCCTTCCACAGCTTTCTCCTTTTCTGGTACGATGAAGCGTTCTTCAGGGAAATAGTAAGTCCCTATGCGTTGGAATAGGTTCCGTTTGATATGAACATCTTTTGTTTTATGAAGATAAATCGCACCCATTTCCCAATTGGCAAAATGAATATCGGAAATCGTTGTTCTTTGATTCGAGTGATCGAGCTGGGTTCCGTTCCAAAAAGCGTTGATGACAACCGCAAGTTGAACACGCACGCTTTGGTACTCAATGCAAGTGCGGTTACAGGCGATACAGCAAGAATCTGAGAAACCATCGTAGTCTTGAGATCCAGATAAAATGGCTCGTTCGTTTCCATAGCTGGTTAAGGTCAATGGCTTGTTGTGGCTCCAAAGAAAGGCAGCCCTGTGTCGATTATGGTAGCGTGCGGACATGCAATCTTCACAGTTCTCAACTGAGGGAGAGTCGAAATTCGAATCGTTCCAATCAGTGCCATGTTCAAAATCCACCCGAGTATAATTTTGTGGCTCAAAACGTTCGCCTCCTTTTAAGTAAATAAAATATTCCGTTACGTTCTCGGGAAAGGACACTTCATAGGATTCTATTAGCTTCTGAGCCTTATACAAAGTTCTAAGCGGTGAATTCTGATTCTGCTGCATAATCGATTGCTCGTCATTTCCGGTCTCACTTGAAATATACCCCCAGGTTGCATAACCTTCATAGGAAAGCAGTGATATAAAGGCTTGCGGAGCCCCGTCATCACTGGGTATTCTCGGTTTGAAAACGACTGAAAAAACCCAGTTCAGGAGGTCACCGCAAGTGAAGTCTAGTAA
>JASJCT010000012.1 GCA_030065855.1 Myxococcota bacterium
CATAAGCAAGGGATCGATCACAGCAACTTCATCGTCGAAGCCCTCGCCGCGAGGCAAGCAGGCAAACCACCCCCCAGCATTTTCAGCTCGTGACGACTTTGTTGAATGACATATCATCGCGCTAAATAGTTACCTGTAAAACAACCAGTTACGGGTAAGCAGATGCGACAAAGTGAGGTTGCACCATCATCGGTGACACATCACATATAAAGTGCCCAGGGCGATAAATTGTTCAAAAAAATCGGGACGTCCCGATTAGGTATTACCCTAACGGTGGTCTTAGAGAGCTTGATACAAACTTCAAATGACTTTTACATCTGCTTTGACAATCTGACGACCCAAACCCTTTGACAATGACGTCCCCTTTGATGGACTGGTTGAGCTCGCATTCGCCCTTCTCGGATAGAATGACTTCCACAATCTTTGCGTGCGGACTGTTGAGCAGATAGTCGATATGCCACCTGAGCTTCTTCTTTGACGATTTGTGGCGCGCTATCCTGGCATCCATATTCCTCTTTGCAGACCCGACGTATACATAATGTCCGGGTGGAAACGAAAATCGCCCGAGCTTACCGATTTGGATCGCGATCTGTTGTGCTACAGAAATATGGAGCGCGTAGGTTTTCATTGCCGATTAAGAGCCTACTGAGATAGGCTCTAAGGCGTTGCAGTGGTCTCCCAGCGCATGGTTCCCTGACCCAGGGCAGAGGAAAAAATAAGGGAGAAGAACGTAGCGGACGGGGTGAGGATGGGCGCGCCATCTGAGGCAAGCAATGGAAAGGTAATGCGATAGGCCGTCCGGTGCACAGGGTCAAAATCAAAGTAGGTCGTCTCGGTGATCGACGGCTTTCGGATTTCTTCGATTTCTGTCGGTGCAACCTGACGCCCCCTGTCGTCTTCTAAACGGATTTGCCATTGATCGGTTTCGGAACTGAGGTCATCGCTCTTTTTGATACCGCTCATGACAGTGATGAAAAACGTATGCTGCTTATCGAGCACACCGAATTCTTTTTCGTGAAGCTGGTATCGCTCAGCAGGTGACAGTCGGAAGTCGTGAGCGGTGCGCACCACATAGGCCCACCGAAACTCGTATCCCAAGTAAGTTGCCCTGGCGGTAAGGACGTTTTCTATACCGTCAACCGGTATGATATGGAACTCGCGGCTCCAATTGGTAAAGACAGCCCTGTAGTCCTCTGGTTCAAATGCCCGGGTGCCGCGTGCCATATTTACTTTGGGCGGCGCACAGGCAGCGCTACATATCAGAAATCCACAGATGAAGATGTGTTGCCGAAGCATTCGGGCAACCCTTCTGGAGGAACCGAGCAACGCCCAGCCAGCGCTACGGGCGTTTTTTCCGCGCTGCCTTTGTTTTGCCAACAGATCTTACCTTAGGCGCCGGTGCTTTCTTTGCCGGCGACCTGGAAGGCGTAGATTTTTTTGGCCCGGGCTTAGCAGCAGGTGTGCGGGGGGCAGGTGAACGGGGGGCAGATCGGCTACTCGGCGCTGGCCGCACTCTCGTTACCGGTCGTTCTTGCACTTCTTCTATCTTTGGTTTGGCCGGCGCCTCCTCCTGCTCCGTCTCGGCCGGGAACGTCATCCTGGACACCTGGGGGCTGCTTGTCTTTGGTATTGCTGATGCAGTAGCCTCTCCGCGCTCCACGTCAAAGTCGCCCATATCGATGCTGCCCCTAAAGGACGCACCGTCCACTAGGATGACACGCGGGGCGCTGATGTCGCCGACCACACGGCCTTCCTCGGTGATGTGAACCGAATCCTCGGCTTCCACGTTCCCCACGAGGACTCCGCTGATGACCGCATTTCGGACATTGATATTTGCGTGGACCACGCCGTTGTTCTCAATGGTCAGGGTCCTCGTCAGCGTAATGGTGCCCTCCACGCGACCTTCAATGGTAAGATCTTCGTCGCCCTCGAGGTTGCCGTTGACGACAGTATTGACTCCGATAACTGTAATGGGTTCGCTCATCTTGGCTTTACTCCAATTGCTCGACATTTGCGTCGCCTAAACATCCATATCAATGTTGCCCTTGAAAATCGCGCCGTCTGCGATGAGAATACGCGGCGCCTTAATGTCCCCGACCGCTCGCCCACCTGCGGCAATCTCCACTTTCTCTGAAGCCACGATATTGCCGGTCACTTGGCCCGAAATTTCGACATTGTTGGTCTCGATATCTGCCTCAACAACCCCGGACTGTTCTACAAAGAGATTTTCCTTAAGGATAACGCGTCCTTTGACTGTGCCTTGGATAACGAGATCCTCATCGCCAGAAATCTCTCCATCAATTACGATTGAGCTGCCAATTACGGTATTTGTCATGCCTACCTCCGCCAGTTTTCCGTTGTCGATCCGAAAGCAGTTTTTTTATTCCCCACGCCTACGGGCAGCTATGGGGTTACTTGCTTTTTTCGCGTGTTGTCAGCGTAGCAACCAGGAGGCTGGGTGTCAACGACGCGAAGCACTTTTTAGGGGTATCCGGCACTTTGTGGCCTGGATTCGTCTGGGGGTTACGGGGTTATCTGCAGGTCGTTCCCTGTTTGTTCGAGTAGGAAGCTATCGGGTGATGTGAGATCCGGTGGGATCGCCGTTTCTATCGGTTCTGTACCTTCGATAAATATCTCTTCTTTTGCAGTTTCCATCCCCTCATAGGCGCGTAGCCCTGAAGCGGGATCGATCAGTACAGTAACCAGCCCCTCTGGTTGCATAAATGCTCTTTTTTTATGGTTTCTGTGGGCATTTTCCATAAACTCAATCCAAATCGGCAGTGCTGCGCGGCCGCCGTATTCTTTTGCGCCCAGGGGTCTTAAATCATCATACCCCACCCAGACCGCGCAGGTATACGCCGGTGTATAGCCGACGAACCAGGCATCCCGTTGGTCATTTGACGTGCCGGTCTTGCCAGCCGCAGGGTGCTTTAAAGCGCGTGCAGCCGTGGCAGTGCCCTCTTCTACAACCGAGGTCAGCAAGGACGTGATAACATAGGCCTCTTGTTCTGAAATGATGCGCTTTGCCAGGCGACGCGGCACAGGGATCTCGATGTTGTCGGGGTCGACAACGCGTTCGATGATCCACGGATCCCGACGCATGCCACCCCGAGCGAGTGCGCTCATGGCAGTTGCCATCTCCAGTGGCGTGACGACCGAGGTCCCTAGGGCCAAGGACGGTGTTGGATCAAGCGGTGATGCAATGCCGAGCTCAGCGGCGATCTCGGCAACCGGCACAGCACCCACGTCTGCCATTAGCTTTACCGCGGGTAAGTTGAGCGATCTGGCCAATGCCTGGCGCAGGCGGACTGCACCGGCGTACTTGCCCTCATCGACGTTACCCGGACGCCATTCACCGTGCACTTCAGGTGCGTCATCGATCAGGGTAGCGGCGGTATACCGTCCGGTTCGGATCGCTGCCAAATATACGAACGGTTTGAATGCGGATCCAGGCTGGCGGTGCGCGTTCGAAGCCCGGTCAAAGCCACCGGGTGTTCCGTCATAGCCTCCGATGATTGCCGCGATACTGGCATCCTCGGAGCGTACTGCCACGAGGGCGCCTTGGGGCCCCATCTCTAAGCGGAGATTTAGGGGGGTACCAGGTGTGGGCGGCCCTACAAGGGACACGGGCAATTCAGATCCTTTTGGGGCAAAGGCCGACGCTGTGAGGTCGTCTGGGTTGTACCGGACTGATCTTTTAAGGTCCAAGATACCCTGCTTGTTATTAATGCGCACGACAATGCGGCTGTTTTGCTCGTCGTGCCCAACCACAATGGCCTGATATGTCTTTCCCTCTCTCAGGGTTGATGGATTCTTTGCAGCAGTATCTCGACGGCCCTGGATCGCTCGGACCGGACCGATCCGGCCGTGGCGCTTATCGATCGCCTTTAACCCACCCTGCAGCGCCCTGCGTGCAGCTCGCTGGAGATTGGGGTCAATCGTTGTTTCAATTGTATACCCCCCGTGCCGCAGCCGCTTCATATCGATGATGGTTTTGAGTTCTGCGACGGCCCGTCCGACAGCCTCTGGGGCCAAGCGGGCGTCAATGCCCCGTTCCTCATGGACCCCCAGGGGCGCTGCCAGAGCTGCTTTGTGCAGGGAAGGCGTGATCCTGTTCAGGGCTGCCATTTCTCCGAGCACATAGGCCCGTCGTTTTTTTGCGGCTTGGGGGTGGGTAATCGGCGAGTACAGGGACGGGCCTTTGGGAATACCGGCCAGGAGTGCAGCCTGTGCCAGGGTGATCTCCTCAATCGGTTGACCAAAGTAAAACCGGGATGCCTCGAAAACCCCATACCGGGCATGTCCGAAGTTGATCTGATTGAGGTAAAGAAAGAGAATTTCGTCCTTGGTGAGTCGTTCCTCGATGCGCTTGGTCAAAAGGATTTCGCGAATTTTTCGAGCAAAGGTCTTCTCTCGGGTAAGAAAAAACGTTCGCGCGACCTGCTGGGTAATCGTAGACGCCCCCTGTGACAGTCGCCCAGAGACGAGGTTATTAACAAGCGCGCGTATCATGCCCGGGTAATCGAGCCCCTGGTGATGCCTAAAGTTTGCATCCTCGGCAGATATGACAGCATCGATCATCACCTGAGGGATCTGATCGAGCGGCATAACGGTTCGCCGCTCCTCAAAGATCTCACCGAGCACGGTACCATCGCGGGCGAGTATTCGGGTGGTCTGGGGTGGATGATACCCCTTGAGCAGGGGGCCGATCGTCGGTAATCCCAAGGACAGATAGTAGAAAACAGCAAAGATCCCCAAAATGCTGCCAGCGCCAAAAAAAGCAAGGCCGATCAGTACCCGCTTGATCCACCTACGGCGTGTCAAAATCTTGGGTGGTCCAGATGCGCGTCTCGGCGAAGTTGTTGCATATGATTTCATCATCGAGTCCAGCATCATAACCAAAGCTGGTGTGAGGTGCTACCAGCGAGTTTTCAAATAGACCAGTTGACTATTGGACTTGTTTTAAATAGCATGAATATGAGAGGTCGAGTATCAAAATAGACTTAGATGGGTATAGGTTAGGAGGTGTTAAAATGAATGGCGCGATAGCATTTATTGCAGGCATTATTGTCGTGGCTTTTTTCGTATCGGCCTGCCAAGGAAAAGAAGACGACGCGCCAGATGAGGGCGACCCGGCCGGAGATGGGGACAGCGATTCAGACGCTGACGCAGATACGGATTCAGATACTGACATGGACAGCGACAGTGATTCAGATAGTGACGCTGATTCAGATAGTGATGCTGATTCAGATAGTGATGCTGATTCAGATAGTGATGCTGATTCGGATAGTGATGCTGACACGGACGCTGACACTGATACTGACGCTGACACGGACACTGATACTGACGCTGACACGGATACTGACACGGATACGGACACCGATACGGACACGGATACGGACACCGATACGGACACTGATACAGACACCGAGTCTGATACGGACACCGACACTGATCCGGTCGCTGATATTTTTGGCTCCCTGACACAGACCGAGCATTTCCCTGGAGAGCTCTTGTGCAAGGGCAGTTGTGAAGATTTGACCCGCGGCTGTTACATGAAATTTGATCTGTCGGGGTACGAAGCAGACTTTGTGGCAACCAGTGCTGCTGTGGAAGTCGAAGTCCTCTCAACCACTGGCACGTGGCATTGGCTATCTCACATTGACATGGATCCTGAAACAGCTGACCTCGGCGATTTATTCAATTCTATAGAAGCCCACGACCCGCTGATAACAAGTATTGTTTCTGTGTTTAATCCCGGAAGTTATACGTTCCCGATCAATAAGATCGGCCCTATCAATGAAGGCTTGGCGTTTGAAAACGCAAAAGACAGATGGGTGGCAATAGCCTTTGCCTTTGAATGAGAGTACTCAGAAGTCCAGCTGGAAGCTGGAGCAAACAACCCCGACTTAGCCCCCCGCCTCGTGCTCAATTAGTCAGAAGGACCCGCTGAGCAGTTAAAGGGTCAGGGCTAGCCCGACCACTGCGTAGTGCAACCACGCGAAACTGTAGACTTCATCGTTGTCAGCGCCGCCTTCCACCATGCGGTAGCCCACGCGAAGCTCAAGCGCATCGTGAAAAGCCCATGTGCCGGCTAGAAGAATGTCTTCGGCTCTGCCCTGGCGGGCGGCGAGCGCATCAGCGTCGAACAAGATCCCGAAGGCACCGCGTCCTGGCTGCCAGGCCACGTGTATGTTGACCAGTGGGACAAAGCCGATGTTCGTTTTTCGATTGGCTTCTACTCCGTAGAGACTTGTTTCTGCGTCGCGGATTTTCCCTGTGAACCCGGCGGCTACATCCAGACCGTCACAGCGTACGATGCTGAATCGGTACGTGAGCCGATATGAGTTGAAGCGGTACACGGCAAGCAGATCGGTTCCCGCTGGGTAGGTACCTCCCATGAACTGAACGTCCCGGTCGACCTTGCCGCGGGCATTGACTTGCAGCGGGGCGTATAGGGCGCTGATGAGATGTCGATCGGCGATGCGGTAGCCGATACGTAAACGAAACGCAGGTGCGGGAGATGTCGACAGGTCGTCGACGAGGGATATCCGCGTACCGCTGTTACCTGGGATAGCAGCGTCATTTCGACTGGCAAAAACCACCGATGCTTCAAATGCCGCTTCGAGTCCAGCAAAAGCGTTCCCTGCAAATAGGGAGGCTGTGAGTGCGATGATGGAAGCGAATGGTTTCATTGTGATCTCCTGTCTGGCTGATCTAGGTCTGAGGGCAAAGCGTACGAAACCGAATCCCCGGTGAGGGAGCGATTCAGAAACCAGTGCCATCTATCCATACCTTTTTTGAGCGCTTTATCTCGACCTTTTGGGGTGGCGTGGTGCCACCATTGCCGAACGCGATTGATCTGTCGGAAAGTAGGCACGAACAGGTCCGTTCTCCTTGGGATCGCCACCTGGTCGGCGAGTGTGTCGCCGATAAGCTTTCGGCAGAGACCCTCGGCAATGGGGATTTTTCTCCTGGCGCGGCGACGTTCTTTGTCGGTCTTCGCCCCGTTCACAGGGGCGTTCAGTAGCGCTTTAACCAGCTCCTTTGAATCATCGTCAGGTGGTCCCTGGGTGGCTGCAATGATCTCTGCGTCTCTCCTGGCGTCAGCGGTTGTGGTGGGGAAAAAAGAGGGATCCAGACCGAGGAGGTACCCGATGTAACGCCACAGATGCAGTTGATCCTCTCGTTGCTCAGCAGAAAACCGAAAACCAAATTGTTTCAGGCCGTCCAGGAGCGCGATGGAAAACAGAAGGGCGGTGGCCAGCATATCGTGTTGGTTTAAAGGGGCGCCCCACAAATAAGCACGCCATTTCCCTGACCGGAGGATCAACCTGCGAACCTGAGCGTGGACCAGCCGGACTCGGAGCACGATGCCGTATCCCGCGGATCCTCTTTGCAGGCCATCCGGAGCGCTGACCTCGTACACGAACTTGGCTGTTTCGTATAACCGCTTGAGGGCCTGCTGTTGCAGTCGACCGGAAAAGACCAAAGGCTTGTTCCCGCCAGGGGAGCAGTATCCCAAGACCAGACTTTTGAGGCCCAATGTGAGGGCCCCAAAAGCCGTGGATCGAATCAGGGGCTCTCCGCCGCGATTCAGCGCATCCGGGTTGACCCACGGTGGGATTTGTTCCGCGGTCTCGAACAAATCGATGAGAGATGTGGGTGCGTCTTTGAGGGATGCAAGCCCCTGGTCCGTTGCCTGTTCGAACATGCGCCACCCCTGAGAGAACCCCACGTGATCAGCGAAACACGCGATCACCGAATCGGCCAGATGGTCGACACGATTGAGACTCTCGCCGAGCTCTCGTACCCGGTCACCGAATCTTTCCAGGGCTTGGGAAACATCGAGGTATCTTTCGGGGTAGTGGTTGTCCATGATCCTCTTGTCGCTCGACTATTTGGCGTGCATGCGCGCCTTGTTCCTGCTTGGGTCGAAATGCACTATAGCTTTGTCGGGATACTGTGATGCAGCTCGTGGATGAAATACCACTGTGCGTAATGGTGCTCGATTCTCGCCTCAAGAGATGCATAAAATTTATCGATGATATCACCTTTGCTCAGCGTGTGCCGGTCCAATTCGTAGCGAAACGTCTCGTCAGATGTTCTAACGAGAAACGGCGTTGCGACAATCAGCTTGTCGTCTGAAAAATTCTTTAATATTTTATCCATGCCGCTGCCGCCCAGCAGGGGCCGTCCCAACAGTGTGACCGGCTTTGAAAACTGGTTGTTCTCGTCGTACACGTTAGACAAAATCTTTTTGGTTAGAAACGCGCGAATCATCTCCATGGGCACATCTGTGCCTTCTTCAGCCAGATTGATCAGGGTAGCGGTACCGGTGTTGTATCGCGACACAATTTCGCTTGTCTGCTGCTGCATGAGGGTGCCGGCAGGGTCAGGAAAATTGCCGACTACGTTGATATCTACCCCCTGGGCCATCAGCGCAATGCCCATCAGGTAGGTGGCGCCGAAATGGGATTGGCCGAGAAAAACCCCTTTATTGGTTTGTCGGGCTTCCTCAAACACCTCTAGGCTCGCGCCCATGTCGATGCGATTTTTTGCAATCCAATAGGCTTCATAGGTTTTGACGAGGATGAAGAGCTTTTCGTAGTAGTGGACAATGATCTCTCGGAGAACCGTATCCAGGGCTGCGTCGCTGTTCGGTAACCCCATGTAGGCGAGGTTTTGAGCGATCACGGCCACCTCGTCTGGATGGGCATCGTAATATCTCATGCCGAGATCGATGATCTCGGGACGTCCGAATTTCCACGATTTCTTTTTCACCAGAGCAAGGTTGTCTTTGGTCAGTAGAAAGGATCCAATACTCATTACAGGTAACCTTTGAAATTAACGATTTCCATTTTCAGGCAACGCCGCGATAGTGGCGTCGAGGACCTGTGAAGGAATGGGTACGGGTACTTCGTTTTCGTCTCGGAATTCCACTTCTGTCGTGATGTCTGTAATGATTTTTCCCGCGTCTTGGGACGTAATGCGTTGGCCAAAGGTAATCCGGTGCGTGGAGACATCGACAACACCGGTTCGGACTTCCAGATGATCGCCAAGGGTCGACGCGTTGAGGTATCTCACTGACACGTGGGCCACGCTGACCTTGTAACGGGACATCCAAGTGCTGGTGGTCATCTCTGGCCATACCGTGCGGACAATATCGAACAGCGCCCGTTCGCAAAACCGCACGTACGAGACGTGATAGGTGATGCCCTGACAATCCGTATCCTCGTAGTAAACGCGGAACTTTGTCTGAAAGGGGAACCGAGCGTCGTCCCTTGGCAATGGTACTCGCTCGCGCTGGTCTGCCGCAGTTTTTGGTGCATCCGCTGTCTTGAGTTCCGCGGGAACAGGTATGAGGTTACGATGCTGGTCGAGAAAGAGAACTTCTACTACCCCATCAGCCACGATTTCGCCGTCACTACTTTTTACAATGCGCTGGTCAAATGCGGCGCGATGGGAGGAGGTTTTGCGCAGTCCAGTCTGTACCTCCAGCTTATGGCCGACCCCAACGATGGTAGCGCAGTCGATGTCAATCTTGTAAACATTGACGATGTATTGTGTCAGCCACGATTCCACCTCTGCCTCTCGGCATACAGCTTCGATGGCTTCGACGCGGCCCCGATCCATGTATCTCAAGTAGGCACTTGCGTCCGCGTATCCTCTGGAGTTCAGATCATTGCCATAGACCCCCACGGCAATGCGATGGCAGTAATAGGCGTCGTTTGGATCCAGGTCTTGCTGAGGGCTTTGGGCCTCTGGATCGGCCGTGTCTGGATCGGCCGTGTCTGGATCGGCTGTTTCCAGATCGACGGCAGGTTCTGGAGCGCTGGGGGCGGCTTGCCTGATTTTAGGCGCTGGCCGGGGGGCATCGACTTCAGACATCACTGCACCGGCGGTTTGAATGCCGGTCATCATGGCCCCTTCGTATCCACCACCTGACCAGGTCCACGAACCGGTCAAGTACAGGCCTGTGATCGGCGATCTGTTTCGCAGACGCTTGCTATTTGATTGTGCCACGGTTTGGGCCAGACCGTAAACTGCGCCCCCGGGATTGCGCGTATACCTGGCCATTGTCCGGGGCGTTGCGAATTCGCTTACGGTTATGTGCTTTTGCAGCTCGGGAAACCGTTTGCTGTACTTTGCAATGAGCCTTTCTTCGGCGTCTCGCTTCTTGAGCTTGTAAGCGTCCCTATCCAAATCGAACCAATCCGATGCCGGTGCGACCTCGGCAAAACTCATGATGCCGGTCCCAGGCGGACACATGGATGCATCTATTTTTTCATAGTTGGTGGCACACCAGTCTGTGTTGTCGATATTCTCTGAGATCGCGCGGCGGTAAGCTGTCTCGCAGTCCATGGTGTTATTGAAAATAAAGTTGCCCTGAGGTATCCCGATTTGACTGGGCAGGCAATCGAGTCCCAAGTAAAGCGAGTAAAGAGAAATCGACTTTTCCATTTGATTGAGTCGATAGCGGAATATTTTTGATACCTCATCGCCAGGGATGAGCTTGAAAAAGGTTTCGTATGGATTGGCATTGGAGACAATGACCTTGGCGCGTACGGATTGTCCGTTCTCCAATACCACGCCCGTTGCCACGCCGTCTTCCACGATGATTCGTTCCACGCCAGTGCGCGTGAGACACTCAGACCCGAGCTCCCTTAAGCGCTCGACCATAGCGCGAACCAATGCCTCACCACCACCGGTGATGTCGTAAGCGCCTTTGATAAAAGAACTGCAAAAGACACATGTTGAAAAGGTCGCTGTCGATAAACTCGGGGGCAGGCCGATAAACATCCAGAGCTGGCTCAAAATGGCGATGAGGCTGGGATTTGAAATGTACTTTCTTAGCAGATCTTCAAAGGTACTGTTCAAATACGGCGTGCTCGGGCGATGTTCGATGGGGACATTGAATTCCGGATCCAATGTGGGCGCAATCACATCAGCCTCGAGTTCTGTTAAAAAATCAAACAGGGTTCCTAGGCCAGTTCGATCTTCTGGAAATCGCTCTGACAAGGTAGCGATAATGTCGCGGCGGTTGTTGGGGAGCGCGATCTTGAAATCTGGAAACTCGGCCGTAAACAGGGTATCTCGGCGATTCAAGCGGAGCTTATCGTAGACCCCAAGGGTTGAGAGGATGGTGTGTGACATCTCTCCTTTGGCAAGGCCACCGATGTAGTGCAAAGAAATGTCAAAGTGATACCCGCGTCTGCGAAAGCTGTGGGCATAACCACCTGCCACACGGTGTTGTTCAAAAACGCAAACCCGAAAGCCGTTTCTCGCGAGATCGAGCGCGCACATGAGACCGCCCAGCCCGGCGCCGATGACGATCGCATCGACATCCGTTGGGATCTGTTTCTGAACAGCTCGAGCACCCTTGGATATGTTGGTTTGATCACCCTTCATTGTTCTTTTTTTGAAATCATTGAATAATCTCGTCATTCCCGCGCAGGCGGGAATCCAGTTATGTCCAATGATAGATTCCCGCTTTCGCGGGAATGACGGCTGTTTCTCGTTGCATCACGCATTGCCCTTGGCGATGGTGCTCAAGACCAATCGGTCCATCGTTAGAATCAATCTGTGATCCGGCTCGCGCACAGCCACGTTGACGATGGTTTTGTCTTCGGACAACTGCTCTTTTTGGCAGATAACAATAGCGTCTCGCACCCGCGTCTTGTTCTCTATGTGTAGCTGTCCGATCTCATTTGGGATGGCCATGACATTGTGTGTGATCATGGCCCAGGCGCAGGCCACCTGGACCGCCATGTCTGCCAGCACTGGGTTGAAAACAAATTCACCTGGCACTGCCAAGGCACCCATGGCCGCATCGGTCAGCCGGACCGCGCCGAAAAACTGACCCTTCCTTTCGACCGTGGACCAGACACCTCTGAAAATAGGTCCGGTCTTCAATGCGTGGCTGAACTTACCGTCCAAAAGACTGTAAAAAGACGCGGTCGCATCTTTTGCAGCCAAACCGAGCGTTTTTAGGTCCTCTGGCTGAAAGTCCAGCAAGTGGGATGCTCCGGTATTGGGATCTCCCAAGTGACAGCTCGCAAAGGCGAGGTTGGATCGGCCTTTTTGTTTCAGATCCGGTCTGACCGCCGGCAGGAGCAACATTTCGGTGTTGTCGGTGACCACCTCGACTTCAAAGCCATCCTCCCGGATCCAGAGGGGTCGCCTAAAGCGGATGTTGCAGAGTTCCTTGTTGCTGTCAGCTGTCGCCTCTGCAAAAATCTCAGATACAAATGTACCCGGGACCACTGGCAGCATCTCTACCAAATGCTGGTCGAGATAGAGGTCCCGTTGCGTTGAAAATCGGGCCTTGGCTGCGTCGGTCAGCAGTTGAGATCGGACAGTGGCTGGAACAGGATGATCGGCAATATCTCGACCTGCTGCGAATCCAGCAGATGCGTTCAAGGCAGCCAGCTTTTCGAGGCGTGTTCGCTCCACTGCGTCCATGAACAGGGCCACGCCTGTTTCTACATCCAGGGGTATCAGCCCTGCTTGTGAGAACCGCTTGGCTTCCTCTTCGGTGACCATGCCCGTGCCGACCCAGGCCGTCCAATCGACGATCTGAGCAAACAGGTGGGGATGACGCGCGCCAATCCCCTTGATCATCCAGCCCAGGAGATCGTTGGCAAGGGCATAGTCGGTTTGACCGGCATTGCCGAAAAGACCCGTAATCGAGCCAAATCCAAGGAACAGTTTAACTTGTGACCAATCCAAAGCATCGAGGAGTGTGATCAAAGCACTGACTTTTGTCCCGAGGGTTAGGCCCACTGCCTGATCAGTGAGGTCGCCGATGAGCTTGGAGCGCTGTACCCCAGCGCCGTGCACAATGCCGCGAATCCCATCGTTTTTTGCAACCCGTTTGATGAGATCGCCGAACGCCTTTGGGTCTGTCACATCGCAGACTGTGTATTGAACATCGACATTGGCCGTGCGCAACCGCTCCAGGTTTCGGTTGAGCTCCCACTGTGCCTTGGCCGTACTGCCGAACCGCTTGGCCTCTTTGAGGGGCACGCCATCGTTTTTCACCATGTCGATTTCCAACTTGCGAATCACGTCTGGGAGTTCTTCTGGGTTGGCTGAGAGCCAGTCGGGGTTGCCCGTGGGTGCTTCGGTTCGACCGGTCAGGAGCACGCGACACCCGGTCTTCCTGGCCAGGGCGAGCACGCACTCAAACACAATGCCGCGCGCCCCGCCTGTGACCAGAATCAGATCTCCCGCACCTATCACCTGGAGCCCGTCTTCAAAAGCCACGACCGGCGCCAGGGTGGGGGTTACCCGGCCGAATCGGGTCAGGCCGATCTCGAGGTGCCTGCCTACCACATCGATATGGTCGGCAATGGCTTCTGGCCAAGGTGTGTCACCGGTATCGATCAACTGAAATCGGCAATGCTCTAGTTCCCGGGAGACACTGCGGATGAATCCAGCTGGGAACGCACCCAAGAATCGATCCCCTTCAACAGCACCAGCGCCAAACGCACCGTCCTGAGATACTGGAACGATGATCCGACGTGGCTGGGTTGCGAGGGGTTCGGCTAGATTGCGAAAGACTTGGTAGAGATCTGTTACTTCTCGATCTAATACAGCGCGCAGATTCTTAATTGAGCGCGCATCCATGACATTGACCTGATGGTGCGCCGTGTAGATCACCGTATCGCACTGTTCGAGCGAATTGGCGATATCTTGACCGGTGAGTGTGCTGAAGCGCGTTACGTCAACTGCCCTCACTTCGATATTACGCTCGGTTAGTAGGCGATGCAGGGCGTCATTGTGATCATCTTTGACCCGAGTAATCAACAGAACCCGCTTGCAAGAAAACGGCTCAAAATCTACCTCGGACAGGGGACGTGTGGACGGCGCAAACAATTGGCAGGCGTCCGGGTCTTTCACTTCACTGGCCGGTGCTGTTTCCAAAGGCAGCGGTGCCGGGTCCACGTCACCCACTTCATTGCTCAAGGCTTGGAGGGACTCGGCGAGCTGGGCAATGGTGCGCACGCCCTTGGGCCGTGTTTCGCTGTCAAGGTTGTACTCGGACGTCAAGGCGAGCCAGATTTCCGCTCTTTGTACGGAATCGACTCCGAGATCCGCTTCCAGATCTAACTGGTCTTCCAGCATCTCTGGTGGATACCCCGTGATGGTGACCAATTTCTCCCGCACCCTCTCGATCCAAACCGCTGCGCCAGAAGCGTCTGCAGGGGATGTGGGCGCAAGGGGGGCTGCAACTGGTTGCGGTGTTGCATCGGGTGTTGCCGGGGCTGCGGCGTCTGTCTCATCAGGGCCGCTCAGTTCAGCGAGCGCGTCGGCCAATTGCATAATGGTGCGCACTGCCTTGGGCCGGGTTTCGCTGTCTAGATTGAACTCGGACGTCAAAGCGAGCCAGATTTCCGCCCGCTGTACCGAGTCCACCCCTAGATCGGCTTCCAGATCCAGTTGATCCTCCAGCATTTCAGCTGGATACCCGGTGATGGCCACCAGCTTCTCCCGCACCCGCTCCCGCCAAACCGATGCATCCTGTCTTTCAGGTGCGTTGGGTTCATCCGGGGGGAGGTCTGGTGCTGCTGAGGTCTCTATTGGGACAACAGACCTGTCAGGAGCCGGATCAGGGACCGGCTGAGATACCAATACCTCGGCGGATCGGGTTTGCATTGTGTCGAGGTAGCGCTTGTGCACCTCGCGAATAAGGGCGAGCACCGCTGGTTCACTGGTCTCCAGATAGGCCACGAAATCCGGGGAAAACATGCCCGGTAGGTTCTGTCGCTCCGCAGCAGAATCCAGGTGACCAAGGGCCATGAGAAACGCACGGGCTCGACGAAAGGTTTCTTCGTCTCCGACCTTGGGGTGCAGGGTGGGGGCTGCCCGATACGGCTGCCCCTCTAAAATGGCGCTGATCATCTTGGTCATGGACCACCCAGGACCCACCTCGATATAGTGTTGGATGCCCTCGCTATGAAGGCGACCGATCTCCCTTGGCAGGTTGAGCGGCGTGGTCAACTGCTCGGACAGGTGGGCGGCCAGCGTAGCACTCGTTATTCCATCTGGATCAATATAATATCCTGTAATTGTTGATAAAATAGGTGTGCTGGGTCGTATGCAAGGCAATTTTGATAGCGCCTCTTTGAACGGCGCCTTGGCCGGCTCCATGAATCGCGAATGGAACGCTGCACCAATGGGCAATAATCTGGCCTCTGCGCCGAAAGACTCGGCAACGGCCACGGTCTGTTTCACCGCATCGAGCTGTCCGGCCATAACAAAGCGCCCTGGTGCATTGATATTTGTAAGGACGACCTTGCCTTCGACCAGCTTGAGGATGGCATCCCGCTGGGAATCTGAACAGATGACGCTCATCATTCCCAGGGCAGGTCCGCCACCTTTGATAATCTGCTCGGCTGCTTCAATCCTGGCTGCAACGACCTGAAAGGCAACATCGGTATCCCAAGCGCCAGCCACAGCTAACGCGGATATTTCGCCAAAGCTGTGACCGATCATGACATCCGGGGCCACCCCCAGGTCTTTGAGCACTGCGGCCATGCCCAGTTCGACCGCAAACAGGGCTGTTTGCGCCCCGACCAGGGTGCCCAGGCGGGCGGCAATATCCGGGTCTTCTGGGTCCCCGTAAATATGGCCGAGCAGGTCGAAGTCAAATTTTTTCATCGCCAGGTCGTGAACCTGGTCTACGACAGATTTGAAGACAGGGTTGCCGTCGTACAGGTGTCGCCCCATTGATATGTAATGGGTGCCCTGTCCTGGAAAGCAAAAGGCGAGCTTTTCCCTGCGACCATCTGCTGGGGCCGGCGCCCCGAAGATGCCTTGTGATTCCAGAGGTTTTACACCGTGTCCGCTGCTGAGCAGCTTAAGCGCGCTTTGCAGCTTGTTCCTGAGCTCGTCTTGATCCTGAAACGTCACTGCCAAGCGGGCGGCTGGATGCTCTCCTTCTGAGATAACCAGAGGAATCGGCTCCTGTTGCAGGGCGCGGCCAAGGGCTGCGGCAAAATCGGCTTCTGATTGTGCGATGCACACGAAAATATCGTCAGATCCCCAGTCTCCGGATCGCACAAAGGGGCGGTCAGATGGCATTGTTGACCTCTCAGGTGCTGGCTTTCTTTGACGCGGCCCATCACCGGCCAAAGGCGTTGTTGGTAGTGAAACAAACGCGGTATAGTTGGCGCCCCCAAGGCCCAGCGAATTTGCCGCACCGGCTCTGAAACCTTGGGCTAGGGGCTCAGTGCCGAACCTGGGTTTCACCTGGCCCGATAACTCAGCTATCTCAGGACGCGGCGTCTTCAGGTTGCGGATGCCTGGCACGGTTTTGGTGCGGAGGGTCTGAATCGCGCTGAACAGGGAACTTGCACCTGCTCCGCCGTACAGGTGTCCGATGTGGGATTTGATCGCCGTGATCTCAACCGGTGGCGCGCCGTTGTCAGCGCGAAGCTCAGCCGCAATGGCCCGGGCCTCTACCAAATCAGACAATGGATTGGCCGAGCCGTGGGTGTCGACAACGCCGACCTCATTGGGATTTAGGGACGTCCGCTCAAGCGCATTGCTGATGGATCGCCGCACTGCCTCCTCGGTCGGGGCGACCATGCTCTTGCTGTCCGCCTCTGAAGAGCCGTGCACTGCATGGAGAACGGCGATAATGTCGTCCCCATCGCGCTCTGCATCTGCCAATCGTTTGAACAAAAAGAACACGCCCCCCTCGCCGATGAGAAACCCCTTGCCGTCTGCGTCATACGGCTTTGCGATGGTCTCGGCGACCGCGCCCAAAGCGCATACACCGCATGTAAAGGTATCGCTCAGCTGCTGATTGAGCCCGCCGGTTATCATCATATCCACATCGCCGAACATCAGCTGGTAAATCGCGGGTAACATCGCTGCCAGCCCTGAGGAGCAGGCAGAGTCCACCGTGAAGTTGGGACCGCGCAGGTTGAGCTTGTTGGCCACCCGCCCTGCAACCACATTGGTCATCCAGCCGGGCAGGGTATGCTCAGTGACCGGTGGGTATTCTGCCTGAATGGTCTCTGCCACGTCGGCCAGGCAGGTCTTGAGGGTTTGCCCATCTATTTTCTTAGCAGCGTCGCAACATTGAACCGCATCGGCATATTCATCCGGCAACAAGGGCATAAAGAGATCAGGGAAATCGTCATCGTGCATGGCACCCAAACTGACCCCGATGCGCTTGGGGGCGGCAAAGTCGCATCCAAATTCAGTTAATAGGCGATCCGACAAATCGAGCGCCAAGAATTGGGTGGGTGAGATCTGCGAAACCGCATTTGGAAAGATCTTATAACGCAGCAGATTGGTCTCGAACTTTTCCAGCCTGGATATAACCCGCGTTGTAATGCGCTCTGTTTCAGGACCTGTATCCAGGTGATCCTCCCAGCCGAGTTCCTTGGGATCCACCTCGGAAAAGGCGTTTGTGCCTGCTTTAATATTTTCCCAAAACCCGTCCACGGTATCGGCGCCGGACACACGGCAGGTCATGCCGACGATGGCGATGTCTCGCTGGACTGGGGGTCTCGGGTCAGGCCGGCCATAGGCGTCCCCGTGCTCAATGATGAAATGATAGTTGACACCGCCAAATCCACTGGAGGTGATGGCGGCGACCCGCTTGCCGTTAGGGTGGGTCGGCCAGTGTTCGACTTCGGTCGGTATCAAGAGAGCCGGGCTCGGATGTTCAGCGCCGGGCGTGAGTGCAGTAAAGCGCGGCATGTGAGGCAACGAAGCGTTTTCCATGCCAAGGACTGTCTTGATAAATCCCGCTACCCCTGCTGCTGCCTTGAGGTGGCCGATCTGTTGCTTTACACTGCCCAGGCGCAGGGGATTTGCCGGATCCCGACCTGGTGCGTAAACTGTTGAAATCGCGTCATATTCGTTGGCATCCCCCACAATGGTCGACGTGGCGTGGGCCTCCAAGAATTGCACTTCGTTGGCAGAGGTCTTGGAGATCTCCAACGCGCGCCGCAGCGCCTGGGCCCGCCCCTCAACAGACGGGGCGTAAATAGCCTGGCCAGATCCATCGCTCGTCGATCCAACGCCTCTAATCACTGTGCGAATGCGATCTCCGTCAGCCAAGGCATCCTCGAGTCGCTTGAGGATAACAATGCCAGCGCCTTCTCCGATAATGAGTCCGTCCGCGGTATGGTCAAAGGGGTTTGAATTGCCTGAAATACTGAGCCCTTCGACCCGGCTGAATCCGACATAAATAGCTGGATTTGTTCCTAAATCAGAACCACCGGCAATGGCGATGCGCGTATCTCCGGCCATTAGGGCCTGGCAGGCCGTATCCATTGCAACAAAGGACGAAGCGCACGCCGCGTCCACGGTCATATTGAACCCCTTCACGCCAAATACCTGGGCCACCCGGTTGGACACGGATGAGGTGATGGCGCCCACAGCTGCCACAGAGGGATTCCACGTGTGGCCACGCCGCCAAAGTTCCTCTGCCATCTCTTCTTTTAGAGCGGCCAGCACCTCGAGTGACACACCCCTGGCCTCGAGCAGGGGCATCAATTTCTTTAAATAGGTATGGCGGCGCAAGTAAGTGGTCGAGTGGGCAAACTGATCCACGCCGCTCGAACCGATGATGGTTACTGCATCGACGAGGTCTTGGGATCTGGGCTCAATCCCTGCGTCCTTAAGCGCCTCCCGGGTAGCTTCCAGCGTTACGAGCTGCGCTGGATCCACCCCTTGCATGACCTTAGGCGGTAGCCTGTATTCGAGAAACGGAAACTCAAACCCCTCAATGAACGCGCCAGTGGTGGTGTATGTTTTCTCTGGTACGGTTCTACTTGGCGAATAAAAATTGTCTAAATGCCAGAGGTGGGTCGGCATTTTTTTGAAAAACGTATCCCCGCTTGCGATGTTCTTCCAATACTGGTCCACGTTGTTCGCACCTGGAAAGATACACCCCATGCCAATAACGGCGATATCATAACGACTCATTCACACTCTCCAATCCCTCTTCGCAAACCGCGTCATTAGACCCCATCGGCTTGCTCACTGCTTTCCTGCGGGGATGATCCGCCATGGCGTGCAGTTCCCGCTCGGCTCCTATCCGATAGCACTGCGATGGCATCCTGCCAATCCACAAACCCGTCGATAGGTTCTCTTGGGCCCATCCCATCGCGAATACCCAAAAATTCCATGCCGGCCAGTCGCGCACTGTCCTGGTCCAAGTCCTGGCGGTCTCCTACCACAATTAGGGCCTCCTGTTCGACCCCCCATTTTTGAGCAATGGCGTCAAGGGGGAGACGAGACGGCTTGAGGGTGCCAAACTCCTCGGCCGCAAAGACATCATCGAACATGGCCTCACCAATGCCAATGGCCGCCAGCCGTTCAGGTACACAGCCGTAGTCTGAGAGCACGGCCAGTTTTACGCCCCGATCTCGCAATAAGCTGAGCAGCTCAGGGAGTCCAGGGCGAAGGCGCGCGTGTTTTTTGAGCATGCGGATAAAGCACGCCATAAAGCGCTCTTCATACCATAATGCCGCAACCCCTTCAGCTACCCCTGCTCGGCGACCGAGCGCTGCGAAGAACGCCTTTTTGAACGCGTGCTTATCCGTAAAGGTTCGATCTCTTAGTTGAGATCGGACCGCCGACACCTGTCGCAGCAATCCAATATCCCGCCACAGTGCCAGTGCCATTTTCAGGTGGGATCTCTTTAATGTGTAAAGGGTACCGTCCAAGTCGAAAATGACCCCTTTGATGGATGTTGCGCTCACGGTTCCTCAATAGGGCACTTAACCGGTGCCGCGGCTAGTATAGTTTATGATGCTGTCTGTTGTACAACCCTGTCTTAATCATCCCTCCCATGCTGCTTCAGATGCGTTTGCAAGAATTCCAGGTTTTATGATAGATATTTTAATGTTTTAGTACGTTGGTTCAGACAATTTCGCGAGGAGACAGTCGATGTATAAAGACAGGGAACAGTTGTACGAGTGTATCTGCGGCTTGCTGGAGAGACTCGCTGTCGTTCCAGAGTTGAAACCCCAGTTCATCAACGCCAAGCTGATTGTCAGATTTGTCTACACTGATATGGATGCCCAGATCTGGATCAACACACAGACAGATCCAATCGAAGTGACGGCCGGCCCTCGAGACGACATCAAGCCCATTGTGGATATGTCGATGAAAGCAGATGTGGCCCATCGATTTTGGCTGGGCAAGATCAACCTAATGGCCGCGCTTGCCAGAAGACAAATCGTCGCCAAGGGACCGATCCCCAGGGTAATGAAATTATTGCCGCTGATAAAGCCTTCTCATGAAATGTATAAAGATCTGCTGAAGGAGCTGGGCTACGAAGATATGATTATCTAGGGCCCGCACTGAAATGGATCTTTTTGGGAAGAGCATACATACCACACACACTGCGCTGGGAGGGGTGAAGTGACACATTACCAAATGTACATCAATGGAAAGTTCGTGGACGCGGTGAGTGGAGAGACGGTAGCCAGTCGCTGTCCTTCAGATGGCGAGGAGATTGCTGTCTATCCAAAGGGGGGCGTGGCTGACGTGGACTTGGCAGTGGCAGCGGCAAAGGCGGCATTTGCCGATCCCACCTGGAGCAAGCCCCACGCCAGCCAAGATCGGGCAGCGCTCCTGCGCGCGATTGCCCAGGGCATTCGCGACAACGCGGATCACATCTCCGAAGTCGAAGCGCGGGACTCGGGAAAGACGATCACCGACGTGAGCCTGGTGGACGTGCAGTGGGCTGCTGACTGCTTTGACTATTTCGCTGACTTGGCAACCCAAATATACGGCGAGGTCATCCCGGTCCCAGGCGACGTATTGGATATCGCGCTTCGGGAGCCGCTCGGCGTGTGCAGCGCGATCGTTGCTTGGAATTACCCGATTATGTTTGCCGCTTGGAAGATCGCTCCTTGCCTTGCTGCTGGCAACACCATGGTCTTCAAGCCAGCGTCGCATACCTCCCTGTCAGCCCTGGAGCTGGCCAACATCATGAGCAAGGTTGGTGCGCCCGCCGGCGTGGTCAATATCGTTACCGGACCTGGTAGCGAGATTGGCGAAGCCATCTGCAACCACCCAGAGATCGAAAAGGTGTCCTTTACCGGGTCCACCAGCGTCGGGAAAAAGGTCATGCAAATGGCCTCCTCGACCATAAAAAAAGTGACACTAGAGCTGGGCGGCAAATCGCCGAACATCTTTTTCGATGATTTTACAAACCTGGAAGCAGCTGTGGGCGCGGCCATGCTCGGCATGTACTTCAACGCTGGACAGACCTGTATTGCCGGGTCGCGCGTCTTTGTACACGAGAACATCTACGATGCATTCAAGTCCGAACTGGTGCGACGGGTGGGCAATATTCCGGTCGGACACTGCCTGGATTACGATACGCGAATGGGCGCGATCATCAGCGAAGGCCAGATGAACGCGATTCTAAATTACATCGAGCTGGGCAAGCAGGAGGGTGCGAACCTGCTCATCGGCGGCCACCGCATGACCGAGGGCGCCCTTTCCAAGGGCTACTTTATCGCGCCCACGGTGTTCGAGTGCGATCGCGATGACTACACAATCATGCAAGAGGAGATCTTTGGGCCAGTGCTGTGCCTTTGCAAATTTTCCACAGAGGAAGAGGTGATCGAACGCGCCAACAACACGATCTATGGCCTGGCATCTGCTGTTTGGACCCTGGACATCAAGCGCGCCTTTCGCGTGGCCAAGGCCCTAAAGGCCGGGCAAGTCTGGATCAATCAGTATCTGATGATTTCTAATTTCGCTCCCCACGGGGGATTCAAGCAGAGCGGCTTTGGTAAGGATCTGAGCAAGTACGCCATTGATGGCTACACCCAGATCAAGAACATCTATGTGGAGCTCTGCGATGACGACGCCTATATGTCGACTTTTGAATAGGAGGACGCGTGATGCTGCCTGAATTTTTCGAATTTCAGCTGCCGACAAAGATCAACTATGCAAACCACCTGGCTGCCGAGTGCGGTATGGAGATCGAGAAGTTGACCGGAAGCCGCGCATTTATCGTGACCGACGCGCCCCTTGTAGCAGCAGGCGTCGTGCAAAAGGTGATCGACGGCATGCAGGCATCATCTGTCGAGGTGGTGCATGTTTTTGACGAGACGCCTGCAAACTCAGACACTGAAGTGGTTTGCCGTGGCGCAGAAATCGCCAGGGAAAAGGGCTGCGACATATTTGTCTCAGTCGGCGGCGGCAGCCCCATCGATACGGCCAAAGCGATCGATCTGCTTTTTACCTTGGAAGGGGATCTTTCCGATTGGGAGGGGGTGGGGGTGATCGACCAGCCCCTAGCCCCACACGTTGCCATTCCCACCACCGCTGGTACTGGCAGTGAGGTGACCTTTGCCGCCCTGGTCAAGGACAGGTCGCGCAACGAGAAGATCATTTACCAGTCCCCCAGACTGGCACCAGATCTGGCCATTTTGGATCCAGACCTGACCGTGGGCATGCCCGGCTGGCTCACTGCGGCCACTGGTATCGACGCCCTGGTCCACGCCATTGAGGCCTACGTCTCCAACGAACGACAGCCCCTGGCAGATGCCATGGCGCTGTGGTCGATTGCTCAGATAGGAAAAAACCTCGAGAGGGTCATGGCTGACCCCAGTAACTTGGCGCTTCGAGGGATGATGCTGGTCGCCTCTACTGCCGCTGGTGCGGCGTTTGCAAACGCCCTGGTCGGCGCTGTGCACGCCTGCGCCCATGCCTGCGGTGCCCATTTTGACGTTCATCACGGTACGGCCAATGCCATCCTGCTGCCCCATGTCATGGCGTTCAACCTGCCCGACGCAGCAGACAGGTATTTCGATATTGCCCGCGCCCTCGACCTGAACGTCTCTGGTAAATCCCACGAGGAAGCTGGCACCATGGCGGTCGAGTGGATTCGCCGACTGATAAAAAACCTCGGGTTGCCCACCCGCTTAAGCGAAGTCGGCGTGACAAAGCAAGGCATACCCGAGCTCGCAGCTTATGCCATGACCGACGGCGGTATGTTTGCCAACCCCCGCGAAGCTGAGGAACAGGAAATCGAAGCCCTGCTCAACAGGGCCTTCTAAGGTTAATCAAATGGAAACAACGTTAGTCACCGGCGCCACCGGCCTGGTGGGATTCAATATCGTTCAAGCCCTGTTAAAGCGAAACCGAAAGGTAACGGCTCTGGTGAGGTCTTTAAAAAAAGGCCGTGAGATCCTGCCGCCAGAGTGCGATGTGGTTCAAGGGGACGTGACAGATCCGGCATCATTGACAACTGCCATGAAGGATTGTGCTTCGGTCTATCACGCTGCTGGATTCCCTGAGCAATGGATGAAGGATCCGGATATTTTTCAGCGCGTGAACGTAGATGGGACCAAAAACATAATCGACGCGGCCCTGTCATCGGGGGTTCAGCGTTTTATCTACACCAGCACCATCGATGTCTTCGCTGCCGGGTCAGGCGAGACATACGATGAACGTGCCATAGATACTGAGCCCAAGGGGACCTATTACGAGCGTTCCAAGCAAGCGGCTGATCAACTGGTAACGGATGCTATCAACAGGGGCTTGCCAGCCATATTCTTGCACCCTGCCGGTGTCTACGGCCCCGGCCCCACGGCATCACCCGGCATTAATGATTTCATTCAAAAACTGCATCGGCGAGCCATTCCCTTGCTGCTTCCCGGTGGGTTTCCCGTGGTGTTCGCACCTGATGTGGGAGAGGGGCATGTACTTGCCGAAGAAAAGGCAGAGGTCGGCAGCCGGTTTATATTGAGTGAGTCCTATTGCAATTTACCGGGATTGGCAGAAATCGTCCTCGCTGAGCTAGGCACCCACCGTAAAGTACCACCGGTGATGCCAGTTCCGGTTGGCAAGGTGATTTCTGTTATGGGGGAATGGATTGCCCAACTAACAAACAAACCCCCTCTTGTTCCAAAGGGACAACTGCACTTTTTGCTGTGGGATGCGCGCCCTCAGAACCGCAAGGCAAAAGAACAGTTGGGATGGTCTCCCACGCCGATTCGACAAGGCATTCGAGAAACCATCTCATTCCTGAAGCTCGCTTAACCGACACATCCTATGGCCCCCAGCGCCAGTTTTCGTAGTACTCCCATCCGATCATGGCGTTCATGGATTTGAGTTCTTTTTCCTTGGTGTTGAGGATCGTCTTCATGATGTCACCAGTGGACAGGACCCCTATACATTCGTCGCCTTTTCTAACCAAGAGATGCCGAATTCGCAATCCCAGAAACTTGTCCTGAAGCTGGTAGGCGGTTTCTTTGTGGTCGCAGTATTTGAGGTCTGTGCTCATGTACTCGGACACCTTGGCGGTTTTTATATTAAAGCCGTCCTGGAGGACGTTGCGCATCAAATCCCGCTCTGTCCAGATGCCGATGTACGCATTGCCTTCTTTTACAACGATCGCTCCGATACCCCGCTCGGTCATGAGCTTGAGGGCTTCCTCCACAGTTGTATCCCTAGAGATAGAGAGTAGGTCGCCTTTTTTTTCAAGTAGGATTTGTTCAGCGTTTATCATAGATCACCTCGCATTTTTTCTACTTGATACCCTCGAAGTGGGGTTTCTGCAAACAAAGTCAGCAAATAAGCGCCAAGCCTGCATCCTCAATGACGTTCCCCGCCAAGCAGTTGACCGAGCGTTCGAAAACGCAATTTCTTGCCTCTCATTATTCAAAGTGCTCTAATATTACTTGTCTTCAAATATAGGAGAAACCTGGCTCATGATGACGGCATATTACTTCATCGTTGGTGGCGCGATTATTCTGATGCTCCTCGGGCTGATAATGGCGATTCAACTAAAGAACGTGGCAGCCGGCGGCACAATCGGCAGGTCGGTTAAGATCATCATGGTGCTCATCGTAATCTTTACTGTCGGCTATCTCGTCGCGCTACTGATGCCGCTCTTATCGATTGAAGTGTCGCTCATTATTGTCGGTGTTATTTTCCTTTTTGGCGCTGTCTACGTATTGCTGGTCTTGTGGATCATAAGGCGGCTGATAAAACAGGTCATCAAAACCCTGGACGACGGGACTCAATGACACTGGCCAAGCTTAAAGCTGACTTTGTAGCGGTGGTCGATCGGGAACTAAAAGACGGTGCCGCCCCTGTTGTCTACGGCCGTATCCTCAACAAAATAGAAGCCCTCGAAGACGATCCAGATGCCGTTAAGCGGACAATATCAAACATTGCCATTGTCGTTCGCCTGCTCGTGGATGAGGATTTGTCAGATGATATTGCCGAGGTGTTGCAATCCGTGGCGCGTTCGTCTGGATATGAAATTGGCCGTTGAAGGGGATATTCCTACTTGACCAGGCCGTGGTCTATTGCGTAGCGAACGATCAGGTTGTCGCTTCTCATGTACATTTTTTCGTAGATGCGGGTTTTGTAGGTGCTCACGGTCTTTGGGCTGAGGTTGAGCTCTCGGGAAATGTCGCCCAGGCTCTTTCCTTCGGCAATCTTGATGAATACCTGGTATTCCCTATCTGATAGCTGCTCGTGGGGCGATGAGATGAAGTCTCCGTCCAGCTGATCGGCCAGTCGCTCTGCCAGGTCTGGTGTGATGTACCGCTTGCCGGCGATGATGCGACGCAGCGCTGTGACGAGTCCTTCGGCCGCTATTTCCTTGGTCAGATAGCCAGAGGCCCCTAACTTGAGGGCCCGTATGGCGTACTGTTCCTCTGGGAAAAAGCTGAGCATGAGAATGGGAAAGTCCAGATATGCATGTCTGACTTGTTGCAGCACGTCGAGTCCGTTTGTATCCCCCATATCGATGTCCAGGATAAGAGCGTCGTAGGTGTTTTCGCTTACGTACTTGAAAACTTCTCTGCCGTCGCCGACTTCGTCTGTTACTTCCATATCTTCTTCTTCGTCGATGATACTTCGAAGCCCGTTTCTAAAAATGGGATGATCATCTGCGATGAGCAACCTAATCATTTAACCGCGACCTTTCCAGGCAGCCTATTATTTGCGATGAAACCGCCTCGCAGGGCCGCCTTTATTTATGATAGAATAGGACAACTTGAGCTTGAAATATAGGCCTTCCTGCGTAGGATTTTTCCTACAGAATATGAGGATTGGTTCCTACAAAAGAAAACGGTATCCCCTGATGGCGCCAATGGAATTCTTTGTGTCAAATGGAGATTAGGGGGAATAAAAAAGGGGTTTGGTTGATTCTTTGGAGAGGAGGAAAAAGATGCCTGGGGATTGCGCAAAAACACTGCCAGTGATCCCTTCATCGAAGACAATTATCTGCTGTGACGAAACGTTTAAAAGGCAGGGATTGGAGATCGCTCTCGAAATCGGAGGCTTAAAGGACATCGAACTGGTCGATGCGAATTACTTTGAGTTGTTTGTCGAGAGTGGGGTTGCTTCGCAACTGGTGCTTATCTGCAGTAACGATCACGTGATTATGGGTAGGGGGCCCTTCATCGCTAGGTATCTTCGGTCAGCTGGATATGATGAAGCAATAGCGATCGTCACTTCAGCCCCTTCGATCCGCGAGATTTATGGGGCATTTAAAGCAGGCGTTGATGATTACCTGATCAATGGAAAAAAACTCGACATTGGTAAAGAGGCAAGTGGATTGATCGAGAGGGCTGCTCGGCATTGCGAAGAGGGAGAGTGGCAAAATCAAGTCGTTAGCGAGTTGGGCTTGTTTAGAACCGCCGGACTAACACCAGGACAAATCGAGATGCTAGTGGCGTTTTCAAAGGCGTTTGACCTGCAAGCTGATCTTGCCAAGAAGATGGGAAAAACTGAAAATCAAGTACGAAAGACCTTTTCGAGAATTTATAAGAAGCTTGGACCGCTGCTGGGTATTCAGAATTCGACACAACTGGCCGGCTTACTCACGGTGTGTATTGCCGGTGCAAAGGGCCCTATTGTAAACTGAGGTCTCCCACAGGAATACGCAGTGCCACAGTAGTACCTCCGCCTGAGACGCCGGTGATCGCAACGGTACCGCCAAAGGGACGGGCCCGTTCAGCCATGCCCAGGAGGCCAATGGCGTCGTGGTGGGTCTTCTGGGCCTCGGTAATGCCGATGCCGTTGTCTTGGACCGTAGCGCAAATAGCACCCTCTCGTTCTTCTAAATCGATGATGACCTTTGTGGCCTTGGCGTGGCGAGCCACGTTGGTCAGGGATTCTTGGATGATGCGGTAGATAGCCGTGGCCAGGGAGCGGTCGAGGTCTGGTCTTTTGACGTGGCCGTTGAATGCTACGTGGACATCAGTCCGTTTAGCGAATTCAGATACCATCCACTCGATGGTTGGCACCAGGCCGATACCGTCCAGCATGGAGGGACGCAGTTCCTTGGTGATGCGCTGAACTGTCCCGATGGATTTGGTCGCGACCTCAGCAATGGTTCTGGCTCGTTGTTCTGTGCCAGGACCTACGGTCGCGTCGGACGTCAGATTTCTCTCGAGAATGGCCGCATCGATTTTGATACTGGTGAGGAGCTGTCCAAGCTCGTCGTGGAGCTCCCGTGCAATGCGGGCGCTCTCCTCTTCTTTCACCTCGGCCAGGCGTTCGCCCAGTCGTTGGAGTTGCTCTTGAGACGCGGCCAGGGCCTGGCGTTGCAGGTCCACCTTTTCGAACAGGAGTGCATTGGAGAGTCCCACCATGGCTGAGACCCGCAGGTCCTCCAGGAATTCTAGATCTCCCCGGGAATAGGGTTGCAGGTTTCTCTTTTCCTCGAGGTGGATCATGCCGATAAGGGATTTTCCCCTAAGGAGAACGAGGCACACGTGGATGTTATGCTGTTTAAAGTAAGCCTTGACCGCTTCTCTTGCCCCTTCGAACATCTCATCCGACGCGATCTGACTCAGTTCCACAGCGGCTCCGATGTCAACCAGCTGTTTAATCGCCGGATCTTCCTGCCTCATGGAGACAGATCCCACTTTCATTTTGCCTCGGTAGTGCTCGAACTTCCGCCACGTGACCGATGGCCCAGATGCTTGCTCCTCTGCATCATCGCCGGTTTCGCGCTTGAGCAGAATTGCGATCCGCTCTGGATACAGGGCATCGGCAATGGCGTCGAGCAACTGGGTCGCCACATCTCGGGTAGCCTGAAGGTTGCACATATCCTCCCCGAGCTTCTTAAGCACTTTTTGCCGATCGTATGCCCGTCGTTGAAACAAATGATCAATAGGAGGCTTGACCAGCCGCATGTAGGCATACCCCGCCCAGAACACCAGTATCACCAGAAACAGATGATCGCCTCGGGAGACTTTCCCTGCTAGGGACAGCACTCCCCAAGCCAGCCCATAGATCGGCGTCATAGCAATCAGAAGCAACGCAATCCAAGCCGCGGTCTTATGGACAACAGTACGAATATCCCAAAGCCGATGCCGAATGATGGCGTAGGTCACCATAATAGGAAATACCGGCGACAACAGTGCAGGAATAATGGCAATTGCGCTCTGGGTATTGAGCATCGCAGGGAGTAGCATACTGTTGGTTCCTAGTAAGCCAAAAATGAATGCGACCAATAAGTATTGGATTTGAACCCGATTATGTCCTGTTCTCTGCTTCAGACTTCTGATTAGATAAAATATCATCATGCACCAAGATCCGACTAAAAAAAGAACGTTTAGCGACATCAGGGGGCCAGCCACTGGTGCATACTTTGCGAATTCACTTGCTTCAATATCCGCTAGTATTAAGGAGCTCTTCCAGTGAAGAACACAGAGCACCATTGCCCAAACCGTGAACCCACGTGTGATGCTTCGTTTTTCGGGTATATCAATGAAGTTAATGACGAAAAGCAATAGGAAAAGAACGCCTAATACACCAGTTGTCAAAGCAACTTTAATCGTTATAAGTCCAATAAATCTCGTTGGTGCAAATACTGAAATGGATACATTTAGAGAAAACAATCCGGCGATAACACAAAAGAGACGCCAGATTCGCAGGTATTTTTTCGAAGGACCTTTAAAAAAAACGACCGCGCCGATTAAACAAAACACTATCCCAAAGAGGCCCGTAGCACTGAAGAAGAGTATTCTGGGCAAAGAGATTATATCGCTGTTAAACAATGATTGACCTGGGGTTGAAATTTGGTTGCTACACCAGCGCGTCTTTCATCCATCCCATGCGCTTTATCGTTATCGCGTCCGGGTTTGATACGCCTAAACCGAATTTGCTATCCGCGACTTCGATGTGTTTGGGTGACACGGCGAGGGGTTCGTCTTTTCCAAAGAAGGCTTTGCGCTTGGCCTTGAGGATTCTCACACCAGTTGCGTCCACTGCCACCGGGTCTGTGCCTACGATCAGGCCGCGGTAGGGCCAGGTGTAGTCGGCTTGGAAATGGTGGGGGCCCTTGCCGTGAAACAGGGGCGTAAGCATCACCAGGATATTGAGTCGAGTCTTTCCCTTTACTGCCGGCAAATGCCACAACCCACCTAGGTCAGCGCAGGCATCGGGATGCCAGCTGGGTAGGTCGTCAGCAAACATAATGTAGTTTTTGATCAAGCTGCCCACGCCACTCCAATGGTGGGTCCGGAGCGGACGTACGTTGATGAGCGCTGTGGCCTTTTTGAATACCGGATCCCCTTTCACACCCCGGTCGGAAATCGAAATGCTGTCCTCGGCAATACCCACCTTGAGCGCGCGGTCTTTTATCGCCTGCTCCAATCCACCTGGCGTGGCTAAAAATCGCCATTCATTGGACTTGATGCCCAGTACGTCATTGGAACGCAGCAGGTCGTTCCACGCGTCGTCTGGCTCTTTTGACAGGAGCTCACCCACTGCCGTGTCCAACATCCACGCCAGTACATCGGCCTTTGGTTCATTGCCCGGGCCCAGGACATGTTCGTCTCGAACCAAAACCACCATAGCCTTTTTTGCCGGTGGTTTTTTTTGTGCTTGGGATTTCTCTTTTGGGGCCTTGGCAATCGGCTTGTCTTTTAAAGCTTGCTTTGGCGTTGGCTTGGCGCGATTGCACCCGGTGGCAAGCACAGCGCCTGGCACCAGGGCCGCACCTGCAGCCGCGCTGATAAACGCCCGGCGCGATAGGTTCTTTTCCCGATTGTCAGGGTCATTCTTTTTGTCTGTCATTTCAATGCTCCTGTTTTTTTGAACATCATATGGCCATTATGACGTGTCCCCAGTCATCCTCTAAGCGGTTCCGAGCAGGTGGCGGACCATTGCTTGGTCAGATGCTTCTAACACTGCAAACAGGTGGCTTTTCTCAATCCTTACGCCTGCCCACTTGCCGCTGCCCCTATCAAATGCATCTCCTGTCTCAGCGCGTTGAAACAGGGTTTCGAACAGGTCTTTTCTGGCCACTTTGGCATCATCGTATGCTGGATATGCAATGGCAAGGAAAACAGCAGAGCTCTCTTTTTTTTGAGCTTGCAAGTGCAATCGATACACCCCCAGGAGCCCGTCCGTGTTGGCAGAGAGGTGCAGTGGATTGCCCGCTCCCACTGCATACCGCCTATCCAATGTCTCTGCGTCGTGGAAGAAGTAGAGGTGCGCTTTTTGCAGGCCTTTCTTTGGCATTTGATCGACCAGGGGTGGCATCGGCCCATCTTTGCCAATGGCCTTTGAGATCTGCCGGCCGATCGCCAGGGTCGCTGCCTTGGTCTCCTTGGTGTTTGCAAGCGCCACGATTGATACGAAAAACCGGTCCCGCCAAAAATAGAGCGACCCGCCTTGAAATTCAGATGCTTGACCAATGCCAGGGTCTACTTCTTCCCGTATATCGTGGTGGTAGGCACCAAAGGCATCTTCAGACGACCCCATATCGAAGAGGTCTACAAAGATGTCAGGTGCGCCTTCTTTTTGGTACACCCGGCTCAGTACTTTTTTTACGTTGAGAGAGCGATAGACTTCTGCCCCACCGTCGATGAGATCGAACAGGGTGTCTTTGTCGAATTCCCGGTCCGGGTCCAGGGCGCGCCATCCATGTACAGATCCCGGTAGCATCCCTTTCCAATCATCTTTGTTGCTTGAATTTGTCTTAGGTGCTTTCATCACAGCTCCTTAAAAAATCAGTATGCATCACCCCTTATCCACTCTTAGCCCTGCTGTGATAGCTTGGCCCTGCGCTTCTGTCCAAAGCAGGGGATCAGGACGGCATCCAATGCGGTGATCTCCCCGAGCGAGATGGCACGGACGGTATTGGTTCATTACATTGATGTACGTGTGCGGGCTCACTTCTTTTGAGAGAAACGCAATGGCCTTTTGGCTACCCCCGAGTCCTTCGGGCATGACGAGATGCCTTACGAGAAGCCCCTTTATGGCCAACCCGTTTTCGTCCATTTCGAGATCGCCGACCTGGCGATGCATCTCCAATATGGCGGCTTGCGCTATCTCTGGGTAATCCGGCGCCGAGCAGAACGCGGCTGCCGGTGACTCATCCATGAACTTCAGATCTGGCATGTAGATGTCGACCACACCGTCGAGAAGTTTGAGGGCATCGGTTGATTCGTATCCACCTGAGTTCCATACCAATGGCATCCTCAGGCCATTTTCCACTGCAAGAACGAGCGCCTCGAGGATCTGGGCCAGCACATGGGTGGGGGTGACGATATTGAGATTGTGGCAGCCAAGATCCTGTATTGAGAGAAATGCTTGTGCAAGCTTCCTGGCAGTCACCTCGCGTCCTGCAGCGCTGTGGCTGATATCCGCGTTTTGGCAAAACGAGCAGTTCAAATTGCATCCCACCATAAAAACCGTGCCTGAACCGCGCGTTCCGACCAGAGGAGATTCCTCGCCAAAGTGGGGGGAGACCGACGCGACACGGGCATACCTGCCAATACGGCACACACCTACTTCATCGCGCAGGCGGTTCACACCACACGCTCTGGGGCAGAGGTCACACGACGCCAGGCGCGCAAGCGCCGCCTCTTTTCGCAACTCAAGCCCCCCTGATTCAGCGGTATGCATATAGCGGAAAGTATTGTACACAAGCTTATTAACCGATATCTAAGGGAAAATGACAATGAGAATTCAAATCAACGCTTTAGCGGTGGTGTTGCTCACCGGGGTGCTGGTTTTTGGCTGTAGCGACGACACACCAGACGGCCCGTGTGGCAATGGTATCCGGGAGCTGGATGAGCGGTGTGACGACGGAAATACTGACGACGGGGACGGCTGTTCAGCCGAGTGTCTGTTTGAACACAATATCAGGCATGAACAGCTCTGTACCTGGCTTTCGAACAATTGGGTGGGGGTGTTCATTCTCTATGCCGGTCCGGATGCGTTTTACCAGCGCTGCATGAGCATCTCTTCTGGAACGGAAATGGTGCTCATTCAAGAGGTGCGACGCATTGTGCCGGACGGTCATTTCGACATTTTTCTCGGACCCGACCACCCGGACAACACTGAAGAAGCCACCTGGGAGCACGCGCGGATTGTCCGGCTCGTGGTCACAGACAGTAACGACGGCGTAACCATTGTCAAAACCACGGACGCCCTCGCTGCCCTGGGACTCACCAAGGGGACCGTGATCACGGCAATCAACGGCACAGCAGTGGATGTTTGGGTCGCGCAACTCATGGAGCGGTTCCCCCAATCGTCTGAGCAGGAATCCAGGGAAGAGGCGCTCAAAACCCTGTTTGCCACCCAGTGGAAATTTTGGGTCTATCGGCAGCGCATCGATATCCCCCTGTTCGACGGAGAGAGCGTCGATATTGGGATTCTCAATACAGAGACCGGCGCAACAGCCACGGTGACCGCCCCGTTCGAACGGTTTGGAGATTGGGACCTCCCTGGTGAGGGCGAATGGGATTTTACAATGGGATTTCAAGGGCATTTCGGCACCATTCAAGACTACTATGTCGATGTGGATGAGGCGTGCGTGTCTGAATTTGAATACGCGGTCTTAAAGGCCATAGACGGCGAGAATTGGGTGATTTACTATCTGCCCGGTTTTTACGACTACAATTATCAAGAGATCCCCCTGAAAGATAAACTGACCTGTTTTCAGCAACTTGCCCACCGAGCAGATCGGTTTGTGCTGGATTTGAGGGACACCTTTGGCGGCGGTGAGTTTATTCCGGTGATGTTTTACAACCTGCAGGTCGACACCAGGATTGTCGCAAAGAACAAGTTTTGGCAAGACGGCACCTTAACCGAAACAGGGGAGGGCGACTTAGGACCAGAGTTCGTTTTGGAACCCGAGCAACACGAGGGTTTTACACCTATCTCACGGGATGTCCCGATCTACATCTGGCCCAATTCAGTGTGTGGGAGCGGGTGCGACCTATTCAATATCGGTGTGAAAACAAGAGTTAAACCAGAAGACGACAACATCGTCATCATCGGCAAGAAAACCGCGGGTCGCATCATGGGTGTGGAGCCGAGAGATTTCAATGACTACGTCATTTCAGCACCCACCTGGGGACTGTTCCAAGAGAACGGCGACCCCTGGGAAGGCATCTACGCAGAACCCGACGTGCCCTTTGACGTGGATGCAGTGGATTACCAAAGCGCCGACCAGGTGCTGGCCAAGTTCATAGCGTTTATTAAATCCGAAAACCTGTAGTTCAAATATACAGGTCGCACAGACGTGCTATAGATTAGCAGGCTGCGATTTTGGCTGCGAATACATCGCAGCCCTATATTAGAGATTTTCGACTAGAAATATACTTTTACAAAGAATATTTGAAGGTCAGTGGTTTGTGTGTCACACCTATAGGAACATAGTAGTTTACGAACAAAAGTAGATAGTTAGAGGATATTGCAGTGTTGCCGGAGCAGATACGCATTTTGCTGGTCGACGATGGCGTGGAAACTGCCGGTCACCTCGCGCAACTGGCGGCCCAGGATAAGATCTTCCCTGAGCCTGAGCTCAGCCATGTAAAAGACGCGCAAGCCGCAGTAAAGGCTGCCCTCGCAGGTCCTTTTGATGTGGCGCTTTTCGCAATTCCGGAAAATGAAGATACCCCAGCGAGCTACTTTACCCAATTTAAAGAGCGCGTAGGTGATCTTCCGATAATCCCCCTCTTAAAAAACCAGAACGCTTCGGTTTTTAAAACATTGATGGACGCTGGCGCTGAGGATTGCCTATCTTTTGATCAGATCACCCCCCCCCTTTTGGCGCGATCCCTCTGCTTTACTGTGGCGCAGAAACAGCACCGGGATAAAGTGAACGCATTGACCGACAAGGTTCAAGAAACCAATATCGCCCTCGATCGCGCGGTATCAAGGGTAAACCAGCTGCAAAAAATCGATAACGCCGCCCGAATCGCAAGGGATGAATTTTTTACAAAACTATGCCAAGAAGTATGCACCCCCTTAAACGGCATCATTCCAATGGCCAGTATGTTGCTCGAGACCGAGCTCAACTTTGAGCAAAGAGACCTGGTTCAGACCATCTCCAGCAGTGCCGATGCCCTCATGCTCATCATCAGCGATATGCTGGACATGTCAAAATTGAATGAGGATGATTGCGATTTAGCCGTGGTGGATTTTGACCTCAGAACCACCCTGGAAGAGATCAATAACCTGCTGTCGTTAAAGTCCCGGGACAAGGGATTGAACTACGCTTGCCTTATCGAAAGTGAGGTGCCCTCCTTTGTTCGCGGAGATCCGACGCGGTTTCGTCAAATTTTAACCCACCTGGTCGGTGTCGCAGTTGATTCAACCAACCGTGGGGAAGTGGTGCTCAATATCTCCCTAGAGGATGAAGATGACGAACGGGCGTACATCCGGTTTGCAGTAAATGATACTGCCGAGGGGGTCTCTCAACAAACACTCGACCAATTATTTAAAGAAAACTCAGAGGTCGAACCGCCCGTATTGAGCGATGTAGATGACCAAACCGCGGGCCTGCTCATTGCCAAGCGACTCGTAGAGGCAATGGGGGGGCAGATAGGCGGGCTCAGCGAGCCAGGTAGCGGTAACACATTTTGGTTTACAGTAATATTGGAGAAGCAACTCATCGAAGATGTGGCGGCCGGCGATATTGCACTGACCCTGCAAAACGAACGCGTGCTTGTTGTGGATCACAGCGCAACGGTGCGCCAAACCTGTGAGATGATGCTACAGGCGTGGAATTGCCGCTTTGAAGGTGCGATAGACGCCACAAGCGCGCTCGCAATACTCCAACAGGCTGTCGAAAACAGCGATCCCTTTTCACTCGCGCTTATAGATATGCAACTGCCCCGCGTGGGCGGAAAAGAACTCGGTCGAATCATCACCCGCGAGGGCAAGTACCGGGAAACAGATCTCATATTGATGACCACGCCGATCCACCGCTGTAATGCAGTCGAACTTAAAAATTTCGGCTTTTGTAAGAACATCACCAAGCCTATTCGACGCAAACAGCTCTTCGACACCCTCGTGATGGTACTCAACCGGGAGTCCCGGGCATTGCTGCCCGAACCCGGTGGTACCCCATCTGTAGCCACAGCCTATTTCATGCACGAAGTGAACAAGCTGAAGCTTCGGATATTGATAGCAGAGCACACCCCTGAAGGGACTGGGCCAGATCAACAGACAACCGGAAAGATGATGGGGAAGCTCGGATACAAGATAGATGTGGTCGACAACGGCCTCAAAGCCATCCGAGCTCTGATTGCTGCAGATTACGACTTGGTGCTGATGGATGTGGCAATGCCTGAAATGGACGGTGTCCAAGCTGCCCAGATCATACGGGATCCCAACTCCGAAGTACGAAACCACGATCTACCCGTCATCGCTATCATGGATCCCGCCCTGAAACAGGATGAAAAACAATACCTAGATGCAGGCATCAGCGACTGCATCACGAAACCCACAGATCCGGACCAACTGGTTGCCGCCATCGATAAATGGGGCATGGATGCGATGCCGTAGCAGCGCGTTGGTGATTACAAGCGACACCGGGTTCCCCTGTAGATAGAAAGGACGCGCACCACTGCATTGTCTGACCGCTTTAGATGGTGCCTGCTGATCTGCTCAATGTGGGTGCAACGTGCCTTCAGACGATCGTTTTCCCCGTCGCTTTTTTCTTCGTCGATAAGCAGCCAAGTGCCCGGTGGGGGGTTAGAGGTCGGGTTAAATGGGCGATCCAAGCTAGCTATGGAAAATGACCGGGCCCGATTGTGCCAGGCAAATTGGGCTGCCAAGCCGTAGGTATCGCACACCACGGCGTCTGTTTCTTCAGCCAGGTGGGCCAGGTGCGTCATCCCTTGCCACGCCCAAAGGCGAGCCACCGGGTCAGTGCGCGCGTTTAAGGGAATAAAAGGATATCTCGCGTGGACGTGAATAGCGGTCGTAATGGCGAGCACAGAAGCAAAAAGGCCGAGTCGCCAGGCACGGCCTGTTGCGGACTGCAGCGTTCCCGCCCATGCAATTGCAATGACAGCGCCGACAGGATGGCCCAGGCTGGCCCAGTTCTGCTCGGGATGCGTTAATAAAGCGCTCATGCCGGTGACCAGCATGGGGAGGATCAATCCCCATATCACGTTTTTTTTTGCCCAAACCACCGCCTTGACGATTGCAACAGCAACAAGGGGTGTGAGCAGTCCGATTTGGCCTGCGATGAGACCGGCTAGGCGACCCGTTATTGCGGTTAAATCAAAAGGTGTGGTTGCTCCATCGAGTCTTCCTAACAGATGTGAGAATTGAAACGCTAGGGCAGGGGCCTTTGACCCCAGGTCTGCCAAATAATAGGGCAACGCAAGGGCAAGGGCCACTCCCCCGGCGATCCAGGGATGAACGGTCCGCAGCCCAGCGCGGATCGGTTTCGACCCAATGGCGTAAAGGACCACCAATATGAGGATCAGGTGCGCAGTGTGTTTGGTCCAAACACCACACCCCAGGGCAAGCGCGAGAATGTACCAATGTCGGGGTGCGTCAGCATCGGCGAGCCGAGCAAGGGCCATCAGAGATATCAGCCAAATGAGTGCGAGGGGCGTATCCGGGGTTGCAATGATCGCCCCTACGGCTGGAATAGGCAAAAGCAAGGCAAGCATCGCGCCCACGGCGGCCCTTTTCGCAGACAGACCAACCGCCTTTCCCAGCACATAAAGGGGTATTCCACCGATCCCAGCGATGAGCACAAATAGCAGACGCACGCCGACCCGAGTATCGCCCGCGACCAGTGTGCCACCTCGAATCAACCAGGCCACCAGTGGTGGATGATCCGGGTAACTCAAGGCGAGGTGTTTTGACCACTGCCAATAATACGCTTCGTCCGGAGCCAAGCCGATATATGCGGCAAACCAAAGTCGAAAGGCAGTTGTCAGGACGATAAAGAGACCGAGGCCGATGAGATAAGGCCGATCATCGATGTGTTGCATGGGCGTGAGCAGATCTTTGGCACGCGGCTTCGTACAGGGCAATGGCCGCAGCAGCAGATACATTGAGAGAGTCAAAATCCCGCATCATGGGAATTTCAAAGCGCTTGTCGCAGTGTTCTGCTGTCAGACGCCGAAGGCCTCTGCCTTCGTTTCCGAGCACGAGCACGCATTTGTCTCGCCAGTCGATCGATTGAACCGAAGTATACTCAGCTGGCGCAGCGCCGTAGATCATGAACCCGTGGTCCCGCAGGGTGTCGAGGCTGCGCACCAGATTGGTGACCCGGGCCACGCGAATGAGTTCGCTTGCGCCGGCTGATGCGCGCACTGCCGCGGCCGTGACCCCCGCGGAACGGTCTTTGGGCAGCACCAGGCCACTGGCACCAAATACGTACGCAGAGCGAAGGATAGCGCCTAGATTTTGAGGATCTTGAACCTGATCAAGGGCGACGATAAGCGGTGAAATGTCCTTTTGGGATGCCTCGATGAGTCCAGCCAGGTCCAGATACGGGTAGGACCCGGTGATCGCGACGACCCCTTGGTGGTGGTGTTTGCCCGACATCTGATCCAGCGCAGACTTGGGCAGGCATTCGACACTCACGCGCACCCTTCGGGCCAGCTCCTCGATGCGGCGAACCGAGCTTGGCCGCAGCGTCTCAGTTACACACACGGCTTCGATTGACCCTGGAGCAACGCGCAAAGCCTCGGTCACAGGATGGGGGCCGGCCAGGATGCGCTTCATCGATCACCAAGTGCCTTGGCGATATCTGCTACAATGCTGCCCGCTGCTAAAGCCGGGTTTGGCGCTTGGTGTATCGGGCGACCCACGACCAGGTAGTCTGCCCCTGCAGTGATGGCGGCATATGGGGTGGCAATGCGTTTTTGATCGCCCAATGCCCCACCAGCTGGTCGGATACCAGGTGTGACAATAATGCTATCCCAGCCGATGATGTTCCTGACAGCGCCAATCTCCCTTGAAGAGCAGACAATACCTGCGAGGCCAGCAGTTGCGGCAACAGTTGCCCGCCGTTCGACCACTGCGCTTGGATCCGGCACTATGGCTACTGGATCGAGATCTTCTGCATCCAAGCTCGTGAGCAGGGTCACGCCGAGCAATTGCATATCTCCACCTGCAGCTGCGGCAGCACTTTCGAGCATCTCCCTACCGCCACCGACGTGTACGGTCAGCATGTCTACCCCGAGCGTGCGGGCAGCGCGAACAGCCCCGGCAACGGTGTTGGGAATGTCGTGCAGTTTCAAGTCGAGAAAGACATCATAGCCGCAATTTTTTGCCATCTCGATTGCCGGAGGTCCGCAGGCGGTGAACAGCTCCAGCCCTATTTTAACGACGCCGACTTGGTTTTCGACGCGGGCAAGGACAGCTGCAGCAGACTCGTAAGAAGGGGCATCTAGGGCCAAGATAAGCCGCTTTATTGCTTCAGTACGACTGGCCTGAATCATTGTTGTTTTGTTCCATTCCTCAAAAAAAAGCGAGGGCCGTTACAGGGCCCTCGCCAAATGGTCCATGTTCCTTGCGGGCGCCTATATCAGAGCTCGAATCCGCCCAGGGGATCGTCGCTCAGCCCGTTTTTCTTTTCCTTTTTCTTTGGCTTTGGTTTTGGTTTCGACTTGGCTGCTGATCTTGATCGGGATTTCCGAGCAGACTTGGCGCGTCGCGTTTTTTCCTGGGCAACTTCCAATTGGGCTCGAGCAGCTGCAATGGCTGCCTCGTCTCCAGCTGCCTCAGCATCGGCCAGCCGCCGTTTCATGGCGTCTTCTTCCTTTTGGGCTTGTTCCAAAGCAGCCTGTAGCGCCTTTTCACGCTCTTCGAATTCTTTGCGCATCTTCGCTTCCCGCTCCATGGCGATGCGCCGCTGCTCCGCAACCTCTGCTTCGGATTTCTGGTAGAGATAGAACCCCGTACCCCCACCTATAATGACGACCGCTGCAATGACGGCGTAGACCCACTTGGGAATGTGCTTTCTTTCGGCTTCCAGGCGCTTCACCTCTATCTCGTGCTGCAGTAAGCGCTTTTGCTCTTCGGCCCTGGCCTTGGATTCCGCTTCGAGCTTGATTTTTAGCTTGCGCTCCTCTTCTTCTCGCTTGGCCCGTTCTTCTGCTTCTTGTTGGGCCCGCTCTTCTGCAAGGCGCTCTTCTTCCTCCTTGCGGCGTTTTGATTCTTCTTCATCTTTTTTCCTGCGGGCTTCCTCTTCACGGCGCCGGGTCTCCTCATCTTCGAGGCGTTGTCTCTCAGCCTCTTCGATTGCCTGACGGTTATCTTCCATTCCCATCAGCTCTTGGAGCGCAACATTTACTGAGTTTTCATCTTTCTGGTTTTTCGCCATCTCACCCTCATCAAGTATTTATGATACCAATAATGATTGATATCATTAAAAAAAACAGCAGTTAATTATCCGATATGCGCGTCCTTCACTGAGTTATTCATGCGGTCAACATACCAGTCGCGCTAATGTATCCGCAAATTCTTTAGATTGCGGATGTTTAGACCAATAAAGGATATCAAACTTCGCCGGGTTAAGCAAACCAAATTTCCCATATGCGAACCGCCTCCCATTTGACATGCAAGGCATTGTCAGGTCATACCTTCGTGCCATGGCGTCAGAGGTCTTGCAACGATTGTCCGATATACTCGATGCGCAAGAGATTCCATATACCGTTAGGACGCACGCGCCCGCGTTCACCAGTCAGCAAGCTGCAAAGGCGCGCGGTACCCCCCTTGCGAGCGGTGCCAAAGCATTGATTTGCAAAGCAAATAACACCTATAACATGTTTGTCATGCCCGCACATCTCAAACTATCCACCAGAAATGTGCGTGCGGCGCTTTCCATTCAGCGGCTGCGGTTTGCCACAGAAGAAGAACTGTACGAACTGACAGGGCTGTTGCCCGGATGTATCCCGCCTTTTGGCAGTCTGTTTGGTGTGCCCACCTGGTGTGATGTGCAATTGATGGCAAGGACCAGCATCAACTTCAGCGCTGGCGACCACGGGGTTTCGATCTCCATGGCCGTTAGGGACTACAACCGGCTGGAGTCCCCACATCTCGGACGCATCGCTAAGTAATGACAGTTAGGACGAAATCCCCCTAACGCCGGCCCAATCCAACGAGGTAGATCTCGTAGCTTTCGGATCGGACGCTCACCGGCCGTATCACGCGTGCCTTTGAGAACAATGCCCGGACCCTGTCCCGGGCGACCTCGAAATCTTCTCCTTGAAAGATCTTGCCCACAAACTTGCCATTGTGCCTAAGCGCGATCGCTGCAATTTCCAATGCGCGACAAAACAGGGAAAAGGATCTGGATTGGTCGACAAACCGGTGGCCTGAGGTTTTGGGGGCCATGTCTGAAATCACCGCATTGAATCCATTGCCAGATGTTTCAGCCATCAATACATCTGGATCACAGGTAAGGGCGTCGGCTTCGATTGCCACTGCATTGTCAGGTAAAGAAATCGTCAGGGGCGCCCGATCCACTGCAACGACCCGGCCTTTTCTTCCCACTTTCTCAGCCGCGAAGAGCGTCCACGAACCAGGTGCTGCCCCCAAATCCAACACGATATGGCCGGGCTTGAACAGGCCCACCCGCCGATCTATCTCTTCGAGTTTATAAATCGACCGGGCGGGATAGTGTTCCTTTTTCGCTCGCCGGGCAAAGTGATCTCCTGTTCGACGCCGGCGCGACACAGATCTTTAGCCTTTTAGCGGTAGGGTTTGGGAAACCACAGAAGGAAATTGAGATAGAATGATAGCCTATTCATTTTTGTTCCGGCCCAGCCGGTTAGGATTTAACGGCTTTGCTAATAGAGACAACCGAATTGGGACCACCTGGGATAGGTCCCTTGACAAAAATGAGGTTGTCGCCGGCAAACACGCGCACGACTTCGATGTTTTGTATCGTGATCCGCTTGTTGCCCTGATGACCGGCCATCTTTTTGCCCTTGATCACACGGCCAGGTGTCATGTTCTGCCCCAGAGACCCGCCGTGGCGAAAGCATTCGTGCACCCCGTGGCTCTCCTTGGCACCGTGAAACCCGTACCGTTTCATGACGCCGGTAAACCCCTTGCCCTTGCTCAGGCCAGTCACATCGATCTTATCGCCGATGGCAAGGGCGTTGATATCCACGACCGCACCGACCTCGTATTGAGCGGCAGTGTCCTCGGACACGCGGAATTCCTTGAGAACGCGCTTTGGCGCAACCCCTGCTTTGGCAAAATGACCCACCTCAGGTCGCTTTGCCTTTCGCTCTGGCTTGTCGTCAAAACCGAGCTGCACCGCTGTGTAGCCATCTTTTTCCACAGTGCGCTTCTGAACCACAATACAGGGGCCCACTTCCACAGCAGTAACGCCCACGAGCGTCCCATCGGGATTGAATACCTGTGTCATGCCCAGCTTTTTGCCCAAAAATCCACACGTCGCTTCCATTGTCCTACTCCCATTGCCCGCCCAGACAAAAGTCCAGTCAGTCCGCAGGCTTAAGGGCTGGAGTCTACGATTTTCAATCTAACTGTCAATTGGTTTTAATTAAATATGTCGAAAATCTTAATGAGCTGTCGAAAATCGCGGGTCGCACGCCCCACCGCAGTGCAACCACAGGCCGGACCCCCGCTTAGCCCACCCCATAGATCGCCTGCGTCTGGCTCTGACGATGTATCTGTCCCGGTATCGATGTCAGTATCCCCATCTGTCCCGGTGTCGATCTCCGTGTCAGGGTCGCTGTCTGCCCCGCCGTCCTCAGAGCCCGCATCGATGGGCTCTATGTCTTCGTCGTCATCCGCGGCATTGTTCGGATTTGTCTCGCCCAGGTTTGGTTCATATCGCCCGTTTTGATTCAGATCCTCCACGCCGTCAGATACACCACCGCCGTCGCTATCCGGTTGCAGGTGGTTGGTTCGGGTGCTGGGATCCGCATCTGGCGTAAAGTGCCCGGCAGAAAGGTCCGTATCTGCATGGTGTGCGACGTAGCCCCGCTCGAGGCCATCTGAAAGGCCGTCATTATCCGCATCCCAGTCAAGTGCATTGATAAGTTGATCCCCATCTGCATCGCCCAGCCAATCGAATTCGAAACCATCTGGTATGCCATCGTCGTCAGAGTCTGCGTCCTCAGGATCAGTGCCAGCCAGGATCTCTTCTTCGTCGGTCTTGCCGTCCCCGTCCGTATCAGCGCGATCCTTCTGCGGCATCTCGCCCATGCCCGAGGCAACCGAAAAAAACAGTGCCGCAAAGAGCAAAAAAGGTGGCCATTTTCCCATTACCGCGCCCCCTTTCTGATGATAAGTTCTACCCGTGCGTTCTCCTTGCGCCCCTCTATCGTGGTAGGAGATGCAATGGGCTCGGTACCCCCCTTGCCTGTGGCAGTCAACCGTTCGGCAAGCACGCCGCTGTGGATGAGCAATCGCTTCAGGGTTTGGGCCCGCTCTTCTGACAAGCTGAGCTGGTCACTGGCCCTGCCCCGCCCGGACGTATGCGCGACAATATCTATTTCCGTCCACGCCGGGTTGGCAATGATCACCAGGGCCAACTCGTCCAGCACAGGATAGGACGATTCCTTGAGCTCAGATGTCTTTGCCTGGAACCGCATGGGCCGGGTGAGTACTATTTTGTCCCCGATTATCTCAAGGTAGTCAGGACACCCGTCCTCATCGCGATAGTCGTTAAAGGTCTCGGGATAATTCGGACAGGTGTCGGCCTGGTCTTCAATGTCGTCGTAGTCATTATCCAAATCCGGACATCCGTCCTCATCGCCAAACCCATCCAGATCCTCTGGTTCGGTGGGGCATTGATCTTCCTCCTCGAGGAGACCGTCACCGTCGCTATCGCTGTCTGGGCATCCATCATCGTCGTAGAGGCCATTGATGGTTTCAGCCACATTAGGGCAATTATCCCGGTCGTCTGGAATACCATCGGCGTCGTTGTCGGTCTCTGGACAGCCGTCCAAATCCTCGAACCCATCGAAATCTTCCAGTAATGTCGGACACTTGTCCTCGTCTTTGGGAATGCCATCCCCGTCCGTGTCCACGTTCTCTGACGGCTCGCTTTCCTCTGCCTGAGCCATGCGGGTAAAGACGTAATCAACGCCAAATACCAGTCTAAAATCCGGAGCCCCCACACCAGGTGTCACGCCAGCACCAGCAGCGGCGACATACCCAAACCCCCGCTTGAAACGGTGCTTGACCCCGCCCATCAGGGTCACCGGAGTTGCTGCACGGGCAAATAAATCCCCTACCTGGGTGGCAGCATCTGCCTCTACAATGGCCCGAAGCAACCCGGGTGAGGTGAGCACATCGTAGGAAACTCCTGCACCAAACCGCAGTTCACTGCCGCGTACCAAATCCCGACGCTGCTTCTCGCGAAGCCGGTACCCGGCGTTGAATACGAGCTGCAACTTGTCCCATTTCGTATCCATCGCGATGACAGGTGTGGCGGTCAAGCTGCCCTCGCCCAACAATCGGTTTGCATCCCCTGTTGGAAACGTAACCGGCACGAGAAATGCCAGACCCACCCGGCCAGTGGGCTTAAATCGATAAGCGACCTTGGGAATGATGCTGAGATCTCCCACTCCCCCGCGGGAATTGGTCGTGCCTCGATCAAAGATGATGGGGAAATGAAGCGCGACCTGAGCAATGTCGAACAACCCAATGGCCGCGCCCAGATGAAGCACCAAGAGCCGTTCCACTACAACAGCTGTCTCTTCGTAGTCACCGTCACCTGTTTCCCGTTGCCAGGTGAGGGGGTCATCGTCCACCTGAAAAAGGGTAACCGCGCTGAATTGCAGCGATTTCAGCACACCTGCCCCATCCAGTTCAAACCCATCGTCCGGCGTACTGGCAGACCTATTAAATGTGTTGAGGTCAAACCTACTTTCTACATCCGGTGGATCCTGCGACTGGGCCAAGAGCTCACCGGACTGGACAGAAATGACCGCTGTCAGGCACAGTAAAATCCCTACCTTGGCCACTGGTCCCTCCGTTGTAAATAGCTGACATGCATTGCGATTGATTGTCCTTATTATCCTACTCGAATGCGGGTGGTGGAACAAGAATTCACGCCTCAAATTTGGGTATTTGATCTTACTCCAACTGCTGTATCAGGGCCTCGTCTTCTCCGATGGCCTCGGCGTATTCGATGAGCGCCTCTACATCGGGTGGCGTGAGATTGACGCGATAAAACATGGGTTCCTCGAGCGGCACCACGGGCTTTTTTTCACACCCAATCCCCGCGTGGGCGAGAAGAATATCTCCGATCGCCACGACCGTGGCCATTTGCGACGAGGTCTCTGATTTTTGAGGACTGTGGTGGTGCCGCACAGCGTCTGTGATCAGCTCGGGCAACCCCCACTTACTGCACACCCGGGCGCCAGCTGTGGCGTGTAATAAATCGAGCACTGGCCGCAGGGTGGTGAGTTCGGGCAACGCGGCTCGTTTTTCACGCTGCGCCTCTGCAATGACGCTCAAGATGATGGCCTCGCCCATGTCGTGCAGCAACCCGCATAAATATGCCATCTCAGACTCAAAGCGGAGCATCTGACACGTCTTTCTCGCGATAAGGCCGGCGGCTTGGGCCGCACTAAACAAACGCCGCATGTGATCGCCATATCCCCGAACGCGGAAGATGCGCGTTTGAGCAACCACCTGAAAGGCCACGTCCCGTATCTCGGCCAGGCCGAGCCTGGTAATGGCGGATCTAAGGGATCGAATCGGGGTGCCCCGGCTGTAAAACGCGGAATTGGCAACTGAGACAACCCGCGCTGCCACTGCCGGATCCCGACTGACTGCGTTTTCCACCTCGCGAATCGAAACATCCCGTTGGTTTGCCATCTCCGATAGAGATAAGGCCACCTCTGGGAGAAGGGGCGGCTGGTAGGTTTCAGAACCGAGCTCCCGCATCACGGTCGCACCCACCTTGCGGGTCAATTCATCCTCATCAGAAAGGAGCGTGTCCACCTGTTTGGCATTGATATACACGGTCGCATCAGAAAAGTCGGTGCGGTGAAACTTGTTCATTATGCTATTTTAATCGACCGCTGCGGAGTATCCCTTAAGTCCTGCGATTCATTATGATATGTTACGCCCATGTTGGATGAGAAAACACTATCAAGCCGACCATCTTACAGCGATAATGAAACACGCCTCCTAGAGCGTATCGCAGCGCTCGAATCGGAATTGGCGCGCCAAAAGGAGCACGTATCAGACCTGGAAGAGGCAGCCCACTTACATCGGGCCATTATCGAATCATCCCGGGATTTTATCTTTGTCATCAATTCAACCCTTTGTATCACCTACATGAATCCCCACGCCCTGAAATTCGCAGCCCGTACCATCCCAGATCTCGCCGATCGCCTGATCGGCATGCCGCTTCCAGATTTCCTCTCTGCCGACCAGATTACCGTCGAATTCAATGATACGAGCAGCATTGAGGATTTGATGCGCGCTTTTGAAACAGGTGAATCGGTTTACACCGAGACCAAGGTATCGTTTGCTCAGCACACGGTATGGCTCGGCACATGGCTGCTGCCGAAATTAGAGGAGGGGAATGCGATCATCGGCATTGCCCGGGATATCACCAATCGACGAAAGGTCGAAGAAGACCTGCGTCGAAGCCAAGAACGCCTGGCCGTGGCCCTGGCCAGTATTGGCGAAGCTGTCATTGCATCGGACGTGGAAGGTAATATCGTGGCGTTTAATGGGGTTGCCGAGGCCCTCACCGGGTGGCGTAAAAAAGAGGCTATCGGACAACCAGTGGGCAGCGTTTTTCGCATCATTAACGAAAAAACCCGCCAGCCAACGGAAAATCCACTACAGGCGCTCTCAGATCAGGAGGCCGCTATCCATATCGAGGGCAAGAAGCTCATCGCTTGCAGTGGCCAAGAGACCCTCATTTCATATACCTTGGCGCCCATCCGGAGCGAGAGCAGCACGCCAAGCGGGAGTGTCTTGGTCTTTCGGGATGTTTCAAAACAGCGAACGCTTGAAGAGGAGATGCGTCGCGCACAAAAACTCGAATCCGTGGGCCTGCTCGCCGGGGGTATTGCACACGACTTTAACAACATTCTCACGGCTGTGATGGGCAATCTCAGCCTGGCCCAGAGACGGATAAAAAAAGACGACGCCGTAACCGCAAGGCTGGCTGATGCAGAGCGCGCTGTCATGCGGGCCAGAGACCTGACCAACCAATTGCTCACTTTCTCTAAAGGGGGCACGCCGATTAAGATCCTTGCGTCTGCACGAACGATTATCGAAGAATCCGCTGAATTCGCCCTCAGCGGGTCATCGGTCAAATGCACCATGTCTATCCCAAAATCACTGTGGTCCGTCGAGGTCGATGAGGGGCAGATATCTCAAGTGATTCAAAACCTGGTCATTAACGCTAACCACGCCATGCCCGACGGCGGTACCATCGCCATATCGGCTAAAAATATAACAGTCGCGCCAAAGGACAAACTTCCCCTTGAGACCGGTCGTTATGTGCACATCGCGGTGAAAGACACCGGTGTGGGCATTCCAAAGCCCCACTTGGGCAAAGTGTTTGATCCATATTTCACCACCAAGGAAAACGGCACCGGCCTCGGTCTGGCCACGACGTATTCCATCATGCGCAGGCACAATGGCCACATTACTGTCGACTCAGAGCCTGGGGTGGGTACTGTGTTCCACATGTATTTGCCGGCCACAGACAAACACGCGTCAGGCGCGTTTGCACCTGTGCATTCCCAGATTCTAGGACATGGGTATATCCTCGTGATGGATGATGATGCCACCATTCGTAAGACAGCCCGCGAAATTTTAAAGGAGATCGGTTTTGATGTGGCGCTCGCTACAGATGGCGCCGAGGCAATTAAGCTCTACAAAACAAGCCTCCTAAACGGGACCAAATTCGACGCGGTCATCATGGATCTGACAATTCCAGGTGGCATGGGGGGTAAAGAAGCTATCAAGGTACTCAAACAAATTGATCCCCAGGCAAAGGTCATCGTGTCGAGTGGCTACTCCAACGACCCTATTATGAGCACGTTTGGCGATTATGGGTTTATAGATCGGGTCACCAAACCATATGGCGTGGACCAGTTGGCCAAAACACTCGACAAAGTCATGCGGAAGTAACACCTTCACGCAGTGCCCTGGCCACCTCGGGATCCCTTTTCCAAATGAGGGGCGAACATGAAAATCATCGTTCTCGGTGCCGGGCTCATCGGCGGGCCCATGGCGGTTGATTTGTCCAAACAGAAGCGGTTCGATGTGACAGCGGTCGATGTGGATCCAGCCGCCACAGCGCGATTGGCCGACCTACATCCATCGATTGCCGTTAGGAACGCGGATCTCTCCCAGGCGTCAACAGTATCGTCGATTGTTTCAGACTTTGATCTAGTGCTCAGTGCGGTGCCGGGTTTCTTGGGCTATGAAACCCTAAAGGCCGTGATTCAGGTTGGAAAACCAGTCGTCGATATTGCGTTTTTCCCAGAAGACCCATTTGAACTCGACGATCTCGCAAAAAAGAACCGGGTTACAGCCATCGTCGACTGCGGTGTCGCACCTGGCATGAGCAATATCTTAACCGGGTACGCCCACGCCCGCCTGGATCGCACCCGAGAAGTCCTCATTTACGTCGGAGGACTGCCCGAGCACAGGGAGTGGCCCTACGAGTACAAAGCCGTGTTTTCTCCTATCGATGTGATAGAAGAATACACCCGCCCCGCGCGATTTGTCCAAAATGGGAGCACAGTGGTGCGTCCTGCCCTGTCTGATCCTGAACGCCTGACGTTTCCGGGTATCGGTACGCTCGAGGCCTTTAATACTGACGGACTGCGCACATTGGCCCAGACCATTGACGCGCCCCATATGAAAGAGAAAACACTGCGATATCCAGGTCATATCGAAAAAATGGCCGTGCTCCGTGAGACTGGCTTTTTCAGCACAGAGGCGATAGATGTGGGGGGCACTTGGGTGCGTCCCATTGATATGACCGCTAAGTTGCTTTTCCCCAAATGGCAACTGAATGCGGGCGACCGGGATCTCACGGTGATGCAAGTGCAGATAACTGGTGAGAAAAATGGCACCCCATGTCGATATACCTTTGACCTGTTGGATAGATACGATCCAGAGACCCAGACCCATTCCATGGCGCGCACCACGGGCTACACAGGGACTGTCGTCCTGACCATGTTGGCCGAGGGGCTTTACGATAAGGTGGGCATCTCTCCGCCGGAATACCTTGGAAAAGACAGTCGCTGCGTGGATTACATCTTCAATGGATTGAGCCAACGCGGTGTCCACTATAAGGAAAATTTTCAGGTCCTAGCGTGATGCGCGGTCAACGACGCCCCATTTTCTTTAGGATTTCCCCACCCCCGTTTTCGACGAGTTCACCGGCCAGCTGGATCCCGGCCTTGTTCGCATCTCTGACATGGGCCTGAATAGCACCATCCACGCGGGCCGTGCCGTCTGGCGCGACAATGGCGGCGGTGAGGGTCAATGCCTCCCCCGCCACCTCAGCCAATGCACCGAGGGGCACTTGACACCCCCCTTCGAGGGTGCGTAACAGGGCCCGTTCTGCGGTCACGGCTGTTGTTGTGTCGCCATCCATGAGCGGCGCCAGCAGGTGCATCAGCGTACTGTCATCCGAGCGCGTCTCCAGTGCCATCGCGCCCTGAGAAACCGCGGGCAGAAAGATCTTTCTATCTAGCCGATGGGCAATGCGATCTCCCAGACCGAGGCGTTCGAGCCCAGCCTCAGCCAGAACGATCCCATCGTAGAGCCCTTGGTCCAATTTTTTTAATCGCGTATCCACGTTGCCCCGAAGGTCGAGGATGCGAAGATCTGGCCTCAAGTTGGCAATGAATGCCCGCCGCCTTACAGAGCTCGTTCCGATGCGAGCGCCGGGATCTAGCTCAAAAAGGGATTTAATAAGGGATTTATCCATATTCGAGCCCGACGGTGTAACAAGCACGTCCAGGGGCGAGTGCCGCTTCAGGAATCCCGCCAAAGCCAAGCCATGGGGCAGTTCTGTGGGGACGTCTTTGCCGCTGTGCACTGCCAGATCGATACGCGACGCAAGAAGGGCGTCCTCGATCTCCTTTGTAAAAAATGCTTTCCCTGGAAGCTCAGAAAGCGCCTTATCTTGGACGACATCGCCGGTTGTTTTAACAACGATAATCTCGAGTTCCAGCCCAGGATGACGAGACCGCAGCATTTGAAAAACAGCATCCGCCTGCCATCGCGCCAATGCGCTTCCCCGTGTGCCAATACGTACCTTCATGGGGATCCTGCCCTTGGGCGTGCGCCAATATCAAACCAACCTTTGCGGGCGATGCGCGACTCGAACGCGCGACCTTTGGTTCCGGAGACCAACGCTCTATCCAAACTGAGCTAATCGCCCTTAAAAAGCGGTTTGATGCAAGTATGCTAGCGGTTGAGTCCTGCGTCTCAACCCAGTAATCTCAAGTTGTTATTTGTAGTAATCGATCCCTTAAAAAAAGGGGCCGACGACCTTTAGGCAGGCCCTACCAGCGATTTCGACCACCGCCGCCAAAACCGCCGCGTCGACCGCCTCCACCGCCGCGATCCTCGCGGGGTCTGGCCTCGTTGACGTTCAAGTTTCGACCCTCGGCCTGAAACTCGTGTAACGCTTCAATGGCTTTGCGCCCTTCTGACTCGTCGGGCATATCCACGAATGCGAATCCCCTCGGCCGCCCTGTCTGACGGTCAGTGATGATATCTACAGATTCCACTCTTCCGTGTGCCTCGAATAGTTCGCGCACTTGGTCATCATTCATACTGAACGGCATGTTCCCTACGTAAATCCTCACGGCTGATAAACTCCTTGCCCGAGATAACCCATAAAAGAACCCCCTGCCAATGCTCGGGCCGATCTGCGTTGGTTCCACTTACCCCCTTAACCATATTTAAGGAGAGTAAACAGGCGAATCATACACAGGTGAAAAAAGATTTGCAAGCATGTCTCTTTATGCGCTGGCATAAGCGCGAAATCTCATTGGAAAAGAAGTGCGGAGACAGATAATCAGCTACTATCTTTTATGATTATACATCCTTTTCATCATCATTAGATGCCATTTCGTCAGAGGTCTGCCATATGCTCACCAGGGTGTTCAGCTCTCCAAATGACATTGCCATTTGATCCGCCATTTCCACGTTTTTCCTGCTGATGCTCTGGTTTTCATAGGCCGTACTGTTGATTTGATCGACAGATGTGGCAATTTGGGTCAGACCCACGGTTTGCTGATTGATATTTGTTGCGATGACATTGGCAAATTCTGAATTTTCCCGAATCGCCTCGCTTAAGTCATTCATGATCGCCCCGGCGTTGGCAATGGTCGATACGGCTTCTTCGGTCCGTTCCTTTCCGCTCAGGGATGTGTCGACCATTTTTTCAATGGCCTGACGAATCGATGTTAGCGGGCCGGTTATCTGCAATGTCGCGTCTTTTGATTGCTGGGCCAGATCCTTGACCTCTTGGGCCACCACGGCAAATCCGGATCCATACTCGCCGGCCTTTGCAGCTTCAATAGAGGCATTAACCGCGAGTATTTTCGACTGCTCAGCAATGGCGTTGACCGAACGAATGATGTTGCCGACCTCTTCGACTGCCGAGAGTAGATTGCGACTCTTATCCACAATGTCCTGTGAGTCTTCCTTGATCCGCAAAATAATGGCGTTTGCTGTCTCAACCGCATCCCGTCCGCGCACCGAGGCTTCCTGGGTTTTCTCGGCCGCATCCACTATCTGCTTTGCATTGCCAGCTGCGCTCTTGCCGGCCTGTTCCATCTCTTCAACCGTTGCCGCCGTTTCTGTCACTGCCGCGGCCTGCTCACTGGCCGAAGAAGCCAGCTGGGACATGTTGCCGGCAAACTCGGTTGATGCGCCTGAGATCTCAGTAGTGAGCGCCTTGATGGCAACGACCTGTTTTTGCAGGGCGTTGGCCATGCTGGTGATGGATGTGGCCAACTCATTCGTCTCCAGTGATTTTGTCTCCTGGGCCTCAATCTTCTCAAGATTCCCGGCTGCAATATCCCGCGCGGTCTTTATGAGCGCGTAGATCGGTGCGACGGATCGAACGCCGATGATATAAACCCCCAGCGCCACAACAAGAAGTCCAATAACTGAGATCCCGAGTCTCACAAAGAAGACCTGGGATTTGGATGCCAAGTAAGACTGCATCGATTCGGCGAACACAACATACTTGGCACCTGCCACGTCAGAAGAGAACGCTGTAATTGCGAGAACATGTTTACCGGCGCGAAGCACTGTTGTCTTTTTTACTTCTGGAAATTTGGGCACGAGCGTTCGTAGATCAATTTTGGCGCCAGCAGAAGTCAGCACTTTATGATATTTATCGACGACAAAGACAGCGCGCGTCTCCTCTTGTTCCGTATCTCTCTTTTCTCTTGCTAAGAACGCGCTTAGCACGCCTTTCAGATCGCTATGCCCTTCGCCCCCGGTACTATTGGAGATCTCCGTTTGAATCGCAATCGCTTTGGCGATGGCCTGCTTTTCGAACGCATCGAAAACATGGACATCCAAGTTTGCGAGCTGAGATTGAAGAACCAATGCGAGTAGCATCCCCAGTGGGATGATGACGGCCATAACGCCGACTACCAGTTTCCATTTAAACGACATTTGGAACTTCATCTGCTCTAGTCCCCCTTTGCCGATAACGTCGGCCCCGCGGCTGTTGAATCGCTCTTAGTCCTCGGCTTATATACAATTTTAGATCGCAATATCCATCTGTCCACCCTCCAGATCAACCCAATGATTGGATGAATCCTTGCGGCCGGCCAAATCTGATAAAAAATAGATGTTAAGGACGTTGAATGGGGCAAGTGAAAGGAAGCGTCTTTAAAAGGACGCATGTAAGGTTCATGTAAGGAATAAAAACGTATAAGCTATTATAAATCACATCGAGCAAGTGACGAGCCAATAGGGGTGAAACCGATGCCGAGCAAAATACTTATCGTCGACGATACCGAGACCATGCGCCTGTACGAGCACATGCTGCTATCTGGGCAGGGCTATGAGCTGGATATGGCTGAAAACGGCGTCGAAGCACTTAAGAAGATAGAGGGAAACAAGCCCGACCTTGTCCTCATGGACATTATGATGCCCCAGATGAACGGCATCGAATGCTGCCGCAGAATCAAGTCCAATGATCACACACGCGAGATAAAAGTTGTGATGGTTACTACCAAAAGCGAGTACGAAAAAGTAAAGGAGGCCTTTGCAGCGGGATGTGATGATTACGTCACCAAACCAATAGACCGCGTCGAGCTCCTCTCGAAACTAAAGGAGTTACTGAAATTCTCTGAGCTCAAGAACCTCCTCAGGTCCTAGATTAACGGTGCTGCTCGACGCCCAAGCGCAATAGGGGTGATTTTACTTTGGGACAACAAGAAACGGACAACCCCAAGGGGGCAATCGAAGAAAAAGGCCTTGCAGCGCGTCTCGAGGAAATTCGAGACCTCGAGCAGCAGGTCATCCGCCTGAAACATCAATTCATCGAAGCGTCAGCCATTATCCAAGAAGATGAGAGTGAAGAGGAAGACCCGACCTTTCTCTTTCTGAAAGACGTGGGCAGACTCTTTGCGATTCCCATCTCCCACGTGGAAGAGGTGATTCAGACGATCGCGCTCATACCGTTGCCCGAGGAAGTTCAAGGCGTGGCAGGCCTGATCAACTATCACGGTGAGATGATGGCCGTGATAGACTTCGGTGTTCTATTCGGGGCCGAGGAAAAAGAGGTCACCGCCGATAGATCCCTGGTCATTTGCATCACAGAGCTCATGCGCTTCGCTGTTCTCATCGATGAAGCGAGCGATGTGGTCACCGTGCCGACCCAAGACATCGACGTGACAGATGAAGTTTTGCCAGGGGCCCTCAGGGCATTGGGTGTGTTGCGGGCAGAGGGTGAGGCGATCCTGATTCTCGATGTGCTGTCTATCGTCTTATCGGTTCAACTCCACAAAGTCGGAGATGCGCTCTCCTCTCCACCACCGCCTGTTACGAGCACCTCCGAAGAGGAGCATCCGTAATGATCAATGCCGAACCGGCCTCAAAAAGGTCCAAGAGACGCTTTCATCTCAGCGATGACGTGTTCTCGGATCTGAGCAAATTGCTCGAGGATCAGGTCGGCCTTTGTTTCAGCATTGAAAAGCGACATGAGCTGGAAAAGAAACTCATCTCGAGATTTCCAGACTGCCACAACATGTCGGGAGCAGAGCTCGTCGCACTGCTTAGAACATCGGATAAAATACTGCAGGAGGTCGTCAATCTCCTGACCGTCGGCGAAAGCTACTTTTTCAGAAACAAGCCCCATTTCGAGGCACTCGCCGAACAGGCCATACCACAACTCATCGAGACTGGCCGCAGGGCCAAAGAGTTGCGCATCTGGTGCGCCGGGTGCGCGACCGGTGAAGAGCCATATTCGCTGTCGATGCTGCTCCGGGAAAGATTCCCCAGTCTAAGCGACTGGCGGATCTCTATCACCGGTACCGATATTAACACCGGTTTTCTAGAGCGCGCCAAAGAGGGCATATTTTCCAGGTGGTCGTTTCGAGGCGTAGATGAATCGATTATCTGGAAGTACTTCACCCGCGAGGATGAACATCGATATAGAATCCATGCCGACATCCGACGCACTGTTGACTTTCGTCAACTCAATCTAGCGGAGATTCCCTTTTCAGGTCGCCTGCCCGAGGTGGCCTACGACCTCATCATGTGTCGAAATGTTCTGATCTATTTCTCGTTTCAGTTCGCCAATCAGGTCGTCATGTCACTTGGAGATGTCGCACGACCAGGGAGCTATCTCTTTGTTGGGCATTCAGAGGCCTTTCCAGCGCTCAGCCAGCTAGACGTTATCTACTCCAACGCCACTTATTATTACCGCTATCACCAAGGCGCCGCCGGCAAACCCAGCCGCCGTTCCCTCATCCCGGGACCTGCGCTTTCCATCCCTGGTATCGGCGTTAAGACGATCGTTCCAAAATCTCCCAAACCACTTCCGGTCGAAAAAATAGATCGGGCACCGATGTCCAAACCCAAAGAGGCGAAACCGCGCCAAAGGATCTTGTCTGCCCGCAGTAAAAAGAAGACCGCAAATATGACCGAGGAGCTAGAACGGGCCCGAAGGCAGGTCAACGAGGGTCGCATCGAAGAGACAATCGGGCTATTGGAACACCTCGCCCTGGGACCGGGAAAGCTGGATTACCGCGTACACTTCCTCAGGGCCATTGTGGCTGACCAAGCAGGCAGGGTCCAAGAATCGATAAGGAGTTTAAAGCAGGCGATCTTTCTCAATAAAGGGTTCATCATCGGGCACTTCTATCTCGGCGTCATTCATCAAAGAGAAGGTCAGTCCCAGGCGAGCAGGAGATCCTTTCGCAACGCGCGCAATCTAGTGGCCAAATTGCCAAATGACCATCTGCTCGACGAAGCAGAAGGATTGACCGCAGGCAGGCTAAAGGAAATTGTGGAAGCCAGGTTTGAAGAAATCAAATTGGAATAATACCGCAAAGAGGGGTCTATGAAAGAGAACTGGGAAGAAGTCGAAAAAACCGTGCTCAAGCGGCGCGCGGCGGAATTGGCAAAGCCACTCGACGATCAGGCAGAAATCACCGAAGTCCTCCCTGTGCTGGAATTTGTTCTAATGGGCATGCGCTATTCTGTCATCCTCGATAAAATAGAAGCGGTTACCCGTATCGGTGAGATTATTTCAATCCCGCTCACACCCAGGCATATTTCCGGCATCATTCGCCGCAGGGGTGTATCCTTTACCCTCGTGAGCCTGCGTCATTTTTTCAATAGAAACGCCGAAGGTCTTGCAGATGCTGATTTTGCCGTGATTGTAAGCGCTAAGGGAAAAAAATTCGCGTTGCAGGTGGAGGATATTGAAGGGGTCATTCACGTGCCTAAGGCCGGGTTGTTGCCAGCTCCCGATAACTTCGATGCCGCTCAGGCGCCATATGTATCGGCCGTTACAACCGACGGGCTCGTGGTGCTCGATGTTGACCGCTTCGTGGAGGCGAAGGGGTTCAGTATGGACAGTCCGACATAGTAGCGTCAAAAAGCGACGCGAAGTGGGAGACAGAGAAAGTAAATGAAGCTCACCCAGAAACAACTCGAAGAACTCGTCGCGGTGTTTCGCAGTGAATCTATCGAGCATATCAAGGCGATGGCCGAAGTCTTCCTCGGGCTAGAGGGAGGTTCGGTAGAAAACGTCTACGACGCGCTCGATATCGCGTTTCGAGAGGCGCACAGCCTCAAAGGGGCCGCTGGGACACTTGGCTTCGGACGCGTGGAGACACTGACACACTGTTTGGAAGATGTTTTAGGAACGATCCGACAAACCAAACGCCCTGTAACTGCCGACTTGGTGGATCGGCTGCTGAGCTCATTGGACGTCATCCGCATCGCATCAAACGAAGCCCTGCCCGGCGAGGACGACCTAAACGAGAAAGAACAGGCAGAGCTAAAGCTTCTCAAAACGCTGATCGAAAACGAGACCGTCGCGTCAGATGTACAGTCTGAGCAGGCACCACAGCCAGAGCCACAGGCTGCATCAGATGACGACGTTCAGCCAAAGAGATCCTCTACTGCGGGTCGGGACGTGCTTGCCACTGAGCTGGGTTCCTCTCAGATGGATCAACTGACCGGCGTATTCAGATCCGAAGCCCTGGAACACATAAAGACCCTTTCCGAAGTGCTCTTTACCCTCGAGGAGGGGAAAACAGATAGCGGCGAGTTGCTCACCCGGGCCTTCAGGGAAGCGCACAGCATGAAGGGATCTGCGGGCACACTCGGGTTTGCCCGGGTCGAAGCCGTTACCCACCGCCTCGAGGATGTCTTTGGACAGCTGTCCCGCGGCGCGAGACAGGTTACGCCCAAAGATGTGGATCTGCTGCTCACGGCACTAGACGTTATACGCACATCTATTGAAAACAGCGTATCCGGTGACGATCAGCTCACCAAAGAAGAATCTGAAACCGCCCAAGCACTGAATGCGCTGGCAAAGGATCTTGCCAAAGCATCTGGCAAAGATGACAAAGCGAGCGTCGAACGAGTAGATCTTACGCCTGAAAAACAAGACCCCGCACCACCCAAAACAGAACCGCAATCAACCACAAACAAAGCGCCCGCTTCGAAAAAATCTACGCCCTCGCAGGATCCTTCGGCCAGGGCTGCGCAAAAGCCCAAGGACGAGTTTATTCGCATTGCAGAAAGCAAAATCGACAGTGTTATCGCGCTTGTTTCCGAACTATTCGAAGCAAATATGCAGCTGGAATCCCTGGTACACGAACTCAATGGGTTCTGCAACGTTGCCAATGAGCTGAGCAGTGCCTTTGGCACACTCATGCGAGAGTTTGAGGGAACTGAATACGAAACCGAGCTGCACGGGACCATCGAAAAGGCGAGGAATCTCAATATTCAGTTGCGCATGACGACCACCCGCTTCGAGCGGGACGAGCGTCAGATATCGAAGCTCATTCAGAGCTCACAAGAAGAGTTGCGCAAGATTCGAATGGCACCCGTATCGTCTCTCTTTGTAATGATTCGAAGGCAGGTTCGGGAAGCGTCAAAAGTCACTGGAAAGAAACTGGAGCTGTTTCTAGGCGGCGGTGAATACGCGGTGGATCGAAAAGTTTTGGATGCCATCGAAGAGCCTCTGGTTCATATTCTGAGGAATGCGGCAAGCCACGGCATTGAAAGCGCGGATCAGCGAAAAGAAGCTCAAAAGAGCGAAACCGCGCGGATCAGCGTGGTGGCGCGACATACCGGGGATGCTGTTGAAATTACAGTAGCAGATGATGGACGCGGCATCGATCCGGAGTCCATTCGGAAAAGCCTGCGGGAAAAACGGGGCCTCACAGCTGACCAAGTAGAAAAATTTACAACCGACCAACTCTTGGATTACCTCTTTGAATCCGGGTTCTCCACACAAAAAGGCGTAACTAAAATATCCGGACGTGGCGTTGGTCTTGATGTTGTGAAATACACGGTCGAACGGCTGGGCGGCGAGGTTCGCTTAGAAAGTGAAGTCGGCGTGGGTACGGCCATCACGTTGCGCCTCCCGCTTGCAATGTCCACCATTCGGTGTCTCCTACTCCGCGTGGCAGGTCGGGTACTGGCGATTCCCGCTTCGAATGTAGAAAAGGTCATTATTCCATCCTCTGAGGATTTGAAGCTGATCGGGAGTAGCGAAGTGATCCTCTACGGCGGGCAAAACGTACCGCTCGGTTCCTTGGGCAGCCTCCTCGGTCTGGCATCTGATACGTCAACTGCAGTAGATGCAAACAGGATGGTGGCCATCATTTCGTTTGGTGAGCGACGGTATGCCTTTAGGATAGATGAACTCATTGAATACACGCAGCTGATACTCAAACCACTCGGGGATTTACTGGGGCGCGTGCCCAATATTTCGGGCATTTCACTGCTCGGCACAGGCGATGTGGCCATTGTTCTCAATCCAGCAGATCTGGTACGCGCAGCCGGCGGTGTGCGCAAGGAATCCGATAAACAGCTACTCCCTGAGTTGAGCGAAACGGTAGAAACAACGCGGGTGTTGGTGGTCGATGATTCCATAGCAACGCGTACATTGGAAAAGACATTGCTCGAGTCAGCAGGGTTCATGGTGCTCACGGCATCCGACGGCTACAAAGCCCTCGATACTCTGAGTACCAATCGGTTTGATATTGTTCTCAGCGATATTCAGATGCCGAACATGGATGGGTTTGAGCTGGCGCGGACGATAAAATCCAGGGCTCAATTCTCACACTTGCCGGTCATTTTAATTTCTTCCCTGGGGTCGGATGAGGACAAAGCCAGGGGACTTGCGGCTGGTGCAGATGCCTACATCGTGAAGCGAGAGCTGACACAACAGGAGCTGGTGGAGACGATAAACCAGCTACTTTAAGAGGTTCGATTCAATGATTCGAGTGCTGATTGCCGAAGATTCTCCTGCCATACAGCGGGTGCTGATCTCCATCTTCAACGAAGAAAAGGGCATCGAGATCGTCGGCGTTGTCGGCAATGGAAAAGATGCCGTAGAGCTGTGTCGAAAGACCCGGCCGGATTTGGTCACCATGGACATCTATATGCCCGAAATGGATGGCCTCGAGGCGACGCGGCGCATTATGGAAGAACACCCGACGCGCGTCGTCATCATCAGTTCCATGGTCCGATCCCGGGATCTGCGCACCTTTGAAGCCATACGATCCGGCGCTGTGGAAATCGTTGAAAAACCCCACGGCGTGTTAACGGGGAATTACGGCCAAGTGCGCGATGCCTTGGTGAAAATTATCAGACAGTTGATGGCGGCCAAACCGCAGAATCGCTTCTCGTGGGTATCGCCAAAGCCGTGGGAGGCCGAGGGTCTGGATCTGCCAGAGATATCCGTGACAGCAGCCACTCCCTCCTCGGCCCCGCCCGAGCCAGTAGACCCACCGCCCTGTGAGACGGTGCTGCCGCCTGATTTTGAATCGTTTATCCCCAGAATCATCAGCATTGGCGGATCGACTGGTGCGCCAGCCGTGATCTGCGATATTTTGTCATCCCTGCCTGGAACGTTTTCCATCCCCATTGTGATCGCTCAGCACATTGCGGTTGGGTTCATGAAAGGCATGGTAGATTGGCTCGATTCATCTGTCCCACTGACCGTGAAGCTGGCCCAAGAGGGGGACATTGCAAAGCCGGGCACGATCATCGTCTCTCCGGACAACGCCAATCTAGAGATAAGGAGCAGAGGCGTGATTCACTTGCGGGAGGGGCAGGAGACCGATCTATATACGCCTTCTATCGACATCTTCTTTCAATCCGTGGCAGATGCATTCGGGGACACCGGGATGGGGATCATCCTCTCGGGCATGGGCCGTGACGGCGCACTCGGGCTTCAAAAAATGCGCCAAGCCGGGGCGTTAACCATTGCTCAAAACGAAGAAAGCTCTGTAATCTACGGCATGCCCAAAGAAGCAACAGCCGCTGGCGCCGTGCTCCAAGAAATGGATCCCAAAGAGATGATTTCGCTGCTAAACCAGATCCACGACAGGGCTTAGCGTATCGCGGTTTTTAGAATCAGCTGAAGATTGCTTAAATTATACACCTCTGTCCCCCTTGTCCCACGATGCAAGTCAAAAGCTCCAACGTCAAGCGGTAGTGGCGTGGTCACAGGCCCGCATCTGGGAGCTCGATTGCCGGGTCTTTGGCATTTAAATCGAGCTTTCCAATACCCAAATCCTCGAGCGAGACCGGCTTGCCCCGTTGGCTGGGCTTTGCTGGCATTGGCAAGTCTCGCGTTGCAGAGACATCGTGCGCGGTGAGCAGTGCTGTCTCCGCCTCTCCCCTGGACAGTGTCCATAACACATCCGCCACTTGCCACACACGATAGCTATGCACCTCGCCTTCTTCCAAGAACGCGCGCTCCTTAAAGGCCACGTCACTCCCCTGTCCAAACCGGTTGGTCAGGTCTTTTAACGCGCTGCCATACGCCCCAGCTGTAAGCCGATAGGTCAATCGGACAAGGCGGCCATCCAGAAATTCGCCGCGCACATCCACGAGTGAAGATGATTTTTCCAAAGTCAGTGTCTGCAGCACACAATTTCGAAGGGTATGGCCACTGGCAGCCCGCTCGGTGATCTCCTGCTTTTTTACATCCAGGCACACGATGCGCAACTGGTCAGTGCAGGTGATGAGCTGATCATCTGTGTCGGCTGCAATGCCCGCAAAGGCTTTGGCTGCGGTGCGGAATTTTCCCTCTTCAATACCCAGGACAATGGATTCCCAGACAGTTGGGGCACCTTCTGGTTTGGATTTGGCGACTGAATTTCGATCCGAGCAGGCAGCCCCTGTCAGTACTGCCATTAAAACTACAGACCAACTGATGCCATCCCTTAAAAAACGCATCATAACAACTGGTGACCAGGCCAAAAAGGGAGAGATTAGATCGTAAAGTCGACGATCACGATGCCGCGAATGTCTTCGTCAGATACTTCGGGGCTCGGCGGTAAGGGGTTGGGAAGGGGGTCGATGTCCGGAAGCTCGACACATACCTCCTCCAACAACTCCTTGGTCTGCTCTCGCTTTAAAAGCTCATCGATAATATATGCGGGTAACATACCTCTAAACCTACACTCCCACACTGCTCATCGTACCGTTCATTCTAATTAAACAAACCGACGACGCGTTAAGGAACATCTTATCAAAAAGCACCTTTCTGGTCAATGTTCGCATTCAAAGCCCTCGCTTAACAGTCTTGGGGAGGGGGCCCAAAAAATGGTCAAACACCTTTCGAAGCTCTCTTTACTTGACCCGATCTTGGTACCTATGCACAACGTGTTCTGGATGACAACGTGGACTATTAAGGACGTGCTCGAGTGGGCAGCAGCTGATTTTAAAAAACGCTCATACGATCACCCCCGCCTCGAAGCCGAGGTGCTCCTCGCACACGTGCTCAGTATCCCACGCATCAATCTCTACACCGAGTTTGACCGGCCCTTGATAGAAGAAGAGCGCACGGCCTATCGAAACGCCATCTTGCGCCGACAAACAGGGGAGCCTGCTGCCTATATTGTGGGCCATAAGGAGTTCTGGTCCCTGGATTTCGACGTCACCTCCCATGTGCTTGTGCCCAGACCTGAAACTGAATTGCTGGTCGCGACCGCGCTAAAAATAGCCATCCCCACCGGGCCCTTTCTCGACCTCTGCACCGGGTCTGGGTGCGTGGCCATTGCCCTGGCCAGCGAGTGCCGCAAAGCGGAGATCGATGCCGTGGATATCTCACCCCAAGCCTGCGAGGTCGCGCGCCGCAATGCCCTGCGCCACCAAGTCGAAGCCAGGGTCACTGTCTTCGAAGGGGACCTCTTCGCACCCCTGCCCATGGGGCGCACATACGCCGCGATCACCGCCAATCCACCATACGTCCGGAACAGCGACATGGCTGCGCTGGCCCCTGAAGTCCTCCAGGAACCCGACATTGCCCTGGCCGGTGGGACCGACGGCCTCGATGTCACCCGGCGCATCGTTGCCAACGCCCCAAGCCGTCTGATGCCTGGTGGTGCGCTCATTGTAGAAATCGACCCCAGGCAGGCAACCGCCCTATTGAATGAGGTGGGTCCCAACCATTTCAACGCAAAAGGAGAACTTCTAAGAGACCTGGCTGGCCAGGCAAGGGCAATCATTTGGCAGCACCGCGCCTTATAAAATGAATGCCTCGCTTCAGCTGGCTAGCCAAAAGCTTGGGCGCCGAACAGGCGTTGGACCCGCTGATGCTGGTCAGGGGTACCCACCTCTTGTGCGGTACCGTGTTCCACGAGCACGATGCGGTCTGCCCACTTGGCGGTTGATAGGCGATGGGTCACCATGATGACGGTGCGTCCCTCGAGATGGGAGGCCAGCCGCGCGATCAGGGCGTGCTCGGTTTCTCCGTCAAGGCAAGCCGTCACCTCGTCCAACAGCAGTATTGGCGCCGGAGAAACCAGGGCCCGGGCCAAACACACCCGCTGGCGTTGGCCCAAAGAAAGCATCTTGCCACCAGGACCCACCTGACTTTCCAGGCCTGCCGCAAGTCCCCGTGTAAATTGGGTAACACCGGCGATTTGGCAGGCTCGCTCGATTTCCAAGTCCGAAGCATTTGGATGTCCACAGCGTACGTTCATGCGAATGGTGTCGTCAAAGAGGTATGGCTCCTGAGGTACGGGTGCGAACAGACGTCGGCAAACCCAGGGCATGCCGTCGATGCGATGGCCATCCACTGTGATGGTTCCCTGACGAGCAGGCAAAAATCCCTGTAGCAGATGGATCAACGTGCTTTTTCCCGCTCCGGAAGGCCCGATCAGTGCAATGCGAGAACAGGTTGGGATGGAGAGATCCACGTTTTTTATCACGCTCTCCTGGTGGTCGTACCCGGTTTCCACGCCGGTCAAGCAGATCAAGGAGGGGCCGCGAGCGATGACCGTTGCGATTTCAGGGTCAATGCCTGGGGCGCGTTGGCCCGATCTGAGCACAGAGAGGCGATCCAGGGCAGCCAAGCCCTCTTGGATGGCGTGCTGTGCTTGGCCGATGCCTTTTATCGGCTGGTAAAGTAAGAACAATGCGGAAAAAAATGAGATAAACGACTCAGGTGTGAGGGATCCGGTATGAATGCGATGGTGGGCATACCACAGGGTTAGGGCCAGAGCCAATGCACCGAGCATTTCATTGAAGGGTGAGCTCACGGCCTTGAGCAAAATGGCCCTCACTGTCGCGACTGACAAATGGGCGCTATGCTGGGCAAAGCGAGTACCCATGAATGTTTCAGCACCGAATCCCTTGATCACCGCAAGTCCCGACCTAGTCTCTTCCACCACAGCACTCACGTTTCCAAAGGTTGCGTGAACATCGGCGCGGTGGCGCCTGACCCGCCTGCCGATGCGGATTATCAAGACTGCGACAGGCGGGAAAACCGCAAACCCCAAGAGTGCGAGCATCGGATCGAGTGAGATTGCCAGGGCTGCGAGGGCAATGATTTGCATACTATCCCGTAATAGCTTCACAATCCCCTGGATCAGTGCCTGGTGTACAGCCTCTAAATCCACGGTAAAGCGGGCGACCAGGTCACCAGGAGCCCCCTTTTTGTAATGTAGTGGATTTAAGCTGAGTAGTCCGTGATAGAGCTCGACCCGAAGCTTGTGCAACACCCGCTGCCCTGCCCGGCCAGAAATGGCTGTGTTACCAAAATGAGACGCACCCTTGATACCTGCCAAAACGATAATGGCTAGCCCAATGACAAACGAGTCCTGTATGTTGAGAGGTAGGTTCAGGGTCTCAGAGACCCTGAAAATCAGGTCGCTAGGGTCGGTGATAACCCGGGTCTGGGTGGACCCTGAAAATAGAGATCGCATCACCGGACCAATCAAATATGCGTAGCCTGCAGTGGCTAGAGCGGCGATTCCCATTAGAAATCCGGCGATTAGAAGGCTGGAACGCTCCTGCCAAGAAAGGGAAACCAGCCTGGGCCAACCGAACCTGTCCACTGGTCCGTGATTGGAAATAGGTATTTCCTGGGTATTTTTAGACACTGAACCGTTATACACCTTTTTTTTTCAAAAACCCCCTTAGGAAATTTTCGAGCCGTCCGAAATAGACATAAAGCAGGGCAGGAGAAAAAGTAAAAGAATTAATTGATTTTCAAAAAAAGTGGGGCTATATTTTAATTTAAGTAAAAAATTACAGTAACAAAAGAAAAGAGGGTGTCCTATGGCAGCAGACAGGAAACGGTCGTCTAGCAAAATGTCCTTTGGCACGAGTCGCAGCCTTCGCACATGGAAGCGGTCGAATTCCGGCGGAGGTGAAGGGGGGGACAGGAACGGACTCAAAAACTCTCGCCATGACCCGACCCTAGGTCGTTACTTTCAGGAGCTTGCAGATCACGAGGTCCTGGACGGGGATGCCGAGACAGAAGCTGCAATGGAGATATCAAATCTGGAAATCGACCGCTGGAAAATCATTTTGTCCGAACCGGCTGTGGTACCGGCAGTTGTCGATGCCCTATGGAAAATACTCGGGCAAAACTACGATCTTCAGGAGGTCGGGCGGATCCGCCCTTTGTTCCTGTCGATAAAGCGAAAAGTAAGGAACGGAAACAAAACAAAGCGCGCCAAAGACAACTACGCGCAAACAGTTGGTGAGCTTGCTCAGGTGCTGTACGAGGTCGACATTAAGCGAGAACTCGTGACCGCAGCCCACCAACAGATCACCTGTCATGCGGCGCCAGGGACGAGAAGCCAGGGGAGCAATCGGCGGGCGCAACGCAATCGCCTGGATGTCATTTCCGGCGAGGTGGAGCGGGCAAAACACCATTTTATCCAGGCCAATCTGCGCCTGGTCGTCGCCATTGCCAGGAGATACGATCGCGGACAGATGCCCCTGATCGACCTGATCCAGGAGGGCAACCTAGGGCTTATCAAAGCGGTCGAACGCTTTGATTATCGGCGCGGCTTTCGGTTTAGTACCTATGCCTCGTGGTGGATCCGGCACGCCATTGGCAGGGCGCTGGCAGATAAAGGGCACGCGGTTCGGATACCCGTGCACGCCCTTGATACCCATCACCGGCTGGCCCGGGCTTCTGAGATGATCGGTCTCAAATTGGGGCGCTTGCCCACTGACGACGAGCTGGCTCACGAGGCAGGCATTGATAAGCGACGCCTGGCAAGGGCCCGCAAGCACCCGATGGTGCCCGTCTGTTCACTGGATCGGGAGATATCGGATTCAGATGACCGCCGTTATATCGACATGTTGGCTGATGACGACCGGAAGAGCCCGTTCGAATCCACCATGCTAAGGGCCTGGACCGAGGAAATGGACGATGTCTTGGGGGTGCTCACCCCCATGGAGCAGTCGATCATCAGGTGGCGCTACGGCTTGGATGACGGGGAAGAGATGACCCTAAAAGAAATCGGCGACCACTATAACCTATCGAGAGAGCGCATCCGACAGCTTCAGGAGCAAGCGCTAAGAAAAATACGCCGCCATCTCTCCCTCGACGCCGCCTAAGCTACATCCGCAACACCGTTCCTAGCAAAAATGACGTGCACCCTGGACAATGCGTCCACCTTGTGATGTCTATCCCCAGCTAGTTCGTTAAGTCGAGAAAGAGAGGAGACACCATGCGTATATCGCCTGCCAAACGCATCACATCACTACCAGCGTATACATTTAAGGTTATCGATGATCGACTACTGGAACTCAAGGCCAAGGGGATTTCTCCGGTTGATTTTGGCGTGGGAGATCCCTCTGTGCCCACGCCTGTTGAAATTCGCCGGGCGTGTCAAAAAGCCGTCGATGACCGCGCCAGCGCCGGCTATCCCAGCTACGTGGGTGCCCCGGAATTTCTAGAAGCCGTGGCCAATTGGACCGAGCGCAGGTTCGGCGTTGCAATCGATCCTGCATCCCAGGTAACCGCGACAATCGGCTCAAAAGAAGGGGTGTTCAATTTTCACGAGGCGTTTGTGGACCCAGGAGATGTGGTACTCGTGCCGTCGCCCGGCTATCCACCCTATTCACGGGGGACCTGGTTTGCAGAGGGCAAGACCTGGTTCTACCCACTGGATGAGGAAAACGGCTTTTTACCAAATCTCGATACCATACCAGAGGCCGTGGCGCAGGACGCGAAAATTATTTGGATCAGCTATCCTAATTCTCCCACTGGCGCCTGTCCGGATTTGGATTTCTTTACCAGGGTGTGCGCTTGGGCAAAAGAGCGGAACATTATCGTGGCGTCAGACGAGGCGTATAGCGAGTTTTATTTTGGGGATACCCCTCCCCCCTCTGTATTGCAGGCAGCCATTGACGGGGTCGTGGTCTTTAATTCCCTTTCAAAGCGGTCAGCTATGACATGCTATCGCATTGGGTGGGCCGCAGGAGACGCCGAGATTATCGGCATTCTTCGGAGTATGAAGACCAACATCGATTCTGGCGCACCGACCTTTATTCAAGACGCGGGCATTGCTGCCCTGGCAGACGAAGATCACGTCGTTGCCATGCGCGACGAATACCGGAAAAAGTGCGACATCCTCATAGATGCCCTCGTACAGGCCGGTCTTAAGCGATGCACGCCGCAGGGAACCATCTACGTTTGGCAGAAAGTACCAGACGGCATGTCTGACTTAGCATTTGCCACCCGACTCACAGAACCGGACGTGGCCGTGGTTGCCATTCCAGGATCACTCCTTGCTGAGCCTCTAGAGGATGGCAGAAACCCAGGTGAAGGCTATGTTCGATTTGCCCTAACCCCCCAAATGGCCGATGTCGAGGCAGCGGCTGCCAGATTGGCCAAGCTCACCTTTTAGGTAGATTTAGATCCAGGGTAAGCATCTCGCGCGTCTCTCCGTATAACAGCTCATAAGTTGCCAAGCTGGCAATGACGCGCTTTGTATAGCGGCGCGTCTGATCATAGGGGATGTTCTCTAAAAATAAATCCACATCCCCTGTTTGGCTCTCAGCCAACCATCGGGCAACAGCGCCTTCTCCAGCGTTGTAGCCGGCAATGACGAGCGCTGGATGATCTTCGAGACACGCTTTTAGGTGGGCGAGATACGCGGTACCGAGGCGGATATTCACATCGGGATTTCTTAGGCTCCGAGGCGTGACAGTGATATCGAGATCCCGTCCCATGCGCCGCGCAGTAGGCAAAATCAACTGCATCAAGCCAATGGCATTGGCCCATGATTCAACGCTGGGGTCAAAGCTGCTTTCTTCTCTCATGACCGCCCATATCAACGTCGGTAACACGTCGCTCTGGGCCGCTGCCCGGCGAACCTCGACCTCGTAAGCCGGTGGAAACGCCAGGATCCACTGCACGTCTTCTCTTGATGCTGGGTAGTGCTGCCTCCACGCCCCATTGGCCTTCATCGTCGTTGCGGTTGCCCCTGCGTCGTTGCCGGCACGGCGCAAAAGGCTTGCAATCACCCAATAGACTTCAGGTGGCAGATCCGGCTGCTTTAGGAGGCGATCGAATTCTCGCTGAGCCCGGATGATCAGCCCGAGTCGATAAAGCTCTACGCCTACGGCCAACAGGGGATAATCCGCGAGTATCTCAATGGGGAAGCTAAAGTCGGTTTTCTTATTGAGCGGTGCCAAGTCAGAAAGGAGTTGTTCGGCGTGCGCTTTGTCAAGCGCAGCCAGGCGGCTATAGGCGAGCACCATGTAGAACGTGAGCGGCGCACTGGAGATCACTTGCTCGTATCTCAATGTTGCCGATCGCATGTCCCCGAGGCGTTCTTCGACCCGTCCGAGCCAATATCCAGAACGGCCGGCCGCATACCAGCCTGTCTCTCGGGGAAATAGCTCATAGTATTGAGTGAGCGTCTGCCTGGCCTGGGAGAGATCATCTGATCGAAGTGCTTCCTGGGAAAGGGTCCAGAGCGCTTCGGATCGCATGTCACCGGTCGGGTAGGCGTCGGGCAGGGATTGAAGCAGGTCCATGAATTGCTTTGAGTTCCCCTTTTCCAAATGGCAGCGGGCACTGTTTAATCGGGCATCATCGGCAAAGGAGTGGGTTGGGTACTCGGTTTCTACTTGTCCATAGAGGGAGATCGCCTTATCCCAGTGACCGAGTGCGTGATAGCTCTTGGCCCCGCGATACAAGGCGCGAATATGAATGTCTGGTTGCCCGCATTGCTTGGCCGTGCGATCAAAGAGAAACGCTGCCCGTTTGCGATCCCGCTGTCTCAAGACCGCCATGGCCCTGTTGTACTTGGCATCACAAGAGAGGCGGCTGTTTTTTCGAGCCAATCGAACCACTCGGTTGAGGAGTCGTTCCGCCTTTTTGTGGCGGCGTTTTTTCAATTGCTCTTTGGCTGCTTCATAAGCAGTGACCGCAGCGCGGGGTTCAGGGCGGCGGCGCGGGGTTGCTTTGCCCAGTGCATCTAAGAATATGGTTTCCTTGGCAACTGCAGCACGGGTCCAGCGGCTCGTCGGCGCCTGTGCCTGAAGTGCCTCCAGTTTTTCAAGTGCATCCGCAGCCATGGACGTATCGCCCTCACCGCGTTCGATAATATGGGCATAGCAGATAATGGACTTAGACAGCCCTTCAAAGCGGTGGGTGGTATTGGGCCAGGTTTGTAACATATCAGCATACCCTTGGATTGCCTCTGGGTACCGATGTTGGGCTACGAGCGCGTCTGCCCTTGTGAGCGCTGCCACTGGGGCGACTGTTGCCCCTCTGCTTACTTTGTCGGCCAACGCAATGGCAGTGTCGGCCTGGCCCAGGCGAAGGGCAGCGCGGGCGGCGATTTCGTATGCCGTGTCTGCGATAAGGGGCAGTGCCTGGGCCGCTGCCGGCAGGGTTTCGAGGGCCTTGGCATCATTGCCGAGGCGTTCAGCCAAATACCCGGCCAAGAAAGCTGCCCTGGGTTTCAGTGTGCTGTCATCGAGTTCCCTGGCTAGGGTGTCAAACGTAATAAACGCCTTTGAGAGCTGGTTTTCTAAAAGTGCTGAAATCCCAGTGCCACCGTTGACAGTTGAGAAATAGAAATCCATCTCGATACCGGACACTGCGGCCGCCCCTGGCTCATTCGATGTCTGCGCTGACGTTCCGGCACCTAGCTCGATATGGCTTGGAGGTGATGGCTTAGGCTTAAGCGGGGCGCAGCAGATCGCAACAACGCTGAACATAAGGAGAAGCTTTGGCGATTGTATTATCCATAGAAGTCGCATGCCCCTTTTTAACAAAGCCGCGCTAAAGCGGCAAAGTCACGTAGGAGCGCTTGGGTTTTGACCCGGGAAACGATTGCTTTTTTTGATTGCCGGACTGTCACGGGTTGACCCATTCCAGGTGTGAATTTAATATACTGTGGGTTTTATTATGAAAATATTAATATGGGTTTTTAGAAAATAACAGAATAAGGCATTGCAAAAGAGGAGGAATATAATGATATCGAGAGCCATTCCATGGGTGCTGGGGGTCGGGTTATTGCTACCGGCGGTTTCCAGTGTTGCTGAGGGGGGAGGGCTCGGCGTGGGAGCCCGGTTTACCTGGAATAACTACAAAAAACCCGTTTTGGCCTATTCCGAAACCGAAGGGGTCAATCCCGGCGCAGACATCAATGCCTTTGGCAGTCCCAATTTGGGCGGAGAGTTTCATTGGCGCCTCAATCGTCAGTTCGTTATCCTGGCTTCCCTTGATTTCGGCTACTTCAGTCATTCTGTGTGGCCTTACCCCAGCGAGAATGCCGATGACGTTTTAAAAATAAAAAACAATTATTTCAGCTTGGGGTTCTTACTCGGCCTCAAATACTATTTCTGGAAACCCTCGCCCAAAGAAGCGGTCCTCTACGCCACAATTGGTGGGGGCAAATACTTCACATCGGTCAAGAACAACGACCCGGCAAATTATCTGGATACTGACGAGGCAAATGTGGAGTGGAATGTTATTCAAAAAAAGGCCGAGATGATAGGGGATCTGGCTTCCCCTATTGTGGCCCAACTCTCGATTGGTGCGGAGTTTTTTGCCACGCAGAGTTTCAGCGTGGGTGCGGACTTACTGGGTATTCGATTTGGCTTTGCCAACTCAAACGTGGGCCAGTCAGCCAGCGGTACTGAATTAGACCAGGCCACCTGGTCGGGGCAGCAGAGCATATTGAGCCTATATGTCTATTCTGCACTGACGATGACGTTCAACTTTACAGGTGGCAGTGAAGGAGAGAGCGAGTCCCTGGAGGAGGAAATCGTCCCACCGGCGAGTGAGGATTGGAGCGAAAGCAGCGGTTGGGAAACGTCGACCCAGCCAGCGCCGGCCAATAATACAGGATGGTCATCAGGGGCCTCCTCTGAATTGCCGCCGCCACCCCCAGATGCGGCATCGCCACCGAAAGACAAGTCGAAAAAGAAGCGGAAAAAAAGGGGCAAGTCTTCCAAATCATCTTCCAATCTCCCGCCGCCACCCCCGCCCCCAGGGTACTAGCACTACTGAAAATGGTCTGGATCTGCTGAGGCAAGGGCTCTTTTGAGCGAGTCCCAACCCTCGATCGCGTCCAAACTGGTGCGCACCCGGCCAAACGATCCCTCGACAAAGGGTAAAAAGGATGGATTGTTTTTGACGCGGTCGATGTAGACGAATCTACCGCCGTCTTTTAGCTTTCGCTGCACGCTGACCAGGTGAAACTCCCGATACAAGGCCCGGACATCAAACTCCATTTTCTTTGCATACCGCGCCAAAAGGTCGCCCTTTAGCTGCTTTGGAATATCGATATAAGAGTCATTTAGCAGTGCGACCAGATCATATACCCGCGGTCCTGCCATCGCATCCTGGAAGTCGATAATGGCCAAGTTTTCAGGTATTGGCGTGTCGCCGATCACCATTAAATTTCGCGATTGGTAGTCCCGGTGAACAAACCCAAGGGGCAGGGCGGCGATTTCCCGGGCTAGCGCTTCAAAGGCCGCGTCCAGTTCGCTTCGAATGACGCCGCTCAAGGGGGTTTCCCGGAACGCATCCACACCCCACTCCCGGTAGTGATCCAGCTCTAGCCAGAGCAGTTTGACTTCAAAGCACCGCGATGCGGCAACACACCTTTTTGGGATAGGCCACATGGCCCGGTGCATGTCCACGAGAAGATCAACGGCCGCTTCATACCAACGGACCATTTCATCAGACGCTGGATCCGAAGCCACATCAGCCAATACAACATCCCCCAAATCCTCGATAAGCAGGGCCCTGTCTGGCACTGCGCTGAGATATATGTCCGGTACGCGCAGTCCCTTGTTCGAAAGGTGTCGACACACGTTGACAAAGGGGAGCTCGGACGGTGCATCTCCCATGGTCACTTCGTCGTTTGGGCTGGTATCAGGGGGCAGTGCCATCACGACCATTGTGGAAGGAACGACCTGGTCGGGCAGGTCAACCCGAAAGTATTGACGACTCGATGCATCCCCCTTCATCGGGGAGATAGATGTCGGACTTATCTCGCGGCCAAAATACCTTTTAAGGAGTGGTTTGAAATGCATCTACACCTGCCTTTGGATGCAATGGCGCCTGTGCTGATCTGAATACAGTGCCCTTCTCGGGTAAATTTATAGAATGCCGCTTGCGAAAACAACAGTGTGGTTCAGTTCAGACGTGCTAGGCTCTGCATTGCCATGAGACAGCCAGACCCTTTGATAGCTTCTCTCGTCAGCACTGGGCTGGGGACACTGCAGTTAGACGCAACCCCGCCTTTGGTTGCGGCCCTAGCGCGCTATGCCGATGAGATCACAACCTGGGGGCGACGCATCAACTTGACCGGGGCAAAGGATGCGGCCTCCTTTGTGAAGGGTCCGCTCTTTGACGCACTTACATTGGGCGTGGTGTTGGAAACCAGGGGCACCCTTGCGGATATCGGATCTGGCGGCGGCCTACCTGGGATTCCAGCAAAGCTCATCGCCCCAGAGCTCGATATTGCGCTCGTCGAGCCCCGATCTCGGCGCACTGCCTTTTTGCGTCACGCCGTGCATATGTTGGATGTCTCGGCGAACATCATTGCGTGTAGAGATGCAGATATCCCTCCAAATAGCTGGGATAGTGCGGTGTCTCAGGCGGTATGGCCCGCATCGGTGTGGATCAGGCGGGCGATACGGATCGTACGGCCCAGGGGAGCGATATACGTCTTATCATCTGCTCCAATAAACCAAACAGATCTGATCGAGGAGATGCGCGTCGAGCGCGCAGCCGCATGCATGCGCCCTTGGGACCATCGAACCCGATACGCCACGCGCCTTCGTTGCTGTTAATCGACATCTAGTGTTTGCGGAACCTCCCCAGGGGCTGTCTCGTCTCGTGTCGATTGGCGTGGGGCGTATTTGGTAAGCCGCCCAGGAGCTCTCGGAGCACCGGCGGGATGCGCAGCGGTCGCTTGGCTGGATAGTCGTCCGGTTCTAAGTACTCGACTGCTTGGGCAATGGCCGCCATGACGTGATAGCTGTTGTCGCTACGCAGCCACAGATGCCCGAGGGTATAGCGGTAGCCACCCATTGCTTCGTCAGGAACCGGAAGAAAGAAGGTGGATCCGTAATCATCGAACTGGAGTTGCAGGCAATACCGCATGCTGTGAACGACGACTTGGCGACGCATCTCAACGTTCCTGCCTGTTCGTTTGGCGATGTCGTACGCGGCGGCCGCGCCTTCTGCGTATTGACATGAGTTGACCGCTGGCAGCTCCCTCAGCACTTTGAAGGATGCACCCACGTAGTCCGGGTATTGCGCTCGGTGAGGCCACCAGAAGAATTCGTTGTCGATCCAGTCCTGGGCCTCCAGACCCAAGTCGGCGTACTTTTTATCGCCGGTGTTTTTGTAGAGATCCTGCATGGCAGTCACGAGCCAGGGGACGATACCAATCAGGTTCACGCGGTGCTCTTCGTCGTAAATGCCCTCTTTTGTGCGCTCGCCAAGAGCATGACGCCACTGTTTCATGTAGAAGTCGATGGCCTTATCGCAAGCGATTTTAAATCTTTCCTCCTTGTAATAACTATGAAGGCGCGCCAAAACGAAAATAAACTCCCCAGCGTGAATCGTACTCTCGGCACCGTAGTAAGGATGATCCAACGGTACGTCATATTGCCAGAAGTGACCATTTGGATCCTGCATGTAAAGCATCTCTTCGGCCAGGCAGCTCAGAATGTTTTTGTATTCGGAAATATCAGCCACCTCGCCGAGCTTGAGGATAGAAAGGATCGTCACAGCCACTGCGTTGAGCTTGGCGTTGTAATAGCGCGCCGGGGGATCTCGGTGACAGATGCAGCAGCGATTTCCCTTCTGGCGAAGAAATTTTAAGGTAAAGGTGATACCTTTTTGGGCACTCTCCACGTACTTGGGATCCTGCTTGATTTTGTTCACCATCAGGAGTGTGTACGGATTCAACGCGTGGCGGACGATGTTTCCGCCGGCCATCCACCGCTTGCCTGGTTTGTTAACCGGGAAGTACTTGTATGCGTATTGACCGTCGTCAGTCTGGTTGCTCATCAACCATTCAGCCCCTAGCTCAAGTGAACGCAGCAGGGATGCGCGGTTTACGTCCCAGATTGTCTTGAGGGGCACGCCGCGATAGAGCTCGACGATATCACCTCCTCCGGGCCGCTCAATCCAATTGACCGTGCGGAATCGCCCGAACTGATAGGTGTCATCGTTCACCCAAGCGGCTTCGTGCAGCACTTTGCCGCGTTTTTTATTCTTTTTCTTTTTGGGATTCCGCAAAAATTGCTTCAATTGACTCTTCATCAACATTTTTTCTAGGAATCTGATCTCACTTTTACTCTCCATGTGAACGGCATAATTGGGTTCGAGATAATGGAAGACGCCATTGCCGCGCAGGCTCAGTCCCTCGAGCCCGAGCTCTACGTACCACAGCAGGTTGTGTGGGGATCGATCGGTCAGTTGGCAGAAATCGTAAAGCACATCGATTTCAATTTCCATTTTACTGACTGCCTCTCTAAGATCTGAGGGGACATATGCAACACTGATGGTCCGGTTGTTGGTTATGCTTTTTCGAATATTCGACCAATCAGATTTAATGCGCCTCACCGCCGAATCGATGGCAGCGCGCAAAGTGGGACCATGGGCCATCCGCTTGACGAGCTTGCGCCCCTTGAGCCCGCTTTCAGCCCGCCACCTAAGGGATACGATAACCCTAAACGCGTCATCCCCGATCGCGCCCAAAGGAGGATTAAATACAAATTCAACCGGCCGATCGCCCGTGAGCAGGGTGCGAACGCGGGAAGTCACCAGGCGCTTAACATGGAGGGGTATTTCAAAGGGTGGTGCCAGTCTAAACATAGCAGTGCCAGATCCGAGAACGACTGGGTGGAACCAGGCAAGGCTCACCGCATCGCGGAGCCGCAGGGCTACGGAGGACATTTTTTCTTCAACCCAGGGACTCACCCGTGGGATGGTGCGATCCACGAGCACAACATCAAGACCACGGGAGAGCAGCTGCTGGGCCACCTTTTCGTCGTCATCTACTGCAAACATCGCAGGGTCGAGAACGATTAGATGATGGCCGAGCTTGCCCAGGCGAGCGAGGGATTCAGCAGTACCCAGGTATCCGATTTTTCCCGCAGCACGGGCCAGGGCCTTTTTCACCTCAGTCACCAAGGTGGGATCCTGTCGATCTCGAATGGGCGGGCGAGCGAGCACCGCTTTACTAGAGGGCATCGCGTATGGTGACTCCTTAAATGGCTGGGTGGGATCAGGACCCTTGTAACCTGGATCAGTACCAGGCAATGGCGGTGCTTTCCAGCCTGGAGGAATTGGTTTTTTCGGGGGTTTGGAAGTCCAATAATAACGCTTACCATTGCCGCAGATTTCACCGGGATCGGCATCGAAATCCGGCGCTACAGGGAGAGAACCCGAACGATCGTTATAGTGTGCTTCGAGCTCTGAGGCCGGCGGTTTAGCCCTCCCCAGCAATGCGCCCGGACGGGTTAGTTCATCGATCATCCGACGCCCGTCGCTATTGCCAATAAACCAGATCTTCACCACGTAGCCGGTAAGGCAGATACAGATGATAGTAAGTACGCTGTTCCATTTATTATAAAAAGACGATTTAATGGTTGTACGAATGTTGTTAAACATTTGTCTTTTACTTTCTTGCATAGGGGAATTGCGGTAGACCTCTCGGTCTATCGAGATAGCTCTACCACTCCCCTGCTGGGAAAAGTTGTCTTCTGAACGCTATGTGTTTTTTTAACGAAGAGGACTGGCTTCACTCGCGCCTGAAGATAAAGATATTTTGAGATGAAGTTTTTAAATGGGGCGTTGAGGGGAGGAAAAGCGGCTTTGATTCGGGCGGGGTACAAGCGATGGTCCAGCAACACTTATCGGTGCCATCACCTTCATTGTCATTAGCGCTACCGTCATTGTCATTGTAGTCAGCGCCGTTGTCATCGCCTTCATCATCGCCGTCACTGTCTCCGTCGATGTCAATATCTCCGTCACTATCGCTATCGCTGTCACTTTCGCCGGAGGCATCGTTATAATCGCCAGTATTGGCGAAAGTGACCGTGATAGACAGCAGCGGGAGCAGCAGCACGAAGGCCAACACACTGTGTATCCGTGTTATTGTCTGATAGCCTTGCATCCCAACTCCTTTTGAAGGATGCAAATGTAAGTGTACCATATGAAGAAAACTGAACACAATGTGAGAATAGCGTAGGTGGGAGTGTCGTCGACTACCCACAAGATGGTGGAATCGGTGGGGGGCGGGTTGGCTTTCTTTTCAGCTGTTGCGAGCCGCAGCGACCGGAGATGATGAACCGAGGAGATTCGTTTATGGTCTCGAAAATAATGCCCAGGTATTCTCCGAGGACGCCGATGACCAACAATTGAATACCGCCCAAAAAACTGAGCAACCCGGCTACAGAAGCCCACCCGGGTTCGGTCTGATTTCCAAAGAATAGGCGGATGATAAGCACGTAGAACAGGTAGGCTATGGAGCCGGCACAGGTGAGGGCACCGATGAGTAGGGACAGTCGCAATGGCTTGACTGAAAACCGCAATATGCCGTCTCGTGCCAAGCCAAACATCCGCTTTGAGGAAAACTTGGTTTTACCAGCTTGCCTCTGGCCCGGCGTGTATTCTAGAAAAACAGTGTGAAACCCACTCCAGGGGACAAACCCGCGCAAAAACCGGGAAGCCCTGGGGTGATCCAGCACGAGATCAACCACTGTTTTATCGAGGAGGCGGAAATCTGAGGAACCCGGGCGGAGATGGGTTCCGGACAGCCAAGAGAATAGCTTGTAGAATGATCGCGAAGTAAAACGCTTGAAAAAACTGTCCGCATTGATGTCCTCGCGTACCATTTGGACCACTTTAGCGCCGCGACGCCACGATTTGATAAGATCGGGAATCAATGCCGGCGGGTGCTCGCCGTCCGAATCCATTGTAATAACGGCCTTACCCCGCGCATAGGAGATACCTGCCAACAGCGCGGATTGATGGCCAAAGTTTCGCGTAAAGTGCAGACCGCCGACCTGGGTGAACTGGCTGGCTAGGGCTTCGATTATTTCCCACGTATCATCTGTACTGCCGTCATCCACAAGGACTATTTCGAAGGACTCGTTTTCTAGAATTTTAACCAGATCCTGAACTGTGGATGGCAGCACCTCGCTCTCATTGAGGACGGGCATGACAATGGAAATATCGATAGTGGGTTTGCTCATTGTTGCTCTCCGTCGCGATCTTCTGCCGCGGGCTGGGCATAGATTTCCACTTCTTTAAAGCACAAGGCGCCGGGGCGATGCGACTTCAATCTAAAATAGCGCCCTTTGGCTTTAAGGGGAATACGCCATGGCCGGCTTTCATCCCGATGTTTCAAGGTTTTGACGATGTGGAAATTTTTTCCTGAATTAGAGACCAAAACATCGAGCGGCAATACCCGCTGCGTTGCTGTCTTGGAAGTGTCGTGGATCACGAGCTCACGAACACGCGTCTTTTTACCTAGATCCACCTGCCACCAAGGTTTGTTTCTCCTTTGATGGGTACAAAAAGAGCCGCGCGTCTCTCCATCCACACCTCGACCCGCGTAGTGGTTAAAGGGAAACTGAGGCCTTTTGATAGAGCTCATTTTTGTAGGCTTGCCAAATGCGAGGTTGGCTTTGGTGCTGGGCAGGTCTTGGGATGTCCAGGTATAGCGGGTTTCCAGATTGTCTCCATCGTAAAGGCTGCCATACCACAGATGCCCGAGCAGCCCAGGGATGATCACCGCCGGCATAAACGTAAAGTAACGCGGGGTGTTGGGTAGGCTATTGGAAAAAACATGGAATAGAATCAGCATTAATGCCACTAAGCTCAAGGCAACGCCGAGGGCAGCGGCTCGGCTAAAAAAGCGAAACTCTATGAGGTGGGTACCTGGCTCTAGATAGACCGCTGATTCTCCGCCGTTTGCCGGATAAACGGTCGTCTCTGTGTTGTCCACCCAGGCCTGCCAGTATGTTGAGTCTGGAAAAGTGAAATTGAAATAACCCGGCGCGTGATTCTCTACTTCGAATAGAACGCGGTTAAACGTCGCTTCTGTGGCTTCAATACGGTCCTGTTTTGTTGCTGAAACCGCCTTCGCTGGCTGGCTGGATACAGGGCTGTTTTGTCTGGCGACAACAATATTATCCTCGGTGCGCAGATAGGCAGCTTTGCGGAAGAAATCAGGGCCAGGCGGGATGGTAATGTGGTTTCGGTAGAACTTTCCCATATGCTGAGACAAAAAAGAGGTCTCCATCTGTTTGGCCACCGTATCAGAGCGCATTGCGTTCCCCGGGTGGGAGTGAAAGGCAAGGCGCGATTGCTGCCTTCTGTCCATAGTATTCAAGGAGTAGGTGCTGCGGTGTTTCACTATCCAAGTACCGTACCACATGAGGGCCCCTGTCTGGAAAAGTACCCCAATGAGGATCAGGCCGGCAATGACATGGGTATACCAATTCCGCGCCCGGGAAAGGGGCAGGGCAGCAAGGACAAGTGACACCCCCCCCACGATCACGACCACCGTGGGCAACCACTCGGGTACATCCCGGATATGCCCTGGGGTCAAGTTGGTAGGGGCTTTGAAATGGCTGTGCAGAACGACATTATATAAAATGTATGTCAGCACTGATAAGACTGAGACCGCAGTAAACGGCGACCAAATGATACTGAGCTTTCCCATGGTGGATGTTCTCGTCGGTCGACGCCAGAGCCAGGCGAGAAGGAACGCCAAAGGAATCACTAGCATCATTGCGGCGCGGCCTGGTACCCGAAAGGTGCTGGCCAGCGGAAAGTATCTCCACCACAGCTCATGCAGCGGCGTCTTATTGCCGAACGTCAGCAAATAAGCAAAGAGCGCAAATAACCAGATACCCAAAATCGATTTTGGTATTTTTGTCTTAAACAGCACTGCGAGCGGGGTCAGAAAGGCAACCAGCAGGAGCGAGCTGTTTCCGAATGCGCCGTGGACGTTTGACAGCAGAGGGTTGAAAAGGTTGTTCAACACACCGCCGATCGTGTCTCGATAGGCAAGGGACCAACCATAGGCGCGGGTTGCCCGCTCTGCAGTATCTTTCACAAAATCGAAATACAACGGCAGGATATATGCAGCTGAGAGCATGAGTCCCACTGCTCCGGAGATCAGAAGGCCTGTGTAATATTTTTTGAGTCGGAGCCGATCGATGGGTATCTCGTCGGATACGGCATGCATCACAAAGGGGAGAAACAGGGCCATAACACCTGCTGAGATGAGGCCAAAATACATCATCTGTGGATGCCCGCCGCAAACGGTCAAGTAGCATGAAGCAATGATGAAAAGGGGGCCGATAATCCTGGTGGGCTTAAGATAGGCAAAGGCCGCTGCTGCGACGAGGAACAAGTGCCCGGTATGGTTCTCTAGTGAAGCGCCATACCGAAAATTGTCGAGCATGCGCATGTTGTAAACAGTTAAAAGGGATACGATAAACGATGCGGTCCAGGTGAGCCGCAAGCGCCGAAACAAAATAAGAAACACCAACTGGCAGCACCCGAGTGTCAGCAGACGCAATACCGTATTCCAATCATTGGCATGGCCATCCCAGTAGCCAGGCAGGACCGAGGCAATATGGCTCTGCGGATGAAATAACTGGCCGAGCGTGAGGGCTGCAGAGGGTCGTCCACCAGCGAACCCCGGGACAAAAAGAGGCCATGTGTTGCGTTCTAAGGAGTGTTGCAGGGATATTTGCTGGGTGATGGGAAACGCCACGTAGTCGTTGCCAATGGTGGTGTCGGACAAAAGCGGTGTGGTCCAGGCAAAAAACACGAACGGTAGCAGCAGCGTAACCCCGTAGATCGCCAATTCGAATACGCGATAAACAGCTGGCATGGCCTGCTTTTTTTGAGCAGTTTGGTCCGAAGTAGCCTTGGAAAAGGTTGGTGTCATATCACTTCAGAAGGGGATTTTGGTGCAAAAGGAGTGCTTTTTCAAGTCACCGAGCCTTACCACAAGACCATCGGGTCAAACACCCAGCGTATCAAATCCTACGGAACGCGCCGCCATTGCCAACTCTTTATCGTGGGTGAGCACTGCGACCTCCAGTCCCCGTATATCTCGATAGGCGATGGCGGTCGCCAAGTGTATTGCGTCCAGGGTGCCGAGGGATGTTGGAAATGGAGAGGATGCTCTAGATAAAATGGGTTTGGATACTTCTATAATTTCAAGCGTTTCCAATGCGTAAAATACGCGTTCGCGTCGCTTGGCAAGTCTATCTTCATCTAGGGCACCTCGTACCCGTAAGCGGTCCAATGTGCGAAGACATTCCACTTCGATCAGCGCACTCGATACACCATATGTAATGGTATGCCATTCTCTCAGACGGTTAGGCTCACCGAGCACTATCCGCAAGAGTACCGACGTGTCGATGTATGCTCTCATCGGCTGTTTTGGCGTTCTTCGATCAATGCGTCCAGGCTGTTATAATCTTTCTCGGCGTGCGCTGGTATCACCAACGCGTCAATCGGTCGGCTCGGCAGCCTGCTGGGTAGGGGATCCTCATCACTATCAAAGGGAATGATTCGCGCGATAGGTACTTGGCGATCTAAGACCTTTACACTTGCTCCTCTCCGAACAGCTCGCAGGTAATGGCTTAATTTTGCCTTCAAAGTCGCTATGTTAACACTCTCCATGACTACTAATATGACCAGTTATGACCTTAACGTCAACCTATTTTAAGAACTCGACCTCAACCAAGCGCCTCAGTGGATTTGCAACTCGTGACATCTAAGTCTTCTCGCCGTATACTCAGCTCCCAATCCTCGGATGGCCTACTGGATCGGCCTACAAGGAGCGAGACGCGCATTGCAACCCTTTGTTCTGCTCTGTTTTCTGCTGTCAGGCATCTCTGGGCTTACCCTTGAAATTGTCTGGACGCGTATGCTCGAGCATGTCTTTGGCGCCACCACCCTGGCCATCTCCACGGTCTTGACCTGTTTTATGGGCGGGTTGGCTTTGGGGTCCTGGTTGTTCGGACGGTTTTCCGACCGACTGCGCAGGCCGCTTCTGGTATATGCGATTGCAGAAGGCATCATCGGGGTTATCGCCCTGGTGATTCCGATCCTCATCGAAGGTGTTTATCCGAGCCTCAATCGATGGATGGTCGCCAATTACGCCAATAATTTTTGGCTGTTATCGCTGCTTCGGTTCGCCGCCGTGGCTGCTGTGTTGCTCATCCCGACCACGTGTATGGGGGCGACACTGCCCTTGTTGTCTCGGCATTTCGTGACCCACGAAGCGCACATGCACCGGGTCGGATCCCGGGTGGGCGCACTGTACACTGTCAACACTATCGGGGCTATCGGCGGGGTCTTTCTGTCGACCTTTGCCCTGTTGCCAGGGATTGGCCTGGCTGCGACGAACCGCACTGCTGGATTGATTAATATTTTCCTGTGCATCGCTATTTTCGCCTGCCGCAAGTGGCTCTTCCTCCTCCCTACTCGCCAGAAAGACAGCCAGAACACTGAAACCCTGGACACGCTGCTTGCACAGGACGAAAAACCAAGCGTTATCGCAACGCCCCTTATGCGACATCTGACGCTTGTGGCTTTCTTTTTGTCCGGTCTTGCGGCCATGAACCTTCAGGTAGTGTGGAACCGCGCCATGGCCATGATCATCGGCGCATCTGTTTATTCGTTCTCACTCGTGCTTATCGCATTCCTCATTGGACTCGCAGGAGGCGCCGCTGTTTTTTCCAAGTTAGTAAGGCGCATTCGCAACCCGGTTTTTGCCCTGGCTTTGGTCGAGCTTGGCATTGCCGGATGTGCCATGCTCAACTTCATTTACATGGATGATTTACCGCGGGTCTTTGCCCATCTGGTGACCACCCATATCTCCTCCTACGACCAGCACGTGGGCTTGGTTCAGTTCCTGATGTTTGCTGTGGCCGCGTTTGCTGTATTGCCTGCTACGTTTTTTATGGGGGCTACGTTTCCTTTAACCATACGCATTGCCAGTGCCGATTTCACCCGCGTAGGCCGCGATGTGGGAAGCGTGTATGCCCTTAATACCTTTGGCGCTATTTGTGGGTCTTTTTTATCGGCATTTGTGTTTGTACCCCTCTTCTCCCGATATTTTGGGGGTGCGGGTATGCAGTCCACGTTCTTCCTTTCCGTGGGTATCTATGCCATAACAGGCCTCGCCCTGGCCCTCGTCGCCACTGCCGAATATCGCCACCGATTGGCCGTGGCTATCCCAGCAATGCTCTTGGTGCTCGCCTTTCTCTTTCGCGTGCCTGGCTGGGATCCCGCGGCCCTAACCATCGGCATCTTTCGTATTTCCCTGATGAAAGACGCTTTGGATGAGGAATCATGGGGGGATCCAGACATAAAATACTACTACGACGGGGTCAGCACAACCGTATCGATCGAGCTCTGGGGTCGCCATTTTGCCCTTAAAAACAACGGCAAAGTCGATGCATCCAACGGCGACGACATGCCCACACAGATCATGGTGGCTGCTTACCCGTTATTGTTTCACCCCCAAGGTCCCAAGGATCTAGAAGTGGCCATCGTGGGATTTGGATCCGGCGTGACCGTGGGCAGCGCCCTTGCATTTCCAATAGCGTACGTCGATGCCATCGAGCTCGAAAACGCCGTGGTCGAGGCCTCTCGGGTATTTGGCACCATGGAGGGGGAAAAGACAGATCCGGATTTGAACGTCAACCATCTCACCTATCGTCAACCATTCGATCCCATTACCAAAGTGCCCAACCCGGATTTTGACTGGTCAGATCCCAACACCTATGTGATTGACGATCGCCTTACCCTGTTCAACAACGATGGTCGCAATTTTCTCGCCTCATCGCCAAAGCAGTATGACGTTATTATTTCCGAGCCCTCAAATCCGTGGATCACTGGTGTGTCGAATATGTTCACCGTGGATAACTTCTTAGCGACACGCCAGGCGCTTAAGCCGGACGGTATTTTTTGCCAATGGGTACAGCTCTACGAGTTGTCGCCTGAAAACATCAAGACCATTTTTAGGACCTTTGCGAGCGTGTTTCCCCATGTGGCCCTGTTTGCTGCCGAGGATCTCTCGTCGGATACCGTGCTGCTCGGCTCCTTTAAGCCACTGACCTTTGATTTAGAGCGCGTTCAAATGGCAATGGCATTGCCATCGGTGCGGGATGAGATGAAGCGGGCCTATATCTTTTCGGCGACAGATGTGTTTGCCAGGGTCCTGCTCGTGAACCAAGAAGAGCTGAATGATTATACGAACAGCCCTGGGAACGGGTCGGGTTCGGATTCGGATTTGTATAAAGACCTGCCCATCAATACGGACGACAACGCGATCATCGAGTTTGCCGCACCGCGGGATCTGATTTCGTTTAGCCGCTTTGCCGGGTATCTGGCGACAATTTATACAGACGAGTGGTCGTATGGCCGACTAATACAAGTCGTAGAGGGCTTTGGCACGGGTGTCAGCAGGGCGCGAAACCTGGCTGAGCAAGCCGTATCCCTGCTCGCGAATGGTCGAAAAAGGCAAGCCGCAGCGTTTTTAAAAGAAGCCGCCCAGTTGGCGTCTGACGAACCATCTGTTCAATTGACAGCGCGCATGGCCAACCTCCTCGAGGGCAAGGAAGGGGCCCCGCTGCCCTTATTTGATCCCCCATCCCCGTCGTTGAGTATGACCGAAGATCAGATAGCTGACCTACGCGACAAGGTGGCCGACGTATTAAAATCCGTCAACGCGCGTGCCTACCGAGATGCCCTGGAGCGATTTCAACGCATTCCAGAGCACCTGTGGCGACCGGGTGGGGCTCAGATGCTATTGCTCAAGGGATATTTGCACTATCTCAACGCAGATCCCGAAGATACGGATGAATGCAAGGATGCCATCCACGTGTTGAGCCAAATTGTAAGGGAGTACGAGGCCTTTGCATCAGACCATCCAGAAATCTATTTCTATCTGGCTCTGTGCCACGACAATGCCCTTCATTTTGATAAGGCAGTTAAAAACATTCGCACCTATGTCACCGCAATGGATAAGCAAGAAGCCCACGCCAAGCTCACCTTGGCCCAAGCTGAAGCAAATTTTGAGGCTGCCATAAAGGGCCTAAAAGGAACAGTGGCCATAGATCTACCACCAGATCCAAAACAGGCACCGACAACAGACGGTCAAGGAGAGTCTCCCAAAGAACTGTACGAGTAATCGATGTCATAGGTAGCTGTGTTAGTGGGTGTGACCCCTGCCAGCAGCCCATCACTTTCCAACAGATCGAGCAAGTGGTCGACCTCTATTTCGCGGCAGTCGGCTGTTGCCTCAGCTGCGACGATGACGTTTTCGAGCTCGCGGATATTGCCAGGCCACTGGTATAGGCGAAGCAATTGCATTGATTTGAGGCTAAAGCATTTGTCTTCATCGATGCTTTTCAGAAAATGATCAGCGAGTAGCAGCACGTCATTTCCCCGTTCTCGCAATGGTGGTAGGGTCACTGTCAGGCCTTTGAGGCGGAAGTACAAATCTTCCCGGAAGGTGCCCTTTTTCACCATGCCTTTGAGATCTTTGTTGGTCGCTGCGACGATGCGGACATCGACACAGATGGTCTTTTCGCTGCCGACCCGCTGGATTTCCCTATCTTGAAGCACCCGGAGCAGCTTGACTTGGAGGTCCAGGGGCATCTCTCCAATTTCGTCGAGGAACAGCACCCCGCCGTGGGCTTGTTCGAAAACGCCTCTCCTGTCTCTGATGGCACCTGTAAACGCCCCCTTTACATGGCCGAAACATTCGGACATCATCAACTCCTTTGAAATAGCACCACAATTAATCGGCACGAACGGTTCATTGGGCCTGGTTATTGCATGGATTAGCTTTGCGGCCAGCTCCTTTCCGGTGCCGGTTTCGCCGAGGAGAACGATGGGAAGATGGTGTCGACCAGCAGCGCGTTCCAGCTTTTGAATAGCCTCGAGTAAGGCTGGGCTATGGCCGATAATCTTTGACCTTATTCTATCTTTCTGCTGATTCATCCCACGCTACCTCGCTACCATCAATCTGGTTTTCTATTCCGTCTTCCACCTATATACGGTGTGACATTTGGCGTCACACCCCGTGACATTAGGCATCACAGGTGGAAAATTTATTATTTTTACATCAGGATAGTGGTTTTTTCTTTCTTCGGACGGTTTACTTTAGATATCCTTTAAGGGCCGTCATTGGGGACAGGTGTAGGCATCATAATTACCATCCACCACATAAGTACATTTGAGGTTGCCTGCTCCCACTGGCGGATCGCCATCGAGAAGAGATGAGGCTATCCAGACACTGTATCCGTCGGTGTTTGAAATGGTCTGTCCACTACTGGTAATTTTTGAGTTGAACACTTTGACTGAATGGGGTCCTAGCTCATCACCGTGGATTTCATTTATAATGCCATGAGTCGTTGCCGATCCGTTTGCCGCAGTAACGGTTAAGTTGGTTGCTGTGAGATTGGCTGAAAAATTGATAATTCCCCGGACGTCTCTTCCATTCACAGCTGATGCGGTGACATCTATTAAAACCAAACTTGATGAGCGATTGCGAATGCCATATGTAATGCAGTTGGAACTTTCTCCTTTAAATACTGATCTTAGAATTGTTATGTTTGATTCAGAATTTCGAATTCCCCCGCCAACCGCGCCTGTTGCAATCCCTGATGAATTTACGTTGATAAGGGTAGGCTGCGAGCGAAAATTTCGAATACCATAGGCATTCCAGCACTCAGCCTTGGCAGTAACAGATTCTATGTGCGGTGCTGAGAAATAGCGATTGGATATTCCAACACAAAATTGACCTTCTCTTCCGATTGCAGTAACGTTTGTTATCTTGGGTGATGTATATTTGTTTACTATAGCTATGTTGAAGTAATACGCACCGGTACTCTCCGCTGTTAGGAATCTGAGCTCTGCATGGTTCGCTCCCTCGATTACACCATAATCTTCACCCATGCTTTGGTCCGTCCCGACCGATGTAATTTTTGTCATGTTCTCGCCAGAGCCTTCTATATCTATCCAGTCCTGCATCTTCAAGGTCCGATGGCCGCCATTAATCTCCTGTAAGTGGTAGACGCCCGGTTCGATTTTTAGAAGATAGGGACTGTCTTGAGAAGCGGCTCCTCGTATACTCTCCAGCGCATCGTACAGGGCTTGCCCGTTGGCTACGGTGTCACTGCCATCTCCAACTGGGCTGACGATTACTGTAAACTTGTATTTACCTTGATAGTCTGAATCGTGTCTGTGGTCTATCAGAGAGAAGTCCAAGGCTTGATAACCGTCGAGAAGGTCCGCGCTGAGACCAGTTTCAGGGCCATCGTTTTCCGATGTCCATGCTGTCCCCTGGATCTTTTCAGGTGCGATACCAGCGACGAGCATATCGCTGGTCACGCCACCGAGCTGGTTTTCGTTGACGTACTCATCATCGAGGGCCAAGAGCAACTCGGCTTTGCTGTCGTAGCAGACATCCATGGCCCAATTCTCGATATCGTCCTGATTGACTGAAAATGCGTTATCTGCAGACAGTGCAAGCCCTGCTCCGGCGGAGTATATGGTGTCATTGTCTCCGTCACCCAAGCCCTCTGGCAAGTTGTCGATATACGCGAATTGAACCGACATGCAGATGGGCTCTCCTGTCTTATGATCCCATCCTTGAAGGAATTTGCCGTTTTTGCAATCCACACCGACGACCTGCCGGCAGTACTGGGCTTCCACGGCAAAAGGGGCGGAGGCGATCTCGATACGAGAATCAGAGGTCTCGTTTTCGACTTGTACGCCGAGCCACAGCGCATCATGTTCGACGAAATCGAGTAAATCCAGTGCTGTTTTTTCACCGAGATAAACTGAAAATATGCCGTCTTTCAGATTCAGGACATAGACATCGCTCCATAGGGGGTCACCTCCGACTTCCGCATCGTAAATCGTGAAGGCCAGTCTATGCAACCCGATCAGCGGATTGTCATCTAGATCGGTTAGCACCCCGCTGACTGGAAGTACCCAGGGCACTTCTGCCACTGCTTTTCCAGTAAACATAGATAGCGAGATAATTAGTAGCAGAATTCCAATTCTATTCATCACCGTAACCGTTCTCCGATGACTACCTTATCCCCAGCACCGGGCCGACTCGGACACTGGGGAATGCCGTCTGGTATCGTCAACTGAAAATCCCACAAGGGCTCCTTTCCTACTGGCCGAATCTACAACATCTCTGAGACGTTGAAAATGGTCGAGATCGCGTTATTGCCGTCATCTTCATAAGCAGTTTTGTACGCTACCCAAGTTCGACATCGCAATAGCCTTAATCGTCGTTCCCTTAACCGCGCGGGTCATGCGAATCAGGCTTCCCATTGGGTGTCCGGGTCCGTGTAGGTCACGTTGAAGCCCGTCTTAATATGTGTGCTCAGATGCCCTGCCATTGATTTGTCATTGGCTCGTATCCGTTTTAGTGCCCGCGAAATCGCCTTGGTCACGGCAAACCGCGCCTTTTCTTTTCTCGGATTGTGCTTTTTGGGACGTCCGTCCGGCCGGGTCTGGGAAATGAGATAAGCTGTCAAGGATGCCATCTTCTGCTCGCACCGCGTCACTGTATCCATATCCCCGACATCTGTTGCCAGCTCTAACTTTGTTTTGAGACGATGCAAGCTCTCTTTGACGTTGGCGATGGCCTTCTGATCGATGCTCAGATCAGCAGCAGGTGGTCGACCTGAGGGCTCTCGCCCCTCGCCCAGGTCGATGAGGTCATAGGCGGTAAACGTGCGATTCGGATGTTTGATGAGCCAGCGGATGTAGATCAGTCCCTTGCTGAACTTGAGGGTAAATGTCGGTCCTCCGCCAAATCGCATGATCCAATAGTCGCCGAGGTTTAAGAATACATTTTTACTGTCGTCGCGAAGCTTGAGATCCTTTGTGTCGTCGATGGGTGGAGGCGCTGGAAATGAGCTTCTTCTGAGCCCTTCGGCCGTTAGCATAATCAGAGATTGATTTGTCTGCACCCGACCTTCGATGGTGTCTTTGGAGAGCTGTTTGGAGAGTCGGCTGACCACCTGACCAACGGCGTGGCCGTGACGTCTATGCATTTCAAAGATTTTTTGGCAGATGGCCCGGGTTTTCATGTCGGGATGGGCTGTCGCATTTCGGGTGCCGTGCTGGTTGACAAAATCGAATGGATCCCTGACAGCGGCAAAGCCCTCTGCTGCCGCGATATAGAAAAGGAGTCGCGAGCGATGGGGCTTCTTTTCCCACTGCCTGCTCGTGAGACCGACATTGTAATCCGCATCATAGGTATCGAGACCACTCGCCAACAAGGCAAAGCGCCGATCAATGCATGTATCGCAAGTGCCACAATGGTGTACAGGGCTCCCAAAGGGGCTCTCAGCGCAGCTTACCGTTTCTCGCATCATTGGCGCCAATCCGCTGTTGGAAATCGCGTTGGCTATTTCAGATCGGGTTTTATTTTCAAAGGGATTCTCGATTTTTATTGCCAAACCAGCTGCCATAGACAGGATGCGTGAGAGCCGAAACAGCACCTGGGGATGGGTGGTTCGCACGGGCAATAGGGGGTGTCTTTGTCGAGGCGCAGAGAAGCCCAGGCTGCAGATACCGTTTTTATGAAAATAAATCCTAGTAATACCCGATGCAGCAGCAATAACCCCGGCCACAGCACTGTAAAGCAGCGCGGATGTGTGCTGCGGCCGTTCTTTACGATACTGATTGTCGTAAGGCACGACGCGGAATGGTATATGCACGGGTCTCAGCGTTCCGGGCTTCCGCGATAAGGCATCTACCAAGGCGTCCTGGGTTTTCCAAGTCAGATTGGAAGTGCGATGGCTGATAGCAATCACCCGTTGTTTTTTTTCGAGCACCAAGTCAGCTGCGCCGCCCAGGGAATCCAGACCGCCCGAAAGGAGCATGATAACGTCGTTTTGACTGAGCGCTCTTGGAGGCGTGGGAGATGGCACAACACAACAAAGGTGGTCTAAAGAAGGCGATGGACACTGCCTGAACTCAAACGAGAATCTATCCCGGCACAGTACTCGCAACACCTTCTCAAGCTCACCCTTGACCTCAAGGGAGTGCCAGAAATCTGGATTTTGGACGCCGATGACGAGCCTGAAGCAACGAGGTGCTGGTTCAGCGTCAGTTGAAAGACGCCCCATGCGCTCTGCGATGTATAGATAGGATGCAATGGATAAGAAATCCACCATCGCTGGGGGCACGTTCTCCAGATGATGCCTTTCCAGTCCTGCAATTTTCAGAGATGCGTTTTTGTGCATGCCAGCTGGAGACAAGTGTAGCATTCCATTGGGGACATCCCAGGCGGGAATATCACCACAAGTGAACATATTATCCTTTGATTCCAGGTTTGACATGTGTCAGTTCTAGATAATTAGACATCCCAGCGACGCACAATGTTCCCGTTGTCCACGCGAATCAGAACAATGGAGCCATTGTCACGAACACAGGATTGAATTTTTATAAAATTTAAGTCTGATTTTTAAAAATGGAACCCTTCCACAAGATAAAAAGCGCTTTTGTGCAGTGAAAAGTCCGACCGGGGACAATCAGGTATTGGGACCTGCTCTAAGCATCTTTCCCAATATCTCTTTGAGAAGCTTGGCAGCCACCATAGCGGTGATACCTTGGGGATCTCTTCTGGGATTGAGCTCCACGATATCGGCGCCCACAATCTGGCCGCCCATATTCCCGATGATGGAGATGACATCGCGCGTTGACAGGCCACCGGGTTCTGGGTGGGACACCCCTGGAGCAAAAGCCGGGTCCAGAACGTCGATATCTAGGGATAGATAAACCGGCCCTGCTAGCTCCAAAGACAGATCCGCACCTACATCTGCTGCTCGAATCACTTCGACCCCGAATCTATTTGCCTGATCTTGCTGATGGGGGGTCATGGTGCGGATGCCTACCTGAACCAGACGCGCAGCCAGGCCTTGTTCCATAATACGAGCAAAAGGACAGGCATTGGAAAAGCGATTTCCATTAAAGATATCGTAGAGATCTGGATGGGCATCCAAGTGAACAAGGGTCAGATCTTTGTACGTATCAGCATGTGCGCGGACGATTGGATAGGTCACCGCATGGTCTCCTCCAAGGGCCAGGGCCCGGACATCCCTTAAAAGAAGCTCGCGGAAATGGCGTTCAATATCCGCCACGGCAGAGGCTTGATTTTCAAACACCAGATCCCCCAGGTCGGTCCAGCCCGAGTGGGTACTGAGGTCGAGGCCACATTCTGTCGAGAGGTTGGTAGCGTCGCACCTAAGGGCATTTCGAATGATAGTTGGCCCTGCAGCAGGCCCGCGCATATAGGACGAGTTCTCGTCAGAAGGCACACCCAGGACCGCAACCATGCCGGGATCTAGGCATTCAATATCAAAATGGCGTCCCATCTCCTACCTCCGGTGAATTTGGCCTGGATCGCCGCCAACTTACAACTGCCAGGTACCACGTAATGAACTGGAGCGCCAGTGCTCTGTCCAGCCTTCAATGAAGGGTCGGGTAAATAGATGGCCTAGCCGAAAAGCGGCTAAGGAATATAGCCTGGCGGCTTTAGCCCCAGGGAAGTTTTTCAGATGAGCTAAAATAGATATATGTCAAAAAAATACAAAGTTTTTTATTGACTATAAATTAATAAAGATTACTATGTAATAAGTCCTTTAATATTGGGGATACGAAACAAGGGAAAAGGAGAAAAAATGACTGCGCCATTCTCAACATTGAATCAATCAGTTCGGGTGCGCAACTCTTCTAATCAAGAGATTGCGAACAACACAACGACGGTTTTAAACTTTAACGATACTAAATTTGATACGGATCACATGCACGATATTGTATCTAACAATAGCCGAATCACGTTTCAAACAGCTGGAAAGTATCTAGTAACTGGCCAAGCCCAATGGGAAAGCAACAGTACTGGTAGACGAATGCTGGATATTTTTCTCAACAACGGTACAATTATTGCCGCTACTGATCGAAGCGCGATCGAGCAGTCCAGGAGCGAAGTCGTTACACTTTGGGAGTTCAATACGGGCGACTACATAGAGCTCCGTGCTTTTCAAGATAGTGGCAGCGCGCTCGATGTTATCGTTTCAGGTGAAAATTCTCCTCATTTTATGGCCGTTAGAGTCGGGTAGGAAGGATAACCACCTCTCGCCTCTGCTGCCGGACTGGAATTAAAGCGTCAAATAATTGACGCTGTCAACGAATTGTGCTGCTCGCGAAATGGCGTTTGTCCGCCATTCACCTGATGGATCGCTTTTTTGGGTCGAAAGCCAAATAGTCAATTGATTTAAACTAGGTAGTGTACCGTAATTCATCCAAGATCGTCATTCCCGCGTAGGCGGGAATCCATAATGAACTCAATGGGTTCCCGCCTGCGCGGCAACGACAGAAATATCTAATTCCCCAAACAAAACAGACTTCTGGGGTGGGAACTAGTGCCATGTCAAGTGATGAGTGGCGGGTAATAAACTCCCCCTTGAAAAGGGGACTGGGGGGATTTAATCAATATTTCCCAAGTGTTAAAAATCCCCCTAACCCCCTTTTTCAAAGGGGGAATGCCCGATGGTACCCACTAGAATATGGTTGACATAGCACTAGTTAGTGCTCGTCCCGAAATAGCCCTTTTTACGAGAACCCATCCCCCCAGTCCCCTTCCCTACGAGGCAATGGCATTCGGTTAAGGGCAAATGTCGCGATTTTTGCTATTTTTATGCCGGGTAAAGGATCTCCCCCTTGAAAAAGGGGGTTAGGGGGATTTTGACACGTCCAATCGAATTTTACCTTTGA
>JASJCT010000191.1 GCA_030065855.1 Myxococcota bacterium
CATGGTGGCAACCAACGGTCATCGACTAGCGAGGATGGATGTTCCTATCTCGAGCGGAGCAGCATCTGCAGAGTTTATCGTTCCGCCAAAAGCTTTGGAGCAGGTGAGAAGACTTTTTGCTCCTTCCGACGAAGTTGCAATTGCACGGAGTGACAATCACTTGGGCTTCAAGTGCAACTCGACATTGGTTTTCACACGGCTCATTGAAGGTCCCTATCCGAACTACGAACAGGTTATACCTCGCGAGAACGACAAGGTAGCCACCGTAGACAAACAGAGTCTAACCGCTGCATTACGTAGGGTAGGTGTAGTAGCCAGCGATCAAACACACCGGGTCAGATTAGCATACGGTGCGGATACGCTCGGATTTTCCGTCAATACCCCAGACTTGGGTGAAGCTCAAGACGAGATTGCTGTCGGGTATGGCGGAGAGCCACTGGAGATTGGCTTCAATGCCAACTACCTACTGGATATTCTGAAGTTCATGCCTACTGACGAAGTGAAAATGACTCTCAAAGCACCCGAGAGAGCAGCCACAATTGAGCCGATAGACTGGGACGATCCGGCGGACTACTTGTGCTTGGTCATGCCACTGCGACTTCTTGACTGACGAATAGAAATTAACTGTTCTACATCAGCGTCTCTGGGCCAACAAGCTATTTCTTGCTAGTCCGGTGACGCTGAGAGCTTCCAGGTAGGTTGAGGGTCCATCGGGTACGAGACCGCCAACTACTATCCCCTGGCGGCGTTCACCGATCGAAATACCCACCTGCAGTTGATAGACCTTGAGATCGCTGTCCATGTTCATAGCGATCAGCGCGGCAGCAGGTACTCGGAGTCCTGGAGACAGTCTCGCTCCAAGTCGATAACCCATGTCCAAACCCGTTGCAGAAACACGGTCCTGTGCAATCAACTCTGCAGCAAGCGTAAGAACTCCCGGCAACGCAGCGAATCCAATGCTAGCAACTCCAGTCAATGGTAGCGTGTCTGATCGAACAACCGGTTCGCCAATGTTCCTCAAGACCAATCCAATTTGCACTGGCGGCAGTAGCCGGTAGCGCAGACCAAGATCAATGCCCCTGTCGTCGGGACCTGCGTTGTAGTAGGAAAAAGCAACGCCAATAGCCCAGGTCCTCAAACTCCTGGCGAGACCGAGCCTATAGGTGTGGTTGGATGTCCCAATAGTGAGTCGATCCCGCTGATACCCGAAGGAGAGGCCTTGGGCGTTAAAACCCAAGGATACCTGTCCGACACGGAGATTCGAATCTGGTTGATGGTGTAGAACGAATTCCCCAAACACCGATGCTTCGGGTACAACAGCTAGTCCGGCGGGATTCAGCCATAGCGCGCGGGTGTCATTGGTAGTGGCCGCGAACAGATAGTCGGCTGACCTCGGATTTGTACTCTGTCCGGCCAGTGGTTGACCGAAAAGGGTTGTTGCCATGACGAGGAATGCGAAATATCGGAGCATGTTATTGCTCTATGATAATGGAGTCGACACGAACCTGGTGAATCGGCACTATATCGCCAGAAGCAGTCAATAATGCTTGCAGCCGAGTGGTGTCCACCGAAACAGAGCCCAGGTAGCGACCGTCTTCTCCAACATACCGATCGGAGCTACGTCTCCCGGTGCCGGTAATTGTGAAATCCCGTCCCATTTGGTTGCCCTCCCCAGAGAGTTCGTAAACCGAGGTGGTTTGGATACGCATGGCACGAACTCCAGCATAATCTGTCCAGCCCATGGCCGCGTGATCGCTAATTGTGCGAACAACATTAGTGACACCATCAATATTCACATCGTTGCTCAAAGTGTCAGCCCACCGTACTCCGGATTTTACGCCACTGTCTGGGATTAGAGGGAAGAATTGCTTGAGTACACGATCTGCGATCTCTGCAGCAAACGAACCGCCTTGTTCGCCACCTGCAAAATCGATCAACCTTCCATCGGGATGGAGAGTAGCTTGGTATTCTACCCCTCTAGCGGAATCAACTTGAGAAGATCCAAATCCGCCCGATGCACCATCCCGGAGAAAAACTGAATCGACTGCGAGGTCGGTTTCCATAGATCCGAAACTATCGTCCACAGATACTCTGAGAAAAAACTCGAATGCAAAAGCAGTTTCAGTGGTCTGGATATCGAACTGCTGCTGGATTTCGGAGGAGGAAATACCCCTGTAAGAGGCTCTATACGGACGATAGTGAGTTGACGATATCGGCTCCGGTTCCGCCTTCCCCCCAATGAGTCCGCAACCTGAGCCTATTAGCAGAAGAAAAACCGGCAACGCTGGGCCATACTTTTGAAAACCTGGGATCACGAATTGTCTCCGTCTCTAACTAAAAGCTCCTCTTTCGTACGACCGAACACCGCAACCAGGTTTCCTTCGTCCGAGCTTACCTGTAGTAGCCGCCAGCCCTTTCGCTTCATTTCAGATCGCCAGCCAATGAGTCTCTCCCACTCCTTGGTTTGAGTTCGGAATACTCTCAGCTCTGCGACTAGTTCCCAATCAGGTGGGTATGGCTGGGCCATATGAAATTCTTAGGCTCTTTCTGGTTTCTATTGAAATGCTGTTGTGGACGAATCATACGAAACGCGAGGTATATGAACCAGGGGTGGCGGAGCAGTAAGCCGAGTTCTGTTCAGGTGCTTTCGGCACCCGGACGGTCATCTATCTGGGATGACGGTCACCCGCCACCTCTTGCGGCCTACCCGCGACTCGAACGGCCCGGGTCGAGCCTCGCCGCCTATTTGGCCTTGCTCCGACTGGGGGTTACCGTGCCACACCCTGTTGCCAGGGTATGCGGTGGGCTCTTACCCCACCTTTTCACCCTTACCCGCCATTGGCGGGCGGTTTGTTTTCTGTGGCCCTTTCCGTCGCCTTACGACGCCCAGGCGTTACCTGGCAGTCTACCCTACGGAGCTCGGACTTTCCTCGACTCGTGAACCACGAGCCGCGACCGTCACACTCCACCACCCACATCAGAAGAACTTAGCGGTAGAAGGGCGGCCGTAGAAGGGATATGTGTGCAAACCGCTTGGTTGATGATTCCTGCGAATGGAATGAGATGTGTTGACACAATGTTGAGTATCTCCGTGTAAGCTGTCGCCGGTTCGGAATTGGGGTTGAAATGAACTCTACTGAGACATCGAGAATAGTGGCGACGGTAGTAGAACCTAGAATACGGTCACAGCTGGACACAGCATCGGGTGGGATATTTTCGGCGGTTCACACAGGCTCGGTAGGAGAAGTCCTCAGGGCTGTTCGTGAGAGGCCGGTTCATGCGGTGTTTGTTTCGCCTGGTTGTGTTGGAGAGGACGAACTCTCCCATCTATCGACACTTGTCGACGGCTTTCCGGGAATTCCAACAGTTGCCTTGGTCTCCCGACACGATCCCACATCCTCCGAACGTCTATTGGAGCTGGGTGCACACGGAATTCGCAAGATGGTCGATCTCAGCGAATCACTTGGTTGGAAACGACTTCGTAACCTCGTTTCACATCCCAATTCGCCTACCGCAGCGAAGATTTTCGTAAAGCTTATTCCTGCCCTGGGAAATCCTACGCCAGATTGTAGAAGTCTGTTTGAGATACTTGTTCGGCTTGCTCCAGGTACCACAACTATCAAAGATCTTACGGAGCGTCTCAGAGTTCATCCGAGCACTTTTATGTCGCGATTTTTCCGGCTCGGTCTTCCTTCACCCAAACGGTACCTTGCCAGTATCCGCATCGTGTACGCAGCGGCTCTTCTGGAAGAACCGGGCCTCTCTCTCGCGGACGTCGCTTACCGACTGCAATATTCTTCGCCCCAAAGCTTCGGGCGTCATCTCAGGACGGTTCTGGGCACTACTGCGAGCGAATTTCGCACGCGATATCCATTTGATCTGGCACTAGATGAGTTTTTGGAGCGGCTGGTCGTACCTTTCCGCACTACGTTTCGCACCTTTCATCCGCTCGATCAACAAGGGGTGGGTATACTCGGGCACACATGGTGGGAGCAGTGAAAGGTCGGCCAGTCTCTCCAGTCGATAAAGGTTAGAGTCAGATTCTAGTAAAGAAATGCCTACGATAGAATGCCTCTGAACTCTTCGGCCAGACCCGAGATCTGACTACTTGCCTGTTGGAGATCCTCGATTGCACTCGCTTCCACAGAAATCATCTCCTTCGTTTCTTCGACCTCACGCGAGCATTTTTCTGTGAACCGAGCCAATATGGTGAGCCTTTCGGTTAGTCCTACCAGGGACCGAGGTTGGCTCGCGGATTTCTCAGCAGATGTGGAAAGCTCTTGGGACAGTTGAGACGCACGCATATGCATGTCGTCAAGAGTGTCATGAGCTTCGTTGGTGAGCATCGTAATGCGTTCTATTCTTTCGGATCCGGCAACCATAACCTCTGCAGCATCCTCGATACCCGCCTGGACCTCTCCAATCAGGTTAGAAACGTCGCGGGCCGAACCTCCGGCCTCACCAGCAAGAGTACGCACCTGTTCCGCGACTACTGCAAATCCTTGGCCGTGCTCGTCGGCGTGTGCCGCTTCGATAGCTGCGTTTAAGGCTAGCACATGCGTGTGCCTCGCTATCTTCGATATCGCCAGGGCAAATGAACCGATCTGTCTCGATTGATCGGATAATTTGGTTATGATGCCGGCAGCACGCTTGACGTCGGTTCTAATGGTGGATATGGCGGTTTGGAGCGCTTCAATCCGATCTATTCCAAGGTCTGCAACAGATAGGAGTTGCTCCGTTTCGTTCTGAGATATCTCCGTGTTGGATAGGATCCCTGAAGCCTCTCGGGCGGCAACCGCAGCTTCGTTTTGCCCAGAATCAGCAATGTCATGTTGCTCAGATAATTCACCCACCAACTGAGTCGTTTGCTCTAGTAACCGCTTCAAGGCTGCTTCGAGTCTATCTGCGTGCTTGGATACTGCCCCACCTACTGAAGCGACGCTCTCCGATTTATTACCGACATCCGAGACAATCTGTGAAGTTCGTGACAAGAACTCGTTTAACGATTGTTCCAGCAGTCCGAAACCATCATTTGAGTCTGCCGGCACTCTATGGGCGAATTTCCCAGCCGTCACTTCTTGGATCAACCTGTTAGTGTGTCTAATCCTATCGTGAGTACGATACGGCTCAGCATGAAGGGCTAATGTCACCGCCAAGAAGAGGACAACATCAAGAATCGGAATCGCGGCGGAATTAAACGCGGCTGTCTCTCCATTAAGAATTGGGTGTAAAAACACACAAACTCCGTAGATAAGACATGCTGTAAAAATTGCTAATATTCCAAGACTCCGTTCGGGCCTCGAGAAGCATGGTACAACAACGTAGATAAATCCCAGAATCGTTCCGCCTGGGCCGATTGATGCGACCACAATTCCAACCAAGAAGATGTCGATCAAAACCAGCAGGTAGGTTGTCCACCAACTTCGGGTATCCCTTTTGAGACTCCAGCCGACAAGGATATTGGTTCCCGCTCCGAGTCCCGCAAATAAAACAACAAGCCACGGATTGAATCTCGGTAGTCCAAAGGGTTCGCCGAGGAGTAGTAAAGAGGTTCCAACCGCAACCAATCCCCAGCGCCGCCGTACGCTAGTGGCAAGGAAATGATTCTCTTCTAGATGCTGTAGGCCTTGGTCCATTCAGCTCTATCGGTATCTTGCGTTTGGATAGCTTCTCACTGCCTAACAAATGCGGGCAATGACCCTCAAATCAATCTTTGGAGCGCCTGTCTTTGACGAAGGATTTGAGCGAGCCAAACAAACCCTTCTTCTGCGGTTTGTCTACAGCGCTAGCGCCCGCTATGAGTTCTTCAGCGAATGCGGCGATCGTTGGCTGGCGGTCTGTCGGTTGCCGTTCGAGCCCCTTCATTATCGCGGCCTCTAAAGCGGACGTGAACTTGAGATCTCTAACGGCCTCGTTGAGAGGTGTGGGTGGTTGAGTGAGCAGTTGTTGAAAAACTTCCCTTGGCGAACGCCCGGTCTGCGGAAGCACGCCTGTCAACAAGTAGTAGGTGATTTTGGCTACGCTGTAGATATCGGCCTGTTCACCCACCAGCTCGCCAGATAGAGCTTCCGGTGCTACATACTGAAGCGTACCTACAAAGAACCCGGTTCTGGTTAGACGATCGGCTGCGGGTTCTTGCGCGTCGCGCGCAATACCAAAGTCGAGAAGCTTAACTTCTCTGTTGGATGGGTTGTATACGACGTTTTCTGGCTTTAGGTCCCGGTGGATTATCCCGACTGCATGAGCCGCGCTAAGACCATCGGTGAGCTGGCGAACCATATGCACGACTAGATCGGTCGCCAACGGACCAGAGCGTTGCGCAAAACGCGATAGGGGCTCTCCGTCTACCCATTCCAATGCCAGATAGTGGAAACCCTCTTCTTCACCATAGTCGTAGGTAGCAACAACGGATGGATGTTTGATGCGCGCACCAAAACCTGCCTCACGTAGGAACCGCTTGACCGAAGTAGGGTCCTTGCGGAGCCTAAGCTTGAGGAATTTGACCGCACACTGCCCATGTTCAGGGTGCTCTGCGCGATAGACGGTTGCGGTTCCACCTTCTCCAACACGCTCCAGAAGCCCGTAGCCGGCGAAAGTGCGTCCCGCGAGATTCTCAGTTGGCATTCAAGTTGGCGAAAGTAACAGCTCTGATTGAAACTCGGCAAGTGACCAGGCAAACTAGGATTGTCCAAAGGGAGGTTGAACCGGCAAACGGAGACAGATCGACTTCCCTTGTTACATTGGGGTAGATAAGGTGATTTATGCCTTCTATGCCTCTACTTTGGAGGCACCTTTAATCGCGAGTGTACGCCGGAGGTACACAATTGCGTTTTGATCGCTTAAACAGGAGAACGTTGGGAGCATTGATAGGGGGCCTTTGGTTGGGTATAGGCTCTATTCCTTTGAATGCTCAGGAGCTTCACGACCTCGAAGCGGATGCGGCCGTGTGGCATTCCACTGTGAGAGCGAGGAATCTACTGGATCCCGGGATTGTCGATCGAGAGCTTGCTCTAAGAGTGGCAAGGCTCGAACTCGATATTGGCTTCCCGTTGAGAGCGCTTCAAGTGCTCGAGCAACATGCAGGTCCCGATCCTCTTTGGACAGGTGCGATATGGGAGGTCCAGGGTGAGGCGGAATTTCTACTGCAGCGTTACTCATCTGCCGCCCAGTCTTTTTTGAAGGCTGCAGCATCTTCCGAGGGAGAGCGAGCAGGCATCCTAGATGTTCGAATTGGGCGCTCGATGGAGTTAAGCGCTCGAGAATCCGAAGCCTCAGAATACTACGCCAACGCGGCGCAGAGACTGTCCGGACTGCACAGTTGGCTTGCTGTGCTCGAAGCGAGAACGGTTCGTGAT
>JASJCT010000192.1 GCA_030065855.1 Myxococcota bacterium
GCGATGACAGTACCGAGATCAGAGCAGGAGAGGATCGTTATCCAGTTCTATTCAGTGAACCGACAGGAGCCGAAGGCTTACGCAAAGGTCGGGATTTGGCTTCGCGGCGAGAAATTTGGAGTGGCTTAGCTCAAGCGCGAAGCATTGGCCTCATGGTGTCGACCGGCCGTCTACCGATCGGTGTGGAGCGGGCTGAATCTGTCGGCTACCTAGCGTTTGTTCCCATCTACGGAGAAGAGGGACTAGTCACAAGAGTCGGGCAGATATCGAACGATGTAAGAGGATACGTATTCGGACTGTTTCATGTAGGTGAAATCATCAGGACCGGTTTGACCACGATAACACCCGAACGAATCAACTATTTGGTTACCGATGAGGCTGCTCCGCCCGAACTGAGGTTAGTTCACTATCATTCGGCTGAGATTAGTGACGCCGATGGTATGCCGACTGTGAACGACGAACCCGGTGATTCTCCGTTGTCTTATTCAACCACGCTTTCTGTCGTCGGTCGGCCGTTAACTGTCACTGCGACAGCGGCGTCGGGTTTTGGTGCACAAAGCGTTTACCTACCGTGGATGGTTCTATTCGTTGGACTATTTATAACGACTGTCGTAGCTGGATCTCTTCTTTCTTCGGTGAATCGCACGGATAGGGTCGAGAGACTGGTCACAAGGCGGACGCGTCAGTTGAGGTCGGCTAAAGTGGCCGCGGAAAGTGCGACTAAAGCGAAATCCGAATTCCTTGCCAACATGAGTCATGAGCTCCGTACACCGATGAATGCGGTAATCGGAATGACGGATCTACTATTAGAGACAAGGCTTCGGTCTGACCAACACGAATACGCGGATACAGTTAAAAGGTCTGCCGAATCTCTACTTTCCATTATTGATGACATCCTCGACATCACCAAGATCGAAGAAAGAAAGTTGTCGCTCGATCCGGTGTCGTTCGACTTGCGGGTTGCCATTGAGGAACTGACAGAGGTTTTGTCCGTACGGGCGTTTGAAAAGAACAACGAACTAATTGTGAGGTTTGATCCCGAAGTACCTCGATACGTCATCGCCGATCCGGGACGACTGCGCCAAATTTTGTCCAACTTGATAGGCAACTCCATAAAGTTCACTGAGAACGGTCACGTTCTCATCGATGTAGCGCATAAGGGAATAGAGAGCGATAGAGCTACTTTGTGTTTCCAGGTCTCTGACACCGGTATCGGTATACCCGACGATCGACTGGCGCAAATCTTTGAAAAATTCACACAGGCAGACGGATCCAGTACCCGAAGGTTTGGAGGGACTGGATTGGGATTGGCGATCTCCAAACAACTCGCCGACCTGATGGGTGGCACGATGCACGCATCCAGCAAGGAAGGCGAAGGCTCTACCTTTGGGCTCGAGCTTACATTGCCAGTAGATCGAGATATGAAGTCGCGGGAGATATCTTTCGAAGGACTCGATCGAGTACGGGTTCTAGTCGTCGACGACAATTCGACCTCTGTTTTGGTTTTAAAGGAACAACTTTCGTCCGCTGGTATTACAAGCTCTTCAGCCGACACCGGGACCAAGGCGATCTCTGCCCTGAAGGAATCGTTCACAAAGGGGCATCCCTACGACGTCGCATTGATAGACCATTTCCTTTCTGGGACCGACGGCGAAGAGCTTGCTGAGCTAATCAGAGCCGAACCTGACTTGGAAAAAACGAAGCTGGTTCTACTAACATCGTTCGGTCAACGTGGAGACGGTAAGAGGTTTGCTGGGCTGGGGTTTTCCGGCTATCTGGTCAAACCGATACACCATCAAGAATTGATCGAAGCTGTTGCTGCGGTTGTTGATTCGCCTCAAGGTCAGGGTGAATATGGTTTAGTGACTCGACACACTCTTGCTGAAGCTCGTGTTACTCAGCAAACGTCCGATCCGAACGCTAGCTCTCTTCACGGCGCCCGAATACTCGTTGCGGAGGATAACCCAGTAAACCAAAAGGTGGCTTTACGCATTCTCGAGAAGTTTGGGTGTTCGGTAGATATTGCCGACCACGGTAAAAAGGCGATCAATCAACTCGAGGCCCATCAGTACGACATTGTACTAATGGATTGCCAGATGCCCGAGATGGATGGCTACGAGGCAACAAGAACCATTCGGAATTCCCAATCCTCCTTTGCACGTATACCAGTCGTAGCGATGACCGCAAACGCCATGCGTGGTGACAGAGAAAAATGCCTGCGAGCGGGAATGAGCGACTACCTCACTAAGCCGGTGCGAGCCGAGGTGCTAAAACAGGCGCTAGAGCGGTGGCTTGGAAAAAGCCACGATGATGAACTAAGTAGTGTCAAGGCTGGTTAACCCACCTTTTTGAACCTGCTGTTTACCTACTTCTAGCCGACCCTTATAGAGAATCTCGTTTACTCTTTTCGTAGTACTTCCACTGGATCCAATTTGGTAGCGTTACGAGCGGGTAAGTAGCATGCAAAGGTACCGCAGGCACATAGCACGATCGTGGCGACGATATATGTGATCGGATCTGTGTTCGCTATTCCGAACAAAAGGTGACTCAAGAATCGAGATAGGACTAACGACATTACAATCCCTACAGTAACACCGACTAAAATAGTCTTGAGTCCGTCACCTACCATCAGTTTTGTTATATCCTCGTTCCGGGCACCGAGAGCGATACGAATACCGATTTCGCTGGTGCGCTGTTGTGCAGAAAGCCAAATGACCCCGTATACTCCCACGGCTGCAAGAAAGAGAGCAAGGCCTGCAAAGACGGACATCAATACTGAGTTATACCTAGGAAGCGCGATGTTGTTGGCCAGATCATCCGATGGAAGCAATACTCGATCGATTGGCAGGTCCGGATCGAGCGACCACACTAGTTCTTTTGCCATAGGTATCAGATCTGAAGGATTCAACTGTGTGCGTAGTACAACCACTCCATCACTCGAACCATATTGACCGAATGGAAAGTAGAGGTTTGTTCTTTCGACGTCAGCCAGACCCAACACCTTTATATCCTGGACTACTCCTACGATAGCGTGCTCTTCAGCCGCGTCCTGATCACCTGTTGGTGAGGTCATACGAATTACCGAGCCAACTGCTCCTCCGTCGGGGAATGCTCTACTAGCAAACGTCTCGTTCACGATAACTGGCGTCGATTCACTCTGTATTTTTGTGTAACTAAAGGGGCGTCCTTCGACAACAGATGCACCAATTGTTCGGAAGTAGTTCGGAGAAACCCAGTTGCTCGGTATTGCTGGTGATTCATCCTCATATTCAGTGTTTCCTACGATTTCTATCGATCTTAGAATCCAGCCGATTCTCGGAGGTAGCCTGGAAGCCAATGAAGCCGACTCGGTACCGGGTATCGCTTCCATTCTTTCAGCTAGAGCTTCAAAAAAACCTCTTCGTTGTACGGCGTCGGGATACCGCGATTCCGGCAACGCCAGCTCGAGTGCAACGATCCTTTCAGCATCGAAGCCGGGATCGACATTGCTGAGACGAACAAAGCTCCTTACCAATAGCCCCGCGCCCAAAAATAGGGTCAATGCAAGCGCTACTTCTATCGCAACCAGTCCATTCCTTATGAGAGTACTTTGCGGCTGATTAACCCCAGATCGTTTGTTTTGGGATAGTAGTCCAGCAATGTCTTTGGACCTTAATTGCAGGGCAGGTGCGAACGCAAAAATGATCGTGGTAAAAAGCGCCAGAACAACCGTGAAAACGAACACAGGTTGATCGATCCTTACCGATCTCAACTCCTTGAGGTGCGTTGCTGCAATCGCCACGCTACTATCCACGATCCAATGGGCGAGCAACAGACCGATGGTTGCGCCCAAAACACTTAGTAGCAATCCCTCAATCAGTAGCTGGCGTGATATGCGCGAGCTGCTAGCTCCAAGAGCGGAGCGCATAGCGAATTCATGACTCCGATCTAAACCTCTCGCCAGAAGTAGATTCGCAATATTTACGCAGCCTATTAAAAGAACCATTCCAACAGAGGCTAGAAGAATCCACAAAACTCGTACGACGTTTTTGTTTGTTTCTTCGCCCGCGGGGACCACAATGGGGTGCCAACCACTCTGAAAGACGCCTTCGGAGGCGATTCTGTCTTGTATCAAATCCAACTCAACCTGGGCAGTTTCCGCCGTAACGTTTTTGTGCAGACGGGCTATGACGAAAGGATTGCTTCCTTCGAGAAGCGACTGCCTTGATAGAGGTACCCACAATGCTTTTGATGAGCCAAAGAATAATCTGGCAGCGATCAGGTTTACGGTTCTATCAGGTATAACGCCGATGATTGTGTAAACGGCGCCATCCAAATTAAGTGTACCACCGACAACTCCAACATCCGCTCCAAAACGGTTTCTCCAGTAACCCTCTGACAGGAGCACATTCAATGTGTCGCCCGCACTGACCTCCGCTGAGCTGAACATCCGTCCGAGTATGGGATAGGTTTGAAGAATATCGAGAAGATTAGCTGAGATCGCTGCAGCCTCGATGGTATTTGGTTCCCCATCATCGGATAACAAAAACTGACGTTCGTCGAACAATCCAATTTCCTCAAACGAGTTCGATTCATCTATCCAAGCGTCCAAAGCTTGTGGCGGTGGTGAGGTGGTTATCTGGGCGCCAAATTCTGTGCCCTCAATAAACAACTCAACGAGGCGATCGGCATTATCTACCGGGATAGGATTCAAAAGCACACTGTTCACAACGCTAAAGGTCGCAGATGTCGTACCTATCCCTAACGCAAGCGTGAGGATAGCAATGGACGCGAAACCCGGTGCTTTGAACATCGCGCGTATCGCAAAACGGAAATCTTGCCAAACCGATTCTGATAAAAGCCGAGAAAATACACGTGATAGAGGCAGTTGACGCTTTTTGAGAAGCCTTCTTTTGAGAGAAGGGACAATAGATCTCAGTACCTGTTCCCAATACCAGCGACGTGCTGCGTCTTTCCCAAGATCGCGTTCTATTGATTCGTATTCCTCAGCCAAATCAGATAGTAGAAATCTTCGATCACCAGACTCTACTACCAATCTCAGTATGAGAATCGCCAGTATCGGAGGGCGAGACATCAGCGAACCTCTTTCAGCTCGGCGTTGAGTTGAACGCCATCCATCATGCGGGCCAGCATCGTGGTGGAGTGCAAAAGAGCTTTCTTACCCGCTGGCGTGAGGTGGTAGAATTTTCTGGATCGACCACCTCGGACAGGTGTCGGATCTGATTCGCGGAAATCCACAAGACCTTTGTCGCCAAGCCTCCCGAGTGTGGCATAAACAGCACCGATTGAAACAGGTCTCCCGGTCCGTTCCTCAATTTCCTGACGGATGGTTACACCATAGGCGGTTTCACCGAGCCGGGTCATTGCGAGCAAAAGGTAGAGTTCGAATTCAGCTAAAAATTGTCCTTTAGGCATGAGATATTATATACAAACGAATACAAATAGACAATCGATACAGAATGAAACCGAATGTCCGGAGCCGCCGTCTTGTGTTTAGTTGAAATTTTTGGGCTATCTTTGCTCTCATCAATCAACCGG
>JASJCT010000013.1 GCA_030065855.1 Myxococcota bacterium
ACCTTTGAAAACAATTGCTTGGACAATTGAAAATCCCCCTGCCCCCTTTTTCAAGGGGGATTCTTTTCTGGCGATCCTACGCTATAAAAACACCCAAAAATCCTTAACCGAATGCCATTGGGTACAGAGGGGGGAGGGGGAGATGATGTAGCGTTATTACAAAGTATGGAAGCAGAACTAAAAAAACATACTGGAACCAGCGCTCCGGTAGCGGGGCAACAGGCAAAAACAGCTCAACCAGTAGGACAACAGCATCAACCAACTGCCTCAGGAAGAACAAGTAACGCAAATGGGATTGCTATACCAGCCCCTCTCAGGCAGAAGTTACACAATGCAATTAATACTGTTGGAAATATGCCGAATGTAGATGGTGAAGTAGTTCGAAGCATGGGAGACGGTTATGATTTACATGGATCAATTGACAATATGAGATTGTATACAGGGAGTAATGTGCCAGCTCTGATAAGGAGACATTTGCAGGATCAAGGTATGACGGGAATTACACTCGGAAACAATGTCTATGCAATAGGTGAGATCAATTTTGGAACTCTCGATACGGCTAAATTTTTACTCCACGAATCATTGCACGTAGGCCAATGGGATGCATTGGGAACTAGATGGTTTGCAAAATCGTACGTCTATTCCACAGTAAAAGAGTTTTTTAAGGGTGGTTTCGACACCCGGTTAGCCTATCGAAATAACCACTTTGAGGTGCAGGCTTATAACTATGATGCAGCATTGGTGAATCAAAGTGCTTCATGGTGGTAATTAGTGAAAAATTTGCTGGCATTGTAAAGAAGGTAAAAATGTTTATGAAAGATAATCTTTCTGATATGTCTCAAGTTATGTTATTTTTTACTATAGTATTAGTTATGATAGGATATTTTCCTAGGCGCTGCCAAGAGGAACCTCCAAAAACATGCACAGAAGTTCTTTCCCTGCCTCAGGGCGAGGAGTATAAATACTCGCTCGGTAGATCTTTAAGAGAAAAGGTGGATGCATATCTGTGTGTCGCGAAGTATAGAATGCAGCCGCACGGGTTGGTATATATGAGAGAAGATATTGCTAATAAAGGTGAAGAATCAGTTGATATACTAGTAAAAAGGATGAACGAAGAGATTGGTAATCCATATATGCAGTGGAGAATATTAAGTCTTTTAAGTTATATGAAAACAAAAGAAACATATTTTTTTGGTGGAAACAACCATCTTATGCATGAAGTTGAGCGAATATTGAATCGGACGAAGGGGAAAATAGAAGGAAGTGCTGGGGGTGCTGAATCCTATCTAAATATGTGTTTCAATATTTTGAATGATTTGAGAAAGTAAGGTCTCTTGAGAAAGAATGGGGTCAGGCCTCTACAAATGACAATTAGCCTCTGACAGAATGGGGTCAGGCACTAGCACTTAATGATTTGTTAGTTTCAAGCAGAGACATGGGGTCAGGCACTAGCACTTAATGATTTGTTAGTTTCAAGCATTGACGGCATAGGGAAACTTCGGGGTCAGGATGCAGTGGTTGCGAATGACTAACGAGCAAAAATATCAGTGTCAGCTACCGGTTTTAGGACGATGGTGGTGGATTCTGATTTTGCTTGCAGAACTTAAAATGGAGAGAAATGCGGCGAGGCGAGGGGCGTTTTTTGGAAAGGTTTTGGAAACCTTTTCAAAAAATCACATTTTTTACAACTGCTTCAATCTTGTAAGCATTTGTATTTATTGGGTCATTTTAGCGCGCCTGGAGCGATTCGAACGCCCGACCCTCGGTTCCGTAGACCGATGCTCTATCCAGCTGAGCTACAGGCGCAGGTCTAATATCTGCGGAGAGGGAGGGATTCGAACCCTCGATACCGTACGGTATACACGCTTAGCAGGCGTGCGCCTTCGACCAACTCGGCCACCTCCCCTCTCTGATGTTGGGCCGGAGCCGGCGGAGGAGCAGGGATTCGAACCCCGGGTGCCTTTCGACACAACGGTTTTCAAGACCGCCGCCTTCGACCACTCGGCCACTCCTCCAGATTTCCAAAGACCACTTTCCAACCTAACCAGGGCGAGAATCTATCCACCACTTCACCGTGTTGTCAAGAAATAGGTTGCGGCCAAAACAAGATACTTTTCGTGTGAAAGAGACATTGCTTCCAGTTTTTTACCTTGATAGACTGCATTTTTAAAATTGGCAGGTGGCACAGGAGGCTAGGAGGCAATGATGAAAAGAATACTCAGACTGATAGTCCTGACCGCGATGATAGGGGCCGTAACGGGATGTGGGGCTTCCCAAAGCCAACAGGGCGGTAAAAAATGGACGGAAGGACCCATGCCAGCAGGTGGCAACTTCGACGGGGTATACCAATCGGATTTCGGCCGTCTCGAGTTGAACGTAACTGGAGACCGGGTCGTCGGCCTCTATGAAAACGATATGTATAACGGACGCATCGAGGGGGAAATAGACGACAATATCCTGGAATTCAACTGGACCCAGTGGAACCAAGAGATGCGCGGCAAAGTCCGCGAAACCAAGGGCGAAGGCGTGTTCCAATATGTGGTGGAATCCGTTGGTGTGGGCGCGAGCACAAGCGAGTACCATCGCCTCGAAGGATGGTGGGGATACACCGGTAAGCCCCTTAGCAATCGCTGGAACGCGGCAAAGCTGTCCCACCGAGCAAAGAAAAAGCTAAAACCCTTTATTCCAGAGCCCAATGAAATGCAGGCCGGAGACAGTTACGAAGCAGCCGAAGGGTTCACCGAGACATCTACACCTTCGATGTCGGATGAGTCGGATGACGAAGATGAGGATGAGGATGAGGACGTAGATAACAGCGATCTCTTTTAACTGCCCCGCCTTCCCTAACAGTTGATGAAGAATAAACCCAAACTCGTTGGACTCACCGGGGGCATTGCCTCTGGTAAAAGTACGGTTGCAAGCTTCTTTAGGGAAGCGTCCGTGCCGGTCATCGACGCAGATAAACTGGGACATCTCGTGCTCGAAAAAGGTGGCGCTGCCTACGAACCGGTTATCGCTGCGTTTGGAAACGGAATTCTCAACGAAAATAAGGAGATAGACAGAAAAAAACTCGGTGCAATCGTATTTGAAGACCCCAAACAGCGCGGCGAATTAGAGGCAATCACTCACCCGGCTATTGCGGCACTCGCCAAACGTGGCATCCAGATGATCGCAGAACGAAAAGCACCTATCGCAGTATACGAGGCCGCTCTGTTGGTAGAAACCGGCATTTACAAGGGCCTGGATGCGCTCATTGTCGTCTCCTGCTCGGTTGCCACACAAATGGCTCGGATCATTGCCCGCGATGGTTTTGACCGGGAAGCCGCGGCGGTTCGCATCGCATCCCAGTTCCCCATCGAGGAGAAGTTGGCTGTCGCTGATTATGTCATTAGAAACGAGGGTCCAATGGACCAAACACGCGTCGATGCAATGAATATCTTGGCCGAACTTCGGAAGCGATTTAAAAGTAACGCTGATGGGTAAAAAAACCTGCATTTTTATCATCGGATTTCCAGAGGACGTGCCGCGTCAAGTGGCGCTCTCTCTTGCCAAACGCGAAAATACCGCTGTTCAACTGTTGGTCTCCCCCCAGCACCGCGCCGAAGCTGATGCGTTTGTCTCACGCGCGCCAGAAAATTTAGCCGTGGTGGTGGGCACCCCGTGGCAGATCGATTTCGGCTTATCTGGAGCAGATTATCTTTCGCTTGCCGACCGGGTTTCAATCATCCTATACCTCAAGGCGCCGGCCCCGCCGGGCACGACCGGGTTACATCGCGGCGCCTGGACCGCCACTCGTGAAATTATCGAGTTGGCCCTCGCAGCGCCCCAGTTGTCCCATATTGTGGCCTTGTCCCACCTCGACGTCGCAGGCAATGCAGGCGGGGTGTTCGCCGAGCAGGATCTGTCCGTGGGTCAGCATTTTACCGATCCTGGACAAGAAGATCGATTTCGCAGCGAGCGGGTTTTTAGGCGGTTTATGGACCCTTTTCCCATCACCGTCGTTCGATCCGGGTGGATCTTGGGACAGGGCTTGGGCCAGTGTCCTCTCATCGAGCTCATGCTGGCTGCCGAGGATCTATCTCAGATTTCATCCAAAGATCCCCAAAGCCGCCTGTGGGCGATCGATGCCAGTAGCGCAGTGCGGCTTCTCCTCGATATTGTCGATCTCGTGCCCGCAGACCGCGGACGAACACTGCACATGACGTTTAAGGATATGCCACCGCTGGCAACCCTGGTACCCAGTGTCAAGGCAAAAGCGCGTGATATCGCCGGCACAGATGTGGATCTCGCAGCAGGTGCGAGATGGGCACTCCGGAAATCCAACGCCAGCACAAAATGGTCAGTGAGGGAATTTTTCAAGCACCACCCCTTTAAGCCGCGATTTACAACAACTTACACGAGCCATATCCTGGAGGCATGCGGACGCGCCTTGCCCGATTGGGATGACGAGACAGCCCAACAGCTCATCTCCCAAGCCGTGGCGAGAATTGAAGCGACCAAGCGCAGGTGATGTCAGCTTAAACCGGCACTGGGGCGATCACCTGGGATGAGGTAAAAAACCAGGAAACAATGGCTGCACAGAGCATGGCGCCCAGGTATGGCCGACCGGTCAAGTGGAAGCACCAGGTGGAAATGGGGACGACGAGGATGAGCACGCCGATGATGTGAAAGACATTGATGATGAACAGCACGAACATACCGCCCGGACCGACAAACGGGATAAAACCAGTGGTCATCAACGGCAGGTACTGAACCGCCAGCAGCAACACCAAGGGAATCAGCAAAACAGCCAGGTTTTTTAAGCTATCCGAGCCAAATGTCTGCAACATCCCGGCTTTGGGCACAGTCCGCAGTTGGCAGTGTAAGAAAAAACCGAGCTGCAAAAAACCGAGTAACAGCGGCGGCAGGTAGAGAAAAAACATCTGCCAGCGAAATGGGGTAAGATCACTGGCAAATGCAAAGACAAACCTGAAATCACTGATAAAAATCGCCTCGAGAATACCCTCGCTGAGGTAGACAAAACCAAAGAGCATACCGGCCAGAACGGCAGTCTTTGCCAACGTGCTAAGCGGCCCACCAGACCCGCTCCCACCAAGGGCAATGCCCAGGTCAACAAGGCTGAGACCGTCTGCTCTAGATCTCCGGCCATACCATTTTTTAAAGAGCAGAAAGCCGATTGCGTTGATGGCGACAAACCAGAACACCGTGGCTGTCACCACCATCATGGGAAAGGCACCGTCCAGCCGCACGACATACTTGTGGATACCAAAAATAATGAGCGTCGCAGGCAAGTAGAGCCACATGAGCAGTCCATTGACCGTGGCGTGCTTGAGATACTCCCGACGGTCGCGAACCACCCCGCCCATCGCTTGACCACTAAGGGGGGAGAAGAACCGAAGGCCCAAAAGCAAGTAGCACAACGGGAATACCGCAGCCATACAGGCGATCATGGCAATAAGGGTGGCCCATTCCCGCAGCGACCAAATCTGATCGCCCGTGTCTTTCCAATGGGACGCGTCCATACCGAGACCAACGCGCAACCAGTCGAGGACTGCTGCGATACTGGGGCCATGATGGGGCTCTGCAATATGGATGATATTTGGAACGAGTACCTTGCGGGCCGTACCTGCAGCAAAACTGCCATAGGTCTTGCCTATCTCTGGGTTGGCCTCGGGGATGGCATTTTTTGTCTGCTGGGTCCCCATCCATTCGCGCGCAATATCCCGGGCACCTGTCATGCGATCCCGAAACTCATCGTAACTACCTATAATCATTAGCATGTTTCTGGGAAGTGCCGGTGTTACCTCGGTGGTGTAGGCATACCCCATGACGACGAGGGCGCGGACAGTGGGATCTTTTAGGGCGACTTTAAAGGACATGCCGCCGCCCAAGCTGTGTCCAATCATCCCCACCTTGTCATTAGCCACGAACGGCAATGATTTAACGTACGCCAGGGCCGCGCGCGCGCCAAAGGTGTCGTCAAAATCCAACGCCTCGGGGTCCTGTCCCGGTAGATCTGAATTGCCCCTACCAAGGGCGTCGATCGACAAGGCAACCACTCCCCGCCGAGAGAGCTCGATACAAATGCCGTCCCCGGTTTCCCGCACGCTTTGATACCCGTGCACGAACACTACACCTGGGACGGGATTGCCAGGTGCTGCCGCGTGCGGTCGAAACAGTTTGGCCCGTACCTGGCGACCAAATCGGTTTTTAAAAAACACATTAGTAACTTCGACCGACCCGAAATCGGTCTGAACCAGCCATGCAACCCACTGGGCGCCGACCAATATGGCCAGACAAGCAGCGAGTATGACAATGGCTCTCCCGCGATAGGTCGCGCCATCAGATTTAATGATAGTCATATCGTTATATATACTCTGAATTAGACAAAATTACCCCCCCTCAGGTATAAAATCGAAAATCGAATAAGGAGCGTGCCGATGCAACACCACTTTGCGTTACTCATTTTGGCGATGTTCACAGCAGTTGTCTTGGGGTGCGGCGCACAACCCAGTTCCGAGTCAACCGTGGGATCGGCGGCAACCCGGGAAACACACCAAGCAGGCAATGGTCCCAGGCTCTCCAGAACCGATCTCACCACAGCGGTCAATATGCAGACCCTGGTTGCAACCGCACCCATTGCCACCGAGTTCATGCAGGATACGCCGATCATTTACTTCATCGGAACCCTCGAAAACCTGCCTCAGGATGCCAATATCGAAATTCGATGGCTGATGCGTACTGACATCGAGCCGCTCACTGTCTCCCGCACTGTTGGATCAGGCACACACACCTTCATCAGTCACTGCCGCCCGCCAGGAGATCGCTTCACCGGAGGCGAATACTGGGCCCTGGTATTTGTCAATGGCGAGGAAATAGGCCACGCGCCATTCCGCATTGCAGATCGGCGCAGCGGCGGTAGATTGCGGGTCAAGGAACTAGCAGTAGCAACATCCCTTGAAGTACAGACCAAGAAAGTCATCAACCCCAAAACCTCCTTTCGCAGGGGAACGAAAAACATCATGGCCAGCTTCTTTGTAAGCGGCCTAGAAATCGGGGCGACCATCCGCGCGCTCTGGTACCGGGATGATCAACTCATCGAAGAAAACGATATCGAGAGCCAAGGAGAACAGCGATACGCCGTGTCTTTAGAAAGCAAAAAGGGACTTAGAAAAGGGGATTACGCCATCGAGGTGGAGATCGATGGGGAAGTCATGGCCCACCGATCCTTCCACATCGGCGGGGAGGCAGTAGCCCCGGAAGTTGATCGGGCGCTGCTCGGTACCAAGCTCGGCAAAAACCACCTGCCCCAACATCCCAAATCGGTTTTCCCATCCAAAACCAAGACCCTCGCGTGCGGTATCCGGTTCGTCAACCTGCCCGAGGATGCGCACGTCCAAGTGAAATGGATTGCTATAAAAGAAGGTGGTATAGACCTCTTAGAAACAAGCGAATCACGCGTTCCCGAAGGAGGCAACGCCTCTCTGGGTCTCACATGGCAGCCAGGAAGCAAACTCGCTTCAGGTCCACATGCCGCTGTTATTTTTCTAAATGATCGCAAGATGGCAGAACTCCCATTTACTGTGAAGTGAGGAAAGACATGCATCCATTGTCGGCTTTAACCGCTGTGTTTTTTCTACTGACCGCGTGTGCATCGCCCCGGCCTGCTGATACCGCAGCACCTCAGCCTGCTGAAAAAGACACACTTACCAACACCCAACGCGCTTCAACTGGCAAATCCGTTCCCCAGCCTGAGACAAAACACTCCCTAACTGGCGAGCCCATGGCCGATCTGCTTTTATCTGTAGGCACACACGCAGTCCTACTCAACTGGCAGGCCAGCACAGGGACCTATAGTGTAGGCCCTCACCTAAACATTGGTGATACGTATCCAAAGACAAAAAAAATCCTGCACCAGCTGGGCAACGCGTTTTTCATTCTTACGGATAAATCAATTGTCAAAACAACAAGCGACTTAAAGCGTATTGCCGCTCAGACGTTTGACGGCGAGGCGCCTACCAAGCTATTGGGTGCTGCTGCGACCGACGGCCGCCATCTCTTTGTCTCGGCCCAGGGGGATTTTATTGTCCTGGACGCCGGGTTCAAAGAGCTCGGGCGCGTGCCTTTGGACATCGGAGACGGCAAGACAAAGAGCGCCCACGATCTGCTGATACGAAACCAGATCGCCTATGCGCTGGACAACATAATGCGGCCCATTTACGCCTTTATGATCGATGTATCCGATCCAGAGAAACCAGGGGTCATCGACCGGCGCCTGGGTCAAGGGGTCAATTTACACCTGGACGATCAATGGGTGACTGGCGAGCCCCCGCGTTGGTACATCAAGGCAACTTATGCGCTGCACAGCGGGTGGGGCCAATATGTGCTCGTTCCCGAAGACACGCCCAAGAGCGATATGCTCGCCAGGCTAGGAGCACTGCAGGTGAAATTTGCATTCCCCCCCTCTGCTGAAAGCCCACCGTCAGGCCTGGAACTGCTGAGCCTTACCCGCACAGATCCGGCATGGGCCGTGCTGTGCGATGTGGCATCCAACAGGAACTACCTGGCCAAATCCATAGCCAAACCAGGGAACGACCTATTCGAGAAGATAGATGTCGTGGACTTTGGCAACAAGAACGATGTCCTGCGATTCAAAGACGGATTGCTCTACTTTATAACCAAGGCCCGCGATTGTAAGAGCGCCAGGTGGCGCTGTCAGTCAGAGGCAGCCGTTACCCTACGCATCATCGATGTGCGGGATTTCCCAACAAAACTCCTTGTAGAAACCCAAATCGGTGTGTCCCTCGCGGATACATTGAAGTTACCGGAAAACGCCCGAAAATTTATGTACGTACGGGATTTCATACCAATTTGATAAGGGACGCGTTGAGCTGCTGGCCAAGAACTGGCCAAGAACTTGCTAAGAACTTGCCAATAGGTACCAATAGCAGAACTAGTATAAAATATAAAAATGCGATTTGTAGATGAAGCAACGGTCATAGTAACGGCCGGAGATGGTGGCAACGGTGTTGTGGCCTTTTTACGGGAGCGCTTTCGACCTCACGGGGGCCCATGTGGCGGGGATGGCGGTCGCGGTGGCGATGTGATCATGGTGGCTGATCCCAACATTTCGACCCTGCTGGACTTTCGCAGCAACCGCCTCGTTCGAGCCAAGCGCGGACAAGACGGAGGGGGCAAGCATTGCCATGGAAAATCTGCAACCCCGGTCACCCTTCGAGTGCCAGTAGGAACGGTTATCATCGATGACGACACCGGCGCGGTCATGGGCGACCTGACGAAACCCACGCAGCAGATCACGGTGGCAAGAGGAGGAAATGGGGGAAAGGGAAACGCCCGGTTCGCCACTCCGACCAATCGCGCGCCTAGAATAGCAGAGCCAGGCCAGCAAGGAGAGGCAAGGCGCATTCGTCTAGAGCTCAAACTTCTTGCTGACGTGGGCATTGTCGGCTTGCCCAATGTGGGCAAATCCACGCTCATCTCACACCTGTCCGCCGCCCGGCCCAAGATCGCGGACTACCCATTTACAACCCTGGTTCCCAACCTGGGGGTGGTCGATTTGGGAGCAGGAGAGTCTTTTGTAATGGCTGACATACCCGGTATCGTGCGCGGGGCTTCAACTGGCGCTGGGTTGGGTCACCGATTCCTCAGGCATGTGCAGCGATCCGCCACTTTGTTGCACCTGATAGGCCCCACACTCGAAACACCAGGCCAATATATGAGCGACTTTGACGCGCTGACCGATGAGATCGCTGCTTTTGATCCAGAACTCGTGAACCGATCGCGGGTTGTGGCCTTAAACAAAATGGATCTGCCCGATGTGGCCGCTGTCGAGGCGGATTTGCGCCGCGCGTTCGAAAAACGAGGCATTGAATTTTTCGCCATTTCCGCGGTCACTGGACAGGGGCTAGACCCGCTTAAACAACGGCTGGGCAACATCGTTCAAATTGCTCGAAACAGAGCAGAAAAAAACGATTCAAGCGACCCTGATGACGCGTCGACCTTCGTTAATGAAGGGGAATTTTAAGTGGGTGTCATATCGATAGTGCTCAGCATGTTGGGGATTTGCATCTGCTGGCTGCCGCATGTGGGGTGGTTCGGCGTCATTTTGGGCGTTGCAGGATGCGGCATTGGGATGTTAGCGATTACGGTCTGGTATCCCCGACCGGGATACACTGGCTGGGGTATTGCTGGTATTGTCACGGGGGGATTTGCCGTCAGCGTGGGGACTGCGTTTCAGATAAAGCATGGTGCAGGAAACCTGGATATGTTGTACTTTCCGATTTATTCCTTTCCGGCAATTTGCCTGGCCGGGAGCGCTCTGGCCATTGCCGCTGGTGGTTTGTGGATCGCCCGTGTCAAATTTCGGCGCATTGGGATCGGCATCGCCTTGCTGAGCCTGATAGCCGCGACGGTCATCAGTACCTCTGCCCTGGTATCTGCCGACAAAAGGCTGGCTGGCCCATCCAGGGAAACCGCAGGCCCAACGGCTTCACCCAGCTAAGCCTGCTCGCAACCGTTTACAGCACACCTTCCTTGTAATATGATTGGTACGGTCGGCGAAATAGCTCTTCGCCGGCCGGTTTCTGATTAAGGAGTCTTTCATGAGCCTTTTTCGACCTTGCATTTATCTAGCCCTAATGCTTTGTTTTTTTTCAATTAGTTCGCCTGGAAAAGCAGATTTCGGCCCGCCGCCGCCTGTAAACCCAAATGTCGGACCTACAGCTTCTAGCATGCACGGGGACACAGCGTCATCAGACACCGCGCCCCTTTTTGGCCCTGGACCAGAGGGAATTCATTCTCAGGCGCGACACTTTTCAGCAGCCTGTCCCACTATTTTGATACGATCCGATGGTCTTCCCATGGTTCTGTGCACCAGCTATGCGGGCAGGAACCCAGTGGTTCACATCCTAAATGAAGAGACCGGTGCTTCCATGGCCCAATTGGCATTGCCGGCGGGAAGCCTACTTGGGGGCATCTACGCCTATCTCGATAATTTAGACCGACTGGTGATGGTGGACGGCGATCAAAATTTAACCTGGGTAAAGGCAGTTTTTGACGAGTCCGGAATTATCGACCAATGGGAGGTGACGGTTGACGCGAGCATTTCCCTGCTGCACCCGGTCACAGATCACTGCGGTGATCCTTCCTGTGATGCGGTTGTGAGCATAAGCGCGGGCTATGACAGCGCTATTTGGTTTGCCACGAAGAAATCCGTTGTTGGGATTTACGATACCCAATCAGGCGAGATCTTCACAACCAAATTGGCCGAGGATGAATCTGTCCACAACTCATTTTCCACAGCCCCGGACAGGAGGGCTGTTGTTGTAACAGACAGGGCGATTTACCTGCTGCAAAGGGACGCAACCGGACGACCGCAAGTTATGTGGCGATATGCCTACGATCATGGTTCCGCGCGCAAACCCGGTCAACTCAGCCATGGATCAGGCGCCACACCGACGTTCTTTGGCCCGATCACAGGCACCGATTACGTTACGCTCACGGACAATGCTGATGCACTCATTTCCGCCATCGTTCTCGACGCCAGCCCCGTGACCCCGGAAAACGGTGGCACCGGGGGAACAGTGGTTTGCGAGCAGCTATTGTTTGCAGATGGTTCCTCTGGCACTGAAAACTCGGCTATTGGTATCGGCCATACGCTCATCGTGGCTTCCACGTATGGATATCCCTATCCAGCCATACCCGAAGACGTAGGCCCGGCAGTACCTGAAACCGCTGATTTCATGGGCGGTATGGTGCGCATTGATGTACGCGAAGATCAAAGTGGATGCGATGTGATATGGCAAAATGCCGTGCGCTCCTCTGCCGTGCCCAAATTATCCCTTGCAGACGAATTTCTATATACGATAGAGCGCCAAAGCCCCACGCCGGGCAATTTCACCACCGGTCTGCTGGACAGCTATCATTTTACCGTTCTCGATCCCCACACAGGTGACGTATTGAATCAAGACCATATCGGCGCCAATGCATTTCGGGACACACTTCAAATGGCCGGAAATATTGGCAAAAAGGGTGTCTATTGGCAGGGGACAATGGGGGGGATCGTGAGAAGCGAACCCATACACGAGATCGACACCGATACAGGTTCAGACACGGATGTGGACACGGACACGGATGCTGATTCAGATACGGATACTGATACGGATACTGATTCAGATACTGACACGGACACTGACATAGACGCTGATACGGATGCTGATTCAGATACTGATACTGATACTGATACTGATACGGACGCAGATATTGATACCGATGCAGATGCCGATACAGACACGGATAGCGATTCAGGGGCTGATCAAAATCAAAATGAAAGCAGCAGCACCAGCGGGTGCTCCCAAACAATGGCCGCTGCATCTCCTACGCTCTTGGGGATTCTCATCCAGACGCTTTGATAATCTTCGAGATCCAAATAAAAAGAGCGACTTTCCCCCCAAAAGTCGCCCTTAGCCAAATGTGCGTCAGTGCTTGACGCTTTGCCCGAGGATCAGCCGATCTCTACAAGGACAACCGAGCTCGCCCCTCGACGCTGATACCCCCGCCCCCTTGTTTTTAATTAACGACCCCACACAAAATGACTTAAGGGAAAAACTGTTTTTTTTTCAATGCCCAAGTGCTTTGGATAGCAAAGTCAATAATTTGGTAAGATTATTGCTTTATTGCACCCCACTTTTCCAGGTATATCGACAGCCAGCGCCTCGAACAACTCAGACCAGAGGTCTTGAGGCGCTGGAGGGTTTCGGAAGTGTCCTCATCACATTCCCGGTAAATCGTAAGTATAAGAAGTTTATTCTGTTCGTATATCGAGCGACCGATATCGCCACTATTGCTCTTTTGTCTTTGTACGACGGGACAATCTCGAAATTGCTCTCCAAAAATTCGGGCTATTGTTTTTTCCGGTGTATCTCCGACTGCAATGCGCGTTGTAATGCGATCTACCAGGTCAACCAGTGAACGAATATTTTTATCGCCATAGTCACTCAGGCAAAGTGCCTCGTAGTGATCTCCCTTAAAAAGAGGGCGAATGTCTTCCACGTCCACAGACTGCTGCGCCAAGTTATCTCGTAGTAGCTTGTTAAAAATTGCAGGCACATCGGCAATGCGTTCATTTAGGGGAGGTATTTGTATCAGCCGCAATCGCGCAAAAAGATCCCTCGCCAAACCACGCGTTTTTCCGCCCATGTTGGAAGCGATGATAAACCGAACAGATACAGCGCGAGACTTCGTCGCCCCAAGGCGCGCTGTTTTACCGTCTTCCATAATGCGCAGGAGCATCCGCTGATTTTCTATGGGCAAATTATGAATCTCGTCGATGAACAACGCCCCTCCGTGGGCCTGCTCTATCATCCCTACTCGGCCGTCCACACCAGAGAAGAACCTGGGCACGACCCCAAATAGGGTGGAGACAGCTTCCTCCCTAGAGGCAAATCGCGCCGCATTGTAGATGTATATTTTAAGCGGCTCTTCAGGTTCTCCCAGCATCGCCGACAACGCGCGTGCGGCAAGCTCCTTTCCGGTGCCAGTATCTCCGGCCAACAAGACATTCCTCGATGAGGCAGCTGCCTCGAACAACTGCATCAGCAAAACGTCGGTATGGAATTTTCCTGCCATTCCATATCGCTTAATATACTGGGCATGAACCAAGGGGCTGGCATCTTTATGAAACACAAAAACAGACCGACCCGCTCTGATGACGTCCTGATCATTCAACACCATCTGATTTCTAACAGGTAACCCCATCAGGAAAGTGCCGTTGGTGCTGTCAAGGTCTTCGATCATACACTCATGCCCGTCACAGAGAATACGAAAATGTTGCGTAGAGAGTTTCGTGTCCCTGATGGCGAGGCTGCAATCTTCCCCACGACCCACAGTAAATGAGGCATCAATGAGACATCTGTCTCCCCCGACGCCCAGCTTTGGTGCATGGGCAATCAGGAGTCCAGGCGTTGGATCTGCAATATCGAACAGGCTATTGCCAGATGTTGAGCACTGGGTGCTTGTGCATAACTGCGTTGATCTTCTCTGTTCCAATTTTCCTGGAACCTCCCTAAATTTAAGCCACACCCTGTTTTATAAAAAATTCCGCTGTAAACGGAAAAGCTTTTTCCCATCGTCGCCTCACGCAGAGATCTTCCTCTGCGCGTCGCTCCGGATTTACTATCCCCCCCAACTCGCAGTCTTAATCAAGAGCGCTATAGGGTAAGATGCTATTTTAGTCGAGCAAATCTGCGCGTCAACGTCTTTAGTCAAGCGAGTCTGAGCATCATCGTTCAGGGATGTGCGATGTCGATTGAGATTTTCAAATCGCTGATTGATCATCACAGTTCATCTATATTAAAATTTCAAACGATGTCTCCCACTTTTGAACATAATAGTATTGTCGACGACAAATATAGAATAGACAGACTTATCGGATCTGGTGGAATGGGACAAGTATATGCCGCTGTCCATCAAGTGATCGGTCGCGATGTTGCCCTAAAAATTCTTCACGAGCACTTTCAAGACAATGACGAAATAGCAGCGCGATTTCACCAAGAGGCCCAAACTGCCGGGAGCATTGGTCACGACAATATCTGCGAAATCATCGATGTTGGCATTACAAATGATGGCATTCCCTATCTCGTCATGCCACTGCTTAAAGGGATGTCCCTGGGTCAGCTGCTAAAAAAGCAAGGGTGTTTATCCATAGAAAGCGCTATTAGCGTGTCACGCCAAGTACTTTCGGCGCTAGACGCGACCCATAAGAAACGAATCGTTCACCGGGATCTAAAGCCGGATAATATCTATCTCACCACTGTCGGAAGCCAAACCGATTTCGTCAAACTGCTCGATTTCGGCATTTCAAAGTACATTGACCCAGAAGGGGACCTAGAATTGACACAACCCGGGCAGGTGCCTGGCACGCCATATTACATGGCCCCTGAACTGAGCCAGGCCATCCCTACTGACTACAGAGTGGATATTTATTCCATGGGGGTACTGCTCTATCAAATGATATCCGGAAAGCGCCCGTTTCTAGGCATGTCTTATCAAGAAGTAATTCAAAATGCATTAACCAAACCCTTTGTGCTGCCGTCAGTCCTTGTTCCAACCGTTACGCCGGATTTGGAACAGATCATCGTCAAGGCCATGGCCAGAAATCCAAGAGACAGGTTTTCATCAGCGGCTGAAATGAGTCATGCCCTTGAAGAGGTAACCCCAAACACAACACACGACCAAGAAGATGCAAATCTGCTGAATTCCTCAACCGACGTTGCCCTGGAGCGACCATTTGAACAAACAGCCGACAGAGGCTTTCTCGCTCACTCCGCCCAAGTGATCGGTACAAAAAAGAAATTTTTATTATTGCTTGGTATCTTGGTGGTCATATCATTTTCAATCATCACGATAATAATATCTAATAATGATGCAGAACCGATGATCATTAAAACACCAATTTTCAATGCCAATCAAAAACAGAATAAAGACATACAACACACTTCCCAATCTCCAAAACTACCAGCTCTAACTCCTGATAATACCATGTCGCCATCACCGAATTCCTCTCCAATGCATATACAAGCCAAGCCTGATCAGGCGCTGCATGACCACCCGCCAGCCTCTCCTGACCGATTGATGCCAACATCAAATCATTCGAAATCAAGAGCCAAAGTGAGAAAGAAAAAGAAAAAGAAAAACCTGGAGACAATTACAGGGGATAATGAGACACTCTTTATCTCTGAGTATGGAGACTAGTGGTTTGTTGGCTCGGAAAATAAATTTCTCGGTACTTGAGCCCAAAACGACTTGTATTTTAGCGCTATGCTTCATTCATTGCTGTATCGTCGGACCTGTGTTTGCGGATGATCAATTAACTCAACAGGCTCGAATAAAATTCGAAGAAGGTACGCGGAGCGTTCGGGAACGCGATTACCAGAATGCACTACAAGCCTTTCAGGATTCATACCAACTACGCCCCAAACCGTTGGTGCTCTACAACGCAGCCATGTGCCAAAAGGCGCTATTTCGCTATGTCGAGGCAGCCAACTCTTTGCGCAAATGCCTTGATAATCTAGAAGATACCCCCTCTGACCGGCATATCCGAGCGCTTGCTCAGCAGGCGCTTAAAGAAATTGAAGACAAAATCGGTACTTTGATACTAAAAGGTATTCCAAAGGGAGCGAGTGTCATTATCGATGGCGTGCCGCAGAGAGATAAGGCCATTGGACACCCACTCCAAATGGATCCAGGGCACCACCAAGTCACGGTTTCAGCGCCAAACCGTCAGGATTTTAAAGATACCATAACTATCCAACCAAGCCAGGTACTGAGACTCGTTGTCTTCCTACCACTGCTGCCGGCAGAGCTTGTTATTGAGAGTGGCACGAAAGATGCAAAAATATATGTGAACGACCAACACGTCGGCAGCGGCAATTTTCGAGGTGAATTTGATGTCGGCCCAGTGGAGGTAAAGGTAACATCTAAGGGCAAAAAGGACCACAGGGAAACCCTTGTATTGCACCCAGGGCAGTTGTCGATCGTAAATGCGATGCTAGAACCCAAAATGCCGGCCGCTACCCTGCTGGTAATGCCAACACATACGAATTCATCCCAAAAGCCCTTGACGGATCGCGAGAATATTATTTTTGCAGGAAGTATCGGTGCCATGGCCCTTGGGATTTTGAGCGTTGGGATTGGCGTGGGATATACAATTAAAGGAAGTCGCGATTTTCAAGCTGGCAAACAAGCAGGCGAAAACTACGAGCTACATGGCGATCTTGCTGAGTATGATCGCTGGTTGAAAATAAAAAATGAAACCCTCCCTGCCGATAAAAAGGGATTAACCATTGGATACTCGATCGGTGCTACACTAATAACCAGTGGCGTACTATTGCTTCTCCAGAGCCGTATACTAGGGAAAAGACAGCGCGACAAAATGAGTGTGATCACGGGAGTAGATGGTTTATCCGTACGATTCTAAACCTCTTTTGGGTGCGAGGAGAACATAAGACGCGAAGCTTATAGGCCAGCGTCAATTCCGGTATCAGTGCCGCCATCGACGACCGGTTCGGCATCTGGATTTTCATAGGCTCCCATATCTACAATGTTCCCTACCACCCGTGGGTTCTCGGCGTAATCCAAGGGGATTGCCTCGACAGCATCCCCGTCCTCATCTAAGTCGGTCACATCATTCGGGAGTGCATCATTCCTTCCAGCATTAATGCACGGCGAGTCAAGCATCAGTCTGAAGTCCCCAGAAAGTGGGTCATAGAAAAATGGATCAGCGTCAATATTACCCAATTCAATCGATGTGCAGTCCGGAACAATGCATCCATTCTCAACATTACTATATGTCACTTCTGTCAGCGATGTTTCATCATAATTATAGATTTGGTTACTACTTTCATCTGCGGTATTTCCCCATAAGATGCTATTGGTCACTGTTATGGTTGAGGCATCGTTTGCAACAGCACCGCCAACATCGTCTGCTGTGTTTTTCCATAACGTTGAGTTGATTAATAGGAGTGCCGAGTCGTTGTTGTGCAGCGCACCTCCGTCATCCCGCGCTGCGTTCTTGGAAAACACAGCATTGATCACTACGAGGGAGGAGTTTTCTCTGCTTTGGATGGCCCCGCCATCGCTTCTGGCCCAGTTGTTTATAAGTATACAATTGGTCAAACGCGGTGATGATGCCTCTCTGTTTTGCATCGCACCGCCATCACTATTAGCTTTATTGTTTAAAAAGGTACATCGATTTAATATGGAATTCGACGCATAATTATTAACAGCACCACTGTCGTCCGTGGCGAAATTGTTCTCGAATGTACAGTTATCAATAATGGATGGCGACCTTCTGTTGCACACTGCTCCGCCATCGTTGCCCGACCAATTATGCACAAACGTGCAGCCAGATATTGTCGGTGCTGTGTCTCTGTTGGACATGGCCCCGCCATCCTCAGCGGCCCAGTTGTTTTCGAAATGACAATCGATCACTGTGGGGGCCCCTCCTGTTGTATTACCCATCGCCCCACCGTCGTCATCGGCGGTATTATCGACAAACGTGCAATTGGTTATTGTGGGTGAGGCGTAGCGATTATATATCCCAGCGCCATCTTGCCAGCTGTAGTTGTTCTCGAAAACACAATTATTCACTTGGGGAGAACATCCCACATTAATCATTCCACCGCCGTTATCACTATCCTCGATACCAGTACCGGCAGCATTTCCGTCAGTAATGATAAAGCCGTCGATAATGGCGTTATCCGCACCAGTGACCACGTGAAAAACATTGTCCTCCCGCAGATCCACCTCGCCGATATCGCCACTTAGGACTGTGGGATTGGCTACAAAATCGCGTTCATTGAAGTGAAGTTCATCTCCCAAAAACCCCCCATAAACGGCCACACCGCCGAGAAGTTGAAAGGTTGTCTCCCGAACGTCATAGGTTAAATCAGAAAGCCCCTCATTGGGTTTGTAGGTACCGGCGGCAACCCAGACATCACATTGATCTGATTGTGCTTCAGCAAGTCCTGCTTGAAGGGTTCTTTTGGCGCTATCCCACGCGCGGCCGTCAAAACTGTCGTCACCAGTAACAGCACTGACGTAAACGAGGCACTGGTCGCAGCCCGCGCCAGACCACCCCGATGCGCAGCCGCACACGCCATTGTGGCAAGTACCGTTTTCGTCGAGGCAGTCCTCAACAAGCGCACCTTCGTTGCCGCACGAATCAAACCAAACAACATTATCCTCACCACCACAGGCTTGGTAGCTGTTTGGTGTGCAACACGCATCATGCTCTTCAACACATTGCTCGTTCTCACGACAAGGATTTCCCGTGTTTAGACATGCAGCCTCTTCCTCGGAGCAATACTCGAGTCCATTGCAGTATGCTTCGTCATCAGGGCATGGATTTCCCGGATGTGAACAGCTATCTACTGTCTCATCACAGTCATCAGTCGTCTCTTGTCCGTTGCAGAAAAAGCCATCATCACAATCGTTGGGTTCACCGTCGCAAGCACCACTCAAGCAGCTATCATTTAAAGTGCAAAATGCCCCATCGTCGCAAGACGCACCGTCATTATAACTCCAATCTGTTGTGGAAATGTCGATATCACATATAAAACATAAATTTACAGGATTAACTTGACCATCACCATAACAAATATCATCCACCACACACCCAGCGCACTCGACAACGCAGGTATCGGTAAGTACGTCACACACCTCCCCTGCCGCGCATTGATTTTGACCGGCCACGCAGGCATCATCAATATCATCACAGGTTTCCACGCCATTGCACCAGATACCATCGGAGCATTCCCGAGGTTCACCACTACAAATGCTAAACATACAAGCGTCATTTACTGTGCAGAACAAAAAATCATTGCAAGCAACCCCATCATTGTTGCTCCATGTGTTTGGGAATGACGAACTATCGCAGTATTGGCAAATGTTCTGGGGATTTGTAAACCCATTAGGAATGCACAACGCATCAATAATACAACCATCTTCGCAAACATCTGATGCGGTATCAACAGTGTCCGTGTCAGCCGTCTCGGTATCAGCCGTCTCGGTATCAGCCGTCTCGGTATCAGCCGTCTCGGTATCAGTTGTCCCTGTATCAGTCGTCACTGTGTCGACCATCTCCGTGTCAGCCGCCTCTGTATCGGCATCAGGCGTACTAATATCTTCATCGATTGAGCATGCGGCAGGAACAAATAGTGAGAAAACCGAAACCAACAACCCCAAAATCAAGAAATTCGAGAAACCACAGGTCCCATTCATTTTTATCTCCTTTGATGTTTATATTTTCTCAGATACCGATGGTTCAGCCAGCGCGTTTTTGCAACTGTTTGAGCTGATTGTCAACGATATGGCGCTGTTTCTCTGTCCACTTGTCATCAAAAGAAACAAAGCCGATGATCCGATCCCCGGCGCGTTCGCAGGCCCGCGGTCCTTGATTTTGGGCCTTGCTTAGGGACGCCTTGGCTTTGCGCTCAACTGCACCTGAGTCCTCAAGGGGTGGGGTGATAAATAGGGTCCAGGCCTGGTCCTCCAATTTGTACTGAGCTGTGAAGCCAGCACCCAGGGCGTCAATCCCAGCCACCCGGTTGGGCTCCCATGCATCGCCCCTGGCAATGCGGTGCTCAGCTGGGAACAGCCCAAAGTCAGCAGGTAGGGCCGGATCATTGGGAATTAAATCGGCCACAGCGCTTGCAAATGCTGGCAGGATCGCCTTTGCCCCAGCTTTCATGGACGCCAGGGTTGCTGAAGGAGACTCGTCGAGCAGGGTGATGTGCACCAGGTACTGGTCCTTAAAATAGACCAAATCCGTACCGCCGAAAAATCCCTTGTCTTTTAGCGGGTCGGGTAAGCCCTGCCCTACTGTCGATAGATCGGTTCTGCCAGCCAAGAACCTGGCCATGCGGCCAAACGCACCGAGCAAGCTCCCCTGGTCGTATACCTCTACAGTGACGGTTTTTTCCGCTTGTGTTTTTGATTTGTAGTCAATGGTCACCATCTTTTTCAGGCCGTACTCAGCGTAGATTTCCGCACCTCCGTTAATGAGGTCGTATAGATTGTCTGGCCCAAAATATCGTGGAGCAGAGGCAATCTCGAAATCACCCACTTTTTTGGGAAGCATCTTTCCCGGCCCTTCAAACACCATGTTAGCGGCTTGGCCAGGAACAGCACCTGGTGATGGGTCGTCCAACGCTGCTTTATCGGCCTGTGGGGTTGAGGCCGAAGGTGCCGGTGCTTTTTCAGCAGAGCGATCCGCACATCCCAATCCAGCCGTTGCAAAAATAACAGAAATGATTGTCTTTTGAATCAGTTGAGGCATGGTGTCGACTCCTGGTTATCTATGAAATTTTTTCATACCAACGTAATTAATGCACTGTTTTCAAGGGGTACTTTAGCCGGTTCAATGGGAATCGCAATGCATTTTCTTTGGGTTAAGCCCCTAAAAACAAGCCCAATGCCGCCTTTGTCTAAAACGACCCGTGCTTGAGAAAACATGGAATGCCCTTTGCTAATACCTTGCTAAGAGCAAGGTTGGGTCATAGATCACATGCAAAAAAACAAACCCCTTGGATTCACTCTCGTTGAGCTAATGATCGTGGTCGTTATCGTCGCCATCGTTTGTGCTGTCACCGTTCCTGGCATTGTCTCGGTGCGTTATCGAAATACGCTCACTGAGATGACCAACAATATCCAGGAGGCGGGCGTCATAGTGCGATCTCTTGCCATGCGCACGCGCCACGCAGCTGTTTTGGAAGTTCGAACAGATCGGGTGTGGGTTAACCTGCTCGCTGGTGCGGGTTGCAGTGCCAATATCGAGACGCGATGTCTCACCAAGTATTCAGGCACCGATGATATCGGCGAGATGTCTCTTACCCAGGGCCTGGCCCAAAGCGCTGGCCTGGCCATGTGTGGCGGCGGCGCCCGGGTTGCTCAAGCCGGCGGCTCAGGCGAAACGTGTGAGGCAAGGGACCTCGGTCGGGAGGCGTTTGCCTTTTGCTATAGCGGCTCAGGAGAACTCTTTATCCGCGAAGGGGGCGATGCGAACATGGTTTGCGATGGCGGGTCTCTTGAACCAGCATCAACCACCTGGATCCGATCCTGTGGCCGCCAAACAACCCAATCCATCGGGTTTAACGATGGTAGCGCCTTTGACCTGCACGATGGGGCGATGATCATTTTGAACCGCTATGAGACCGCTTGCGACAGCACCAAAGCAGAGGATGTGAGACGGGCCATCTTCTTTCCAACAGGCGGCGCACCGTTTGCTCGGGTGACCCTATGAACCGCACGGGCCATCAGACGGGATTTACGCTGATCGAAGTGATGTTTTCCCTGCTCATCTTCATCGTCGCGGTCGCTGGGCTGGTAGCACTTCAGCACGCTTCTGCCAAAGGATCTGGACGGGGAAAGCAGCTCACCACTGCGGTGAGTGCGGCCTCTTTTTTCCAATCCCAGCTAAAGAACGAATTTGCAGGGTGGACACAAGATGCCGACCATCCGAGCAGCGCCTTCCCGGTAAACCGATATCCAATGCTGCGCAAGGCACTGGCCAATGGATTGAGCGGTGTAGGTGTAGATGATTGGTATGCCCTTGACGCAGATTCATTTCGAATCGATGGGTACATGGGGCATAGCGATCTCGATATTATTAGTGATGCCACCTCCCACTTTTGCGTCAATTATTTGATCACGCCCTTGGAAGTACCCAATGCAGCGACATTCACAGAAAGCGACATTGCGGTCTGGAAAACCCGCGTTCGAGTGTCGTGGACAAAGGCCGGCCAGTTCGACAGCAGTGGAAATGCTTGGAAAAACTGCGTTCCAGATAGTGTGACCGATCGCCTGACCACCAGTTTTACCGACGACGCAGTAGAGCTCGTGGCTGTTGTCACACGGGAGTTTGCCAGATGATCTCACCAAGGCCTGGTCTTGCCAGAGGATTTACCCTGATGGAGATGATGATCGCCCTGCTCATCGGCGCGATTGTGGTCTCCCCGCTGTACATTGTCACGCGCAGCATGTCCCAGCAAACAGACGTCCAAAGAATGGATGTGGAGGCCATGCAACGGGCCCGCCTGGGCATGGATGCGATTATTCGAGATTTTTCACGCACCGGTTCGTTTGTGTGCGTCAATACAGAGACCGATGCCCTGTGCGGCAATCGAGATATTTCGAGTTCCCATGCCCAGTGGCGGAGTGCTGTGGCCCACCTCAACCGGGGACAGACTGGCTTTGACGCGGTCCTAATCGCAGGCAACTTCTTAGGTGGGGTCGATAACTTTCAGGACAGCAGCTGGTACACGGGCGTCATCGTAGGCGGCAACCAGATACAGTTTCCAGACACCAACAATTTCACCGAGCTCGAATGCGTGCGCCAGTTTGACCCGACATTTGCGTTCGCGCATATAAAAACAACCATCGACGTATCCCTAGATGCAAAAGTTACGGATGCTGAGTTCAATAACGGCAATTGCGTTTTGACGGTCAGGGAAGGGGATTTGAATGATCGGATCCTGGCTTCTGGAGATTTGGTATATGTCTCTGCAAATCAAACCGCCCTGTTTTGGGTGGAGTCCCTTGGGGATCGCAATGTATTAGTGAGGTACTTTGTCGACTTCATGAGTCCAAATGCAGCCAGCAGTGATTGCACCGCTGAAGGTGCTGCAACGGTCAGCGAAATCACCCTGCCAGGCGATAGCTACGTGGTCGAATCCACCCGCACGGTCATTGCCGACTATGTGGAAGATTTTCAGGTGTGGTTCCGCCCCACGTCGCCCCAGGGAGATCCGGCTTGGATTGCACCCCATCACTATCCGATACGGGGTGGGGCAGGCATTGTCGATGAAAAAAGCGGGAACTTTTCAAACGGTTTTTTCTTGGCCGATGCGGCTTATGTCTTCCCGCGCAATGCAGGCGATGATCCGGCCGCGGACCTCGATGATATCTCTTGTGCAGAAGAGCCAGACCGCACTTATGGTGCAGAGCACGTCCGGTCTGCTGTGGTGCGCCTCTCTGTGAGGACAGAAATGACAGACCAGGCAATCGAATTTGATGCATTCGATCCCAGTCAGAGCCGCATTGCGCGGTATACCTTGGGAGAGTACCACGTACCAGACGGCGGTACAGCAAAGACAAAGCCAGGCACGGCTTACAGATTGAAGACCCTCATCACCGAGGTGGCCATGCCCAATTTGGCAGCTCAGACAAGGGTTATCGAGCCATGAACCCAGAAACAAGAGCGCGTTATACACACCAAAAATCACAGGAAGGGGCTGTGTTGCTCATGGTCCTGCTCCTGGTCATTCTGTTTTCCGGGCTTGGACTCATGGCCATGCAGCATACCTGCACAGAGCTCAGAACCGCGGGTGCCTACCTGGATAATAACCAAGCAGCAGCTGTTGCAGAAGCAGCCATCGCCATGGTGGCAACAGACATGCGGTTGTACTGGGATTATCGGTGCAACGGAACAACAGCCTACTACAGCCAGTTTGCCGATGCTACGCTCAATCAATTACCGCCGTACACACTCCAGTTCAGTCCGGCTTTTGACAACAGTACAGGCGACAACAGCTGCCCTACAAGTGCTGGCCAAGTACCTGATGGTGAGCTGGCCGGCACCACTGACTTTGGGAGCCATACCACGGGATCTCGGGCTTCGGTAACCCTGACCCATGGGGCGCCCACATGTGCGCCGTGCCCGTCTGGATTTTCAGGCGGGGATACGTATGCCTGGTACTGGTTTACTGCCACGAGCCAGGCGACCTATGGACCAGCCCAAACAGCTGCCCAGGTCATACGGGGAACCGCAACAGTTGACGCGCGCATGATGATAGGGCCGTTGCTCGCCTTTGATACCGTTTGTCGGTGCAACCAATAGGGGAGATAGATGAGGTTTGGCAAATCACTTGGAGCAATACCGGTTTTGATCGCCTGGGGTCTTTTTCTCGCAGATTCCGATGCCTTGGCCCAGGTGAGTGGAGAGCTCGTCGAACCAAACGTCATGCTCGTCATCGACACCTCTGGCAGCATGGATTGGCGCGACAACCAGGACCCCACTGGCCTGCTCGGCCCCTGGTATTGGTCCAGATTGGCCTGCTTGGTTAACGACAACTCGAACACTGGCAAAACAGCCTGGCAAAAGCTGCAGGACGCGTTTCTCGGCGGTATCGACGGCAGCAGCTACAAATGCGCTGTAGAACCCAACTATGTTCGCCCGTCCCTCCATGCACTGGATGTGGCAAAGCTGAGTTCGTTTCTCGAAGACCACAACCCCAATCCCGATGTTATCGAAAACAATATCGGTGAATTCCGCAATGTGACGTGGCCCCATTTTCGAGCGGTGAACTGCCCGGGCAACCCATTAAACCCCCTTCAGTCGTATTGGGTTCTGAACCTAGCTGGACACTACCAGTGCATTGATGTAACTGACGGCGCCAATGTAAAACTGATGCCGGATGGGTTCTATTGCATGACCTATAACCCGGACAATCCGGAAAACGGCAATTCAGATGTCTACATTGAAAATGGCGTTGAATACTGTCTAAACCACCATCCCAAGGCCCAAGAACGGCAGAGCAATGGCATCCTCGATAGGTACGCGACTCTGGCGCGCTTTGGCATCATGACCTACGACAACGTACCGAGCTGCCTTGGCGAGGCTTGTGACGCCCACGACAAGCTCTGGGACTACGGCATGTGTCGCGATTGGACCTGCGAAGGACTCGGCGAAGGTGGCACCCATATCTGTCCGGACTGGAATGCAGGTGCCCGGGCTGATATGCCAGGTGCTATCGGCGGTCTCGTACGCATCACTTCGGATATGCAGCAATCCAATCAAGAGGTCCGCAAGGTCTTAAACACCATGGAGCCCTTGTATTGCTCGCCCGTAGGTGCGCTACTCGACGATGTGGGGTACTATTTCTCTTCAGACCCGAACGTGTTACCCAAGGCTGTCGTGAATGCCTTTTCCTCGGTGCAAGGGGTTGATTCATACTATCGATGCAGGCCCAAGGTCGTAATTCTCATAAGCGATGGCCAGCCCACTGGCGCGTTTGAGTTTGCCGCCGGTGCATGTGGTGGGACAGATGAACTCTGGCAACCAGATCCGATTGATTTAGAAACCCACTGCACTGAAGAAAATTCAGAGATCACGCCAAAGGACTGCCCCTGGCGATCGTCGCCTGAGGAAGCCGCAGAACTCTACGACGTGGGCAAGAGAATCCTCGGCATGATGCAGGGCACTGGTTCAGCGGTCGATCAGCCCGATCAACCCATCCTGCTGGTCGTCATTGGATTTAATGTACCTGAGGTGGATTGCGAGGAAACACCTACGAAGTGCATTCCATACACGGCCACTTACTACCAGGAACGCCACTGCTGGAACGGGCTGCCCGAATGCATACCCGCAGAACCGGATCCCGACGCGGGCATAGGCGATCCAACAGAGACCACATGCCTCATGACGCCCAGAGAATTCCTGAACGAGGTGGCGTGCCAGGGCTGGCCCTATGAACCCAATCGCACCTATGGAAACCACGTGGAGGAGGATTTCGCGCCCCCCTGGTACGGCAATGAAAGTCTGAATATTTGTGAACCCCCTGGATATACCGGAGATCCGGATCTGTACATCTGTCGCGATAATGAGCGCGCCTTGTTTGTCAATAACACCCAAAAGCTCTCCACGGCCCTGGATTTGGTCATCGGCAATCTGTCCTCAAATGTAGCGACACGAACTGATTTGATCTCCTGGAATGTGCCTGTCTCCAGCATGGACGACAATGTGGCTTTACAGTACGAGTTCCGCACCGGGTACGTGGCAAGGCATGGCGGACCCTGGATGGGCGTTCTGACACGAGCAGACAGGGGCTGTTCAGATGGCAGTGCGGCCGTGCTGGAATACCAAAACGTGGCCGAAGACCTGGCGGTGCAACAGAACCGTGTCTTTTATTCCATGACAACACCAGATGACGGAGAGCCACTGAATGAGAATGACTATTTTAACCTTGGGACAGCAAATATCGTTAATTGGGTGGAGCAAAGGCGCAGCAATGATTTTCGTGTATCGACGATCGACAGCAATGACTTTGATGACTGCGATTTTGGTGTTGCCAGCGAAGTGGGCGCTCGGCCCTGCAATGTGAACATCGTAAAAGACGAAGTTATCCGGTTCCTAGAAAATCGCGGGCTGGCCGACATATACAACTCCACCCCTGCTGTTTTAGGTGTCCCTGCGGCAAGGACAGCGGTAGCATCCTTAAGCGAGTACATTCTGGAAAACGGAGCAGCACAAGGTCGCCGACCCCATTTGTTTGTGGGCACGAATGACGGGGTGCTCCACGCATTTGACATCGAACAAATGAGCACAGATATCACCAATGTGGAGCGGTGGGGCTATATCCCACGCTCCCTGATCAAGCGCGTCCGAGAACAATTTCCCATGCCCGAGATCATCCTCGACGACGACGCATACCACCTTGGCGACAGTCCTGAAAGTGAGCTGTACCAGCACCTCTTCCTGCTCGATGGCAGTCCTGTGGCCCGGGATGTGCTCATGGCCCGCGACCCATCAGATCTGGGATCAGAATCTGGACGGCAGTGGCGTGCGGTTGTTTTTGGCGGTCTAGGGAAGGGGGCGCGGGGATACTATGCATTGGATGTCACAGATCCTGTAAAAGAAGCTCCCGACTCAAATGCAGAGGCGCCCTACGCTCTATGGGAGCTCAGCCCGAATGACGAGCTATACGGTAACAACGATGCCGACACAATTCCCTACCTAGACAAGATGGGTTATTCCCTGTCGCGACCTGCACTGGCCTATGTAAGCGATGATATCACTCTAGAAAAAACCTTCCTGGTTGCAGCGGCCATATTGCCTGGCGGGTGGGACCCTGACGCCAACAAGAATACCGGCGTCTATATCGTACGGCTCGGAGATGGTCAGGTCATTCGCTATCTCGAACCGAGTTACGCGGGCGATACAACCGCAGGCATGTGTCCAGATATCAATATCGGCCTGGCATACGAGCAATCGGACAATACCCTACTAGAGAAAGCCCAGTTAATCGGCGAACCAGTCGTGGTGCACGGTACCCAGAGCGTCAGGCGGGCGCGGGAGGCATTTATCGGCGATGATCGGGGCCGCATCTGGATGATCGATATGACCGAAGAGGATCCGGATGATTGGTGTTTGAGGCTCTATTTTGACACGCTCATTGCATGGCACTTCCCGTACGAAGAGTGCTGGCCCAGGCACGAAAACGATCCAATGGACCCCTATTCCTCCTGTACACCTTCGGCAGCTACCTGCTTTCACTCGGATTGCTGCAGTACGCCAGATGGGGAACAGGTGGTGCCCGAATCGAAGTGCGCAGCCAGCCATTACTCAACCAGAAATATGAACGGGCCCAGGGTCATGATCCTGGGTGCGCCGACCATTGCCCGCAACGACAACAACGAGACCGTCATGATTTTCGGCACAGGGCAATACGACGCACTCTCGGGTTGGAACCGAAACCGCATTTTTTCCATCACCAACAAACTCGAAGGTGAAAACGAAGACGAATCGAAGAAACTGATGCCTCACATCAACTGGTGGATCGGTGATTTTGGATTGGAAAAAGAAAGTGATGAATTCCCAGACTTTAGTCCAGGCTTTCCTTCTGGAAACAGCGCCCTCAAGACATGGCTGGATGCTATCGAGACCGAAATGGAGAAGACTCACATTACATCCTCTGGGTGGAGCGGTACCAGTCCAGACCCAGTATACATGTTCAATGTGGGAGAGAAGATGATCGGCAGGCCTGTGATTTTCGATGGGGTGGCCTACTTCACGACTTTCGTGCCCATTGAAAATCCAATCGATGTGCAGGACACCTGCGCTGCGGGTACCTCCAGACTGTGGGCCCTAGAATACGATGCCGCTGTGTGCAAGGACGTGGGTGAATGCGACTACATCCCAGAGGATTTCGAAGATCCAGAGAACACCCCCATCGGGCAGTTCGTGGAAAATGGTCAGAACCGACTGTTTAGAAATTACAGGGGCGAACTTTTATCCGGCGTACAAGTAGCGCGGGCCCCCACTTGCGATAATATGGACAACCCGGCATTTGAACTGAGGCTGCAAAGATCCTCATCAGAGGCCACGTCTGGAAACCCAAATGTGCCGAGCGACACAGCTGTAGATGTACAAAGAGTGGCCATCGATAAAAACGCAACTGTTACCGTGTCCAAGGTTCGCTTTGATTCTTGGCAGATTGTGTTTCAATAATCGGAGCACCCCATGCAGCAACGCCTTTTTATGCTAGTGCTCATTCAAGTCTACTCTGAAGGGTACAGATTCGGAATTCCCCCTTTGAAAAAGGGGGTTAGGGGGATTTTGTCGCCTCACAACGCCAAAGAATATGACGAAATCCCCCCGGCCCCCTTTGCCAAAGGGGGAGTAACACAGCTCACCCGTCAAAATGCGTTTGACAAGGCACTAGTTTGCTTTGTTTTTTTAATGTGCCTCGCCTGTCAACGCGATAGGGACACTGACCCTGAAAAGCAACCCGGGCAATCGCGGCATCAGCGTGCAGGAGACGAACGAACGACAGCCACGGCATCGGATCAAGCAGACGCAGTACCATCCCATCCATCTGTATCCCTGGCCCAGGGCCGCATCACAGCCTTTGGTCTGGAATTGCCACTTGGCATGACACCCATCCCAGGTCCAGACAAGGTCTTTCGGTTTGAGAGTACCTACCATGTGGCCCACCTCACCGATGAAATCCAACGGCAAGTCAGCGTATCCCGGGTCATTCCAGAGGAGAACGGCACCCTAATGCGCAACGCCAAGGTCCGCCGCCCCAAGGGCAATGCATCAGGTGAGGATCGCATCGCAGTCCGCATTCAAAAGCGGCAAAACGGCGGCAGCCTGCTGGACATCTGGCTGGAGCGCCCCCTCCCCTCTTCAAGGGCTCGAAGAAACACATCATTCGCGGCAGGCGGGATGCCGCGCCAATCAGCTCGCCGCCCCACCCAGATGGGTCGCGCTGAAACCAAGCGACGCACCACTGCGAGGCGCGAGGCCCTGCGGGTCATGAAAAAAGTTCAAAACCGCGAACACCTAGATGAAAAAGACATGGCCAGTGATTTTTTTCACTGACCTCGCATACACATGAGACTGACAGGACTAAAGATGGAATACGACCGGCTCGATTTCAGTGGACATGCGATACGTCGTATGTTTGAAAGAGGTATCAGTAGGAGCCACATCCAGCATGTTCTGACAAGCGGCGATGTGATTGCCGAGTATCTTGACGACAAGCCGTTTCCGAGCTTCCTAGTTATGGGTTATATTAAAGATCGTCCGCTGCACGTCGTTGTGGCAATAAGCTCTGATGATCAGCGGGCAATCGTCGTTACTGCCTACAATCCCGATCCTGCGATCTGGGAAGAAGGATTTAGAACTAGGAGGAAAACGACATGAAGTGCGTTATTTGCAAACAGGGTGAAACCTCACCAGGAGAAGTCACAGTGACGCTCCAACGCAATGAGACGACCGTGATTATTAAGCAAGTCCCTGCCGATGTCTGTGACAACTGTGGCGAGTACTACCTAAACGACACCGTGGCCGAACACATACTGCGCATTGCTGAAGATGCTGTTTCCAAAGGTGCTGAAGTGGAAATACTCCGGTATGCTGCCTGAAACGCTCTTGAAAATATGGAGGCGTCAATTGACATTGGATTTCAAGGCCTCGGCTTGGAAGTAGGCGCGGATGGCTGTGATGACCTCGTCCAGATCACCAGCCAAGATATCGGGCAGACGGTGAAGCGTCAGCCCAATGCGATGATCGGTCACCCGGCCTTGGGGGAAATTATAGGTCCGTATCCGCTCGGATCGATCCCCGCTGCCCACCTGGGTCTTTCGGTCTGCCGCTCTTTTTGCATGTTGCTCTGCCTCGAGCTTGTCCAAAAGGCGGGCCCGGAGGATCTTCATTGCCTTGGAGCGATTCTTGTGCTGGGATTTCTCATCCTGGCAGACCACGACGATCCCCGACGGCAAGTGGGTGATGCGCACTGCAGAATCTGTCGTATTGACGCATTGGCCACCCGGACCACTAGCGCGCATGACGTCGATCCTGAGCTCCTTTTCCTCGTCGATGTCCACTTCCACCTCCTCGGCCTCGGGCAACACTGCCACGGTAACGGCAGAGGTGTGGATTCGGCCCTGACTCTCTGTAACCGGTACCCGCTGGACCCGATGCACACCACTCTCGTACTTGAGTCGGGAAAAGACAGCCTTTCCCGCAATCGACGCAATGATCTCTTTGAACCCACCTCCGTCCGTCTCTGAAGCGCTCATTATCTCGGTCTTCCAGCTCAGATTTTCAGCAAACCGGGAGTACATCCGAAACAGATCCGCTGCAAATAAGGCCGCTTCCTCCCCACCTGTCCCTGCTCGGACCTCGAGAATCACGTTTTTTTGATCGTTTGGATCCTTGGGCAATAGGAGGAGTTTGGTTTTCTCTTCGAGGTGCTTGCGCTTCTTTTTTAGCTCAGGCAGTTCGTCCTCTGCAAGTGCCCGCAGCTCAGGATCTTCGCCTTCAAGGGCAGACTCGTATTCCTCGATGTCGGAGAGAACCTGTTTTATTTCCCGGTAGGCAGCTGCGATATCCTCAATCTCTGCGCGCTCCCTGGAGAGTTTTGTAAATGTCGTGCGATCAGAGATAATCGCTGGGTCGCAGAGTTTTTGCTCGATTTCAACAAACCGCTCTTCGATCTTTTCAAGCTTGTCCAGCATCCACGTGCGCTCCGTTAAGGGGTTGCATAGCCCGCCTCAGGGGCTGGAAAATCCCGCTCAAACGCGGTGAAATCTTTAAAAACAACCGGGGTGTCATGGGTCGGTCCTGTCTCGCCGACCTGTTCCCGCCATAGGGTCGTCCTGAGGGCCACAAGTGCAATTTCCACCTGATCGTCATCTGGCCTCTTGGTCGTAAGCAGCTGCATGCCCAGCCCAGGCCAGAGCAGAAATTTCAGAAATGGATTATCTGCATGACGCCCGGCAAATCGATTGAACTCATAGGCAATACCTGCAACTGGTAAAAGAAGTGGCAGTTTGAACATCACAACGTAAAGATGCCTCACCCACGACGCTTCTGGCGATGGCTTGGCCCACTGCGGGATAAACGGCATGGCAACCGCTGCGATGATGATGAACAGCAAAATCACGACCATCAGAAACGCTGTACCACATCTCGGGTGAAGCGTGGATTTCCTGCGGGCGTTTTCCACAGTAAGGGGTTCCTGGGCTTCCAGTGTGTAAATCGCCATATGCTCGGCACCGTGGTACATGAATACCCGCCGAATATCCTTGGAAAGACCGATAACAGCCACATACCCGATAAAAATACCGACTTTTACGACACCATCCACAACGTGATAGGCCACATCATCTACTGTCAGCGCCCGACCTAGGAGCAACTGCCCCGTATAAGTCGCGGCCAAGTGGGGTAGTACCTTGAACAGGCCAATGGCGATAACCAATCCCAGGGCAATTGTTAGCACCATCCCCCAACCACTGTCCTCCTGGGCATCCTTACCTGCTGCCTTTTCCTCTTCGGTCATGGCTTCCCGCGCGGAAAAGCTGAGGGCCTGCATGCCATTCACCATGGCCTCGATCATTACAATCGCCCCTCGAAAAAAGGGCAGGCGCAAGAACTTGAGCTTGGACCAGAGGGAACGCCACACATCCTCGCGAAGGACAATCTCACCGGATAAGCGGCGAACCGCCACAGCCAAACATCCCGGCGAACGCATCATGACGCCCTCTATCACTGCCTGACCGCCGACTTGTGCACATTTATTCTTCATGAAACATCCGTATCATAATCATCAGGCATAGTATAACTATCTAACCGTCACCTGGAAACAGGCAATACTGCTGGATCCCCGCTTTCGCGGGGATGACGTGAATTCGAAAATACTCGCATCAACCCCGCGCACATCGTCATTCCCGCGTATGCGGGAATCCATATCAAGCGAATTTTCATTGAGTTTTCTACTCGGAAAGTATTTACGACTTTTTGACTCTGTCACCGTACTTGCGCCGGAAACGCTCGACGCGACCAGCCGAGTCCACAAGCTTTTGCTTGCCCGTATAAAATGGATGGCATGCCGAGCAAATCTCCATATTTAGGTCCTTATTGGCAGTAGACCTAATTATTACTTCATTGCCGCAGACACACCGAATTTTTATCTCGCTGTATTCTGGATGTATGCCCTTTTTCATGGTGCCCTCCGAGCCTACTGATTCATCGACTCGAGAAATTCCCGATTCGTCTTTGTCCGCCGCAACTTATCTAACAAGAATTCCATAGAGTCAATCACATTCAGCGGGTGGAGCAGCTGTCTGAGCAGCCAAACGCGCTGGAGGACAAAATCTTCGAGCAAAAGCTCTTCTTTTCGGGTGGCAGAGCGGTTGATATCCAGGCAGGGGTAGATGCGCTTTTCCATGAGCTTGCGATCCAGGTGGATCTCGCTGTTGCCCGTGCCTTTGAACTCCTCAAAAATAACCTCGTCCATTCGCGATCCAGTGTCGACGAGCGCGGTGGCGATAATGGTTAAACTGCCACCACCTTCAATATTTCGTGCGGCCCCGAAAAACCGTTTTGGCTTGTGCAATGCATTTGAATCCACACCACCGGACAGAATCTTGCCAGAAGGTGGAACAACTGTGTTGTAGGCGCGTGCGAGACGGGTGATCGAGTCGAGCAGGATGATGACGTCGTTCTTGTGCTCTACCAGGCGTTTTGCTTTTTCGATAACCATTTCAGCAACCTGAACATGGCGTTGGGCTGGCTCGTCAAAAGTCGAACTGATGACCTCGCCATCCACATTCCGCGCCATATCGGTCACTTCTTCTGGACGCTCGTCGATGAGCAGTACATGGAGCTTGGCGTCGGGGTGGTTCGTCGAGATAGAGTTTGCAATGTCTTGCAATAAGACTGTCTTACCAGCGCGGGGCGGGGATACAATCAGGCACCGCTGACCTTTACCAATAGGGGTCAAGAGGTCAATAATACGCGTGGAATCGTTTTGTCGACCCGGCGTTTCCAATTCGAATTTTACATCTGGGTACAAGGGGGTGAGATTGTCAAAGAGAATCTTGGTACGTGCAGCTTCAGGGGATTCAAAGTTTATTTCTTCCACTTTTAGCAGAGCAAAATACCGTTCCGACTCCTTTGGCGGGCGAATCTGGCCGGCCACGGTATCACCCGTTCGAAGGTTGAAACGTCTAATCTGAGAAGGAGAGACATAAATATCGTCAGGGCCGGGCAGGTAGTTGTAATCAGGCGCCCGCAAAAATCCAAACCCGTCCGGAAGAATCTCGAGCACACCTTCCCCAGAGATGACCCCGTTTTGAGCGGCTTGAGCCTGCAGGAGGGAAAAAATCAGTTCCTGCTTACGCATGCCAGCAGCACCGTCAATATCGTAATTGCGCGCCATTTCGGTCAGTTCAGAAATTGGCATTCTCTTTAGATCTCTCAGATTCATATGACTCTCTTCACCACTCATTTTTTCACCTGATTGCAACTACACAAGTTGCCTGTTGTTTGGAAAGTACTGGAGGCTTTGGTTAATCGATTTTTACCGTCCGTCTGTTCCGAGTTAATTCGTATCGCGAAGGACCAGCTGAACGACTTCGCTAATAGAACGGTGTGTTCATTAAATTCTTTAGGTGTTATCAGCGTTTCTGTCAAGTATTTTTTGAAACATCTTGTCGCTCTTAGCAACTGATAGATAATGGTAAAAATCTTTTGATCATTTGGATTTTTGTAGCAGACTGGCATACTAAAAAACAAGAGGCACGCAATGATTTTTTTTCCAAAATATATATTTATTTCAACTTTGTTCGGTCTGGCATGGATCGGCTGTAATCCGTCACAATCGAAAAATGCATCTGAAGCATCAGATCCAATGCGGTGCCAGCTACAAAATCTCGGTGAAGCGCCTGATCTCATCCTCAAAGGCGCTATTGATGATGATAGAATGGCCACTATTCAGGGCATCACCGACCCCAGATCCCTGGTCTGGCGGGATAAGCAGGACGGCGAAACATATTACATCACTCGGGTCATGGGCTCAGAACAACGCCTTTTCTATTATCGCAGGATCGCCTCCAACGAATCCCCAGGGATCAAAACCGAGCTCACAGGTCACCTCATTCGGTGGGATAAACTCCCACCTTCTCGATTTGACGCTGTGGCAAAGGCACTCGCTACAAAATACGATATACATATCGACCCCATAAAGACCTACCTCATCGATGCCGAGGGAAAGCCCACAGGATGTCCTTAGGGCCCGGCAGCTGCAGTGTCTAAGTTTTTAATAGATGCGTTCGTTTTGACGTGTCCGCCTCCTCGGAATCCGGCGGGATCTTGGACTTTCGAAATCTAACTCGAAACTCGATAACCCCGCCGTAGGCTCGGCGAAGGCGGGCCTCGTCATTCGTACGCGTCGATTTGAGGCGACACTTCGCTGGAAATCTAAGTGCCGATTGTGATGCCGAGCGACTCCCGCAGTCGGAAATACTCCTCTGACACGCTAAACAACACCAGCTCTTTGATTTTTTCCTTTGGTGGTATTTCGTCGACCGAGCCACTCTCGGCCTGTATCATTCTGGCTGCGACCTCCATGTCGTTGGCCAGGATAAAACCAGCTCGGCAGCAGGTAAGCTCGACAGCATTGATCCATTTCTTGATGTCCGTTATCTCGCCGGACTGCACGTATCGCTTCACCACCTTCCGAATGCTTTCGACTTCCAACGGGGATAGCCGCTCTTTGAGGACTTTGACGTACTGCGCCAGAACACCTGTCTTATCCTGGGGCAACTCAAAGTCCGGCGCACCGATTTTTACCGCAGCGAGCAGTAGGATTTTGAGCTCACCGTGGGTTGGTAGTACCCATCGAATATAGTGCTCAGGACGATAATAGGTGAGGTGTTTGCCCACGATAAAAAGGAGATCCTGAGGTGAATACCCAGATAACAAACTGGCTCCACATGCGGTCGACATGGGATCGGTAAGGGCAAATCGAAGACCGCCTGCCTTGTCCTCTTGCACGTATAGGTCGGGAACCACCGGTATGTTGAGAACCTGTGCCGCGTAGAAAAACGTTTTGGAAAACGTCATGGTATCGTTTGCCGGCCGTTTTTGTCCTTTTTTGAGCCCAAATGCTTTGATTGGCTGCACTTTGAGGGACCGAACAGCCCGTGTCACGAGCTCAAAAATCTTGCCCACATAGACCGATTCAGTCGGATGGAAAAGGTCTTTGAGCCAACGCTCCTTGTCGAGCCGGGCTTGGGCACGCACCATACCGCGGGTTCGGTACTGCTCGTAGAACTGCTGTTCCTCTGCATCGGCCTTCTTAAGGAACGCCAGGGTTGCACACAGACACCACGCTTTGTCGTATTGGCGGTTCTCAAAATACATCTTTCGGAGCGCCTTGTACGAATCAACCCGGTAGGGATTTTTTTGTATCAGCCACTGATGTTCAGTAACCGCATTCTCAAACTGGCTCGGCAGGGATGCGTAGAGTTCAGCGAGAATTTCGTGCCGCATTGTATTGTTCGGATCCAGATTCGACGCCATCCTAAACGCCTCTGCTGCCGGTTCGTACTGGCCCATTCGGGTGCGATAAATCTCACCTAAGAAGTGCCACAGATTTATCTCGATATCCCTGCGATCCTGTCCGGCAATGCGGTGGAGCATCTTGCGGTAGTTCCGCTCGAGGCTCTTCCAGTCCTTTCGCTGGGTAAGGATGCGATCAATGGCCTCGAACGCCTTTAGATTCTCCAGGCTGTGGTCGAGGGAATTATTAAATTGCACCACCGCGTTCTCAGCACTCTTGATTTCATCCCGAAAGATAACACCCATGGAATAGTAAAGACGCCCGAGCTTTATATCGTCTTGTTCCATTCCTGCGACCTGCTCGATGACCTCCACAACCCGCTGCCACTGCTTTGTACTTTGATAAAGCGGTATTAACTTGTGCAGGGTCGGCCGATCGTCTGGCTTGAGCTCAGTCGCCTCCACGTATGCAGAGATTGCTTTTTGCGGATTCTTCAGCTGTGATTGCCAGATATCGCCAATCTCGACCAACAAATCGAACTTCTCTTCGTCATCCACTGCGTCCATGAGTACTTTCTTGTAGTGAATGACTTGCTCGAAATTCTTCTGCTCGGTGTGCAGCCCGATGACCTCCTCGAGGGTCGGTCGATGGCCATTATCCAATTCCAGGGCCTTGTCAAACATGTTGAGCGCCTTGCGTCGCTCCTTGAGCTGTGACTTGATGTGCCCCAGGCGATAAAAAATATCGACAATGCGATCCCTCTCCTGCGTCTCCCGATGATGCACAAGGATCATTTGATAGTATTTAAACGCCTTGTCCCATTCCTCCAAACGATAGTGGATATCAGCGATGCCGAGCACCGTTGGCAGGTGCGTACTGTCCAGGTCATAAGCAGCGCGATACGCTTTGAGTGCCTTTTCCAGATCTCCTTGTTTATCGCTGACCCGCGCATACTGAAGCTGCAGCGCGTGCATTTCTGCGGAGGGCCGTTTTGTGCCCAATCGCACCAACATCTCCAGCAGCACTGCCGCTGCATCCCACTTCTCTGCTTCGACGTAGACATCTACGAGCGGCTCAGCAGCCTGTTGATTATTGGGATCAGATGCTAATGCATGCTCATACCATTCAATAGCTCTGTCCTGATCCTCGAGTTTCTGATCCCACAGCACTGCGAGCTCATATTGAACTTTGGACCTTATCCGCGCATTTTCTGTGTATTCCTGTTCCTGATCCATAACGCGTGCTGCCTCGACCCATTCTCCCTCGTCGGTGTGGATCCGGCGCAATGCCCCAAGGGACGGTAGGTGGTTGGGCTCAATGTCCAATGCCGATCGAAAGTGCTCCATTGCAGCAGCGCGATTTAACAGGTTTTCTTCGTTCAGTTTTCCAAGTCTAAAAAACAAATCAATTTTTAGGGTGGGTTCGTCGACGGTCCGCACCAGCCGCTGCAGTGTCTCGTGAGCAGCTTCCCAATCCTCTCCAAGTGTTTGGAGCCGCGCCAATTCATCGAGCGCTGCTTCGTGGTCCGGATCGATATCTAAAATTTGGTTATAGGCATCTATGGCCCGGTCTAGTTCGGAAAGCTCTGACGCGTACACCTGGCCCATCTGTTCGTAATAACCGATGCGTTCCGTTCGATCCGGGATGGCGTTGATGTGCCGTTCGTAGGTAAGGATCAGATCCTGCCAACGACCGATCTGCCGATATATCCGCTCGAGCGCCTCGAACGCGTCGACATTATTGGGATCGACCTCGATGACCGCTTCGTAGTGCTCGGCCGCTTTTTCGGGCCTCACAAATTCACGTTCGAGCATTTCAGCGATCTTCGTGTGCAAGGAGATGCGTTCCCGCTCGGAGGTAGCGTGTTGCAACTGTAGCTCCAGCACATCCATCAGATCTTGCCATCGCTCGAGTTTGCTGTACAACCGTTCCAGTCCCTTATGCGCGATGGCGCTGCCTTCGTCGATTTCAAGAACGCTCTGATACTCTTCTATCGCCGCGGGCAGTTCGTTTAGCTGGGTCTCGTAAATCTCACCGATACGCAAGTGGGTAGCAACGACCCGATCCGGTTCGTCGGTGATCACCTCCAGCTTTCGCCGCAAGATGGGAATGAGATCCTGCCAGTTTTGCGCTGCTCCAAAAAGCCGCTCAAGCGCGTTGATCGCCGTTTCCATGCCTGGATCGATGTCGAGGGCATTTTTATACGCGGCCCGCGCTTGGGGAATATCTCTTAAATACTCCTCGTAGACCTCACCGATCTCCACTAGGAATTCTTTCCGTTTATCCGGGTCCTGCTCGCAATCCACTGCTCGCTTTAGCACTTCCACAAACTCATCCCACTGTTTGGCCCCCCGATACAGATCGCCCATGAGCCGTAGGGCAGAAACGTTCTCAGCGTCGAGCTGCAAGACACGCTGGTAATAGGCGATCGCATATTCTGGATGGCCTAGCTCAGCGGCGTACCATTTGCCGATTTTTAAACACAGATTGATTTGTGTCTCTTGATCCTCCACGCTTTGAAGGACTTGATTGCACGATGCGAGGAGATCGTCCCATTTACCAGTAATAGAGGCGAGTCGCTCCAGGTAATCCGCTGTTTCATCGCTGGAATAGTCTTCCTCGAACGCGTGCTGCATCACGATAAAGGCGTTTTCAGGTTGGCCGAGATGCTCCTCGTAAATTCGAGCACCTTCCCGGTACACTTTTACCCGCTCGGGTACATCTTCTAAGTAATTTAATTTATTGAAATACCGTTCAGTGAGTTCTTCCCAAGATGCTTCCTTTGTCGTGATTTCGACAAAATACTCAAAGGCGAGCTCGTGCAGAGGATATACGTCGAGGATGCGCCTGTAAGACGTTTTTGCTTCAAGGGGCCGATCGAGCTGCTTCTCGTAAATGCGCGCCTGCCTGAGCATGGCATCGATGATCGCATCCCCTTCCAGCAGGTCTGCCTTGCGGCCGAGCGTTGCAATGAGCTCGTTCCACATCCCTTGCTTTTCGTAAAGCGCATCGAGTGCTTCCAGGCATTCGAGGTTGGCAGGATCGACCTCGCTTGCGTTCTGCCAGGCCTCGATGGCCTCTTCTGGTCTATCGAGAATCTCGCCGTAGATCTTACCCAACTTGGCGTAAAATTCGCGAAGCTCTTCCTCCTCGAGTTCTGCTGCGCCTGCTGCAATAATGCGATCTACTGTCTCGATGAGCAGCAGCCACTCCTGATTCTTTTCGTGTATCGCAGCAATGGCTTTGAGCGCGGTCAAGTTTTGTGAGTCGATGGCGATTACGTTTTCCCAGTTCTCCAGGGCACTGCGATCTCGATCGAGGCATTCTCCCCACACAAGGCCGAGCTGGCTGTAGATGCGGATACGGGATTCATCGTCCTCCACGGCCAGGACTGCTCGCTCCAGTACGTCGACCAGGTCGCTCCAGTTCTCCTGTCTGGCGTAAAGGTCTGCAAGGGCCTCCAGCGCATCGCCGTCTTCGCCTTTAATATCAATTACATTGCCAAAATACTCGATGGCCTTATCGATGTCGTCTAAGCATTCTGCTGAGATGGTTCCCAGCTTTGCAAAAAGATCTGCCTGTGCTGCTTCGCTGTCTGTCGCATCTTTCATCCGCGTATAGACATCAAAAAGCTCGGGCCATGCCTCTCTATCGGCATAGATCAGTTCGAGATGTTCGAGTGACGCTCGATGCCCTGGATCCAGTTCGTCCACAACGTGATGGAAGCAGATGAGCGCCCTTTCGTAATCATCGAGTTGGGTCTCATAGATCACACCCATTCTATGCGTATGGATAACCCGATCCTCATCAGATGGGGCTATCTGAGCCAGCTTTTCTAGAATGGTGACAAGCCATTCCCATTCCATGATCTGGGTGTAAATGCGATCGAGGGAAGTGAGCACCTCGATATCATCTTCGCCATGATCTAGGCAGGCGCGATAGGCCTGCTCGGCCCGAGTAATATCATCCAGTTGGTGCTCGGCAACCAGGGCCAATCGCTTGGCTAACAGGTGCTTGACGTCGTCATCCTCAACCTTGTGGTACAGGTCCTGATAGAGATCTGCGAGATCGGACCATGCATCAATGGACTTGGCAAGGCGCTCTATCTCCTCACCGGAATGTTCATCAAAGGGATCGGTGGAAAACGCCTTGCAATACCACTGAAACGCTTCAACCGGATCCAGGTTCTTTTCTTCCTGAATTTCGGCAATGTGGTGGATCATCGAAATTTTATCGCTTGGTTCCTCAATATCTTCGAGCTGTGCCACATAAAGCGATATCAGCCGCTCCCATTCTCCTTGCATTCGATACAGTGGCTCCAGTATCTCGCCGATCTCGGTTCGATGGACACCATCGGAAAAGAGGAACTCGAGCGCGCTAGCAGCTGACTCTTGGGTAGGCTCAGCAGCGAGGATATCCCGATACACGTCAATTGCTTTGTCGACATCGTTTAATTCCAAATGGTAGAGTTGACCGAGGCGAAATTGAAGATCAAGACTTGCGTTTGGATCATCTGCGACAAGGGCTTCCCGTTGTAAAATATCCGCCAGGTCTTCCCATCTTTCCTCGTTTTGATACAGGGAATCGAGCCTGAGTAGCGCCGGGCGGTTTTCAGCATCAAAATCAAGGACTTTCTTATACCTCGCGACTGCTTCGTCCGGCTTAGAAAGCTTGTCCTCATATATTGCACCGGCTCTTAGGCCGAGCTGCACCGCATGTTCTGCTTCCACGACCTCTTCGAGCTGCTCGTCGAAGAGGTTGCCCAAATCTATCCACCTGTCTGTCTGCTGCGCAATGTCTTCTAACCGCGACAAGGTTTTTTCGTTCACCCGGTCTTCGGCCAGCGCTCTGGCGTAGACATCGAATGCCTCGGCCGGTGTATCGAGATGCAGCTCGCTTTCGAGCATTTGAGCAATCTGATGCAACAGTTCGAGCCGCTGCCACGAATCCTCAGATGCCTGTACTTTCTTTTCAAGGACATTAATAAGCTTGCGCCACTCGGATAATTGCTCGTATAGGGGTTCGAGTACTTCGGCCACCAACATGGTCTCTTGGTCAGATTCTAGGAGCACATCCAACGCACGAACCGTGGGTGCGTGCTCAGGGGACGTCGATAGGACCTCTCGAAAATAATCCACTGCGCGGGGCACATCATTGAGGTGCTCAACATAGAGCTCGCCAATCCTAAATTTAAAGGAGATTGCCTCATCTGGATCATCTGAAAGCGCTGCTTCCCGCTCCAACACAGACAATAGGTCATGCCATTCCTCAGCTTCGGTATACAGGACATCCAGCCGTTGAATCGCTTGAACATCATCTGGATCAAACTCTAGAATCCGTTGGTAGGTATCAATGGCTCGCTGCGCATCCCCAGTCTCCCGCTCGTACATTGCACCGAGGATGTAGAGGACTTCGCGCTTTTCTTCAGCCGAGGTCACCAGATCGACCTTGCGGTTATATATTTCTTGGAGATCTGTCCACCGCTCAAGCTTAAGATAGATGGCCTCCAAGTGGCCCAGCGCGTCTAGATCGTCCTCATCCAACTCGAGTACCCGCGAGTACACCTCGATCGCCTTATCTGGATTATCGAGAATATCCTCATAGATCTGACTGGCCTTAAAAAGAAAGGATTTCTGATCCTCGGGGTCGGTTACCATTTCAACCTTTTTAAGGTAAATGATTGCGAGCTCACCGTAATTTTCATTGATTTGGTAGGCCCGCTCCAACGCCGTGGCAGCATCGATAAACATCGGATCTGCATCGAGTACATGCCGGTAGTGTTTGATGGCACTATCAACGTCGTGAATCTGATGTTCAAAGAGCTCGGCAATTTTAAAGTGGTACGCCGCCGCAAGATCGTAGTTGTCTAGGTCTTCGACAACGCTTAAATATACTGCCGCCAATTCTTCGTACAATACGAGTGCGCCGGCCAATCGCTGCAGTTCTTCCTGTGTGGTTTCGTCCGCAGGGTCTACCTTAAGTGCGCGGCCGAGTGTTTCAAAAGACTTTTGTGGCACGTCGCCTGAAGCTTCGTACAGATTTGCAATGCGATGGAGGAGTTCTACTTTGCGCGTGGTCTCGGCTTCTTCCTCCAACATTATTTCGTACACATTGATGAGCTTTTCCCAGGAACCGGCATTTTGATAGATCGGTTCCAAGATATCTGCCACGTCCCATTTGAAATCGGGATCTTCAATTATGCGCTCCAAAGCCGTAATCGCGTCTGAATTTGCTTCGTCAACTTCAAGAACTTCGCGATACGTCTCTATCGCCGCGCCCACCTCGGCGAGATTTGTTTCTCTGAGCTCTGCTAATCGAAGCTTGAGCGCGACAATATCGGTTGCATCTCCTCCGAGACTGAGCTGTTGTTGAAGATTGTCCGCAAGATCCGGCCATTGGCCGAGGGTTACAAACAAATTATCCAACGCCTTTAACGCTGCCCCATTGCCACCATCAATGTTTAAAACTTCCTTTAAGCATTGGACAGCCTCTTCTGGTCTTTCGAGCATCTCCTCAAGAATCATGGCCATCTGAAAATATATATTTATTTTTTCTTCCACATCGGAAAGCAAGTCTACTTTTACTTTGTATACGTTAATCAGATCATCCCAACGCTCGGTACGATTAAAAATCTGTTCCAGTGATGAGATCGCATCTAGGTGATGTGGATCTACTTCTAATGTTTTTGTAAATGCATTGATTGCGCGATCCACGTCATCGAGCTGGGTATCGAATATTTGAGCTGATCGCAGCCACAGATGCATTGCAACTTCTGAATCATCTGTAATTTCAGCACCCGCCTCGAGCAGCTCTGCCATCTCCTGCCATGAATCCAGGATTGCAGTGATTTGTTCTAATTGTTCCAGAGCTCGGCTATCATCTGGATTGACCTTGAAAGCTCTGCTATACGCGACAAACGCCCGTTCCGGAGACGCGAGTTTTTGAGCGGCAACTTCCCCTTTTTTGAGCAGGTGCTCGTATTTCTCAAATACTTCTTCGGCCCGTATGACCAAAATTTCCAGCGTATCGAGCAGGTTATCCCAAGCTTCCCGCTCTTCGTAAAACGGTGTGAGGATCTGGGCTGCTTCGAGTTGATAGGTCTCGTCCTTGAGCAGTCCTTCGAGGGCAGTCCTGGCATCTTCGTAATCCGGGGCTATAGCCAAAATCTCCCGATAACACTCCAATGCTCGGCCCTTCTCTTCGAGATGCAAATCATAGACTTGCCCGAGGCGGAACTTAATCTCTACCTCTTCATCTGTCTCCAAAACAACGGCACCCAAGGCCCGCTCAAGCACATCTGCGACGTCGGACCAGCGTTCTTCCTGTGAATAGATGCGATCGAGGGCTGAAAGTGCGCGGGGCTCATCGCCAGCCATCTCCAGAATGCTCAACAGGACATCTACTGCCTTTGCAGTGTCGCCGACCTCCTCTTCCCACAGAAGGGCCTGGTTGTAGAGGATTTCTTTGCGCTCGTCATCGTCTTCGGCCATTTCCAAGCGGCGCGCATAAATGTCAAGCAGCTCCTCATACCGCCCCATTTGTGTGTAGATTTTCTCCAGCGCCGCAACAGCTGTCGGGTTTTTGGGATCTTCTGACAAAATAGTGTCGTAGAAGGACAGCGCCTCCTCGGGCTGCTTCATCTCCTCACTGAGAATACGCGCTATCCGGAGCTGGAGATCAATTTTCTCCATCTCCGAGGCATCATCCAACACTTCATTGTAAGCCGCCACAACACCTTCAAATTGCCCTGCTTTTGCCGCGATACGCTCTAGATCATCTTTGGTGGTCGACTCCTCAGGTGCCAATCGATAGGCATTGAGATACCCCTTGAAAGCACGGTCTAGATCCCGCAGTTCCTCCTCGGCAATAAAGGCAATGCGTTGCCACAGGGTGCGCGTTTCGTAATCATCATCAATGTGCTTTAGGCGCACTTCGAGCACATCTGCGAGCTTGAGCGGCTCGTTTCGCTCCTCCAGAATTGGAATGAGCGCTTCGGCAGCATCGGGATTGTCAGGTTCTAAGGAGAGTATGGCTTCGTAACACCGAGCAGCCCGATCGACACGGGATTTTTTTTCTATCCAAAGCTCGGCGATCTTAAATTGCAGGGCCACCTTTGCCCCTGCATCCTTATTTGTTCGATCCGCTTCCCGTTCGAGAACGCGAATGAACTCGTCCCACTTGCCAGTTGCCGCATAGAAATTCTCGAGCTCCTCCCACGCTTGCATTGACAAATAGCGCTTTTTTAGCTGCTCCTGTGCCCGCCGATCATCGGGGTTGATATCAATGATGGCTTTCCACGCGTCGACCGCCTTTTTGTCGTCACCCAGCTTGTCTCCATAGATCTGCCCCAACTTTTGAAGCAGGGGCACATGTTGAGACGCCTCCATCAATGCATCCACCTGGATTTCGAGGACCTGGGCAAGCTTGGCCCAGTCCTTTGCGCGCTCGTAAAAAACCGCCAGATTTTCCAGCGCCTCTTTGTTTTCTGGATCCAACGCCAACACTGCTTCCCAACTTTCAATGCACGTGCTGGGACGCTTGAGGCGTTCTGTTATCAGCCGAGCGATTGCTACAAACCCCTCGAGGCGATCCGAAGGATCTTCTAATTGCTCTGTCTCTCGCTTCATCACGGCCGCGAGTTTCTCCCAGTCGCGGCGTTTCTCGTACATCTCTCTAAGAAAATCGATCGCCTGCCGATGGGTGGGATCGGCGTTAAGCACTGCCTCATAGGCCTTAATCGCTTCGGCTTGGTTTGAAAACCGCTGCCAAAAGAGCTCAGCGACCCTGGAAAAAACAGCCACTTTGTCTTCTGGCGCGGCCACGACCTCGCCTTTTGCCTTTAGCATCTTAACCAGGTCCGGCCACCGGCTCATGGCCTCGTATTTCTTGATGGCAGCATCGATGGCAGGCAGGTAATCACTTTTTAGTTTCACTATGGATTGATAGGTATTTACGACCATCACATCTTGCTTGATATGATCGTCATAAATTTTTGCGAGGGCCATGAGCGTGTAAATCTTCTGGCCTTCATCTGGAATGACCTTGGTTTGCTTTTTGAAAAAATCCGTAAGTGCATGCCATTTTCCGGTCTCGTTGAACAATCGCAGCAGTGCATCGACAATGTCGGGATGGCCAGGATCTATTTGCCATGCATTCTGCCAAGCTGCGATCCCCTTATCTGCACCATTTGCTTCAGACGCGCGGGCCTCGGCGATGGCCTCCTTGAGCTCAGGAGATACTGTCCTATCGAGACCGCTGTGATTGGGGTGTCCAGAGTCGCCCACATCTGAACTCGTGCGCGCTTCATCGCTAGCAGCATTTTTCTCTCTCATATCTATTCCGTCGCTCATCGCCTCCACCTAATCCTCATGCTTGGATTCCGAATCCACTGTCCATCCACGTCTCAACGCATCAAAAAACATCACACCGCACAAAATACACACATTTCCGCCTTCGCCCCCAATTTTTGGAACAGACCTGGCGAGACGGAAAATCCGGGATGTGTGATCATGCTGAGAACCGGTTCATCTCCTGTAAGTTACGTCAATCTATTGCGAAAGATAATCCGAAACCGAGGTCGGATTTTGTCAACGGCCACAAACGAATGCACACCTATTGATAAGGTGTCCCAACCTCAATTTCAGTCAAGCGCGCCTGTGCCGCAGCGAGATAATCCGGTCGTGTTTTCTGGGAAGCCGAAGAAACGAACTTCTCAAGCCAAATCTTCGCATTCTCCGGATTTACATAAGAGTAGCTCCACCCCAGGCTAAACATGGCGTCCTCCATCCCCGGCCTAAGCTCAAGGGCTGACCGGAACGCCTTAATGGCTGTCTCGTAGTCCTTTTTTGCAGCCAAAACAGTACCTTTCCTGTGATAGAGCACAGCGAGCTCTTCCCCGCGACCTTCGAGCGCCTTGATACCTTCATTAAACACTTGCTCTGCTTGGGAGGTGAACTCAAAGTCCAGATATAGGGAGCCGAGCTCCCTATATCCCTCAAAAAACCTTGGATTGCGTTCAAGTGTGTCCGTGTATTTTTGGAGCGCGTTTTGCGGATCGTCCATTGCCTCATAAACGCGTCCCAGCCGATAATGGGCTTTGTAAAGCGCGTCATCGAGTTCTATCGCCCTTTTGAGTGCACTGGCTGCCTGGTCTGGCTGTCCCATCCACTGGTATACCTGGCCCAATCGATAGTGATAAATGGCAATGTCGCCCTCTAAAGATATTGCCTTTTGAAGGTGCCGGGCTGCTTGTTCATATTCTTTTGTTTCTATATAGACCATCGCGAGGTTGTGATGTGCTTTCTCGTTTTCAGGATCCAGACTCACGGCCTTGCTGCAATCTCGAATGGCTTGGGGAAATAGTTTCCTCCTGTGGAACTCAACGCACTTATTCATCATCTCAACTGACTGGACATGCTCACGGCTGCATTTTGCCGCTGTGAGACAGGGCAGCATGCCCAGAACACAGAGGACAAGTACGATTTTCTTACTCATTGATGTAGCTCCTATTTTGGCTTGTTCATAGTTTGGCGCAATTTTAAAAAATCGGTCTCCAATTGTAAACCCCACAAAGCGATATATATAATGTAATTGAATATGTAATGCGCCGCGGATCTAGTTATATTTTCCCAGTTTTACTATTTTGCCACTTTTGTCCAATTTGTGCGTGGGCGGCAGAATCGCTTCGACTTTCTTTCTATACCCCTTGACCAGCCACCCGAGCTCGCCAAAAGCAGCCACCGCTTCGTTGCGCACTCGGATGCTCTCATCACTACACATGGTTTCCAATAGGGGCTCTCTAGCAAGCTCGCTACCGTGCTTTGCCAGGGTGACAACCGTTTGAAATCGGACCGTTTCATCCACATCTTTTAAAAACCGCAACAGGGCACCTGGGATCTCCTCACCTGAAACATCGGCTAGGGCCATGATGGTTTGGAGCTTGCGATCCGGGTTGCGCTCGTATTCCGTATCAAAATCCGACAACACATCCAGCAGTTCCCGGCGATACTCGTCTTCTGGCACGATGTTTTTAAAGGTCCGGTGGATCCAATTGACGCCTTCGGCTGTCCGCATGGCTTGCTTGATTTGGTTCAGTGCCTTGCGATCGATTTGCACCAGGGCATCAAACACCCACTCTTTTTCCCGCTCATCTTCTGTAGACGGCTCTGCTTGAACGCCAAATCTGGCGAGCAACCCCCCGATTGCGACTTCATTGCCCTGCTTGGCTGCCTCAATGACTTCGGAAAGTGCAATCTGGCGATGGTCTTTGGGCTTGTATTTGCTGTTCGCGCTCCGAATGGAACGGGCCAGGCGCTTTTCTTTTCGCTTTTCTGCATCGAGAAAGTCCAGAACTCCCATGGTAATACTCTATCCGAATCCGAGGAGGCGGGTGCTTAGGGTCTATTCCTCACTGTCTTCCTCCTCACCTGTGAGGACCCCTATCAATTGGTTGATGCGATAGCCTAGTCCCCCGACCTCTGATGATTCGACCTCAAATCGGTATTGGTATTCGCCGTTGATGACTTTCAGGAGGCCTTCCTCGATGGTCACGATGGGACGTATGAAATGGTGGGTCAATATCAATCCGCCGATGAACACAACCAACAGCATGGCAATCATGAGGACCAGAATGGCGGAGATTGATTTAAAATCCGCAAACACGCTGTCAACAGATCCCATCATTATTGTCACGACCCGATCTTTCTTTTCCGCGCTCATTACCGGTGTAATGAGCGCTAGGTACGGCACGTCTTCAACCAGTATTTCAAAGACATCAGAGGGTTTGCCACTGGTCGCAGCCGCATCAATCCGCTTGGCAATCTCAGGTCTGTCGAGCTGTTTTTCAAGACTTTGACGGGCTGTATCTGTTTTGAGAGAGGAGCTGTACACATCTCCTCCTGTCAATACAGCCACATCCAACCCGAGCATTTCGGCTTTTTTCTGCGCAGTACCGTTTGAAATCTCGAACCCAATGACGAGCACACCCGCAATATCGTCTTGATACCAAACAGGCGCTGCTGCCAGCTCAACAAGCCCCGTATTCATCAACGCACAGAAATCTGGATTGGTTTTTTTGCTGCTGAACGGAGAATCATCGATGGACCAAATGCCATAGCTGGCCTGACCGTCCAAGGCTCGGGCCATCACGGGCATAACCTTGCTCACATTGTAGCCTGCCGGGCAGGCGTTGGGCGTGATGTTACGCGCAATGATGACCCCGTTTCTGTCAGTGAGAAACACGAGCTCGGGCCGCTTGCCAGTCTTCTCAGCCCAAATTTCTGTGTACACTTCAACAGCCCGTACGCATTTTTTGAACCACTCGGCTCGAATCTTTTTGTCGACCTGCGCCTGGGTCTGCCCTTCTTCGGCCTTTAGCTCGACCGGCGCAAATGCCTCGACCACACCTTTTGTCATTGCGTGGGTACGAACATCGTTGAGGAGCTCAAACCCGTGCAATCCCTCTGAGCGCTCATACAAGGCCCGTGTGGTCTCCATTTGTTTGGTCAGGCGCTCGATGCCCTTTTGGCGCAAATCGCGTTGGACATAGAAAAACCCTCCGAGCCCCAAAATGAGTACTGCAATGAAGTTCGGCAGAATGATTTTTACGCGCATCACCCGCTCCTTTTTCGCCGGACTCGGCTCCCCCTGCAAGACGAGTAAATGTATAAGAACGATAGACTTTTGACTAGCACTACTACCCTATCAAGTCAAGGAATCTACCTATAAACAGCATGGGCCTTACCCCCATTAAAATGTTGTTAACTAACCAGTTTCACTATATAAATCTGGGGGATACAGATTGGAGAGAAATCATGCGTCCGGGCATACTATACGACCCCATTTTCCTCGAACACCACTGCGGGCCTTATCAACACCCCGAGCGACCCGAGCGCTTAAACGCGGCTATCGGTGGACTCAAATCAATCGGCATTTGGCATTCAGCAACAAGGATAACGGCCAGGCCGGCAACCATGGAGGAGCTGGAACGCATTCACACCAGCGATTACCTGAATGCAGTATCCAATGTCCTTCAAAAAGGAGGCTATGGCAACCTGGATCCAGACACCTTCTACTCACCCAGCACTTACGACGCTGCCCTGAACGCCACTGGCGGCAGTATTGACCTCGCCCTGGCGGTTCAAAAAAGAGAAATAGATGTTGGATTGGCTGTCGTGCGGCCCCCAGGACACCACGCGAGCTGGAGCAGACCGGCCGGGTTTTGCATTTTTAACAATTTGGCAGCAGCAGCGAGGTCGGTCATGGCCAGTAAAGAGGCCGAGAGGGTGGCTATCGTCGATTGGGATGCCCACCACGGCAATGGGACACAGGATCAATTTTGGGATGACCCCAATGTGATCTATTTTTCCATCCATCAGTGGCCGTTTTTTCCCGGCTCAGGCCGAGTCCACGAGATCGGGGGCAAGGGTGCCGAGGGTAAGACCGTCAATCTACCGCTGCCTGCTGGTGCATGCGACGCAGATTATCTCACGGCCTTTGACAAAATCATTCTGCCACTGCTCACAGCATTCTCACCTGATCACATCTTTGTCAGTACCGGATATGACGCCCACGAACGGGATCCCCTTGCCAGCATGCAGCTCACCAACGCCTGCTTCCACCAAATGGCCCGCCGGGTGATGACAGCTGCTCAAAACCTCTGCGGTGGCCGGCTTACCCTTGTCTTAGAGGGCGGCTATGATTTGAGAGCCATGGAAGAGGGAACGGCCGCCACCATGCAGGGTATTCTAGAATCCGGCCCTATTGACCCCCCCACCGAGACCCCCAACAGACCCCACCTACAGGTCATCGAGGACGCAATCCACACCCTAAAACCCGTATGGCCAGACATTTTCTAATTTCCTGAACCCTAATGCGTCACACAAAGAGAAACATTCTAACTACCTAAAAAGACAAAATTAGAGGCAACTTTTCCAGGCGAAAATCAATCTGGGAACTTGTCGTAATCTAAAAAGTGATTTAGGATACATATCGGCATGTATTGCGGAGGAGGTCAATCCATGCTGAAATTTTTACTCGATAAATTCAGAGACGCACCCGGGCCGCTCAAACAAACCCGACTGGTTGTTGGAGATCTGGCCGAAGAGATTGTGGATCTGGCTGGCTATTACCTGAAGCGTCGCAATGACCCGGCGAACAATGAGGTCGCTGGTGCTCATCAGAACGTGGACAGTCGCCCCTGGTCTGATGCGCCCCCGTCAACAGCTATTGCTGCTGGCGAAAACCGGGGCGGGGCCATGCAGGATGTCAAGCAGGACGCTAAAAAAACAAGGCGACCTCCGGTGATTCTCGAACGGACGTTAGATGTGTCACCAGAACTGGAAAAAGCCTTGGATTTCCCGAAAAACCAACGAAAACAAGAGTTCAAAATCCTTGCCATTTTATGGGATGCTGAACGCAGAGGTTTGGGAACCCTATCGGCCAAAGCAGTGTCAAATCACGGTACCAAGCTCGGGGTTGCCATACGCCATGAGAATGTCCGCAAAGTCATTCGCATGCGCCTGGGCGACTATGTCGACGTGCTGACTGTTCAAGTCGGTAGCACAAGCATTTATCGATACCGACTGTCTAAGAATGGAAACGATTACTTTGAATCCAAGTATCTCGTTCAAAACCCATAAAATCTTTGATAACATTGCGTTACCGCGGTAGAATTTTTAAGATGCACGTAACCGTCGCACTGTTGGCGACCCGCATATAGGGAGTGACCGCTCGACATGGGCATCTCGGATACGACAAATAACTGTGATGCACCCCGCGTCCTGGTTGTCGATGACGAGAAAGTAATTCGAGAAATCCTCGCTGATTTTCTATCTCTTGAAGGGTTTAACGTTGAAACAGCCGCCGATGGCATCGCAGCGCTGGAACATCTGAGCCAGGCTTCGTTTGATATGGTTATCTCTGACCTAAAAATGCCAAACATGGGCGGACTGGAGCTACTCGAACAAATACAAAGAGCCCACGAGAATGTTCTCACAGTGATCATGACGGGGTTCGGCACTGTTGAAACAGCCATCGAGGCCATGAAAAAAGGCGCCTACGATTATATTCTCAAGCCGTTTAAGGTCGAAGAAGTCGTACACATCGTATATCGGGGTCTCGAAAAACAACGCCTTATTTCAGAGAATATCCGCTTGCGAGAGATCATCTCCCTCTATGGGTTGTCAGAACAACTGCAGACAACCCTTTCTTTGGAAGAAGTTATCGAGTCGATACTTGAGAGTAGTGTTTCCAATATCGGCTGCTCCCTTGTCTCCATCTATCTCTGCGATGAAGAGACGAAACAATTTGAAAAGAGCGGTCATATGGTGCACCCAGATGCACCGCCCGGTGCGGATATCGGTAAATTGAATTTTTCCGCGATCATGGATGAGATCGAAACAAATCGATTCGTCCTCGTCCACGGTCCTGCGGCTGGCAAGTATTTTATTCAGGCACCCAAAGATATAGAATCCTTAATGTGTTTGCCCCTTGTCGTACGGCAGAACAAAATCGGCCTCCTTACCTTCCACGCATTTACTACAGATGGCCATTTTACAGAGGGTCAGAGAAAACTCGCCGCCATGCTCGGATCTCGCGGAGCTGCCGCAGTAGACAATGCGAGACTCTATCGGGATCTGCAACAGACCTTTAGACAAACCATCCAAGGCCTGGCCGGTGCTATAGAGGCGATGGATAAATACACTGCCGGCCATTCAGAGCGGGTAACTATCTATGCCCGCATCACAGCCGAAGAGCTAGGAGAACCACCCGAACGGGTAGGACTCATCACCCAGGCCGGTATGCTGCACGATATTGGAAAGCTCGGGTGCCACGCCAATCTAAATAAACCCGGGAAGCTCACTGGTGAGGAATACGAAATTTTCAAAGCCCACCCCACCTATGGCAAAGATATTTTGGAACCCATCGCCTTTCTGCGCCCGCTGATTCCCGGTATTCACCTGCATCACGAACGCTGGGACGGAAAGGGATATCCCCTGGGGTTGACCGGAGAGGCCATACCGCAAATGGCCCGCATTCTGGCGGTGGCAGACAGCTATGACGCAATGACATCCAATAGGGCGTATCGACGGGCACTCGAACACGCTGTGGCCGTTAAAGAGCTCAAACGGTGCTCAGGCACCCAATTCTCGCCGGAAATCGTGGAGGCATTTCTTAGAAGAATCGAAAAGTACCGCAACGACTGCCAGAATCTCGGTCTGCCAATTCCAAGCTGACGCACCATGCCAAATACGGGCAATCGGGCGCACCAACGGATCGTTCCCAGACAATCGTCGGTGCGGTATCGGGTCCTTGCCGGCCTGGTGGTGATCCTGATCGCGTTTGCAAGCCTCACGGGCTATAGCATTGTGCTGCACCGGAATACCGTGGCCACCATCGGACTGGTGAACACAGTATATCTCCCATTGACCCACGGCACGGCTGAAATTAAGTCTATGCAGCTTATCTTCAATACGCTCATGGATCGATTGGCAGATAACCCAAATGAATCTGTCACTCGGGAGTGGATAGATGCCTGGCGCCGATTCCGCCCGTCAGAGCTCGATCGATTGATTCGCGTGGTGCTAGATACCCTTGAGCAACATATACCTTCGGAAGAAACCGCGTTTTTATTCGAAATGAAAGACCGTCTCTTGGATGTTCGAAGCCGCTACATTGAAAATGAAAGTGAGTTTCAAAAACTGTACGATTTGATGGACAGTGGTCACATCGATGATGCCCGTATTCAAATTGAGGGGCTCAAGCGCGTGGAGCGCGATCTGGATAAAGTGCTTCGCGGCATTGGAGAGGCGGTTGGGCGTCATATTACAGATCTGGGAGAAGCAGCTGAGCAAGACGGAGACCGGGCCACGTGGATCCTATCTCTGCTCACCCTGGTGACCCTCATCGGCGCAGGCGCGGTAATCGTATCGACAAATCGGTTGCTCGCGCCTCTAAAGACGCTCGAAAAAGCCGTTGCCAGGGTCGCCAAAGGAAATCTACAAACCCATATCGACCTCAAGGGTCATGATGAGATCAGTGCCCTGGCCACTGGTTTTAATAGAATGACCCAAGCGCTCGCCGATCGGGATCAGATGCTCATCAGGTCAGAGCGCCTGGCCACGGCAGGCAAGATGGCAGCCCAGGTTACCCACGAAATCCGCAATCCTCTGTCGTCTCTAGGACTGAATGCCGAGCTTCTTGAAGAGGAACTGGCGCTCAATGCTGAACAAGGGGAAAAAGACAACAGCGAGGCAAAGACCCTGCTCAACGCCATGCAGGACGAAATCGAGCGGCTTACAGGCATTACCGAGTCCTATCTCAGATTTGCTCGACTCCCTTCGCCCGAGCCGACCTTTGATGATTTGAATGATGCGGTCAAAACAGCTCTGGAATTCATGCGTGGAGAAATATCCGAATGCGGTATCGCCATTAACACAGACCTCTCACCAACCCTCGGCCCAGTGCTCTTTGACCGGGGGCAAATCCGGCAGGCCCTTACCAATCTCTTTCGCAACGCGTGCGAAGCAATGCAAGACGGCGGCATCCTAGTCGTGGGTACCCAACGACAAGGGGATTGGATCGAGCTCAGTGTTACCGACACTGGGCCAGGTGTGCCTGAGGACGCTGTTGACCATATTTTCGACGCGTTCTACAGCACAAAAAGCAGTGGTACGGGGCTGGGACTGCCCCTGGTTCGCCAAATCTGTCTGGCGCATGGAGGGGAAATCCGGTATGAATCCACTGCTGAGCAGGGAAGCAGGTTTGTCATCGCCCTCCCTGGCGCAACAAAATCAGATGACGAAACAGACACCTAGATGAAAGAAGCAACTGACATATGACCACAAAAAGAGATCGGCCAGCAGATGTACTCAGGCCCGTTGAAATCATCCCCAATTACCTGAAGCACCCCGAGGGGTCAGCGCTCATACGCTGTGGTGATACCGCTGTTATCTGCACGGCCACTGTAGAAAACAAGGTAAAAGAGTGGCTGCGGGGCCGAGGCCGGGGTTGGATCACAGCAGAATACGCCATGCTCCCCCGGGCCAATGCCAATCGGGGGCTCAGGGAGGGTCAGTTTGGCAGGTGGCCGTCGTCCCGATCTCAGGAGATACAACGCTTGATCGGCCGAAGCCTTAGGGCAGCCCTTTGGCCCGCACGGGTCGGCGAGCGCATGATTACCATCGACTGCGACGTGATCCAGGCAGATGGAGGCACGCGCACTGCCTCGGTCACTGGCGGGTTTGTCGCCCTGGCACTGGCTCTGGACAAGCTCAGAAAAGCAAAGGAAATAACCAAACCGCCCCTAAAAAGTATGCTCGCTGCGGTGAGCGTGGGCATCTCGGGCAAAGAAATACTGCTCGATCTCAACTACGCAGAAGATTCAACTGCCCAGGTGGATTTGAACCTCTGCGCAAACAAACAGGGACATATTGTCGAAGTTCAGGCCACAGCAGAAGGCAACCCATACTCGGCTGAGCAGCTTCAGCAGATGACTGATCTCGCATTAAAAGGCGTCCAGGGGCTCATCGCAGAGCAAACATCAGCGCTCGCATCTGTTGACGTGGATGTGGCTGCGTTGATCGAACCATCCGGAGCGGATCCGTGTACACCCTCGTCCTAGCCACGGGAAACCCGGGTAAAACCGCTGAGTTTCGCGCTCGTTTGGCCCCCCTGGGTATCGACGTCAGCTCCCTCAGTGATCTCGACCTCAATATTCACATTGAAGAAGACGCGCTGACCTTTCAAGGCAATGCAGAAAAAAAAGCCCTGACCATTGCCAAGGCCACGGACCGCCCTACCCTAGCCGATGATTCTGGACTCGAGGTGGCTGCCCTGGACGGCCGCCCAGGGGTCTACTCCGCGCGGTACGGCGGCCCAGGACTCACGGACCAGGATCGCTGTGAGCGCCTCATAAGTGAGCTCAGCACTGTGCCGGCCCACCAACGCGGTGCCAGATTCAGGGCTGTGCTCGCCTTTGCCATGCCCGGTACAGCCCCGCTGTTTTGGAGCGGCTCCCTGGAGGGGATGATCGCCAGAAAACCAGCTGGTGTCACTGGATTTGGGTATGATCCGATCTTTATCCCCTCTGGCTTCGGGGGGGGTAAGACCCTGGCCGAACTCGGACCAGCGGTGAAGAACCGCATCAGTCACCGCGCCATGGCCTTGGACGCATTTATCGAATGGTTCCAACGGCACAACCAAGCGGTTCATAAACCACCCCTACGATGAAACACGTCATCGTCGTAGGGGCGGTTCGCGAACCGCCCGGGGTCACGAACCGCCCGGGGTCACGAACCGCCCGGGGTCGCGAACCGAACGGGGTCGCGAACCAGACGTATTCGCGATATTATTCGAATGATATAATCGGGCGCATCCCGATGCGCCCCTACGACGATGATGAGGATAAACCGTGGGCGAAAAATATGAATTGAAAAACCAGGTCCGCGTTGTGACGGCCACCAGTCTGTTCGACGGTCACGATGCAGCTATCAATGTGATGCGACGCCTCATCCAGCTCGGAGGAGCTGAGGTGATTCATCTCGGCCACAACCGCTCTGTGGCTGAAATCGTAGCAGCTGCTATTGCGGAGGATGTCCAAGCGATCGCTGTCTCATCCTATCAGGGTGGGCACAATGAGTTTTTCAAATACATGCGGGACATGCTCGTCGAACTGGGCGCAGCGCACATCCGCATTTTCGGCGGTGGGGGCGGGGTCATCCGCCCGGATGAAATAAAAGACCTGGAAGCATATGGCATTGAACGCATCTACGATCCAGAACACGGTCGCACCATGGGGCTAACCGGGATCATCGATGATCTCTTAGCCCGCAGTGACTTTCCAACCGTGAGTACCACTGCGTCCCAAGACACTGCCACGGCGCTCCCCCCTGTGCCGGACCCGGCTGCTGTCAGCACCGCAGATGTGACGCTTGTGGCACGGCTGATAACCCTGGCAGCTACTGCTGGCGAAGCCTGGCAAGGCGTGGCAAGTGCCATCTACGAGAAAGCCAAGGCCAGCACCGCCCCGATCGTCGGGATCACTGGTACGGGTGGCAGTGGCAAGAGCTCCTTGCTGGACGAACTCGTCCGGCGATTCAGAAACGACAACCCAGATAAATGCGCGGCCATCCTTTCGGCAGATCCATCAAAACGCCGCACAGGCGGGGCATTGCTCGGGGATCGCATCCGCATGAACGCCATTGACGGGCCAAACGTCTATATGCGATCCCTAGCAACCCGAGGCTCCAGAACAGAACTCCCCTCGGCCATCACCGATGCCATCCAAGTCGTTCGGGCCGCTGGATACGATATTGTCTTTGTCGAAACATCGGGTATCGGTCAAGGTGACACAGAAATTGTCGACATTGCAGATCTGGCCATTTACGTCATGACAGCCGAGTTTGGTGCGCCTACCCAACTGGAAAAAATCGACATGATCGACTACGCCGATCTCATTGCCATCAACAAATTCGAGCGCAAGGGCGCGCTGGACGCATTACGGGACGTCAGGCGGCAATTTCGACGATCTCGCAATGCATTTGATACCTCACTGGAAGCGCTGCCGGTCTACGGCACCATCGCGTCTAAATTCAACGACGAAGGTGTCAACGGCCTCTATGAAGGCCTCGTTGAGTTACTCGCCTCAAGGTGCAAGGCAGCGTTTCAATGTCAAATTCCTAAAAAAAATATTGCCCGCACATCGGGTCAAAAATCCCTGATCCCAGCTGAGCGAACCCGCTATTTGGGAGAAATAGCCGATACCATCCGGCGCTATAAAACCCAGGTACGCGAAAAAGCCCAAATCGCGCGCTCCCTGCAGCACGCTGTTGAGACCCGCGCCCTCATCGGCGGCAATATGCCAGCAATTGATGAAAAAATCACAGCATTACAATTCGAATTGGGCGACCAAACCAGCGCGTTGCTTTCCTCCTTTGAGTCGCTGCGTGAGAGGTACGGCGGCGATGTGTTCACCTATACCGTGCGCGATAAAGTGTTCAAAGTGAACCTCACGGCTGAAACATTGGCCGGAACAAGGATACCCAAAGTCATCGTGCCGGATTTAAAAGACCACGGGAGTCAGCTCGAATATCTCATGTTGGAAAACGTTCCTGGGCGATTCCCATTTACCGCCGGCGTCTTTCCGTTCAAGCGAGAAGGCGAGGATCCCAAGCGCCAATTTGCCGGGGAAGGCGGGCCGGTAAAAACAAATAAGCGATTCCACTACTTGACCCGCAACGATGATGCCAAGCGCCTCTCCACAGCGTTCGATTCGGTGACCTTGTACGGCCAAGACCCAGCACCGCGGCCCGATATTTTCGGCAAGGTGGGGGATTCAGGCGTGTCGATTTGCTCTCTAGAGGATATCAAGAAGCTGTACGCCGGATTTGACCTGTGTGCGCCGAGTACCTCAGTATCGATGACCATTAACGGGCCTGCGCCGATCATGCTGGCGTTTTTCCTGAACATGGCCATTGACCAACAGGTCGATATGTTTACCGAAAAGAACGGCCGCGCACCTGAGATCGAGGAGTTGGAAGAGATCCGCCAGTACACCCTGAGGACTGTTCGCGGCACTGTTCAAGCAGATATTCTCAAAGAGGACCAGGCCCAAAACACGTGCATCTTTGCCACCGAGTTTGCCCTGCGCATGATGGGGGACATCCAGGAGTACTTTATTCAGCACAACGTGCAGAACTACTATTCAGTTTCCATCTCTGGCTACCACATTGCCGAGGCCGGTGCCAATCCCATTACCCAGACCGCCCTGACCCTGTCCAATGGGTTCACCTACGTGGAATACTATTTATCCCGGGGCTTTCCAGTGGACGCGTTTGCGCCCAACCTGTCGTTTTTCTTTTCAAACGGCATGGACGCGGAATACGCCGTAATCGGCCGGGTGGCGCGCCGCATCTGGGCCGTGGCCATGCAGGAGCGATACGGTGCTGGGGAGCGCAGTCAAAAATTGAAATACCATATTCAAACCTCGGGCCGATCGCTCCACGCGCAGGAGATACAATTAAACGACATTCGCACCACACTTCAGGCCCTGCTCGCGTTCTACGACAACTGCAACTCCCTGCACACCAATTCCTATGACGAAGCCATTACCACGCCGACCGAGGAATCCGTGCGCCGGGCCATGGCCATTCAGATGATTATCCTCAAGGAGTTCGGCCTCACCAAAAACGAGAACCCCTGGCAGGGATCCTATATTTTAGAAACCCTTACCGACCTGGTCGAAGAGGCGATTTTAACCGAATTTGTGCGCATATCAGAGAGGGGCGGGGTGCTAGGCGCCATGGAGACCCAGTATCAACGGGGTAAAATTCAAGACGAATCCATGCATTACGAACACTTGAAGCATACGGGTGAGCTGCCGATCGTCGGAGTGAATGCATTTATCGACGAATCTGCAACAGCCCTGATTCCAGAAAAACTCGAACTCAGACGGGCAACCCCGGAGGAGAAGCAAGAACAAATTGCCAACGTAGAGGACCTTCAACAGCGCAATGCCGACCGCATCGACCAAAGCCTGAGCAAACTCAAACAAGTGGCCCTGGACGGGGGCAATATTTTCGAGCAGATCATGGAAACCGCACGCTATGCATCCTTGGGCCAGATCACCAATGCCCTATTCGAGGTCGGTGGCCAGTATCGAAGAAATATGTAATTTTAGAAATCCATGTGATCATTGTACCCACCGCGGTGCAGGGCTGCGGCTTGGTCATCGATTGGGATAAAGGTTCTTAAAGTGTTATTAAGCTTGGCTTCGGCCATGAAGTGCTCTATGTCTTCAACTGTTTTTATCGTATTCTTATATATATTAACCGCGCCGTCTTCTGTCATATAGTAGTCGTCCTCAATTCGAATGCCCGTTCCCTCGCTGCCGATATACAGGCCCGGCTCGAGGGTCCACACTTGACCTACCTCCACAGGGTCGCTCGTGCTTAGATTGAGATCCTGTCCATGAACCTGCTTACCGATATAGTGGCCCACGCCGTGGATGAAGAAGTAGTCCATTGTCCGTTCCGTGCCGTTGTTATCTTCGGCGCGAAGGGGGCTCGCTCTGAAAAAGTCCTTTACCCATTGGGTCATGTTATTGATGCTTTGGACACCGGGCTCCATGGCTTCGGCCGCGCCTATTTGGGCATCCAGGACCAGTTGGTACAATTCTTTTTGACGCTCGGTAAACTTGCCGTTTGCGGGAAACGTGCGGCTGATATCTGAGCAGTATCCTTGATACCTTGCCCCCAGGTCCATCAGCAATAAATCCCCGTCTTGAATCTGTCTACCGTCACCGCTGAATTGGTAGTGTAGTTCCAATGCATTTGGACCAGATGCCACGATATGGGAAAACGCATCATTGTCGTCTGCCCCGCCCGCGTCGTAGGCGTCGTCAATAACATCTGCTACTGCCCCTTCATACATCCCAACTAAGTCCAGCCCCAGGGCCACCTCCAGGTGGGCTGATCCGGTAATCTCAGCACCCTGTTGAATCAGTTCGGCCATTCCATCGAGGGAGATGTTCTCGATCTCCTCGCATCCAGATGTATCGTACCCAGTGCAATCTGATAGACAGGGTGCGTCTCCGGATTCGTTGTTGTAATCCAACAAATGGCAGTCTGCCACATCCCCATCACAGACCTCATCCCCGTCTATCTCACCATTTCCACACTGGTCTGTATCTGAATCAGTATCCGTATCTGAGTCAGTATCCGTATCAGTATCTGAATCGGTATCCGTATCAGTATCTGAATCGGTGTCCGAGTCCGAATCGGTATCTACGTCTGAATCTGAATCAGCGTCGGTGTCTGTATCTGAATCTGAATCACCATCAGTATCGCTGTCGCTGTCCGAGTCGCTATCACCATCTCCGTCACTGTCAGAATCCCCATCGCCATCTGAATCACTATCTGAGGATCCAGATCCGTCCCCATCGTCCTCACTACAAGCCCCAATGCCAAGGCTGACCAACATCGCAATCACTACACTTAGCAGACTATTTTGTAGGCTTTTCATACTTTTCACCTCCGTAAGCAAAGTTATCTGGTCTGCTCAACAAAGTCAATTAGAACTAGGTCTTGTCTCTCTTTCTAAAAGGTAATGTTTTCATCGTCCCCGCAAAGGCGGACCCAGGGTTGCTCCTTTATGGATGGCTGCTTTCCCAGGAATGACGAGGGGGTTTTGAAATTGCCACTGGATCTATGCATATGAAAATGCAATAATAATGTACGTTTGAATTGAACAATAACAAATGACGCCTTCTGACTACTCGCAATGAATGATCTTCGCCGATGCGAACGCTCATTGCCCCCTATCGTTGGGATCTTGCCCACAACAATCTTTTTTTTACTGAGTGCATTGGCCAGACCCGAGTGGCACGGTATTGAGAAAGGAATGTGGGGATATCTCCTACTTTCCACCTCAATGGGCCTACCTCTCGTGCCCCTGGTATCCCACGGCCCAGCCAAGGGATGGCAGATGGGGCTGTCGCTGATCCTGATGGCCATAGGATCCGTAATGCTCTGCCTCCATGGGGGCATCAGCGATTTGATGTCAGTGGACCTGGATGCCGGAGATCTACTGGGCAAGGAGGCGCTCAACGCTATGCTCGGCATCTTTTTAAGCGTGATCGCCATCCCGATTTGCCTATTTTTAATCTGTATAAAACCACCAGCCTCTCTAGCACTGTACATTCTGTTTCCCGCGCTCTTGGGAGCTGGGAGCCAAGTGCTGTTTTTTGGCTGGATCCGCGTCTTGGGCAGCGCCAGTGGTATTGACTTGTGGGTGTGGCCGCGCACTGCCATCCACTTTGCGACCGGATTTACAGCCGGCATGTTGACGGGCGCGTTTGCACTCTATCGCCCGCGACTCGATTGGACAGCTTTTGCCGGCGTTTCCGAATTTGTGGGCAGGTATTTGCCCCGGCCGATACACCTCAGCATCTTCATGAGCACCAGCCTGGCCCTTATCGGTGCATGGCGCATTGCAGTCGAGCGCAGGGACACAGTCCGGTTTATTGAGGTGCGTTTGGATGATTATTTCCTGTCCCTATCAAATCTCAGACGCGCGCAGATGGAAGACCTGGCCTATCCCGAATTGACAGATGACCTCAATCGGGCAAGGCGCGCGTTGATCGGTGCGGCAGCATTTGATCCAGGGCTCGTAAAGCGCCTGGGTCCATTGATCCACCAGATAGAACGAATCGATCCAACCGGGGAAAGCGCAACAGATTTTAAAAACGCCACACTGTCGCTAAATCGCCACCTTCTCTCATTGGGAGAGCCTTATTTTTTGGAGCCACATATCATCAGGCAGGGAACGGCCATGTATCGGATCCTGCTTCGCTATCGGGTTTCTACTCGCACGCGCTGTCGGGTTGCAAACAGTGGTTCGGTCCCGATTCTAAGGCTCAGAAGAATGGACAATATCCTCATCGATACGCCCTATGTCGGCCTGTCCTACCCTGGGATTGGAACGGTTCTCATGGATCACATCGAGGACGATGCGCTGCGGTCCTATGGCCCCCTATTCAGTCCAGCAGCAAAGAATAAACATCCAGAGGACGGCAGATTTACAGCCACCCGCCAGCTGATGCGGGCAGATCGACGGGCAGCGCTCATCAGTGCGATGCAACGCCGGGGCCTTGAAGACACGGCCGCGCTCGAGCGCCTTGCATCCATGGCGCAACGTTGGTCCCAAGTGGTGGATATTTCAGGTGCCCGGACTGAAATGGATCTACCTACCCGCTCGGTATACGATGCACTCTGTGATATTCTCGCGCGGCAAACCGAACTACATGAGGCACGGCATGCAACTGACGGCGAGTGGACCCATACCATTGAAGCAGTAAACGAACTGTCTCCGGGCACGCTCGGCCCCTCAGCCAGTGCGGAAATTCGATCAATGCTCACCGAAATCGTTGACGGCGATCTCGGTCCTGGGTTCGCACTTTCCAATCTGATGGAACTCATCGCTGGCAAAGACGCGAGATCCAACGCCTATTTTTTTGCCACAGCAGTCATCCTGGAGCACCTGTGGGGACAAAAAATCAGGCGTCCAGATATTGTCGAAAAGGACACGGCAAACGGCACTGCTCCTGCGTTTGCGCCAATATCTCGCAAGTATCCGGGTTGGTTGTCCTACTCCAGAATACACGGCGCGTATGCAGATCTCCGTGCAATGGCACCAGAAGCGTTGCGCGCCCAGGCCCGTTTTGTGTTTGAAACGCTTTTTAATGAAGATTATCAGCCCATAACGCGGTATCGGTAGCGTGCAATCCCTGTTGGATTTCGAAATTATACAGCCGATAGCCAGCACTTCGTTGCAGTCGACGCGGGGTCTTGTTATAATTTGGCGTGAAACGAGTTAGGCCAGAAAGTAGATCTTAATGATATTAATGAGAACGTATAGAATTGTCATACTTTTGCATTTTCTTCTTCTATTTTGGGCCTGTTCGGAGAACGAGGACTCACAACCCGACGATGGGAACCCCTCGACAAGTGATTCAGATACTGACTCGGATAGCGACTCTGATGCTGACTCTGACTCCGATTCAGATGCTGATTCCGATTCAGATTCCGATTCAGATTCCGATTCAGATTCCGATTCAGATTCCGACGCTGATTCGGACTCGGACAGTGACTCCAGCACCGACCTAGATACAGACACAGAGACAGACGAGGAAGATTCAGATACGGTGATTGATACGGATTCATCCATGGACTCTGAGACCGATACAGACACAGAAACTGAAACTGTTGAGACCGCTTGCGAGGGCAATTATCCACCTGGCCCGTATGCGTGGGATATCACCCATCCAGTACCGGCTGTTAAGTTTCCAGCGATTTATGGTTCTGGAGGTGCTGAAACCGAGCTCGATATGTGCGATGTGTATGCGGACCGCAAGAACACCATATCACTGGTATTTGCTTTGGCCACGCCTGGGTGACCGGGGTGTGAAGTGCAACTTTTGCAGTTGGCAAATGCGTATGACCAAATAAAGGGATTTAGAAGCGAGCTCGTGGGATACTACTTCCCAGATATAGATAGCGGTACAACCCTTTCCCCTGCTATGGCTAGCGCCAAGTTCGACGAATACAACTGGGTCTATGGCTGGCGCGCCCAAGATACACCAGAACAAACCATCTGGCTCGGTGGATGTCCAGACTGCCTATTCCAAGAATTGGGCCTTTATTTTGTCATGGAAACCAGGCGCATGAGAGTGACCAAGATAACGCGGTTGGGCACGGATGACATCCTTGCAGAGATCGAGCGCATTGATTCAGAAACGCCGTAAGCATCAAGCAGCCAGTACCTATCCCGAAATACCTGTTTTCAATCTTATCTTGTAGCCGTGGGGTTTATCCGCACGGTGAAAAACCGAGTCATCCCCAGTCGGGTGGCGACCTGCCCAGATTGTTCTACATTTATTGTGTGGGGTACGTCTTTGGAAGGACGTGGGGATAGTGCATGCAGATCGGGAATATCAGGTACAAAACGCTTGATACCGAAACGCTCGTGGATGTGCGTGCGCTCCCTCCGGGACGCGCTGACCGCAGATTTATCAGTAGTTCACGGCGACGCACAAAACCCACGGCCGGTTTTATCGTCAGCTTGCCCTCGACCTTCTCAATCGGTGCGGTCATAGAACTCGATTTGGCGTTCCCAGATCAGCCTTTTACCTACCGCGCCAGGGGTATGGTATCCTGGGTTCAGGACGGCGCATCCCAGGACCACTGCCGGACTGGTGTTATTGTGCTGGCGATGGAGAAGCTCGACCCATCGGGCGTGCCTATCTCAGAGCCACCTGTAGAACCAGCAGTGGGTTCCGGCCACATCAGGCCTTCCAGCCCACCTGACCTCTCCATGCCTCCCCCGGGCATCACTGTCCCCAATGATGCGCCCGCTATCGACCCGATGCCAGATCAGTCAGTGGCTGGCGAGATCGAGATGCCTGTTTCTGGGGCAGCAGCTGTAGAAGAAAATGCCGCGTCAGATATAAATGCCCCAGCACAGGTCGGGGTTGGCCCTCCCCTGCCAAGGCCAGAAAACATATCAGAACTACTGACAAATCTGGTGGATAGCGAAGTGAGTGTTCAAGAGGACAGCGCGCCATTGTCCATAGAAGATATTGCTGTACTCGGGGATTTCCTAGACAGCGATCAAAAAATCGTTGCCATGTGCGGATTGGACTGTGATTTGGCTAACTGGCTAGGTGCAGCACTGGCCATGGTGCCAAAGGCTGTGGCGCAAAAAGATGCCTTAGCCAAAACCGTGTCTGCAGAGACCGTATCCAACCTCAAAGAAATCTTCAATATCTCGACCTCGGTTTTTGAACGACAAGATCCCCCGCCGTCCTTTGGAACCCTGTTTTTGCTGCTTCAGGATGAAGTGCCCTATGCCCATCGGGCACTACTGGAAAATGTCGGAGAGAGGGTAAATTTTATCATCGACGTGCCCGGGTATGGTTCTGGACGCCTTTGCTATGTCAGGTCCACAGGAGATCCATTACCACCCAGCGACGTCGAGATTGAAAGCAATGAGATCTCTCTACCCCCGCGAGAACCCCCTACGTCAAACAGTGACAGCCCCTCTCCCCCAGCTGATGCGGATGCACCGGACAAAGCCGAAAAACCTCCTGCTCATCCACCTTTGATTGATCCCACGGCTTTTGCCACCACCCTCACCAATCTCGTTGGGGAAGACGTGGCAGTTCAAGTGGCGAGCGATAACCAAATGAATACAGACGACATGGCAGTTATCGGCGATTACACCAGTGGCGGAGACGCTGCGGCCTTGTGTGTCCTAGACATCGCGCTTACCAATTGGTTAAGCGCCGCCCTATCGTCTACCCCAAAAATCACTGCACAGAAAGACATTAAAAGTAAGACAATCAGCGATGAAACAACGGAAAATGCAGCGCAGGCAATGGGCATCCTGGCGTCTGTCTTTGATTCGCCTGACCAAGCATCACATGCATTAGGCGCCGTGCGATTTCCGGTTAAAGGCGACGAACTTCCCGAAGATATGAACGCCCTATTGTCAGCACCCCAAGCAGCCACCTGCTACGACGTAGAGATCCCCGAATATGGATCGGGCAGGGTTTTGTACGTGAAACTGGATCTCTGAGGACTCAGGCCGGATACAGGCGATAGGGGAAGCCAGTACGGGATTCTTCCATGTTGATGGTCAGCTGGCAAAATTCGCCGTACGGCATACCAAGGGCCAGGCGATCGCCTTCAAAACCAGCCAAAGCGCGTGCCCCCAGGCAAAAGAACGAGCCGTTGAGCCGCTGCTCCAGGTAGGGTAAGGCCGTCACGTCCGCGCAAACCCCGCGAATACCGATGGTGCTCAGTGTCACCCGATCCCCCTTGGAAAACGCATATCCTTGGATAGTACGCAAGGCCTGCTTTGGCGTCAGACTCAAAATCACGACATCTGGTGTCAGGTCTGATGCGGCATAGGGATACGCCAGCACCGCGCTCATCACGGATCGGTCAAGGCCACACATGCCCGCCACTGCATGACGCGATGCTCCCAATGTTTTGTAGCGGCCCACGTCGGATTCCCCAAAAAGTGCAAACTGGGAGTTTCTGCTGTCTGCACACGCATACACATAGCCATTGGTGAAATCCGCGGGCGCAGCTGGATCGCGCATCAATGATGTGTACTTGCGATCACCGGGCAGCGGATCTGTAGCGTCGGCATCTACCAGCCCCAACGCAATACCGCCGGCTGGACAGCCGATATTCTCCTCGGTGATCACGACCGCGCTGCCCTCGGATGCGATTTTTACCGCCCCGCACCAAGGGGTGGGAATATCATCGCCGGCAAAACCAGCTGGTACGCGCGCGCCCTTTGGAATGAATTTGACGCCCACTGGAATAATCGGTGGATCGAGTCGCTCCGCGTCAAACGCAGTCAAAAATCGATTTGCGATTTTCACAAATTGCATTGCCCCTCCTCTGCCAATGTTGTTAGGAAAACTGAGCGCTTATCATACAGGCACCCCAATCAAAAAAGCAATAGCGGACGCACGTTACTCTCTTTGCCAGGCTGGTTTGCTGAGCGCGATTGCCTCGCTTGCCAGCCCCGTGGTAGCATGATGGCGTGGCTAAAGGCCTTACGCAGAGGTGACGTACGATGAAAAAGAATAGCCCCTCAGTAATTCCCGCATTAACTATCGCGGTCGCATTCAGTTTTTTTAGCTGGGCCTGCGGCTCAAAGGCGCCGCAGCCAGTGGCGCCGGCACAACAACCACCGGCAACAACAGAGGCCAAAGCCCCACCCGTTGCTTCAGAGCCTCCTTGGATACAAAACGATTACTTGGATGCATTGGGCAAGGCCAAGACATCGGGTAAGCCCATCCTCATCGATTTTTGGGCAACGTGGTGCCACTCGTGCCTATCGATGCAACATTACGTGCTCAACGACCCCAGCCTGCGCGAGCAATACGACCGCTTCATTTGGTTGGCAATCGATACCGATGTCCCGAAAAACCAGGCTGTCATGGAAAAATTCACCTTGTCCGGATGGCCGACCTTCTACGTGGTTAGCCCGACCTCGGAAACCGTTCAGGGTCGCCTCGTAAGCGCTGTATCCGCAAAGCAGTTCGCTAAGTTTCTCGCAGATTCAGAGAAGAATTTCATCTCGGAACAGGCAGACAGCGGCGCCCTTTCCCGGGATAATCCGCTGCTGATGGTGCGAGATGGCGATCAGGCAGCTGGCCAAGGAGACTGGGCAAAGGCGGAAAAGTTTTACGCCAAGGCACTGAAAATAGCACCCAAAGATTGGGAACGACGGGCCGATGTGCTGCTTTCTCGGATCTTGATGTTGAGCAAAATGGAGAAATGGCAATCGTGCATCAACCTGTGCCTCAAAGAGATGGAGAACACTGGCAACAGCCTTTCCGCTTCGGATTTCATCCGTACAGGCTACCGTTGCACACAGAAATCAAAGAAAAACGAGCTAAAAAAACAGAAGCTCTACCAAGCTGCCCTCCCTAAAATCAAAGCACTCGCCGAAGATCAAAACGCGCCGTTATCTGCTGACGATCGCAATGAAGTGCTGGGATTGCTGAAGACCTTGTACGAAGCCTCGGGCGACCCAGCTGCCGCATTTGAGATTGCAGAAAAGCAACGCTCGCTCCTAGACCAGGCGGTTGAAAAAGCACCGAGCCCCATGGCGGCCCTCACCTTTGCCAGAGCGAGGATAAAAGCTTACAGCGCTTTGGGTTCCGCTCGCGACCTGGTTCCCTACATGGAGGAATTGAGCCAGGCCCTGCCAAACGAGCTCGAACCGATGTATCGCCTAACAGAGCTCCTTCTCGTCTTGGAAGAACACGACCAGGCCCTAGAAAACGCCGAGAAATCCCTTGCCATTGCGAGCGACCCGCTAAAAGTCCGGGTATATGTGCAAATCGCCGAGATCGAAAAGACGCGAAAGAACCACGAGGCCCAGGTAGAGGCCCTAAACGCAGCCCAGGCCGCCCTGGATGCCCTGCCAGCATCTGTTCGACCACCGCACTACGAGAAAACCATCAAAGCATCATTGAAGGAAGCCACGAAAGCCCTAAAGAAAAAACCCAAGTAATCCAAGCGCGAGATATTGTCTCTCTCCCCACAATGAATGATGTCCAGGACAACATACAAAAAGAAACATCCATCCCTGTACGAGCGCATTTACGCTGTTGTGCGAGCGATTCCCAAAGGAATCGTGATGACCTATGGCATGGTCGCACGTCGAGCTGGCCTGCCTAATGGAGCGCGCCAAGTGGGTTATGCCATGCGCGCCTCTCCCGGAGACTTACCGTGGCACAGGGTCGTTGCTGCGGGTCGCAAGGGCTGGGGTAGGATTTCGATACGAGATCCCATGATCGCCGATGCACAGAGAAGTTTGCTCGAAGGCGAAGGCGTCGAATTCTCGGCAGATGGGGAAATCGACCTGTCGCGTTTCCAGTCGCAGCAGTCGTCTAGCATATGAGTCCAGGACCCGAGGGAATAAACTCCCATTGATGTAACTTGCCCAGTAATTCCCGGTAGGATTGAATGGGTTTATTAGTATCTATTCCATGTCCATTGTCATCATCTGTCCGGCCTTGGGAAAAGAACCGCTCAAGGGGCGCGCCGTTGGTTATTGATATCGTGAACTGGGCCACAAGAACCCTCTCTTGGGGGCGCGATATGCGCGGTACCTCGAAATACCGGATAGTAATTTTACTGGGAGCATCTCGGATAAATTTGAGGAGGGAGTGATGTATCGCGACACCCACGTCAGTACCCTCCTCTGGCCACATATCGACCGATATATCCTCTTTTTCTAACGCCTCGATGAGCATTCGGCGGGATTCGGCAGGCTGCGAGATGGTCAATCGTCGGATGTATCCCAGTTCTGTTTTTGTCTCGAACTGCTCCAATCCAATGTGTGCGGCATGACCTCTGGCCGCCGCATTTTGGAATCGATACTTAAAAACCTGAGAGCAGTAGTTGATAGGAAGACGCAGGTTTCGATCCAAAGCGTTTTCAATCAGTCTGAGCGCCGCTATTTCAGATTCAAAAATAGGAACCGGATATTGAGATGGGTAATGGAGAAACGTGTAATCGCGATCCATCAGGTTGCGATAGTTTTCGCGCGTCGCGTGTAGTTGGTGGAGATTGAGGTGATCCACACCGATATCCGACAACCGGGGAAGACAGTTTCTGAGTATATGTGCCTGTTCCGGCACGACCGGAACCTCTACAGTGACCACATCGATATGCTGACGCGCCATTTCAACAGCGCTGAGAGAGTAGTCCGTCGGAACAATATTGAAGCGGATTTCATTAAGGCCCGCACCTTTCAAAAGGCGCAGCGTCTCCACCTTAAGTCCGATACCATTGGTGTACATCCAGACGTAAAAATGACTTGAGAAGTCTCGCCTGAATCTTTTGAGCAGGGAAACAACCCGATCCAAGGCCAGCGTGGGCTCTCCGCCACTAAAAGAAGCACCCTCAAACCCCAGCATCTCGAGGTATGCGACATAGTCGTCCTCGTCATCAAACGAAATACCACCTGCCATGAGTGGCGTTTTTATGGTGCCCAGTTGGGCGCGCGGACAAAAAAAGCAGGCCGCGTTGCATTGGATCCCAACCACCAAACACGACCATTTCCCCTTGCCACAAATGGCGCATCCCCTGGAGAGATTCCCGGTACTGATCTTTGTGTCTCGGTTGAGGCTCTGCGCGCCACCCTGCACGAGAGATGTCCATAGGCACTCGCGCAATTCATGGGCGCGATGGGCTTCTTCTTCAGCAAACCATTTTAAATCCCGATACACCCATCCGACATACGCTTTTGTCCTTTCTATATGTTTTTCTTTATTACACATACGGCTTTGCCTGGCGCGATTCTCGCAGATGGGATCGCTTTCCCTCCTGGATGGCCAAGGCGATGTATCGGTCATCCTGGGTAAACATCAGCCTCTTTTGAACCAAATCATCCAAAAACGCTCGTAGGTCTTCCAGGGTCATGTCTCCAAAGTGTTTATGGATCTCTCCGATGGAGCAAATCCCATGGCAAGCGAGATAGATCTCCTTTGCTACGCCGCTGAGCCTGTAGCGTGTTGGCCTGTGATCCGGTCGTTCCTGTTGGATAATGAGATAGTCGCCGCCATCCCTGTAAGACAAAGGGGGATTTGTCCAAACCGAAGCCCTCCGCTTCCCGTGGAACCGTTCCCAATCTCTAATTCTTTCAACAACCGGGGCCCAGAGCTTTCGTTGTTTCTGGCGATCACCGCGGTAGTCCCTAAAAAGGGATATTTGATCTTCGAGCAGATGCCGATCAAATAATTTCCGGTCTTGGTGGTGCGATTCTGTAGACCGAATGCCGTAAGCCGCATAATGGCGATCTACCCCACTTCCCAGGGCCAGGTAGAAGGGAGACACCGAAAGGGGATTATAGGGAATGACAAATTCAAGAGTTGCAAGTGTCTCCTGTACATCGTCCAGCGTGCTTCCGGGAAATTCGGTTATTAGGTTCCCATCCAACTCTACGCCCCATTGGAGCGCAGTTTTCATGGCAGCGACATTTTCTATGGCAGACGTCCCTTTGTTCAACCTTTTCAACAGGGATTCACTTAGGGCTTCGATTCCGGACTGAATGACACACAACCCACCTCGGCTACAAACTGCCAAATCTTCCGTGCAATGACTGACCCTGACTTCAGCAAAAAAGCTCAGATCTCTGGGATCTGCCTCTGTCAGGGAAAAAAAATCTTTGGACGTGCGAACCGGCAAGGCGTTATCGTTGAATGCGAAATCGAGACATTTATATTTTGTCGATAACAGATCTACCTCTTTAAACATCTTTTTCGCAGTCTTTTGCCGATATCCCGACCACTGCAGATTCAGATTGCAAAAAGTGCACTTGCCCCACCAGCATCCCCTTGAGAACTCAATGGGGATGACGGGCAAGAACTCACCTGAAGGAAATGATTTGCGAACCGCCTCAAAATAGTCATCGTAGTCCGGGCTTGGCAGTTGACTGAGAGATTTGAGCTGGCTGTGAAGAACAGACTCCTTCTGAGGCTCTATTGTGCGTGAGAATGTCCGTGGGCCAAGCGCTGTGGTACGTTTAGACAGGTACTCACATAGGGAAACCAGGGGAAGCTCGCCCTCCCCTCTTACAACAAAATCGATCTGAGGGAATCGCTTCATGATGCGCGGTGCCCGCTCAGGTGCACAGGAAGAGCCACCAAATACGACCGCCGGAGCAGTAGTTGCGTTCTCTTTAACCCAAGACGCTCCAGCAAGGGAGGCGGTGAGCTGGCTGAGACATACAGAAAAACCAAGCAGGTCGAATCGGGTCCAGTCTACAGATGCCATCCAGCTATCAAAATGTTGTGAGACATATTGTTGTATTTTTTTATACGTCAATCCAGTTTGTGTAGGAAGTTGACCCAGGGCCCGATCGAACAGATCCTCGGCAGCATCGTACTTGCTAGGAAAAACAAGCGGCGTGTACAGTGCTTCCCCAAGCCAGTGTTTTTTCGAGATCCAGCGATAGACGTCAGGTCCGAGTATTTTGGCAAGTTCCACATATGGATGAAATGCAGTCACTCGAATCCAGTCTTGCCTCTTAAGGAATGCTGTTAAGGCCCCGAGCTGTAAAGACGGTCTATCGAACAATGTCCAGGGCATTGAGACAAGCGCCACATGGAATGTGTCCCCCTGCTTGAAGTGTTTATCTGCTAGCAAATCAACTCGGCGATCCGGGCGAGGGCCACATCCCCCTCGATGTGTAGGTTGTTTTTTAGGACTTCCTCTATCATCGACGATTGGCCGTTCGCGATGCTGAGGAGCGTCTCGCTGTCAACTTTGATTGTACAGTCAGCCGGTCCATCACCTTCGGTGATCTCGGGGCTATTCTCTCTTAAGTGGATGCGCCAGAAACTTGTATTGCTACCTTGGACCACATACCGAATAGACCCGAGTGCCCTTTTCAACAGGTGTTCATTTAGCGCTATTTTCTTGGGCACATGGTGGACAAAATAGGCCTCGATATCTTCGATGAGGCGATTGGTCCCTGGCGTCACATAGACTGGCGGATTCTCATTCAGATCCGACGATATCAATGGATAGTCCAACATCTCAAGCAGCTTGTTCATCTGCTCTAGACGATCAGGGGGGATACTCCAAAACGGTATGTCACCTCCGCGTCCAATGGAGTCCCTTCGAAAGCCAGATGTATACCTGATCTTTAGATCACCACCCCCCTGATCGTGGTGTTGTCGAAAGACGCGTTCGACAATATCCGGATCCCAATCAACACCGAGAAACGCCAGGAGCGGGGCAAGCGTCTCTTCTGGTGCGCTCGCTAGGGATTCGTATTTGATTCTGTGACAATTCAGTGGAAGACGCTTTTCCAGATCGAGGAGCAGGCTGGTCTTTTCAATCCAGCTGTCGATAAGTGCTGCCACCACATTGCCCGGGCTCCGACAAACATATCCCGCGAGCTCTGACATAAAACCGAGTTTGCTTACGCGGATGCAAGAGTAGACCACGTCGAGGCAGTTTCTGTAGAGGCAAATAAATTTGCCCTCTGGAAAGGTACGCTCTAGATCCTCCAGGTACATGAGATTCCACGGTGCCTTGTCACACCAGATGTCCTTGCCCTGTGACCGCGCATAGGCGCCCATAATCCCCCCAACGATGCGTCGGGTCTCCAATCGCAAAGGGTTTGGATCAAGATCGCTGCTATCCTTTTTTTTTATGCTCCTCCCGATTGTGCGATCGAGAACCAGGTGAAGATCGTTGCATAGCTTGCCCAGGACGAGCTCGCCAGGACTACAGATGCGAGCGTGGGTATCTAGTACGTATCGCAGGAGTGTGGAACCAGATCGCTCGGCAGACACGATAAATACAGGGTGATATTCTGGTTCTTGAAATACAATTGATGTCATGGTTCTTGTTTGAATTCAGGTAAATCCAGAAACTGATTTTGCTCAAGAAATGTGTAGCACTGCTGATACGCCTGTCCGGCAATGAGCTTGAGTTTGACGTTTGGCTGTTCAAATACACTGGCCATCGAGTCGACGACCCTGGGGTTGTTACACATGTCCACGCACAGTTCGCAGACACCAGTGTACTCGGCCCTGCGTATCGGCTTTGTCGAACCATCAACGCCGTTGAGAAGGGAGATAATACCCACGGGGCCGATGTTATGTAGGGCAGCGATCAGTGGATTTGTTCGGGCCCTCTTGAGAATTACGTCAAGGCTTTCTTCACGCCAATCTCCCAGGTTCAAGGGGTTGGCATCGTTAAACTCCACACCCGGGCCGCAGCACGCCTGGACTTTCCCATTGGGCAGCACAATGGGCGCAAGCGCTGTGTCGCAACTCTGATCTGGGATCTCCTGCTTTGTTTTGAAATGCTCAATCGGTAGTGTTGAAGCGCGCCCCATCCGCAATACTGGCACGCGTTGGAAATTGACCCCAGGATGCTTGTCAACATTGACAAATGCATCGGCAAACGCATCAGTTGCTGCGGCGCAAACGCGTATCACATGGTTGAGCCCCATCTCCCTGCAGAGGGTTGCCGTATAAAGAGCGTGCTCTGGGTTCCCAAAGGGCAGATGAAAGCTATCCATGCTGATGCAAATGCCAGTGAGCCCCGAAGCCTTCAACTCGGTCAATGTTTCCCTAGCCGCTTCCTGGGTTGTCGCCCAAAAACCATTGGATACGAGGCTGACAGTAAGGCCCTGATCCTTGGCGCTGCTCATGCATCTGAGCAACTTGTTCTTGTAAAGAAGGCTTTCGCCTCCAGTAAAACAAATGTTATGGGATTCTCTAGATATAGATTCAATAAGGCGCAATGCATCTGCTTCGTCCATGCTGTCCCTTTGGCTGGGGCCGGAGTGGTTGATGCAATGGGCGCACTCGTAATTACAACGCAGGCCAAGCGCTATCCCAACGGTTCGAAAATTGATAACAGGATCTGTTGCCAGCTCTTGCATGCTATGGGTCACTTTCAACGCTTTGGAACCGTCTCTCTCGACAAAATGAAGTTTGGGCGATTTTTTTATTCAAATTGGATCAGGTTTGCCGTGTCAAGTGCCTGAAGGCATTCGATCACATCACCTCGATCGAGCAGCGCTGTAGGCACTTCTGTTGACTCACTGGAGCTATCCTTTACCGAGCACAACATCTGGCACAGATCGTTGACCGACCTGTTTTCAGCCAGTTCCAGAACACGGAAGGCAGATCCGTTCAACACGGCGACCTGCCGTCGGTGAGGGTTTGTAACGTAGTAGAAATTATCTACTTTGCGGAATACAAGACCAGACGTCTGCTTGATAATCGTCTCACTCGTATGCATATCTCTAATAATACATCCAAGCGATGGGTCGCGGATGCCCCTTAAGTTTTTTTCCCTGCGCTCTCGAACTTCCTACGAACGCTTGACTTTAACCTTCACCTCATTGGCCAGGGCTGAATTGTCGTGCAGCACCGACTTGATCTGAAAAGATTTGAAATTTTCGATGCTCTCTATTTTGGTGCAGGTCATCGGAGTACAGATCATACCTTTTTTGGCGTCTCCCATATCGGTGTAGTACATCTGCTCTCCAATTTCTTTGCCCTTGCCCAGCTTAAGATGGATCTCTTCGCCAACGAGCTCCATTTCGTCGAACACTCTGAGCACTTCGGGTTTTTCCGGTCTCGCCATTTTCCCCTCCTTTTGGCGCGTATTCTAGACGCCGCTGTTCAATCCCCTATTTGAACCTCGGTCAAACCCACGTATTTGAGCTGACCCCATTCCCACTAAAATAATGGCGTAAGCTTATGCCCCAGCCGAAACACTGTCAACATTAAAGAAGGCGCCATCCATCGACAATTCAACTTTTGAAATTTGAAGAAGAAACACCAACACTAGCTTTGGGACAATGGAAAGGCCGGAGTCGGGTTGTCTGGGTTTTTAATATCTAGGATGAGGAGGCCACCTGAATCGTTTCCTACGAGAAGGTGATGGATGTTGCCTTGCCGTACGCGGTTCACAGGCTTGTCAGAGATAAATGCGCCCTTTATTTTCATTTGACTCGGGTTGGATACGTCGACGACCTGAACCCCGTCATCACCATTTGCGATGTACGCGCGATGCGCATCGGGTAGCACCGTAACATCGCGAACCATATCCTCAAATGACAACTGGCCGAGCGCTTTAGGCGCATTGGAAAGGGTTACGTCAAATACGAGAAGCCCGGCCGGACCATTGGCTACGTACAACCGATTGCTGTCATCGAGAAATACAGCCCGCGCTTGCCCGTCTGTATGCTTTCGCCATGCGAGGTCGGCTATCTGTCCGTTGCCGTCGGTAGTGAGGGCGATAATGCCGGCCCGATCTTCTGCCGCGTACAGGGTGGTGCCGCTCAAAATAACATCCCGGACATATCCCTGGGATCGCCAGGTCGACCTTGGGGTGGGTGCCCGGGGATCTGAGATGTCCACGAGAACAATGCCCATGGGCCCGTCTGCAATGGCCAAGGTATCGCCTTGAATATGGAGCCGCAATGCCGCACCAGGTGTGTCAAGGGTAACCAGGGAAGCGGGTGCTTTGGGTTCCGATAAATCCACTGCCACCACTCCCTGGGGGCCGCATGCAATATAGGCCACGTCCTTTTTTAGTGCTATGTCAGTGACAGCGTCTGGCAGGTAGACAACCGAAAGATCGGCAATTTTATCACCTGTGGGGTCGATTTCCTGAATGACAAGGCCTGCAGAAGCGCCGCGAAAGATGTACCGATCTTGTACAACAGCAGCATCCCCTCGGGCAATAAGCGCAGATGCTTCCTTGGGAGACATTGGCGATAGTGCCAGCGGCCCTTTTACTTCGATACCTTCGGCTGCCTCTGTTTGATCCGACGGGTGCGTTGCTGAAGTCTCTCTTGCATCGGTGACCAATGCACTGCCACAACCAAAAGCGAACAGCATCAGCAAAAGGAGCAGTGAGATTCGGATACGAATACCTCTCATTGACCCACCTCCGCATCTGTGTAGTACTGAATCATCTCTTCGATGGCAGCTTCGCTGACCGGTCCAAATGGCAGTAGACCCTTGTGGAACATCTTTGAATCCCGGGTCGATCGAAATAGGCCCTTTGCTCTGTAGCCCGCGCCCTCAAATAGGCCGACCACGCCGTCATACTTATCGAGATCCGGTGTCGGGATCGGCACATCTGAAGAAATTAAATGTCCCCATTTGATATCCTTTCGCCGTGTCGCTGCCGTGATATTCGGCTCCCAGGGCTCAGCACCTTTTTCGTAGAACACGTCCACATCAGTGCCAGTGGCAGCGTCAAAATACTCGTCAGCCAGGGCACCGAACCCATGGCCAAATTCGTGTATCATCACGTACTCTGAATACTCTGTATCTGAGGTAAAGATGGAAAAGGAATTGAAGACACCACCACCGCCGTAACGACTGGCATTGACCATCACAAAGATGGTGTCATAAGGCACTAGGGCAGCGACCTCCCGTAGTGCCTTCATATTGCTCGTCGTGAGATACCGGGGCGCTCGAAATGTATCAAACGTCGTATCCACCACAGTGTTGCGAAAAATCCCCTTGCGCGGCTCATCTGGCCCGGATTCTTTGGATATTGCCTTTACCAGGCGAACCGCTATTTTGTCCTTGTTCCTATCAAATGGAGAAAAGGTAAAAAACGCCTCGGCAAAGCGTTTTGCATCTGCCGCCATTTTAGGCACTTCCTCAGCAGTATATCCATCCGGAACAATGACAATATCCAACATGTGAGCTGGATCGCTCGCACCGTTTATCAGGTCTTCGGTTTCAAAAGCATATTTCTTTTCGCGGCGAACATCATAGGCAGTCGGGTCGATGTCCAACCGCTGTAGTTCTTTAAAGGTGCCTTTCTTTGCATCCCGCAGCTCAATGGCCAAGGTGATGGCAGCCTTGGGATAGGGCATGCGAATCGGCTCGCTCATGGATCGCCATACGCCTGTAGCCGATTCAGGAGTCGTCATCCATTCGCCCATCAGTGTGCAGTACCCTTGGCTGAATATCTCCCTGCCGGTCGCATGATCAAAGACGCGAAAGCGGTATTTACCAAACCCGATTGTATCGATCAGATAGGTTCGCGTGCCCGGCCACATCGGTTCTGCAACGATCTCCTCAATGCCGAAGATTTCCTTACCGCGCGTGCCCGAATGGACGAGGTCGACCCTCAGCGCCGCATCGGTAAAAAACTCGGTATACAAGGGCTGCTGGATGGGATCTGCGGCTCGGGCAGGTCGAGTCGCAACGCCTCCTAACAGCGAAATCAAAACAACAGCGGCGATTTTTCCAACTTCCATTTCATAACTCCTGCTATGGGATCTAATGTCTGAACCGGTGAATGGATACGTTCATTAATAAACCAATGCACAGCATAAACGTCAGGATGGACGAGCCACCAGATGAAAACAGGGGAAGGGTGACGCCAACCACTGGCAGAATCCCCATCACCATGCCCATATTGATGAGTACGTGCCAAAAGAAAATAGATCCCACACCAATGGCGACAACCGCGCCAAACCGATCCCTGGCGTTGGCTGCCACGCGCACGCACCATAAGATGAGGATGGCGTACAGCATCATCAGTGCCACCCCACCCAAAAATCCGTGTTCTTCGGCAAAAATCGCAAATGGAAAATCCGAGCTCTGTTCCGGGAGAAAGTGGTGGGGACCAGCAGTTCCCTTGAGAAACCCCTTGCCAGTGACCTGTCCGGATCCAATCGCCACTGTAGATTGGTAGGCGTGCCAACCCGAGCCGAGCCGGTCTGCCTCGGGGTCGATAAACGAAGTTATAAAAGAAGTGACCCGGGTTTTTTGGTAGGGCTTTAGGAGGTAGTTCCACGCCAGGATCGATACGATAGGGGTAATTGCCGACAACACGAGCATGGACCTGGCCTTGAGGCGCGTGAGCATCATGATGCTTAAGAAAATGAGCAGGCACATGAGCGCGGTTCCCAAATCCGGCTCTCTTTGGATCAAGATCATGGCCATTGCCGTCATGGCCAAAGGGACGAAAATATCGGCGAGCTTTCGGCCCTCTTTGCGCGGATCATGCCTGAGGTACCGTGCGAGCCCCACAACTAAGAACACCTTCATCAGCTCTGAAGGTTGAAACCGGGCCACCCCGCCGAACACTATCCACCGTTTCGAATTATTCACTTCGGTTCCGACAATGAGAACGAGGATCAAGAGGAAAATACCGATGCCGTAAAGGACGTAAGCAAACCGCTCGATATGGCGATAGTCCACTGCTGCCACGACAAAAGCCACGCAGCCGCCAAACACGAGGAAATAGATCTGCGTTAGGTAGAGATCTGGATTGCCGGATGCACGGCCGGTACTATAAAGGTTGATGACGCCGATAAGGGAGATTGCGAAGCAAATCGCAAAGAGAACCCAGTCAATCTCGTCTCGGAGTCTGTGCGCTAAGATGCGCGGCAAGGGTCTTTACCGTTTGTGCGTCGTGGCGGCCGCTGTTTCTCTTTCGTCTACAACAATCGGCGCCTTTTTCCGCTTTGATGGAAGGGGTTTTTCGGCGATGAGCGGTACTTCTTGCTGCGGTGCGATCTCAGTAAAATAACGCCGCGCGATCTCAGCGCCCACTGGCACTGCGTGCTCACCCCCTGCCCCACCGTGCTCGATCAGCGTAATGATGGCGATCTCCGGTGCTTCCGCAGGTGCCACGGCCGCAAACCACGCATGATCTCTGTTCAGGTAATAGTACTTGGCCAGATCGTCTCCGGGTCGACGTCGGCGGCGTGCAACCTGGGCCGTGCCGGTCTTCCCGGCCAGGCGAGTACTCTCGTCGCGAGCGCTGTGGGCTGTTCCATCCTCTTCTTCAACTGCGCCGGTAAGCGCGTCCATCATCAGATCCAAACTGCGCTGTGACACTGCGACGCGGCGGATCACTTCGGGATGAAAATCTTTTACCAGATCCCCATCTGCCGTTTCTATGCGCCGAATAACTTGGGGTTTGTAGATAGTACCTCCATTGGCAATCGCTGCATAGGCCGTTGCCAGCTGCATCAGCGTGGATTTGACCTCGCCTTGGCCGATAGCCGCGTTGAGTGTGAAACCAGGACGGAATTGTCCTGGGAAGCGCTTTTGGTACCACATTTTCGTCGGTATAAAACCTGCCGCTTCAGTGTTATATCCGATACCCGTGCGCGATCCAAACCCAAATTCCCTTGCATATCGCGCGATTGTGTCCATTCCCGTCATCTCTGCGATATTGAAAAACACCACGTTGCAGGAGACCACGATGGCTTCTCTTAGGTCCAAATCCCCATGGGGCCTGAGACCAGGGCACTTAAACGTGCGACGCCCGAACTCGTGGAATCCAGAACAGTGAAACATGTCTTCGGGTGTGACTTTGCCTTCCTCAAGCGCAGCCACTGCAGTGAATGGTTTGAACGTAGAGCCGGGAAAATAATTTTCATACACTGTTTTATCGATCCGCGGGCGGAAGGGATTTTCATTGAGCGCATTTTGCTGATCAATCGTGAGGCCTGTTGTCATCAAGTTGGGATCGTAGGCGGGTTTACTGGTCGCCGCCAACACACGTCCCGAATCAATCTCCATAATGACTGCCGCCCCAGAGGGATGGGCCCTCAGGGATTGCTCTACGATTTTTTGCAATGCCATATCAATGGTTAACACGACATCGTGCCCAGGACGGGGTTCTTGCATGCGCGGCTCAGGCAGCAGTGCCTCAGATTCATCCCGCGATAGGGGCAACCCGCGGGCATCTACCACGCGTTTGCGCCACCCCCGAACACCGCGAAGCTCTGCTTCGAAAGCATCCTCTACACCTGTCCTACCGATCTTGTCGCCAGAGCGATAAGGGTCTTCGACCGCGCTAACTGACTGGTCTATGTCGTCCCTAGTGACTTCATTCATATATCCGACGAGATGACCGGCCATAGCGCCGTAGGGATAAGATCGAATCGGTACATCCACTATCTCGACACCAGGCAGCTCGTCCTTGTGGGCGAGAATGCCAGAAAGCTGGGTCTGGTTAATGCCGTCGGTGATCATCACCTGCTGAAAACGACGCATATCCGTTGGATCGGCGAGGCGCTCGGCAATCTTGGCGCGCAGGGATTTTGCCTGTTCTGTATTGTACTCCAAAAATTCAACCAGTCGGTCAAACCCCACTCCCATATCAAAATAGTGAGGAATAACCACAACCCCGTGGGACGGCATGCTAGTGGCGACAACCCGACCCTTGCTGTCGAACATCCTGCCTCGAACCGCTGGAATGGACGCGGTGCGAATGACATTGGATAGACTTTCCCGATAATGCTCATCCCCATCGACCAGTTGCAATTGGATGAGGCGACCGACTAACACGAGAAAGGTCAAAACCACGAACAGGCGCATCCATCTGTAGCGCCTTCTGAACTCTGAAAGCTCGCTGCGAGAGGATACAAACATCAGCTGCGGTATATCCTTCCTTCCCCCGCACGCCGTTTGGGCGCGACCTTTTCGATGCCCGCTGTTATTCTAAAAACCACCGGTGCCGCAACCGCAGTTGCTGCAGCTCGTGACGTTACAATTTTTAAGTGGATAAGTAAACTACCAATATCCTGATCAAACAAAGCTCGAATACCTAAGATGAACATACTTGAAAGAAGTGCAAGCAAAAAAGCCAGGACAATCTCAAAAATCCATCCCTGAAGAAAAAGGCGCAGGGCTGCGACCCGGGAAATAAGAAAAACCGCAACGGTTACCAGCGTGTGGAGTCCCATTGGGCTGCCCGCAAATACGTCCGATAGGTAGCCCACGGCAAACGAAACCAATGCCCCGCGGGAGAGATTCTCCTCGTGCAACCCCAAAAAAATCACGAGCGGCAGGCTTAGGCTCGGCACAAGCATGTCCCATGGGACAAGATGGGCAAACGTCGCTTGCACGACAAGGAGTAAAAAAGCGAGAAGGATCATCCACATGCTTTGCAACAAAGGTCTTACCCCACTCGTTTCTTGGGATGTGTGCTATCTTTGCGATTACTGCGATATTTGCGATTATTGCGAAGCTTGCGATCCTCTACCTTCTCTGGAGACTCTGTAATAACAAAAACCTCTCGCAAGCGGGAGAAGTTGACGGCTGGTTCGACCACGACTTTTTGAAACAATCCCATATTTTCACGCTTTATCGAGACTATTTCGCCGGCGAGAATCCCCTCAGGGAACTTCCCGCCTGCCCCTGAAGTGAACAGCTGATCTCCCTCTCGAACTTCATCTGAGCGCAGTAGGTATTCGACATCGCAGGTATATCGGTCTAATTCCCCAGACCCTCGGAGAATACCCTGGGCCCCATTTCGCTGCACCACGACCGGTACCTGGCTTTTGCGATCCACTGACAGCAGCACATCAGAATAGCTTCCCACGGCCCTGCTGATCTGTCCCACGAGACCGTCATAGGTCACCACGGGCATGCCTTTATCGACCGTATCTTCGCCCGCGTCTAGACGAAGTCGAACGACCCGGAACTGCTCTGATGTGCCGCGCCCCACAACCCGCGCGGCAGCCAATCCGCCCTCAAACGTCTGACTGAACCCCAACATCTGTCGCAGACGGCGGACTTCCTGAGCGGTTTCGAGATAGAGGTTGTTCTCGGCGCGAAGCCGCTGGATCTCAAACTGAAGCCGTTCGTTTTCCTCTGCCACATCCACGAGAAAAATGTATTTCGTCCAAACCGTGCCAACGGCCTCCACCGCAGCTGTCACGACCCATTGAACAGGTGTGGAAAGGGTTAAAATCACCTTATCGAGGGGATTGAGCTGGGAGGCATCTTTGAGGTTGGCGCGCAGAAAGAAGAAGGGAATCACCAGTGCCAAGATACACGTGATGACGTTCTTGTACCGCTGAAAAAAAGACACGGGCTAATTTTATGGACCTGTTGTAATATCTCGCAACAGATCCAGATTATCCAAGGCCTTGCCAGATCCGAGCACAACCGCGGAAATGGGCTCGTCGCTGACCATTACCGGCAGGCCGGTCTCTTCCCGCAGCAGCACATCCAAATTCGTCAGCTGGGCACCCCCACCGGTCAAGACAATGCCCTTGTCGATAATATCTGCGGACAGTTCAGGGGGCGTGTACTCGAGGGCCTTCATCACTGCCTGAACAATGACATTTATCGGCTCACTCACCGCGTCGCGAACCTCGTCTGAATTCATTTCAACGGTTCTGGGAACACCTGCGACGAGATCCCTCCCCTTCACCTCCACGTAATCAACGTCTTCAGAGGGATAGGCATTGCCGATATTTATTTTGATTTTCTCTGCGGTTTGCTCACCAATGGCCAGGTTATATTTGCGCTTGAGGTAGGCCATGATGGCTTCGTCTATTTTATCCCCTGCAACGCGAACCGAGTGGGAATAGACAATGCCGGCCAGAGAGATGACCGCGACTTCCGTGGTTCCCCCGCCAATATCCACGACCATGCTCGCGGCCGGTTCGATCACGGGCAGGCCAGCCCCGATCGCAGCGGCCATGGGTTCTTCGATGAGGTGAACCTCACGCGCCCCAGCGCTTTCAGCTGATTCCCGAACCGCCCGCTTCTCCACTTCGGTGATGCCAAAGGGCACACAGATAATAATGCGCGGCTTGACGAGGGTCTTTCGGCGGTGAACTTTGTGAATGAAATAGCGAAGCATCGCCTCAGTGACCTCAAAGTCGGCGATGACGCCATCTCTTAGGGGGCGCACGGCCTGAATGTGCCCTGGCGTTCGCCCGAGCATTTCTTTTGCCTCCTGTCCCACTGCCAAAACCTTTTTGACCCCCCGCGCATCCTTTTGAACAGCCACGACAGACGGCTCACAGCAAACAATGCCCCGCCCCTTCTCGTAGATAAGGGTTGTCGCTGTCCCCAAGTCAATCGCCAGGTCGTTTGAAAACAGGCTGTATAGCCAGTCAAAAAGCATCGTTTGCTCCTCGTATCTTCCCGAATGACAAGCGGAAATACAATACGCCGCGCCATCCTGTCAGGGCGGGATACGGTGAGTTACTTAATTTTCCTGAAGTTTTAGCCCTTTATGGGGCCAAAACTGTTGATCCTTCCTACCAGATATACTCCCCCCTTTCAAGGGGGATTGACGACTCTTCCTCTTTCTGGATTTTTCGATAATGTAGCATATTTAACTACATCGATAAAATGTCGCACTGACGCGTGCGAAAACCGTTTGCCTTTCTTAGGTCTCTTTGTATGATACACGGCCACTTCGAAACAGCGCGAGCGACAATGAAACATGCGCTGTTTCCGAATGACAAACGATGGCGCATATAAAGGAGAAAAAGTGAATGCTCGAGTTTTTTAGACAACATGTTGCCGGATTTTTTGGCATCGTCATCGTGGGTGTTTTGGCCCTGGCCTTTGCCCTTAGCTTTGGCGCACAAAGCGCCGGATGGGGTAAGGCCCAGTCCGAACGTTTCGCTGCCACGGTCGAAGGTGTGGATATACCAGAGACCACGATGCAATATGCGTTCAATCTATCAGGCGGCAATACCACGGATCAGACAGATGTGCAGCGGTCAGCGTTCAAGCTCTCGGTCTTGTCCGGCCTGATCGAACGCCAGCTGCTGCTCAATATGGCGCAGCAGCTGCAGATCACCGCGTCAAAAGAAGAAGCTGAAGATCGCATTATTGACAATAAAATCTACCTCACGCGACCCTTAAAGGACTTAACCGACCAGGTCGCGTCCAGCTACTTCATCGACCCCTCGCTGATTTCCAGAATACTCGTGAGCGATGGTCACCGCGTGCGCCAATCCTTTACCAATGCTGCGGGTAAATTCGACCTTGAAACATATCAAAAATTCGTTCGCTACTACCTGCAGATGACCGAATCGGATTTTGTGGAACAGCAACGACTCGAACTCATCGCCGAAAGAATGCGTCAGCTCATGGTGAACGCGGTTCGCGTGTCTCCTGAGGAAGTTCGATCGACGTATGAGCGGGAACACGATACAGCCGAAATCGCGTACATCCGCCTTATTCCGTCCTACTTCTCTGATGGGTTGGCACCAACTTCAACCGAGCTCACCGAGTGGGCCAGCACCCATCCGGATGAAGTAAAGCAGTACTACGAGACAAACAAATTTCGCTATACCAATGTCGAACGGATGGCGCGGGCCAGGCATATTCTCATTAAAGTCGCAGAAGATGCTACAGACGCGGACAAAGCTGCAGCGCGCGTAAAAATAGATAACCTGCTCGCCCGCGCTCGAAAGGGAGAGAATTTTGCAGCGCTCGCCAAAGCACACAGCCAGGACGAAGGCTCTGCAGTCAAAGGCGGCGACCTGGGGTTCACACCACGAGGCCGCATGGTCCCGGCATTCGATGATGCCATGTTTGCAGCAACGCCCGGCAAGATCACTGACGTGGTCACTACAAAATTTGGATATCACATCATTAAAGTCGAGGCGTTCAGGGAGGGCAATGTTTCTTTAGAAGAGGCAACACCTGAAATTGCCGAAAAACTGTACCGTGAGACCAGGGGCAAGGAACTCGCCGAGTCAACGGCAGAAGCATTCTTAACGCGCCTAAAAAACGGCGAGGCCATGGCTGACCTCATTCCAAAACCGGACGATGATAAAGCGTCGCACCACCTGGGTCTCAAAATGCTGACATCGCGCCCGTTTTCCAAGTCTGCGACGAGCATTCCAGGTATTGGCGAGGCGCCTGAGATGGCAACGGCTGCCTTTGCGCTCAGTGATGAACATCCAGTACCGGACAAAGTGTTTGAGCTGCGAAATACCTACTATGTCATCCGACTTGAAGAGAAGAACCAGCCCAACGACGAGGAGTTCGAAAAGCTGAAAGCGTCCCTGGAAAACAAGCTCACCGCCATGAAACAGGGCGCGTGGCTGAGGGATCAAGTCGACGTGCTCAAACGCAGGGTAGAAAATGAGGGTCAGTTGGCAATTCACTATACGTCGCCGAGCGCTGCTGCGCCCCCAATGCCCGCATCCCCTGAGCGTCCGTCCGAACCAGAGACCGCAGCGCAACAGGACGCGCCTGATCCGACTGCTGCGAACGATCAGCCCCCATCTGCAAAGGCGCCCAAGCCAGCTGATCCAGCACCCGAGCCTGAGGACGCAGCTGAGGACAAGGACGAAGAAGAATAAGCGCCCTTCATGTCTCTTAAGCCGGTGCACGCACGCGATTGTCCCGCTCTCGACGAGACCTACAATAAACGGGTTCTATCCAACGGGCTTACGTGTGTAGATATTCGACAGCCCCACCTGCACAGGGGGTCGGTGGCTGTCTTTTTCAAGACTGGATCGCGATACGAATCCCCACGAGACAATGGCCTGTCCCACTTTTTAGAGCATATGGTCTTTCGCGGCACAGAGCATCACGAGAGTGCCTACGCGCTCAACCTCGCCATCGAACAACTGGGCGGCACCTTGTTTGCCGCTACTTCGCCCGACGCGACCGAGTACGCGCTGACCCTGCCGCCTCAAAACCTGGTGAGCGGAATCGGACTGCTCGCTGAAATCGCAGCGCGCCCTATTTTTAATGATATTGAAATAGAACGCCGGGTGGTCATCGAGGAAATCCGGGAAGATCTGGATGAAAACGGCGCTTCAATAGACATCGATTTTCTCTCGCGTAAGCGACTGTGGCCAGGGCATCCCCTGGGACAATCAGTAACCGGCCCCATCGAAAATGCCCGCCGCTTTACTGCCGAGGATGTGAGACGCCATCTGACCGCAAACTATACCGCTGAGAATGCAGTGGTGTGTTTGAGCGGTGCCTTTGACGCCCATGAAGTATCAAAAGCTGTCGAGACTGCCTTTGCTGCGCTACCCACGCGTGGCAGACCGCATGACTCGATTTGCGCAGTGCCATCTGCTGCCCCTATCCTCGGCCGAGGTCCCACTGTATTGCATGCCCATCGCCCAGGGAGCCAAACCGACGTGCGTCTGGCCTTTCACGCACCAAGTGGCACAGACCCTGATTGGGTTGGCCTGGGTGTTCTGATGGGGATCCTAGACGACGGTATGTCCACCCGACTGCACCGCCGCATTTTTGACGAACTTGGACTTGCTTATAACGTGGGCGCAGATGTGGAGCGATATGCAGACGTGGGTGTCCTCAACATCGATGCGGTCGCCTCCCACGCCAGCATTTCAAATATTGCCAAAGAAATTGCAACGCTAGCGGCTGAGCTCAAAAATACTGTTGCTAGCGATGATGAGATCAACAAGGCAAAGCAGCGAAAGACGTGGTGTTTGGAGAGCTTTTTGGACGATCCCCATGCCATGAGTGCCTGGTATGGCGAGCAAGCACTGCACTGGCAACCCGAGCTCCTTGTGAACCGAATGCAGCGGATTTCAGCTGTCACCACTGCTGATGTAAGGCGCATAGCAGCCCGCATTTTCACGCGAGACAACCTGCATCTTACGACCGTGGGCGTATTAGACCCAGCGCAGCAGCAGCAAATTGCAGCTATAGCCGAAGGTTTTAACTAGTGTCATGTCACACGTATTCTGGTGTGTAACATCGGGCGTTCCCCCTTTGAAAAAGGGGGTTAGGGGGATTTTTAAAGACTACGGGAATATTGACGAAATCCCCCCAGCCCCCTTTTCAAGGGGGAGTTTATTACCTGTCACTCATCGCTTGACGAGGCACTAAACATGGGCACTGCATTTCCCCGGTTCGAAGATCCCCGGGCTGTTCTCAAACGCTACGGTCTGAGCCCAAAGCGATCTTGGGGACAGAATTTTCTCATCAGTGAGCGCGCCGTCAACACCATCGCGACCCACTCGGTGGACGTTCCAGGTCGCCGTATCGCTGAAATCGGCGCGGGCATCGGCACGCTGACAGGTGCCCTGCTCCGTTCTGGCGCGACGGTCACGGCGATTGAACGGGATCGTGACATGTGTGCGGTGTTGAGAAGCGAGTTCGGTAGCATCGACCGATTTGAGGTTGCGGAAGCAGATGCAAAGTCGTTTGATTATGCTGCCTGGCTCGCGGTCGGACCAGGGATTGTGGTTGGCAATCTGCCCTATCAGATCACCGGCCCCTTGCTCAGAATCATCATGGATCTCGGCCCGACCTTGATGCGATCTATCCTGATGATCCAGGAGGAAGTTGCCGATCGCATCACAGCCCCGCCTGGGACAAAAACGAGAGGTGCGCTCTCGGTGATGCTGCAGGCCCGCTGCCATCCCAAGATACTCGCCAGACTCGGGCCGTCCGCCTTCTATCCAGTACCAAAAGTCCGATCCGCGGTGCTAGCGCTTGACCCAAAACCCAGCACGTGTTTTGACGATGGGCTCCAAAAGAGCACATTTGACAGGGTCGTCAGGGCTGCTTTTTCGAGCCGGCGCAAGTTTTTAAAGAACGCTCTCATTGCAGCCCAAATAGGAAGCCGTTCAACAATTGAAGCGATTCTCAGTGCGGCAAACATCGATCCTAAAGTGCGCGCCGAAACCCTCACGTTGGAACAGTTCGTGGATTTGGCCCGCAATTTTTAAAAATGATACAAGTTCTTGGCAGGCTCTCTTTGATGAGCTATCTTAGACCGTATGAGCCACCCTGCAAAGATAGCGCGGGACCAAATCATGGCCGGCCTGGAGGCCTGCCAAGCTGACCCAACACTGGGGAAAGCATTGGAGTCCCTTACCCAAAACCTGGCCCAGGCACAAGGAAAGCTCTTTCCAGCATCGAATCTCCCTGAGGACTCACCTGCGGGCATTGATATGATGCGCCGGGCAATGGAATATTTGGCCCAGGGGCTCAAAGTGTTGCAAGATGTAAAAAGCGACGGCACTGCCGTGGAAACTGCTGCAGCAGCGATTGCAAAATCCCTCAAAACCCTCCATCCTGTCGTTCAGGCGGCCAAAGAAGAAAGTGCCAGAGTGTCCCTACCCCCTGAGAAAGGCTCCGAGGCTTCCCAAGACACCGTATCGGTGAACGTCAACACCATGCTCAACATGAACACCGAGCACCAATTCTATAACGGCTTTTCAGAGAACATCGAGGAGGGGGGCATCTTTGTCGCCACCTTCGATCCCAAACCCGTGGATGCCAAGGTACTCGTCAATTTCAAGCTTCCTGGCGGGCGCCCGGTCACAGCGCGCGGGGTGGTCCAATTTGTCAGAGAATACAACCCGCTCACCCCAGATGTTGCCCCGGGCATGGGGGTTAAATTTGCCCAGCTCCTACCTGCTGACAAGACCGCCATCGAAGAGTACCTCAAGCAGCGCGCACCCATGTTCTACGACGACGACAAATAGCATTTCGCCCTTTTGCAAGGCGCACTATCCACCACCGCTGATACTAATAAAATTCCGATAGAATTGAATAAAACGCCATAATAGGCCATCCTTTATCTGAAAAACAAAGAATACCAAGACGCGCAACCCACACTAAGAAAAGAGGTAACACAATGAAATCAAACAGGAAATTTATTGCACTAGCATTGGGACTGTTCCTGTTTTGCACTGGCGCCCTGGCCCAAGTAACGACCCAGCAACCAGGCGCGGCCAAAAAGAAATCCCAGCCGATAAACGTCCAAAAAACAAAAAAGAAATCCCAAGCGACAAAGCCGAGTTGGATTCGACTCGTTTCTCCCAAGGGCGGCGAGGAATTGGTCGCAGGAACGGATCTAAACATTCAATGGGAAAGTCAGAAACGGGGCGGCCAGGTGGCGATAACCCTGGTTGTGGAGAATCCGCTTACAGCCAGCGCTTCCTACTTTACATCGCACCAGGGGCTCGTATCCTCAAAAGGCGTGGCGCCGATAAAAGTGCCCGTCACTTTGACGACCAACGCACCAGATACCGGCTCGTTCAAGTACCGCATCCCATATCTATTTAACAGCCGCTTTGGATACAGATTTAAAATTGTCATTCAAAAAGGAAATTTTAAGGATGAGAGTGGTGGCTATTTTACCATTTATCCCAAAGTCGATCTTACCGCGATGAACATTAAGATAAAAAACAAGAACAAGCGCACCTGGGGGCTCAAGACGCTTACCACCATATTGACTGGTGGCGCTGCCCAACTCCCGGGCTGGGCTGAGGCCTCATTGATAAAAGAGACTGTCAACTGGAGCAAAAAGGATAAGAAACCCATCAGCGCAAAGAAGGATATCATTGTCGAGTTTGATGTTATCAGCAGGGGGATTGATATTCTGACCCAGCCGTTGATGTCCAAGGTCGCAGTGCGTCTGCACCCGGGTGGCGCTGAACTCAATGCCGGGGGATTTTCACATTCAAAGATCGTCCCTGGTCGCAAGTATCACCAAAAAGCGACCATCAAACCCCGGGATTGGGATATTGCTCCAGGCAGCTATCGCCTTGAAATCATCGTCGATCCACAAAACAACGCCAACGAGCCAGAAGCCCTGCGGGCCAACAACACGAAAACCATTCAATTTCAAGTTAGATAGCCACTAACCTAGGGTTGATTGATAGGGGGGATTGGGCCATAGGCGTTTACCGAGGAATGGCAAGGACTCTCCCCCTTTCGCAAAGGGGCAATGGCATTCGGTTAAGGGCAAATGTCGCGATTTTTGCTATTTTTATGCCGGGTAAAGGATCTCCCCCTTGAAAAAGGGGGTTAGGGGGATTTTGACACGTCCAATCGAATTTTACCTTT
>JASJCT010000193.1 GCA_030065855.1 Myxococcota bacterium
CAATGCAAGCCACCAAGTGGCACTCCTCATCAAACGCATCAACAGACTCAAGCTTGATATCTCTAACCTACGACTGTCTTGAACTCACCTCTCAGGCACTACCTCGCCTCGGACAAATTGGCCAGTTAATTCCAAAAAAGTGCACGATGTGCAAAAAATGTGCAGGGTCTTTGAGCAGCAACCTTGGGAATTATTGGCCATGTGCCGAGACAACAATTTGCTGCGCGATTTGCGCGAAGGTAAAAACGAACATGGTCAAAGTACAGCGTTGGGTTCTGAGCTGATCAACCAACGCGACCGCGTATATGGCACATACCGGATCATACTAGAAAAAGACCATGGGCATCACGGCAAGCTATACCGATTGGTAGAAGTGGATTCGAAATAGTCCACCGACGCTGTACGTTGTATAGGCTCCCTTGTGGTTCCCCTAACTGTTTCAAATAATATCAAGGCGAATAAGGGGGATCAGGGGGCCTCGGGAGCCTATACTGTGGTTTGAGTAAAAGAAATATAAGAAAAGAAAGTTGGTTGGAACAAAAGTGCTTTTTTTTTAATTTATTTCATCTAAAATTCTCTAGGGATTGGGTTTTAGGTTCCCGAGGTTCCCGGTTGTCCGATAAATTAAGCAGCTAGTAGTCTATCCATGGGGAGGCAGGAACGGAAAGGCTCCCCAAAGGGCCCCACGGCAATTTTCGTTTGCAGACAATTGTAATGATTTCCGAAGAAAAAACCCATCCCAGAAAAATCTATGTGAAAAAAGTGATGGTATTATATGGAAATTTTCAATTTCCAACTCTCTTATATATACGCTTTTTCCCTTTAGGGGAAAAGTAAGTAGATATAAGAGAGTTGCTGTAACTAAGCTAAAAGCTAAGAGTTATAGAGCTAAAAAGAAAAAAATTAATCCCCCCATTATCCCCCCTTGATAAACAAAGAAAAGGGTACAGGTATGTTGATGTGAAATGTTTAAATATAAAACAACATTGATCACCCATCCAAACTGGCAGGTCATCCAATCTAATCCTGTCCCAATTGATGTCACATAAATATTCTTTACTCCTCCAGCATCTGGAGTTATATTTCCTTAAGATGTAGGGAAATGTAAGCAAGATGTAACAGGAGCTATGAAGATGAATCACGAACAACTAATCACGACCAAGAAAATGGCCGCTCTATTGGGCATTGCCCCGATTACGGTCCAGAGGCTGGCTGCCAGAGGAGAGATACCAGGGGTAAAGGTAGCAGGGCGTTGGCGGTTTGAATTGAAACAAGTCGAGACGTACCTGTCCCACCGGGTAGATGCTGAAGATACTAATCACTCGTCATCCATTCTCGACGCTCTGGAGGCGATTAGGAGCGAGCTTCAGGCGATCAACGAAAATATCAAAAGTTTGAACCGGGAAGAATAATGATGAGGCTACCCAAAGAATCTAATCCAATTTCGCCAAAGGCGGGGAAAGCGAACCCGATTGGCGCCGATTCCGTCCCAGATGTCCCAATTGAAGACATCAATCAATCCGATTTCGCCATCCCGAACCAAATCACGAAACCCGATGCGGCTCGGATGATCGCCAATATCCTCCGTCGGGCTCGGGTTGATTATGAGGGTTCAAAAGCCATCATCAAGAAGGCGCGGGAAATAGTTGACCTCAGGCCGACCGTTAAGCCCAAGCGGCAGCCAGCATTGTTGACGACCGAGGAGTTACATCGTTTCATTAAGGTGGTTGATAAGGGAAACAATCTCCAGCACCAGCTGATGGCGCGGCTCCTTTTCTATTCAGGCATCAGAGTTTCTGAGCTGACAAACATAAGACGGGTCGATGTGGATATCGATAAAACCGCGATTCGTATTGTTCAAGGCAAGGGGAAAAAGGATCGAACGACGTTGTTCCCAGAATCGCTCAAGCTCGCTCTATCCGCCTATATTGGAACCTACCCGGGACAATGTCTACTTGTTCGAGACGGTCCGTTGTAGCAGGTACACAAGCCGCCGTATCCAGCAGATTATCGCCCAATATGCCGACAAGGCCGATCTAAAAGGCAGAGTACATCCGCATTTGTTTCGCCATCAGTGTTTAACCGAGTTGACCAGAGCCGGGTTGACTGATGCGCAGATTCAACTGCTATCCGGGCACGCTTCGAAGAAGTCCCTAGAAGTTTACCAACATTTAGGTCTTGCCTCTGTTGCCGACGACTACCAACGGGCAATGGCCAGCAAAATTATCTGAGAAAAAAGTGATAACGAGCCAGAAAAACCAAATCTATTCCCCCCCACTGTGGCAGAAACTACGCATTTTCAGATTTCCAGATCCAATTTCTGGGTGGCGCGGAATGCGGGCCATTTTTTCAAAAGGTTGGAAAAACCCTGTTTCTGAATTGAAAGGGACTATTTGTGCGAGGAGCTAATGCCCGATGACACACAGCCGCGAAGAAAACAGCCGAGAATGCTCGGAGATGCGAGCGAATCACAAGATGGCCCGAGGTATGGACAGAAGGATTAGATCAGCAGAGCGCCGCATCTCGACACGCGAAGACACTCCTTATGATCCGAGCCCCGAAGAAGTCGTTAACATAGTCGATTTTATCCACGACGTGGTCGAAAGAAGTATCGCCTACAGCTGGGCACCAATCACCAGAGCATTGGTCGAGGGTAGACCGGTAAGGCTCACCCGTCGTGGCATGCGCATTTACCTCCAGCATCGGAACAAACACCGAACGCCAATCGATTATCGGGCAGTTGAAATTGAAGCGATGAAAAACAAGGAGTTGTTCTCCAGGCAAACCGAACCGGACAACAAACCCGAAAAGCAAGGCTATACCATAGCAGAATTCGCTAAAATTCTGGGCGTTGATCGCGGGGCATTGGCCAAAAATCTCGTCGAGATACCCACCGGCCCAGCTCCTTCACTGCCAGATGGGAAAATCCCATGCCGAAAAATTGGCAAGACAAAGAGAATTTTCATGGAAGACCTGTTCGGTCACCCAGATCAAGACAATCGAGGTAACGCAAATGGGCATCATTTTAAAGAAGAGACTACAGGTTCAACCGATCAGGGGGATTGGCGTGGATCGCTCAATCGTCTTCGTCTCGCCGGACCTAAAAGAGGGTGAGCGACGCCAGTTAAGAGGCGTTGTACTTGAAGCTGAAAACAAGCAGGATGCCCGTTGGAAGTTTCATGAGCTTCATCTTGCAGCCAAACGTGCTGTCGCTAGTGGTGAGACGCTGGAGTTTCTCGACGCCCTGGACAGGAGGGTACAGGCCGCCCAGAGCGACAGTCCTATGCTCAAGGATTTTGCTGAGGAGTGGAAAGAAAATTGCGTACTCGGAGGTGGGCTAACCGAGTCGACCATCGAGAGTGATTTGAGCATCCTCAAGAACCACCTCATCCCGGAATTAGGCAACTTAAGACTGAGCGAAATCGACGGCCGACTGATTGACCGCTACAAGGCAAAGAAGCGGGGCCAAAAGCACCAATACGGAAAAGGCTACTCGGCCAAGACCATCAACAACCATCTAAGCGTGCTTCACCGGATATTCGAAAAGGCAATTGAATATGGGGTGGCAGAAAAAAATCCGGTTACCAAAAGGAGTTGGTTGAAGAAAGAGATCACGCCAGAAGAAAACCAAAATTGGTGGAGTCCGGATGAAGAGATCGCGGCGATGCGGACGTTGGAGGTCTGGAAAGAGATCCACCCAGACTTAAGACTTGTGATCCTTACCCAGCTGATCACCGGAATGCGCTTTGGAGAAATCCGAGCGTTGGAAAAACGAGACTTGGATCTGAAGACACCGGGCATTTGGGTACGAAGATCGATGGCAAGAAGAACCATCGGTACGCCGAAGAACAAAAAAGCGAGATTTCAAGTTATCCCAAAAGGCTTAGCGGACGAGCTGCGACCTTGGATGTTGAAAATCGAAGGTCAACTCCTGTTTCCCGGCACAAAGGGTGGTCCGTTGCCCAACAACACCCTCAACCGGGCCTATCGTCTCCTTTCGGATGAGGCTGGCATACGACCCATCTCTAGCCACGGAGCGCGCCATACGAGCGGCTCCAGCTACGCCTACATGGGCTTAGGCCAGAAGATGATAGCAGCCCTGCTAGGCCACACAGACGTTGGAACCACCGCCAGGTACACCCATGTCCGGGTCGAGGCCACACAGCCAGTTGTCGAGGCGCGATGGGCACGATTGGTTGGGAGAAAATAAATGAAAAACGACACGCGAAGGCGAAAAGGACAGAAAATGAAACCCAGACATAAAAAAGAAGCCTGTCAGATCTGCGAACGCCGAGTCCACAGAAGTGAAGGCTGTCAGATGTGCGGACGTTTATTCCACAAGGGTTCAGAAGACTGGGAACGACTTCATGAGATTTGCATGACGTGTTGTATTCGAATATCCCTGCGCTTGGTTCGAGAAGCCAGCCAGGAGCTGACACTGGCAGTTGAAGAGGCGCCCGGCGTGTGCGCTGTGTGTCATTCGGATTTGCGACAGGATGAGTCGCCCCCTTGGCATGCCGAATCTGTTATCTGTATTGACTGCCTAAAAGCGGAAGGGGCAAAAGAAAAGGGCCTGAGGATACATGATGTATTCTTTGAGACGTTAAGAGCCATGGGGCGCAATGGCGAGCAAATATGGTTGGACATGCAAAAGCAGTTCGCGGGTGCTGATGCGCGTACGGTCTATGACTACTTTTTCGGTATCTTCTCTCAAGCGATAGGCGCAGGTAATGAAGATCTGGACGAATACACTTCGATGATAGGGATATCATGGGCAATAGGGTGGCGGGATAAGGATGCCCTCATCAACGTTTGTCCATATCCAGAAGACGATGAATTAAGGCTCTGGGTGGAGCAAATAATGGGCTGTGAATTCGAGATTGATAGGACAGATCAACAAAGGAATCCTCTATTTGAGAAGCTATCCAAGATCCTACTCTCAAGTGCTGAGAATTATTACATCACCTTTCACCCAGAGGATAAAACAATGTTGGAACGAATACGGGTACGCTATTCGATGCAAGAGCACACAATCTCATACATATTTTATCGAGATGAGTTGGAAAATTATGGAGATATCGACCTATCGACGATGATAGTGAAAACTGGCGAAGAGACGCTATCTTTGACATTTCAGCGTCGATTTCATTGAGAAAAACGGGTCAAATGTGGTGTGAAGGCCACCGTTAATTCGCGCGTTGGCTAATCCGCGATATCTTAGCCGCGCAGGGGTTGTCCGGACGGAAGACGCGGAATGCAGTGTCGGCGTTTTTCATGATTAGGCCTGATAAACTGCCTGCACTGCTCATATCCAAAGTGAGTCATGCAGCCAGTCATTTATAAAGGTTCGGTTGGTTGGTGAGGAGTGATTTTGGAATGATCCAGGCTGTGCTGCGCTGATCTCCGATCATCTTGATACTCGTTAGCATTTGGCAGATAATACTGGACCTCCTGCATTAGGAGTGGGTAGATTTTGATGGAAAATCCGTTGATACCGGAAAAATATCCCGAGCTCGGAGCCCCCGCCGGAGGCATCCCTCTGCCCGTCGCCCGGGGGTTTCCACTGCCGCAGCTCGGAGCCC
>JASJCT010000082.1 GCA_030065855.1 Myxococcota bacterium
GGGTTTGAACACGAATGTAAAACTGGCCCTCAGAAAAGCCAGAGGCTTCAAAAGCTACGAAGTCGCTGAAACTGCCCTATACCACGAACTCGGTCGCCTCCCTGAACCGGAATTCACCCACAGATTTTGTTGAAGAGGCAAGAAAAAAAAGGCGTTGTCCAAACAGGAACGCTGTCTCCACTTTGATAACGGAGTCCAATGCAACAACACCATCAAAGCACACTCGATTCAGCGAAATCAGAGCTTGAGCACGTTGGCTAAAGATGGTCACGTATACCAAATCTCGCCAAGCATTGCCGCAAGGCGTCACCAGGGGCAATCCATCTTCGAAAAAACTGGCATCAATAAGGCATCTACATTTCTCGGATTCTGCCAAAAACATGACAGTGAGCTGTTCCGACCAATAGACACGAACAAACTGATTCCTACAGAACAGCAAGCGATTCTCTACGGATACCGTTCGATATGCCGAGAACTGTTTGTGAAGCAAAACTCGTCCGACTTTCTGTCATCGATCCTCAGTTTTCCGATTGACAATCCTGCAATCGAACAACTCACCAGGGGAGTTCTCATCGGAACCGAATTCGGTCTCGAATCACTTCATAAATGTAAGGAGGTCTACGATTCCGCTTTAAAAACCGAAGAATACACCAAAGTCCGATACATCGTCTTCTCGGAGAGCAAGCCGCCAATCATGGCGTTTTCAGGACTGCTGTATCCACACTTTGATTTCCAGGGTAATCAGATTCAGGATATTATCGACTTCACCACCCACAACGAAGAGACTTGAGGGTCAGACCCTTCCCATTGATCTTTATCGGGGAATTTGTTTTGCCATCGGTCTATTTTACCTACGAGATACTTGCTTGGAGCGTCGCGGTACTTCTTCAGGATACGGCTTACTGCGGATGGGCTGATATCGAGACGTTCGCCTAGCTGCGCGTTTGTTTGGCCAGCCCCATGGATAAGCCACCAAATCGCAAGGGCCCTCGCTGGATTGCCAGCGGCGCCTCTCCTGGTCGTGAGTATTTCTTCCAACGATGCGCCAGTCACTTCCTCAACTTCCCTCAACACTTCCTCCGATGATAGGCCGGGCGTTACCTCTGGCTGCTTACACACCATGTGCCTGGCATTTTGTCCGGCTCCGCATATCACCGAATCGAAATCAGGCGGTGCAGGGACGCTGCCATTCATAGCAGCATCAAGACAGGCGAGGTATCCCTTCTCTGTGTCGAAATACGCCTTCATTTCAGAAGTTGTGAGCCACGAAGGGCAGTATTTGTCGTCCACATAGCTGCTGTGACTGGTCCAAATATATTGATCGGGATGCAGGACAAGGCGCGCCCTGACAGCATTCAGATGTAGATACAAGACAAGGTAAAACCAATGAGCTTCGTCCAGCACCAGCTTGCTTCTAAATCTCCCGCGAAACTTTTTCTATGCAAGCGAGCAAGTAGGAAGCGTGCTCGTCAGCTTGGAAGATGGGTTGACGTCGAGCACCTCGGTTCATCACATGATGCCAAGCGCCGGGAAAGTCTACTATTGGTTTTCTTGCCATGGGGAGGTAGTAGCGCAAAAAGGTATATATAACAAATCATGGGTCCCCTCCTCGTTGTGTTTTATATAACAAATCATGGGTCCTGTCCCCGTTGTATTTTTTGTCGAAAAATTCCGCGGTACATCGTGGGAACAGTTAGACCAAGAGGTGCAATTCTGGCTACCGGCTACATTGGGGTGTGGCTTTTTCAGGGGTGACTAAATAGCGCATAATTTGTCGGCAAATTATTGACATTATTATTGTGACAGATTAAAATGATAAATATAAGGAGGGAATTTAAACTTTAAAAGATTGTTGAACGACAAAAAACTCAACGACCTCGAGAAGGTTTCAAATTGAGGTGGCTATTCACTAGAAAGGATGCAGTATCATGGCTCATTTAAATTTATCATCAATTTACTTAGTATTACTTTCGATCTTCATCTCTTTCATTGCCGGGGCAGAACCGATAACGTTTTTGCCAGAATGCGAGAACGGAAATAACTGCGATTGCATCAAATCAAATACGCAACCCAAGAGAATTAATGTTTGTTCCGATATTTTTTTCCCTGAGCAGTTAGAGCTGGTAGGATATTCTATACACGTTAAAAATAGCAATATCCTAATCGACTGTGCAGGTTCGACACTGAAAGGGGAAGGTGTGACGGGTATACCGAACAGCAATGATATAGGATTACGTGTCGCTGGTCATGAACTTCAAGATGTCCATATTCAAAACTGCCATTTTTCGGATTTTAATGGCAAGGGACTGCGGCTTATCCCCCCCAATATCACTATGGTGATTAACGGAATATACCGTCCACTCCGGCGCTTTACAATTACTAATGTGACTGTTGATTCGTCTCGAGAAGGGATCTATATAGGGACAGGAAGTGAAGATTTCCTGATAGATCAGGTCTCCGTTTCTCGTACATATAGCGCCGGCATCTACCTGGAACACGATTCAAAGAATACCACAATTCAATACTCTTTTTTCTATTTAAATGGCAGCGGATTCGGTGTACAGGGAAGCTATCCTAACCGAGAGGACATTGCCATTGATTCCTCTTATCACAATACAGTAAGGCATAATTTATTTTATGGCAACAAAAGAAGCAGTTATGAGGCGGCTCGAAGTGCAGCCGTGCGTCTATATAAGAATTGCGGCGAACGCGGAATAACCAGAAAAAATGGATCGGATAGCAATATCATTACACATAATAATTTTTACAACTATGCGTATACTGCTGTGCATATTGCATCTAGACAAGGGATGAAAGACCCTAACGCGAATAATGAAGAGATCGCCTGCACTGATCAATCTTATTATGTAAGTGGCCTTGGAGATAGATATCGAGATTATGCCAAATATAATCGTGTCGAGAACAATATATTTTTGGATAATTTTCGGTCAGTTGTCATCCACGATGATTTAAACTTTGTAATTCGCAATAGCTTTAATAATTCAACAGAATATGATGTCGCTGTAGCGAGTGAGTTTAGAAAACTTCTCGGACAACCAATAGGATATGTCATGGCCATCGACAACACCTCCGATGCTGGAAATAACAAATTACGCGCATTTCACGATTCAGAGTTAATCGTATCGAACCGAGGAGAGTTGCCCGAATACTTTCTGCAATCATATTTTATCCCGCTTGGGGACTAAAAACTAACATAAATCAACTAAGTTAGGGCGGACAAGAAAGGAGAAAGGGGTCAGACACTGGCGATTAATGATTTTCTGGTCAAGACTTATAAAACAAAACATTAATCGCTCCTGACGCGCTTCGTAGAATTGGGGACAGTGCCATGCAATTGATGTCTACCTACTCCGATTCGGTGCCGGAAGGGCTTATTCTACTCGCACACCATCCCGTGGGCGTGGGGATCGAAACCGACGGGGAAGACGGTTTTATGGGTGTAGCCGGCGTCTTTGAGCCTGGCGCCGTCTAGGGTCGCGGTCTTGAGGTCTGCGCCGTCTAGGTTGGCGCTGTCTAGGTTGGCTCCGTCTAGGTTGGCTCCGCTTAGGTTGGCTCCCTTTAGGTTGACATAGCCCATCTTTGTCTTCGTGAGGTCTGCCCGCGTGAGGTCAGCGCCGCTGAGATCGGCGTCGAACAGGTCAGCGCCGCTGAGGTCGACGTCCACGAGCTCGACGCCGAAGAGGTTGGCCTCGCGAAGGTCGACACCCGTGGCAATGGCACCGTGGAGGTTTGCACCACTGAAGTCGGTCTCTCTTAGCCTGGCATCGCTGAGATTGGTCTGGGTGAGGTCGGCACCTAGAAGCTCGGCCCGGAAGAGGTCTGCACCGCGGAGGTTGGCCCGGGCGAGGTTGGCTTTGTTGAGCGACGCCGCGTTTATTTTTGCGCCATGGAGATCCGCGCCCTCGAGGTTGGCGTGAAACAGTACCGCTTTGCAGAGGTTGGCCTTGCTCAAGTTTGCCGAGTGGAGATTGGCTTTGTGCAGGTGCGCGCTAAAGAGTCCCGCCGATTGGAGGTTGGCGCCGCTGAGGTTGGCACTGTGGAGGTCGACATCATTTAAATTAAAACCCTGTAGATAAGCGCCCGCGAGGTTGATGCGGGATAAGTTGAGCACTCGTGGCGGCGTTGACTTGGCAGAGGGGGCACGCTGTTTGCGCTCAATGTGGATGAATGATCTGAGCGCCTCGGCCCTCAGTCTCACGGGCGCGGCATTGTCGTACATCCCGGCGAGCAGCTCGAACCGGCGCGAGTGGAATGAGTGATGGGCCAGGTGTGCGTTGGCCTGAGACAGTAGGGTGGCGGTCTCTTGGCCCAGTGCCAGCTGTTTTTGTACAGCGACAATGCCTTTTTCTACGCGGTGATTCAAAAGGAGGATAGCCCCGATGGAGAGCGTGAACCCAATGACGACAAGGGCCGCCGACCAAATTGCGACCGCTTTCAAACAAGAATCAATCATGGTTCACCTCACTTTGTGCCTTCCTGTTTACCAAGTGAGGCCAGCCCGCCAATAGAGCCCAAGTTCATGGCCTCGAGGGCCGAGCTGGGAACTATCACCATAGATCCCTTTTCCTTGAGTCCCTCGAAGAGCATGTTCATGCCCCGCAGCTGCAGGGCCACTGGGTCGTCGCGATACTGCGCCGCGGCCTCGGCGAACTTGTAGGCGATTTCGGTCTCCGCGGTGCCGAGGATAATGCGCGCCTGCCGCTCTCGTTCGGCCTGGGCCTGCTTGCTCATGGCGTCCTCCAGCGCCTGCGGGATGACAATATCCTTGATGCCCACGCTCTGGCAGGTGATGCCCCAGGGGTTGGTCTGCTCATCGAGGGTCTGCTGCAACTCCTCGCCGATTTTGTCCCGGTGTTGGAGCAGATCGGCCAGCTCGTGTCTGCCGATGGTGTCGCGCAGTCCTGTCTGGGCAACGAAGTTAATGGCGTATTCGTAGTCTTGCACCTCGAGCGCGGACTTTTCCACATCCCATACCATCCAGTAGACCACTGCGTCGACGTTGACCGGAACGGTATCTTTGGTAAGGGTGGTCTCGGCGTTGAAGTCAGTGATGCGCACCCGTTGATCCACGTATTTGTCCACACGATCAATGATGGGAACGATGGCGAACAACCCAGGTCCCTTGAGACCGACGAAGCGTCCAAAGCGAAGCACTACCGCTTTCTCCCACTGGTCGGCAATGCGGATGGCAGAGGCCAATACAAAGATCGCGACCAGCGCCCCCACCAGCGTCCACAGGCCGATGATCTGGAGATAGTACAGCAGGCTGAGTGCCCCGACACCGATAAAGGCAACCGATACTTGAACCGAATTCAAGGTCTTGTGGGCCCGGGGCTCGTGGTCGGATTCTGAGCCGTATGTCTTACCCATTGCTAACTCCTTTGCGGCGTTTCAGCTCCTCAATGAGGTCTGAAATAGTGAATCCATAGGATCCGGCTATGGTGATGAACTCATCGCAGATACCCCTCAGTTTTGCGTGGCGCTCCTTCTGGGAGAGCTTGGGGCTCGCGGGGCCGACAAAAGTGCCGGTGCCCTGGTGGCTCTCGAGGATGTCTTGGATTTCGAGCTCCCGGTATGCCTTGCTGATGGTGTTGGGATTGATCGACAGCTGAACTGCCAGCGCGCGAACCGTCGGCAGCTGTTCGCCGACCTTCAATCGACCGGTAGCGATGCCATGTCTTATCTGGTCGATGATCTGCCTGTAGAACGGAACGCCGCTTTTTGGATCTAGCTTGAAATCGATCATCCCGTGCAATCCTCCTCGCCAACCCCGAGTTGCCTGTTTATCTAAAGATGTGGTGTACTAAACAAATAGTACACTACAGATATAGCTCTATCCCTACAGGGTGTCAATATTTTTCGCTAGAAAAACCCCGTGTCGTGCAACCTGCGAATGAGCAAGTTCAGACCAGTGGCTGTAATCCCCCCTTTAATTGGAAACGAATCATCAATCGGCGCGACGATGAAGGCTTCATCCGGCGCCACATCCTCGAGGGCGTTGCGAAATCCTTTGGAGGTCCTCGGAGCTGTTGACGCCTTGATTTCAATGGCAATCGTATGCTGACCGCGCTCTAGCACCAGGTCGATCTCTGCCCCTGCTCGGGTGCGGTAGAATGAGGCCTGGCACCGATTGGCAAAGGCCAGGGTGTTTTCAATCACAAACCCTTCGAAAGATCCCCCACGACCCGGGTGTGAGAGCAACTCGTCATGGGTGCGAATGCCCAGCAGGGTGTGAAGAACCCCCGAGTCGCGGATATAGACCTTGGGAGACTTGATAAGCCTTTTTTTTACGTTTGCAGCATAGGGTTCGAGGGTGCGAATCATGAAGGTGTGTTGCAGGACATCCAAGTAGGACCGGATCGTCGGCGAGCTCACATCCAGCGAATTGGCCAGTTTGGAATAATTGGCCAGGCTGCCGTGCGCGTGTGCGCACATGCGCCAGAAGCGGCCGAGCCTGACCGGCGGCAGGCGAAATCCCAGCATGCCGAGGTCCTGTTCGAGAAATGTGCGAATAAAATCCCGCCGCCAATCATCGCTTGCCTCGATTGTCGGCGCTAGGAAAGAGCGAGGAAACCCCCCTCGCAACCAGAGCTCTCGCATCTGCTGCGGTTTGAGCTCGGTGAGCAAAAACGGGGTCAAATGGCGATAGGCAATGCGGCCGGCAAGGGTCTCGGAGCTTTGGCGGATCAACTCTGGTGACGCTGAACCCAAGATGAGGAAATGACCATTGCGATCGCGATTATCGATTGCGCTGCGCAGTGTGGTGAACAAGTCCGGTATGCGCTGAATCTCATCCAAACAGATGAGCTTGTCCTCGTGAAGCGCGAAATAAGCTACCGGATCATCGAGCTTAACCAGATCTGCTGGATTCTCCAGATCCAAATAGACCGCGGCCTCCGAAGTGCTCACCAGCTGCTTGGCCAGGGTCGTCTTGCCACTCTGGCGAGGGCCCAAAATGGCGACTGCCGGGCTTTGAGTGAGCTGTTGGGCCACGTTGTGATATAGTGATCGATGGATTTTATCTAGCATATCTAAATTCAGGGTTTAAATTAGCAAGGAAAAAATACCATGTGCACATCCTGTGGTCAATATTTCATTGCGGATATAAAGTTTATCTTTAAATTAGCAAGAAAATTTTAGTTGACCTAGGGGTCGCCCTGGTCAAGAATCGGGATGAGGTGAACGGGGTTCTGACTGGTGTATTTCTCAGAACGTCAAACAGGGTCGAAACCGCGCAATGCGCTGGATATTCCCCTTAAGGGTATAAATCTCATCGAGGCCAGCGCAGGCACTGGAAAGACCTACACACTGACCACCCTGGTCCTGCGCCTCATTGCCGAAACAGATCTGCCGATTGAAAAGATTCTCGTCGTCACCTTTACCGAAGCTGCTGCGGCCGAACTCAAAGTGCGCGTCCGCGCCCGCCTAAAAGACGCACTCAAGGCATTATCCCAAGATTGGTCCACAGATGAATTGATAGGGCGCTATCAAAAAGGCCGAAGTGACGAGATACTCCGTATTGAAGGCCGAATAGCCCGCGCTTTGCGGGACTTTGACGCGGCCCGAATTTCTACAATTCACGGATTTTGCAAGCGCATGCTCGAAGAAAACGCCTTTGAAAGCAGCGTACCGTTCGATTCGGAACTCATCGAGGACGAATCCGCCCTTGTCGAAGAAATCGCACGGGACTTCTGGGCCAAGGAAACCTACGACAGTGAGCCTATTTTTGTCCGCGCACTACTATCGGCAGGACTGGCCCCCAGCCGGTTAACAGGCCTCGCGACTGCCGCCTTAAAAGAAGTCGACACCGCCACCCTTCCAGATGGCACGGGTGACATGGATCCAATGCCAGCCTTTTTATCTGCGTTTGAGCAGTTACAACAGATCTGGCAAAAAGACCGCAAAGAAATCATCGGCATTATCAAAGGACACCCCGGTTTAAACGCGGCTCGGTTTCCCCCGGGCAAACTCGACAAGTGGTTTGAAGAATTGGAAAGCGCCCTTGCATCAGCAGCGCACGCACCTTTGCCCGTTTCGTCTAGCGGAAAGCAGCGACCAACCGATGCCATCGCCCGGTTTGCACGGACCCGAGTAGACAAGGCCACAAAAAAAAAACATCTCCCCCCGGATCACCCGTTTTTTGATGCGTGTGAGGCGTTTGAACGTTTGGAACAGCTGTTCGATCGGGCATTCGTGGCCTTTAAAGCGCGGCTCATTGCCTATGTGCGAGCAGCCCTGTCTTCCTACAAGCGCGACCAACGCCTCTGGTCCTTTGACGATTTGCTCGCCCATTTGGACCGGGCGCTTCAGGACACCCACGGCCACCGTTTGGCCAGGAGAATTCGGGATCAATTCGATGCTGTCATGATCGACGAATTTCAGGATACAGATGCCCGTCAGTACCGGATTTTTAGAACCATCATGGGAGCCGATGCCGGTCCGCTGTACCTCATCGGCGATCCCAAACAGGCTATCTATGGATTTCGCGGGGCAGATATTTTTGCCTATTTGGAGGCTGCCCAAAACACGTCGACCGCGGTCTTTACACTGGATACAAATTGGCGATCCCAGCCCTCCCTTATCGCGGGCATAAACGCCCTCTTTGGCAGGCTGAACACCCCGTTCTTGTTCGATCAAATTAAATTCACCCCTGTTCGCCCGCGAGAAGGGGCACAAGACGGGTTGCAAAGCCAATCAGGCGCGCCCCTGGCGCCATTTCAAATCCGCTTGGTCGAACGGCGACCGGATCGCCTGGACGCCAGGAGCAAACGCATACCAAAGCGCTGGACCGACGCCAACCTACCGCAAATGGTTGCGGCAGATATCGCTCAGCTGTTGAGCAGCAGGATCACCATTGACAGCATGCCTATTGCCCCAACGGACGTCGCTGTACTCACCCGGACCAACCATCAGGCCCGCGCCATGCGAGACGCCCTGGGATCCATCGGCATTCAAGGCATTCTCCTGGGATCCAACAACGTGTTCGACGCGATAGAAGCTGATCAGCTGGCGACCCTCCTCGACGCTGTGTTGTTCTGGCAGCAGCGCCAAAAGGTAAAGGCAGCGTTGGCCACGGATATTTTTGGCATGTCGGCAAATGAGATATTCGCCCTCGACCAAGACGATGGGGCATTTGATCGGTGGTCCCTCGCATTTCGCAGCTGGCTAGAAAAATGGCAAGAGAGCGGCTTCATGGCCATGATAGATGCGCTCCTGGCCTTTGCACCCGAGGCGGGTGGACCCTCGTTGAGCACCCATCTGCTGGGGCGCAACAGGGGGACGCGCCAGTTGACCAACCTCAGGCATCTGGCCGAGCTGTTGCATACAGCATCGATGGCGCATCACTTGAGTCCGTCAGGCCTGGCACGGTGGTTTAACCAGCAGCGCACCTCCCCTAGCAATAGGTCAGATGCATCCCAGCAACGGCTCGAAACCGACGCCCCTGCAGTGACGATTCTTACCATGCACAAGGCCAAAGGGCTCGAATTCAAGGTGGTGTATTGCCCGTATCTGTGGGATGGCCGCCTGTCGAGCCCCCGTGCCAAAGAGGTGGTCTTTCACGATCCACACCATCAATACCGCCGCACCCTGGATCTCGGATCGCCAACCTATGCTGCTCATACAGACATCGCCACACAAGAGGAACTGGCAGAAAACATAAGGCTCCTCTACGTCGCACTCACGCGGGCAAAAAACCTGTGCATCTCGGTCTGGGGTGGGTTTGCCGACATGCACACATCTGCCCTGGGGTATGTCCTTCACCAGACACAAAACGCCCAGATCCCCAAGGCTGTCAGAGACCGCTTGAAAAAGATGACGGACAAAGATGTCCGGGCTGATCTCGACGCGCTGGTCGCCCTGGCCGGTCCCCATGCCATCAGCATTAGCACCCTCGAGAGCCCGGTCCTGGCCGAAATGCCTTTGCCAAAGCAGGTTGCTCCGTCCCTTGAACCCCGAAGACAGCGCGGGTCAATACCGGCCCCAAAGCAGATCGGGAGCTTCACCGCCATTGTTTCTGCCATCCCATCAAATCAACCTCCAAATAGACCCCCTCCCGTGATGGATCTTGATCAGGACGAACCAGGATCCCAGCGGGTCTGCTTGGCTGAGTTCGAGGGTGGACCCCGGGCAGGAACCTGCTTGCACGCCATTTTTGAGGATATCGATTTTACGAACACAAGACCCGAAGTAGTTGAACCAACGATCGCGGCTCAACTCGATGCGTACGGGTTTGATAGGGACGTTTGGATGGATCCGATTCAGAGGAGCATCGCAGATGTGGTGCACACCCCGCTCAGCGCAGCTACGCCGGACCTTAGACTCGACCAAATCCCGGTGCATCGCCGTTTTGTAGAGCTCGCGTTTGTCTTTCCCTTGGCGCCATTTCAGGCAACCGCCGGCAGCTGGCTCTCGGCCCAAGACCTGGCCCAGGTATTAGCAGGTCATTCAGGCCTGTCCGAATCTTACGCAAAGCGGATAAAACAGCTCGACTTTGTTCTGCAGCCCGGCTTCATCCAAGGGGCCATCGACCTCGTTTTCGAATGGGAGGGAAAATACTACCTGGCAGACTACAAATCCAATCACTTGGGGTATCATTCAGCTGATTATGCCGTATCCCGACTCGAGCGGGTCATGGTGGAGAGCGACTACGTGCTGCAGTACTATTTGTACACCGTAGCGTTGAACCGCTTTTTGAAATACCGCGTCAACGGCTATGACTACGACCGCCACTTTGGTGGGGTCTATTACCTGTTTATCAGGGGCCTGTCCCCCAGAACCGGACCCAATGCGGGTCTCTTTTGGGATAAACCCCCGCGGTCTGTGATTGAGGGGATGTCCAAGCTCATGGGAGAACCGATCCCCTTGGAGATCGCCCCATGACGCTTATTCTCATGATCTAATCCTCAGAAAAGATGTATTCGTGCTGTGCATCCCTTGTAATAAGGATTCGTTTGTCGCCACTTCCAACGACGAATTCAAATCCCAGGACGCCTGGTTTGGTGGTGTGAAAGGAAATGGTGCCATCGGGATTCTTGCGCGAGGCCATCTCGCTTTTCCATTCGCCGAAATCAAAAATCGTTTTGCCATCGTTTCGACTAATCGCTATTTCGCCCAGCGCATCATTGGTATAGCGCGGGGCCAGCTTCTCGGCTTCAGAGGAATCCGCAGGCAACGTGAGGAGCTTTCGTTCGGAAACAAGCCGATCGTAGTAGTTCTTTGCCCATGCCGCGAGTTTTTTATCCGCCTCGGCGCGACCGTCAAAAAGGACTTCGAGCAGCTTGCGCCGAAACAGGGTGCGCAGGAGCCAGCCCGGATCGCCATTGGTCAAGACGACCGCGCCCACACCGTGCTCCGGCAGCCACATCATATCGCTATGAAAGCCTGGCAAGTCACCGCCGTGATGCACCACCGGGGTGCCGTAGGTGGTATTGACCATCAAGCCCATGCCATAGGTTTCGTATTTCCCGATGGTCACTTGCGGCGTGCGACGCGCCAGCAAGGCTTCCTTGGATACGTACTGCTTGCCTCCGGGGGTGCTGCCCTCGGCCAGCTCCATGGCGATGTAGGCGAGCATATCTCGGACGTTGCTCCACGCTGCTCCGGCCGGTCGCACAGGGATCACTGCATAATTGATGGCCATCTCCGCATGCGCCTGATTGCCATCTATATCCGATGCGTGGGGTATTGCAACGTTGCCGCGCAACGCTTTGGCATAGTTGAAGGTAGTCGACCTCATCTTTAGCGGATCGAATACCCGTGTTTGCATGGCCTTGTCATAAGCAGCGCCGAGGTCGAGCTTGGAAAATGCCACGTGCCCGCCCACAAACCCCCCGGCGCCGACCATTGGATTGGAGTATTGAAACATCTCGCCAAACCCACTGGTTGGTTGCATTGTGGCTAACGTAGCCAGCGCGTCTTCCGGCGTGACCCCTTCGTACTGAAATATCCACTCGTAATCCTGCCGTGGCAACCCCGTGCACGCACAGACCAAGTGCTTGACCTTGACCTGACTGGTGGTGTCCGCATCTCCCAGTTTGAACGAGGGTAGCAGACGGGTTACTGGCGTTTCCCAGGTCAGCTTTTTTTCATCGACCAGCTTGGCGAGCAACAGGCTGGTTAGCGCCTTGGTGTTGGAGGCGATCATGAACAGGGTGTTCGCATTGACTTTCTTCTTTTTACCGAGCTCGCGCACACCAAAGCCGCCGGCGAATACCACTTTTCCGTCCTGTATCAAGCCAAGGGCCACCCCGGGAACACGGGTTTCCTTCATCCCGGTTTCGATGAACTCGGTAAGCTTTGCGATCCGCGCTTTGTCCAGCGGATGCGGCTTTTTACCGGCAAAGGACTCCCGCGTGTATCCTTTGGGCAACAGATCATCAAAAATGAGCACCACTTGGGCCAGTCGTTTCCCCAATACTGCGCTGGCCATATCCACAATAACCACTGTCCACACGTCATTCGCGCGCTGTATGTCTGCGATCACATACCGTTTTTCATTAGGTGAGGTCTGGTAGGTATACGAGCTCCGATCTTCCCACCCATCCGAATCCGGCGCTTTATTGACCGTCAACAGGGGCCATTTGGCATCGGGTTTGTATATCTTCCAGGCCTTCTCAACTGCCTTTTTGGCGGTTGTCGCGTGAAGATCAATCAGCGCGATGGTCGAATCCCCTTCCGGAGGCGTGAGCATAGTGGCCGGACCCCGGATCATCATACGCCAGCCTTTTGGAGCGATGAAGGCGTTGCCTTCTATCGTCGTCTTTGGCGTATCGGCAGTCAGTTGTTCCCCGACAGGTTCTTGTGAGAATTTGGATTCAACATCAGCGTGATGCGTGGCCTCTTCGGGCACGACCTCTGGGGTGGCGGGCGGTGGTGCAGGCGTCCCACAACCGCTAAATAACCGAGTGAGTACAAAAAACGCCGTAGTAATAAAAACAGCCCGTTTCATAATGACTCCTTCGCTGTGTGTTCGTGACCGACATTTGGCACCTAACCAAGAAAAAAGTCAATCTATCTGCTCTATGAAGCACTTGGGGCATCTGGGGTCAGAGGTTGATAATAGAAGCATTACAAACCAGAGAAGACTGGGCAGGCGCTTGGCATCCTGTGATAAAACAGGTTTTGGAATCCTCGGACGAGCGTATGATGGAGGATTAGAAATTTGAACTACCGCGTCAACGGCCCTGACTACGACCGCCACTTTGGTGGGGTCTATTACCTGTTTATCAGGGGCCTGTCCCCCAGAACCGGACCCAATGCGGGTCTATTTTGGGATAAACCCCCGCGGTCTGTGATTCAAGGGATGTCCAAGCTCATGGGAGCATCGATCCCTTCGGAGATCGCCCCATGACGGTGACAGTAGATGCGCTGTTTCAGGCCAAGTACTTTTCAGACCTCGACGTTCATTTTGCAAAAACCATTGCTTCATTGGCAGGTGAAACAGATCCCTTGGTGCAATTGGGTGCAGCATTGGCCAGCCGATGCACGCGCGTCGGCCATGTCTGCGCTCCGCTTTTCTCCCTGTTTGGCACGCCTGTGCCATCGGCCGAGGGCGTCACGATTCCCGATGCACCCAACTGGCCGACCCAGGACCAGTGGATTCCATCCCTCGAACAGAGTCCCTTGATCGGCCGGGGCGATCCGCCAACACCGCTGGTCCTGGAATGGGATCGCCTCTACCTATTTCGATACTGGTCCTATGAACAGCGGCTGGCTGCCGAGCTCTTGGAACGGGCAGTTGGCAGCGTCGACCCCCCAGATGGTCCAGCACTTCAGGCCGTCTTTGATGCGCACTTCAAAGGAGATTCAGCAGGACGCGCTGATCAGCGGCGCGCAGCCCAGGTGGCCCTAACCAAGCGCCTGTGTATCATATCGGGCGGGCCAGGCACGGGTAAAACCACGACAGTGGTCAAGATCCTCGCCTTCCTCGTCGATCGCGCCCGTTTGTTGGGACACCCCATACCGCGGATGGTGTTGTTGGCGCCGACCGGGAAAGCCGCGACCCGATTAACCCAGGCGATTCAGAGCGCAAAGGCCGGCAATGGGGACGCGGACGTCCCAGAAAGCGCATTGACCATCCATCGGGCCCTCGGTGTTCGTCCGCATAGACCGACGCACTGCCAATATAGCGCTGAAAACCGCCTGTTAGCAGACGTGGTCGTCGTGGATGAAGCGTCAATGGTCGACATTGCGTTAATGACAAAGCTCGCTGAAGCGATCCCGCAAGAGAGCCGCCTTATCCTGGTCGGCGACAAGGATCAGCTTGCATCGGTCGAAGCCGGTGCTGTGCTGGCCGATATGGATCTGCCGGACAGCGTCGTCAGCCTCTCGTTTAGCCATCGATTCGACAGCAGCAGCGGTATTGGTCGGTTTGCTAAGGCCATCAACGATGGCCAATCCGAGCGAGCCACGCGGGATGTGGCAGCTGGACAATTGCCCAATGTCACGCTCGTCGAAACATCCGATGCGCATGCGATGCGCACCCACTTGACCCCCTTTGTATTGAAGCACTACAAGGCCTATGCCACTGAGACCGACCCCCAAAAGAAACTCGACCTCTTCAATAAATTCAGAATTCTATGCGCCTATCGGGCTGGTCCGTGGGGCCTTGCTGAGATAAATCGACTCACAGCAGATATTCTCAGGCAGGCCGGTACACTTCAGCCCCATGGCGAGTGGTACGATGGGCGGCCGATTCTCATTGCGCAAAACGACTATCACCTCGACCTATACAACGGCGATGTGGGCATTGTTCACCACTCGCCCAAAGACGCGCCAGCGCCTCGGGTTATTTTTGATGCTGGATCTGATGGCGTGCGTTCTCTGTCTTGCCACCGGCTGCCACCGTGCGAGACAGTGTTTGCCATGACCGTGCACAAGGCCCAGGGATCTGAATTTGACCACATTCTCATCGTGCTGCCCGATGCTCCGTCCCCGATTATTACCCGGGAACTCCTGTACACGGCTGTTACCAGGGCTCGCAAGGAAGTCGTTCTAATCGGCCCTGGGGAGATCATCGCACATGCCATTGCTACCCCCACCGAGCGGGCAAGTGGTCTCGGCGACCGATTGCGGGGTCGCGCCACCTCCCCATCGATCCCCTAACTCCCATATTTTTCATTTTTTAATGAAGTGCAAAATTGTATTGGTTTTGAATGGTTATCTATAAACCGCCGTCGAATATATTGGGTTTCGACAGGTGTGCGGGTGGCCGTTTGTCGAGATCCCGGTGTAAAATTAAGGATATACCGCACCTGCACTGCTATGTTTGGGTGAGGTAAGATGTCAGGAGGCTTAACAATGCGTACTAAATCCATTATCACGACGCTAGTGAGCGCAGTTGCGCTCTCGACAGCTGTGAGTGCCGATACCATTGAGTTTCGCAATGGCGCTGTGCTTCAGGGACACCTATTGAGCAGCGATGAGACCCATGTTCGCTTTGAATCCGATGGTACTGTTGGAAACTATTCTCGCAGCGACGTGAAAGCTATTGCCATTAGCCCATCTTTTGAAACAACGCTGCCTCCTGAACCCGAGAATTTGGACATGCCCACATCCTGGCAAGACGGCGATCCCCTGCCTGAAGAAATGGAAGTGCCTGCCCAGGAACCCGAACAAAGATCTGAAGAGGCTCCACCTGCCCAGCCCATTGAAGACGACGTCGGCGACCCTCCCAGCCAGAGACATGTATGGGTCACCGGGTATTGGTGGTGGCGGCCGGTCGGGTATTTCTGGGTGCCGGGCTATTGGACCATCCCCCCACATATTAACTATGTGTACATCCCTGGCTACTGGCACTTTGCCGGTGGGTCGTGGATCTATATTCGCGGTGGATGGGGATATCCCGGAAGCACTGCAATTATTGTGTATCCCATGCCGCGACCCTTTATTTCCGTATCGGTTTGTCCAGCCCCAAGCCGTATTATTCGGCGCCACGTGGGATGGCACCACCACCACTACCGCCACGCGCACCACAGAGCCTATTACGGCAATAAAAACTCGCGACACCCAACAGGGCGCCGCGTCGTTCCCAATCCAAGAGGCAATAGGGTACGAAGCGCCGAGCCCGTGCGGGTTAGAAGAGCAGTCAAACCCCAGCCGAGGCCCCAGCTAAGGCGTGCCACCACCACCAGGTCTGGAAGCAGCATTGGGAAGCCGGCGAAAAGGATCCGACCCCCAGCAAAGGTGCGCAATCTACCCCGCTCGTATCGGACAAAACCCCAGACACTGGAAAGGCGCCCTATCCGCAGACGACCCCCTGCTCAGGTTCAACCGAAGATACGAAAGGCACCAACTGTAAAAACAAATAAAGCAGTGCGCCCCAAGGCAACACCGCCGAAGAGAAAAATCAGACAACCCACCCAAGGAAAGAGCAAGCCGCCACTACGGAAAAAGTCAAAAAGCAAACCTGCGCAACGGATCAAACCCCGATAGGCTGGGCAAGACGAAATCCCCTAAATCCCCTTTTTCAAAGGGGACTTTCAAACGCTCCCCCTTTGAAAAAGGGGGCTGGGGGATTTTGACAGGGCTTTCTCCACACCCGCGCGAAAATGACAGTTTTGCGGCTTTCCAACACCCCTCTAACCTCCAACAACCACATGATGAATAGATATTGAACATGTTTACTTCTGAAAATTGATAACTATATCTGTTCATATACGGGTCGCAATTGGCGATTCATCATAGCGAAAGGACAGACCGATGTATATGCGAGCAAAATCAAAAATGATGCTATCAGCACTGTTTGCTGCCCTGGCGTTTGTAGTTCTCCACATTCCAGTAACTCGTGCAGATGAGGTCCATGGGGATAATGACAATGCCCGTCACCCCGCACAGTTTATGAGGCCTGTGACCGGTTCCATTCACTTTAATGGGGGCGTGGGGTTCTTTGATTTCAGTGACCTTGACGATAGGTTATCCCAGGCCGGGTATTCGGACATCGACACTGTGCTGACTGTGCTGGGTCTGGGTGGCGAGCTCCGGTTGGGTCGCTTGGTGTTAGGGGCTGAACGGCATTGGATCGGAAACCTCGGTGCTGAGACCTCCAGGGGCGACCTCCGAGTCGATCTAAAGAGCAGCTACTGGCTGTTCAGAGTTGGCTTTGATGTCGTTAAATGGAAGGGGTTGAGTGTTTATCCCATTGTCGGTATCGGCAGTAGCGATACCAGGCTGCGCGTGCAAAGCGAGGCAGACGCGGATTTCGACGACGTTCTGGCCGATCCCGGTAGATCGGTTTCCATGCGGCAACGGGGATTCCTACTGGATGCTTCACTCGGCGTGGACTATCACTTCAAGATACGGGAGACCAAAAGAAAAACATCATTCATCACCTTTGGCCTCAGAGGTGGGTACTTGTTTATGCCCTATGCGACCGGCTGGGATACGTCTGCGGCTGAGATATCGAGCGGACCAGACGCCGAGCTGATGGGCCCCACCGTACAGGGTATCTTGGGGTTCTCCGGTCAATACAGGAACAGGAAATAGCTGAACAAACCACGTGATCAGTTAAAGGCAGTCTTCACCGTATCGGATAACGTTCTAAGATCAAAAGGTTTTTGTACGAAACCAATGGCCCCATCGTCCAGGAGTTTTTCTATTTTTTCGTCTTTTGAATAACCGGACAGCAGCAGCACTTTTACTTCTGGATTGATTTTAATGAGTGCTTCAAAGGTCTCTGGACCATCCATCTCGGGCATGATGAGGTCGAGCAGTACTAGCGAAATGTCACTCTCGTGCTTTCTATAAATCTCCAATGCAGTCATGCCGTTGTCGGCTAGGTACACGGTGTATCCCAACTTTTCGAGGAGCCGCCGCGCTGAGGTGCGGATGATGGTTTCGTCGTCGACCAAGAGAATGCCGCCCCGATCCGGCTTTGAACTTGGTTTACCAACGGCTGGTTCTGATCGCCGCTTATCAGCGCGTTCAAAGGCCGGCAACAGAAACGCAACGGTCGTCCCCACATTGGGCTCGCTTTCGATTGCAACCGATCCACCGTGATTCTTGATCACCCCGTAGACCATGGACAGGCCCAGACCAGTGCCTTCTCCCTTGGGTTTGGTGGTGAAAAAGGGTTCAAAGACCATCTGCAGGGTCTTTGCGTCCATCCCCACGCCCGTATCGATGACCTTTAATTCCACGTACTTCCCAGGATCCAAGCCGTCGAGTTTCATTGCTTCCCGTTTGTCGATGAGGGTGTTTCTCGTGGTAATGGTCAGCCGACTCGGCCCTTCCATGGCATCGGCAGCGTTGATGCAGACGTTCATCAAGGCGTGGTGTATCTGACTGCGATCTCCCTCGATGAGGTTCAGTTCCTCGTCGAGGATGGTCTCCACTGATATTTTTTTGGCGATGGTGCGCGTCAAGAGGGCCTTTGCCTCTGTGGCGATGTCGTTGAGGTGGATGCTCTCCTTCACGTATTTTCCCTTTCGAGCAAATCCCAGCAAATCCCGGGTCAAATCCCGGCCTTTGCGGCACGCCACGAGGATGTTTTCGATGTCTGCACGCTTGGTGTCATCGGGCTCGATTTCGAGCTCAATAACAGAGGCGGAGCCAAGTATGGCGCCCAGCACATTGTTCATATCGTGGGCCACGCCACCGGCCAATCTGCCGATGGCCTCCATTTTCTGCGAGTGCTGAAGTTGATTTTCGAGGGCAGCCTTTTCCTCCTCTGCCCGCCTGCGCTCAGTAATATCCTTGATAATGCCGACCGTGCCCGAGAATTTGCGGGTATTGGTTCGTTCGTTGGTCAGGTAGTGTCCGGCAGCGCTGATTTCGCCGTAGCTCGTGAGCGATCCGATAACCAATTCAGATTCGTCAGTTTCGTCCCACCCTTTTGGAATCAGTCGGAGTGTCAGATCCTTGGTGAGTCGCTTCCCGGTTCGCCGCTCGTCCAAGAGTTTGGGTGCGTTGCGGTACCCGGTGGTGCGTCCAGCAAACTTGGGCAACACAGAATATCGGCTGATGCCTTCCAGGTCATCGGGGTGAATGATCACCGAGAAGTGGCGCCCCAAAAGCTCCTCTGGTGTGTAGCCCAGCCCGCTAATGGCCCGATTGATATACTTAACGTAACCGTTGGGATCGATTTTATACACAATGTCTGGCATGGCCTCGAGCAGGGTCCGGTGCTTTTCCTCGCTCTCCCGAATCGCCTCTTCAGCCTGTTTGCGCTCGATAGCGTACCGAATGGCCCGGGTGATCAATCCCCCGTCGACCTGGCCCTTGACGAGATAGTCCTGGGCGCCTTGCCTGAGGGCGTCGAGGGCCACTGCTTCATCATTGATGCCGGTAAAGACGACCGTCGCCACATCGGGTGCCACCTCGTGCAGCCGAATAAATGTGTCCAATCCATCGCTGTCTGGCAGACCCAGATCCAAGAGGATAACGTTGAAGCCGCCCCCAACAACAGCGTTCATCGCCGTTACCAAATCCTTGGCGTGCTCAATTTCGAATCGCGTGTTCTGGGTCTCCTCGAGAAACTCCCGAATCTGCATCGCAACGGCCGTGCTATCCTCAACTAAAAGAACGGCAATCGTCTTTCGTGTATCTGTTTTGTTCATGATCGCGCCCCAATTCCCTTAAATAAGTATTATCCCTTAAAGGCCAGTCGGCCAGCAAAGAGGTGAAAACAAGCACCCGAACTTGAAATTTCTTTATTTTTATGTGGTTAGAGCTATCTGAGATACAGCTTCTCAGAAACCAGTCCCGGAAGGGGCGCCCAATGGGATGTCTGGGGAGAGGATAAAGGGCGCTTTATTTGTCCCCTTCGCGCAGCAACTTTCTCTCCTCGAGGCCACAGGAAATGGCGAGCAGCTCAGCCACGTCGAGTTGGCCTTTTGCGTCAAATAGATCTTTGTCCTTGAGGCCATCGGAGAGCATGGTCATGCAGTAGGGACACGCCGACGCAATGGTCTTTGGATCGGCTTCCAGCAGTTCGCCAACCCTGCGGTTGTTCACGCGCTCGCCCTCTTCCTCCATAAAGAACCGGGCGCCACCGCCGCCGCAACATAGGCCGCGTTGCTTGCTCGTCTTGACCTCAGCGACTGAAAGACCGGGGATGCTTTCGAGGATCTGTCTCGGCGGGCTATAGATGTCGTTGTAACGTCCCAGGTAACATCCGTCGTGATAGGTAATGCGCTGGTCAATGGATGCGTTGGGCTTGAGCTTGCCCTGACCGATGAGACCTGCCAAAAGCTCGGTGTGGTGAATGACCTCGTATTGTCCCTTGTATTCGGGATACTCGTTCTTAAAGGTATTAAAGCAATGGGGACAGGCGGTGATTATTTTTTTCACGCCCAGCTCGTCAAAGGTTTCGACATTCATGTCCACTATCATCCGGAAGTTGGACTCTGATCCGGCCCGTCGAGCGGTTTCACCGCAGCACGGCTCGTCTGTACCCAGATATCCGTAGCTGACCCCAGCGGTTTCGAGTAACTTGGCCAGGGCGCGGCTGATCTTCTTGGCCCGGTCGTCAAAGCTCGCCATGCAGCCGACAAACAGCAAGTACTCGTGCTCCTCTGGATCAAACGGCGGCACTTCCAGACCATCGGTCCACCCATCCCGATCCATCGGCGAAATATTCCACGGATTTGCATTGGTCTCCATGCCGCGCAGGGCGGTGGCCAGTTCAGTCGGCACCTCGCCCCTTCCTTCGACTAGGTCGCGCCGCATCCGCACCATCTTGTCCACGTAAGAAATCATCACCGGGCACTCCTCTTCGCACGCCCGGCAGGTGGTGCAGCTCCACACCACATCGGGTTCGACCACGTCCGGAATGATCGCTTTTGATTCGACCTTCCCAGACAGAAACTCGGCTTGGCGCTCGTACAGGTGATTGCGCATATCGCAGAGGAGGTACTTGGGCTTGAGGGGCTTGCCGGTCTTAGCTGCCGGGCAATTATCCGTGCACCTCCCGCACTCGGTGCAGGAGTAGAAATCCAGAATATCCTTCCAAGTGAAATGCTGCACCTCTGCCACGCCAAATACCGGTTCTTCCTCCTCGTCTCCATCTTCTTCCCGCAGCACTTTTTCGATGTTCTCGTCTCCGGGCAGGCGGCCGGGCGGGTTCAGATTGGCGAAAAACACGTTGGGAATCGCCGTGATGACGTGAAAGTGTTTGCCATAGGGCAACAAATTCATAAAGGTAAGCACCAATAGCGAGTGGGCCCAAAAGCCGATAGCGCCGATAGTAGACACGACACCTGTATCCATGCCGCCCAGTATCCCGGCAACCAGTGCTGCAAAGGGTTCAAACCCACCGGATCCATGCAGCACGCGCTCCGACCCCCAGTACAGGACATCGGCGACCATCATCGTGGAGATGATTAATAAAATAACCGATGCCTCGGTCGACTTGGTCAGCCGCTCGGGCCGAATGACGACCCGGTTGATGAGGGCCAGTACTGCTGCAATCAGAACCACAGCGGTGATGATGTCCTTTAAAAAGTGGTATGCGTGTCCCAGGGCGTTGTCGCCAAAAATAAAGAGGTTAAAGTGCGGGTCAAAGCCGCGCCCCCATAGAATCATCGTGTTTAAGAGCAGGACGAGAAAGCCCCAAAAGATGGCCATGTGCACCAGCCCCATGATGGGGTATTTGGGGAGCTTGCGCTGGAAAAAGGCGATGGACAGGGCGGCCTTGATGCGATCGCCCATCCGATCGAATCGGTTCTCAGACGCACCGATATTGAGCAGTTTCCACCGCTTGCTGGCCGACCAGCCAAACAGTGAAAATGCAGCGACCATTGCGATTGTCATGACAAGTGGGTTCATAGTAATACTCCAATTTGGTTTGTTTTTTGCCTATTTCTTAATTATTCTGGCAACTTGGCCTCGAAGAACGCTCTGAGCTTAATGAGGTTTTTCTCGTCTTTGGAAAATTCGGGCGATTTGTATTGGTTTAAAAAGTCGGATATTTCTGAACAAAACGCCTCGTATAGAGCTGGTGTCTGCTCAATATCCGCTGCTGTTCGCCCGCGGACAACCCCTTTTGAGAGGCCTTGCGTATACCTCATCAGACGGTCGTAAACGCTTTCGCCCAGAAACGCCGCGATGAGCTCACTGTCATCTGCCAAGCGCTGAAGCTTCTTGCCCGCTTCTGCTTCTTTGAAGTCAGATACATCGTCTTCAAGTGCCTGAAACGCGGACAATCGCAGCACGCACGCATCGTCGATAAACCCGATATCGTCTACCCCATCTGGAATGAGGTCCTGGGATTTGAACACGTAGGTAATCCCGGCAATCAACGCTTGTCGAGCCCCTGGGGTCGCCTGGGCTGCTTCGATTGCTTCGCGCGCAATCCCAATATCATCTGGGAGGGATGTCAGCCACGCTGGAAAGGTTTCGAGGCATCTGTTATCGGTCTCATTCATGTGATTGCCCTCATTCATATTTTCGATTCCTCGCCTGTGCGACAGTTTCAAGCACTTAAATCACAGTCCCTCCTTATACCTGAACAAAAAAATATGAAAACCCAATAGTAACCATTTAGTTGGTAACAGCAGTTCATTTGTAGGGGTTCATTTGTTGGGCTAGGTATCTGCAAAAACTAAATTCTTAATAGATGAGTCAAGTGTTGACGTGTCCGCCTCCGCCGGGCCTACGGCGGGATCTTGGATCTCCTATAACTAACTCGAAACTCGATAACCCCGCCGTAGGCCTTGCGGAGGCGGGCTACGTCAACCTCGCCGTAGCTCGTCCGAGCCAAGGCGGAGGCGGGCCACGTCATTCATACTGGCCGGTTTGAGGTGAAGCTTAGCTAGGTCTATTCCTGCTTAAGGCGATGGCCTGGATGGTCCGGGTGGGATGTGGGCCGATGCATGCGGATCCGCGCAGGACGCCTCAAAACCATGAGTGCCGCAAATAAAACAATGGCGGCAGGCCACGGGGACGGGGCGTTGCTGGCAACACTTGACACACTACAATCGTACATATCGTTTAATTCATCCAGTATTGGTTCAAAATCCGCGTAAAGGTCGTCGACGCCGGCGATGTCATCCGCGTGCAGCTCAGGCGAATCGCATATCCCCAAGTGGGTCGTGGGGTACATGATAGCTTCTGGCTCAGTGGTGTGTTCAAGGCCGAGCAGGTGTCCGATTTCGTGTGCAACGACAGCCGTTAGGTCAAGGGCTGTTTTCTCACACCCATCAACGCGCCACTCCCAATCTGCCGCGTTGATGGCGATGTCTGCGTCCATGATTTCCCCGTCGCCAGATTTAAAACTGAGAATTGTGGACGCGCCAGCCGCACCCTCGTCAATCTCATCCCATTCTTCGCCTTTCCATATCGCTGCGACGCAATTTTCGTTTTTCCCCTCGTTGTCGTATCCGATTCGGCTACACTGCTTCTGGGTAAATTGAAACGCAACCGGAACTGAGCTTTGCTCTGACCACATCTCAAAGGCAGCAATGATGGCCCTCTTGACGTCAGTCGGATTACCAAGCATGGCAAGCGATGGATCCAGCGTGATCTCCACCGTGCCTTGATGCCATCGCACGGGCGTACCTGCTGCTGTGGTTCGCAATGCATACCCATGGGCGTTGTAACTCGCTACGACAACCAGAACTGTGATAACTGCGCTAAAAAATCTGTCCATGATCCACCTCTTTGGTGGATCCATAATCGCAAGAAACCAGCCAACTTTATTAGGTCTAAATACTTGATTTTATTGGTATTAATACCCCTTGAAATAGACCATTTCAAAGGGGATCCGACCAACCCAGCGATATCCGGGGTCAATTAGACCTCAATTGGGATCAAAACGGCGTGCCAGACTGGTATTCTTCTCTCGTCATCACCCATCTGCGGTCTTTTTCTTCCCAGTACTGCACGAGGAGTGTGTCGCAAACTTCCATTTGATCGAGTCGATACCAGGTGATTTTAACACCTACCTGAGCAATACCCCGATTCATATCCGCCTCTGTTCGGGTGATCTCCCAGCCGGTCATCTGGATATTCTTTCCAAATTCCCCGTGCATCTCAAAAAAATGGGCTTCGGCCTCGGGATCGATGTGCTTCAGGACGTCCTGCACCCGGCCCCAGCGCAGGCCTTCGTTAAAATGGAAGATGGCGTCCTTTAGCTTTGCACTTCGACCCTGACCAGCGCCGCACGATAACGCCGACACAAGGGCAACTATCGCAAGACAACACCGCAGTAGCGTGCCTAGGGTTACGACAAACGAATTTTGCCAAGCCAGGTGAGCAAATTCCCCCTTGAAAAGGGGGTTAGGGGGATTTTGTCGCCTTGTGACACAGGTAGAAAAGTCGAAATCCCCCCTGCCCCCTTTGCCAAAGGGGGAGCTTTTTTTTTCGACATTCTGGATCTGATTGCGCACTACTCTTCGAAGATCTGTGTGAGCACCAGGGTGATGTTGTCCTCGCCGCCGCGGGTATTGGCCTGTTCGACCAGAATACTGCCGGCCAAGTCCAAATCGTGGCTGTTCGCAAGAATGATCTCGAGGATTTCGTCATCGCTCAGCATGGTGTTGAGCCCGTCCGAACAGAGCAGAAACATATCGTCGGGCTCTAGCTTTTGGGTCTGCACGTCCACGACAACGGATTCCTGCATACCCAGGGCCCGTGTAATGACATTGCGGGGCAACTCGGCGAGCTGTTCCTCAGTGAGATCCGGCGCGGCCTTGAGATAATCGTTGATTAGGGAGTGATCCCGCGTCAAAAGCTCAATGGCATCATTTCGGATCCGATAGCACCGGGAATCTCCTACATGTGCGATATGGGCGAGTTGTCGGTTATCCACGAAATGCAGGCTAACCGCAGTGGTGCCCATGCCCTGATGCTCGTTGTTTTTCATCGAGGCCTGATGGATCCTGCTATTGGCGACCTGAATGGCCGTAATCAGGCGATTGACCGCGAATGGCAAGTTGGGATCAAAATGGAACGGCCACGTGATATCCTCTTTTTCGGTTGCCTGAAAAAAGTCCTTAACCGCATCGACAGCCATTTTGGAGGCGATATCCCCGGCCCGGTGTCCCCCCATCCCATCTGCGACCACAAAGAGATCGAACCCAGACATGAGGCCAAAACTGTCCTCGTTGTGCTCCCGTTCCTGACCGACATCGGTCAGACCGGCCACCCGCACAGACCTACCCATGCTCCTCCTACTTTCCTTACTCGGCCACACCGCGTTGTAAAACGCTTGTATACCATGATTATGTCACAATTTACGAATCTGCCCAATTTTAATAGATTCGTGGCATCCCCCTCTTGCTATGTCAAGGAATCCAACCCAAAGCGAACGCCGTAATGCCTCCGATAAGCGCGAGTCCTCCGCCAACGGCAATGGCGATAACGACCCGCCTGGTATTCGTCTCATCAGCCGGTGGGTTGGACGTGAGTCGACCTTCGCCCTCAAGCATTTGAGCCAGAGAGGGGGCACTTGATATGTCCCCGATCCCCGGGATCGGATCCCGCGGTTGCTGAAGGGGAATCGGCTCGGGTGAAGATTCCCGAAGGGCTGACTCCCGCCATACCCCACTTTCGTTCTCATCGGGCAGGGGCGTGTCATGTCCGATCGGGTTGAGCTCCCCAGCCCATGTACGGGGGTCTTCAAATCCAGTCGGATCCAGCGGATCCGACCCCGACCCCGCGTCATCGCCCCCGAAACCCGTTGCATCGACGCTATCGCTATCAAGAGAGGAAAAGCGGACCATTTCCTCTTGAATGAGTTGGTCGATAATCGATGGCGTGGCGATCTCGTCTTGCATATCCTGGGATGAGATCGTCTGGACAAACCGCTGTAAATCAAAGGAGGTCACGCGCCTGCCGTACTCAAAGAGAAACCCCGCTAAGATCTCGGCCAGCTCGTGGCACCCCTGGTAGCGATCCTTTGGGTTCAGTGCCAAGGCTTTGCGAACAATTTGCTCGAGTTGCGCAGGGACCTCGGGGTTGATCGAGGTGATAGACGGCACCTTTGCATTGCGCACCAGCTCGATGGTCTGAACGTCGCTTTTGCCCAAAAAGAGGCGTTTCCCGGACAGCATCTCGTACAGAATGATCCCGCAGGCAAAGATGTCTGCACGGTGGTCCACAACCTCGCCTCTCGCAGCTTCGGGTGCGAGGTAGGCAAATTTGCCTTTGACGACACCGGGGTCTGTCTCTTCGAGCTGGCTCGTGGCTTTTGCGAGCCCAAAGTCCACGATTTTGACCTCCCCTTGTTTCGATAACAACACATTGGGAGGGCTGACATCCCGATGGACGATACCCAATGGATTGCCTGCCTGGTCCTTGAAATTGTGGGCATAGGAAAGGCCCCGACACACCTCGATGGCGATGAACACGGCGAGCTCGACTGGGAGCCGCTGGCCGCTGTTGCGAAGATGCTCGACCACCCGTTTGAGATTGGTGCCGTCCACGTATTCCATGACCACGAAATACGTGTTGCCCGATCTGCCGATATCGAACGTCTGGACCACGTTGGCGTTGTTGAATCGTAGACTAAGCCTGGCCTCATCGAGAAACATGGCCAAGAATTTCCTGTTTTCAACGAGGTGTGGCAGGACGCGCTTGATGGCGACGCGTTTTTTGAACCCTTCGATACTCTCTGCCTCACCCAAAAAAATTTCGGCCATGCCACCCGAATCGAGCTTGCGGATGACGCGATATTTTTCGTGGGAGGACATCTAAATTGGTATCCACTTTTTCATCATCTTTAATATTTGTCAACGCGCGGTAATGCAGTAATTATGAGCGTATCTCTTAAAAGCGTCAACGCTGGTAACATACAGGGAACTTGGGGTAAGGCTCGCCTCGCATTGGTTCACCTGATGCCAAGAAGCCAGTAACGACAGTACATTGCGATGCTGGATAGACCCGCAGCCTAAGAAACGCAGGATTTATTGACGCAAACGAGCTGTTTATGCGTCGCCCTCTCCCATCTTTCGAAGTAAATCACCGGATTCTTTTTTGATATCCTTGAGGACGGTTTCCATCCTTACCACTGCACGTTTGATGTCATCCACATCTTCTTGGGTCGCCAGATCTAGCAATGCCACGAGGCGCTCTTTTTGCGACCGCACAACGCCTGAGACCTTGAATGGAACGGTCATCGCCTTTTCTATCACCACCCCGACTTTTTCGCTTTCCATCAGCTTGCCAACGGCCGGGGACTGCAATAGGGCCATCCCTTTGGTCATCATTTTTTCCTTGAGCGTATTTATCATCGATCCGTTCCTCCTCAACTGCGATCGTTACAACGATTTACTGGGTGATATTTAGTGGTCGACGGACACGATTGTCAACTATCTCATGTATCCGAGGCACCATTTTAGATATCCACCGATTTCGTGGACCGGGGATCCGGGCATATGGGACACGTCCCATGTGGGTCGATAATAGGCCTGAAGATAGAACAGATGTCGCTTCTTCGGGCTCCAAAGGGGGGCATTTAGGCCTGTGATGAGGCTGACATGGTGGATGGCGCCGCTGGGGTGATGCAGTCCGAGCGCATACCCAACACCGACACTAGCGAGGAGAAGGCTAAGGCCGGTCTCGACATACGGCAGCACGGGAACGGTCTGATCCCATACCCATACGCGGGCTCCTGCAGATCCCCAGAAATAAAGGGGAAATCGTATTTTGTGAAAGTAGGTGAGGTCGACCCCGGTCGTGGCCCCGCTATCTATCTCTTCACCGGTGATCCACCCAGCTGAAGGGCCGAGTGTGATGCCTCGTTTCGGCCCGTAGGGGCGGCGTCTAGAGGGATCCGCACTGGGTGACCCGATCGCGCAAAGAGATAGGACAAGCATAAGTAAAGAAACACATAAGCGGTTGCCCATCTTCATCTCCGAGTTCGAGCCCATTACAAATCTTAGCGCGATTTGACCGGACCGCCCGTGCTGCTTGTCCACGGGCGAAGTATGGGATAACAGTTGCTGTTAAGACGATTACGGAGGAGACAGTGCCATGAATGTCCTCGCTTTTTTAAAGGACCAGCCATATATTTTTGCCGGCGTCATCATTGTCGGTGCGGTCATTGCGGCGGTGTTCGTGAACCTCATAACGACGCGGGTGATCCTGCGCCTGACCCGCAGGACCGAGACCGTTCTGGACGATCAGATCATCACGGCTATTCGCCTGCCGCTCTTTTTCTCCGTCGTAATGATCGGAGTGACCATTGCCCAAGATCGGGTTGCCACATCTGATGAAAATGCAAGGCAATGGGTCAACCCCCTGCTCATCACTGCGGCCATTCTGATATGGACTGCAGCGGGTATGAAAATCGGCAAGGCGGTGTTGGCGTCAGTTTCGCGGCGCGCTGACGAGAGCCAGGTGATCCAACCGCGGACCCTGCCGCTGTTCGACATCGCCCTGAAGACATTCATCCTGGGCGGTGCGGCCTACGGCATCCTCGTTGCCTGGCATGTGGATGTCACGGCGTGGCTGGCATCTGCCGGAATTTTGGGTATTGCCATCGGCTTTGCCGCAAAAGACACCCTATCCAATCTGTTTTCCGGTATTTTTATCTTGGCCGACGCCCCCTACAAAGTCGGCGATTTCATCGTGCTCGATTCGGGCGAGCGAGGTCAGGTGACCGACATCGGCGTCCGCTCCACGCGCATTCTCACCCGCGACGATATACAAATCATCATCCCCAACGCCACCATTGCCAATGCCAAAATTGTCAATGAAACCGGGGGCCCTTCGAAAAAGGAACGCATCCGCGTGCGGGTGGGAGTGGCCTATGGCAGTGACATCGATAAAGTTCACGAGGTGCTCATTGCCGCGGCGCGGGCATCGTCGTTCTTAGCAGCCGATCCAGAGCCCCGCGTGCGGTTTCGGGAGTTCGGCGATTCCTCGTTGAACTTCGAGCTGCTCGGCTGGATCGACGAGCCGCTCTTTCGGGGACAGGCCCTAGACGAGCTCAACACGATCATCTACAAGCAATTCGCCGCCGAAAATATCACCATTCCCTTCCCGCAGCGGGATGTACACGTCATTTCCGATTGACCCATTAACCAAAGAGCATCGGCAGTGTAGGACCGGCTGTTGCTTCGGGATCGTGAGAGAGATAGGTCGCGGGGAGCTGCTTTAACCCGGGTGATACAAATTCATTGAAATACGTCATGCCGTAAATGGCAATCCGAAGCTGTCGCCGATCCGGCACATCAGGGGGGGCAATTGAGATCTCGGTATACCGGGCAATTTCCGCGATGAGTATATCCCAAACCTGGCGTAGGCTGCCCGTAGACACCCAAAGATCCCTGCCATCCTCCACGCGACACATCACATCCGCTTCCAAGTCAGGGTCGTCGAACGAAAACGAAAGCACCCCCAAGTCAAAAAAATGATCGACATTGATGCCAGCGCTGCGCACCCATGCTTCGACATTGGAGACGCTGAGCAGCAATTGATGGCCGATGGCGCCAGAGGCCATGGGAAACTTTTTCACCTCGAGTCGAAACGCGATATCCACACCGAGTGCCTGTAAATCCACAGTAACCGGTCGGGTCGCCGCAAGGCTCGATGTGTGGACCCGAGCGGTATTGTCCCTTCGCTCGCGTCGCGGTTTCCTTGGGATTGTCGAGGCGGCCATACCCATAAGTATATATGCTCCTTGGTTTTATCAAAATTCAATGTACCTGAAATCGACCGTTCTGCTGGTGCTTAACCATTTTTTGGACCCCCTCCCTAACCCTCCAATGGCATTCGGTTAAGGATTTTTGGGTGTTTTTATAGCGTAGGATCGCCAGAAAAGAATCCCCCTTGAAAAAGGGGGCAGGGGGATTTTCAATTGTCCAAGCAATTGTTTTCAAAGGTAAAATTCGATTGGACGTG
>JASJCT010000194.1 GCA_030065855.1 Myxococcota bacterium
GCCATTTGTGGCTTTTAATCTCGATTAGTGTGAATTGCGATCAGATACGGCTGGTTCTAATCTCCAATATTTACTACCAGGCGCCCCGTGATTCTCCCTTTCAGGATATCCGGACACACTTTCGGGACGTCTCGAAGCGGAATTTCTTGGGTCATCTGTTCGAGAGAAGCCTTCGGCAGCAGTTCAGAAAGGCGGCGCCAAGCTGTTACTCTCGCATCCATCGTGGCAAAGTTCGAATCTATCCCAAGCAGATTTACACCGCGGAGAATGAACGGCAAAACGGTCGTATTGAGGCCAATTCCGCCAGCATTTCCTGACAGAGCGATGCTCGTATGTGGGCGCATCGTTCGGATCAAACCGGCGAGGGTGTCTCCGCCGACTGCATCCACGGCTCCAGACCACCGCCCGGCTTCGAGAGGTCTCTTGGAAGGGGAAGCCAGTGATTCTCTTTCTATAAACTCCCTTGCCCCTAGCGCCTCGAGGTAGTCCCTGGCTTCGGGCTTACCGGTCGATGCAGTGACCGAGTAGCCGAGCTTAGCTAAGAGAGCAACCGCCACGCTGCCAACCCCACCAGATGCACCGGTTACTATGATCTGCTCATCGACTTCTCGCGAAAGGCCGTGATCTTCCAGGGCCATTACGGAAAGCATCGCGGTCAGTCCTGCGGTACCGATTGCCATGGTGTCCTTGAGCGACAATCCGTCGGGTTTCCGAACAAGCGTTTTCGATCGTACTCGGTTCACCTGAGAGTACCCACCCCAATATTTCTCGCCGGTGTTATAACCTGTTACGACAACCTCGTCACCTGGGCCGAAATCTGGAGATTCCGATTCGACCACTACACCAGCCAAATCGATTCCAGGAACCATCGGGTGAGAAAGCAGTACCTTTGCCGCTCCGGTAACCGCTAGCCCGTCTTTATAGTTGAGAGATGAATACCGAACGGCGACCAGCACGTCGCCCTGCTCGGGGATATCGCTATTGTCCAACTCCCGCAGTTCGGCAGTCGTTTTTCCGTCTTGAAAGTCGACGAGCAGTGCTTTGAATTTATCGTCCATTTTAGCTGTGCCTGGGAATGGTTCGTTGCCTTGGATTCGAACCTCAAGTATCAATGGACTTTGAGTCTAAGTCCAGGACGGTTTAGGTGGAGGCAACATGAGGAAAAGACTTTGGATTCGGTTCTTTCTGCCGATACCAATGGATAGTCGGCTGGGCCGTCGTTTGGAATCACAGCCAATCCCAATTGGGCGAATTCCGGGCGGAGAATTCAACGAGAAAACTGGTTTGGTTTTGGACCATGGAAGTCAAAGGCACGGCAGTAGCTACGATTCCTCTTTTCGTTCGCAAGAAGTTTGGAACAAATGCATACGATGAGTGGTTGAATTCCCTCACCGGTGATTCGCGTTCGATGTTGAGAGGTCCGATTTCTCCAGCTGACTGGTATCCAATGCAGCCCGCTTTGGTGGATCCTACCAGGGCTGTTTGCGATATGTTTTACGAAGGGAGTGTTCGCGGAGCAGTCGAGCAAGGGAGGTTTAGCGCAACGATCGGGCTAAAGGGCATTTTTCGGCTGTTCGTCCGGCTAAGTGCTCCGGAATTGATCATCTCCAGAGCGAGTGAGATCCTTCCAACCTACTACCGTCCGAGTAAACTCCACGTTGCGGAGACCGGCCCGGGCTATGCAAAGATTCATATTACGGAATTCCCCGAACCAGACATGCTAGTTGAAAACCGTATTCTCGGCTGGATGAGGCAGGCGTTGTTGATATGCGGTGTAGCTAGTGAAAAGGGCTCTATCGCGGAATCGATGACTTCGGGATCGTCGGTTACGAAAATTCATCTCAGTTGGATTTGAGTTCCTCCTATGAGTTCTCGCTTTCGCCATTCAGCGGAAACGTAGGCAAAAACTGTGTGGTGGTACCACCTCTCTCTGGCTAGCTGGTTTACTCATGATCCAAATACCTGGATTCCATCACTCATTCCGGCTTCCGCTCATATCTCCGTACTTCTAGCCGATACCGATGTTAACGAAGAAACTTCGACGATCCCCTTGCAGTGAGAGCGCTCTCTAACGAAGGTGTAATGGATACGTCGCCTCTATGTTGTTATTCCTTACTATGGAATGATGATTCGGCGCTGGAATTTGACCTCCTTATGGTGAAAAAATGACTGAACGGCCAAAGACCGACCTGACACCGCTGTTGGCACCCCAATCCATTGCTGTTGTTGGAGCGTCATCGAAAGCTGGTAGTTTCGGTCACAATTTGTACACCAACCTGCGCGATTCTGGGTTTCAGGGTGTTCTCTATCCTGTGAATCCCAATCGCAAGTACATAGAAACTGTCCCTACGGTGCCGGATTTGGCCTCTCTACCCGAACCTGTTGACCTCGCCATCCTGCTAGTGCCTGCGCATAGAGTACCCGATGTAGCGCGATTGGGCGTAGACGCCGGTAAAGTTCGATCGTTGCTCGTACTTGCTGGTGGATTCAGGGAGGCCGGACCTAAGGGCGCGAAATACGAAGATGCGCTACTTGAAGTGGCAACTGGCGCGGGAATCCCATTGTGCGGGCCAAACTGCGTTGGTGTCATCAACACAGATCCAAAAGTAAGAATGCATGGCATGTTTGCAGATCGTCCCATGCCGCAGCAGGGTAGGGTTGCTTTCATCAGCCAATCGGGAGCGCTCTGTCTGTCCATTCTCGACGCCGCTCGGACTCGCGGACTGGGCTTTTCAAAGTTCATGAGCATCGGAAACAAGGCCGATGTGAATGAGCTGGACCTCCTCAGGCATCTGGCAACGGACGATGAGACCGGTGTCATACTCATGTACATCGAGGAGTTGAGCTACGGCCGGGAGTTCATAGAGGTAGCGAGGGAAATAACTCTCGAACGGGGAAAGCCGATATTTGCCTTAAAAAGCGGTCGCTCACCCCAAGGCGCCCAGGCTGCTCGAAGCCACACGGGAAGTCTCGCCGGCTCCGATGCAGCCTATCGGGCTATCCTAGGACAAAGCGGTATTCATCGAGTGGATACGATCGACGAGATGTTCGACTACGCTACCGGCTTCGAATCGCAGCCACTGCTCGAAGGTTCCAAAATAGCAGTCGTGACTAACTCCGGTGGACCTGGAATCATCGCTACAGATTCGTTGGTGAAGCACGGACTCGAGATAGCGGAATTCTCGGAAGAGACCAGTGAACGACTGCGCGGTTTTCTACCTCCGCACGCATCCACCGGTAATCCATGTGACCTAACCGGTGATGCTGACGAACAACTCTTTGAAAAAACACTGCAAGTTGTTTTAGATGATGACAACGTGGACGGGGCAATAGTAATCCTTACTCCAGTTACGCCCGGTGCAGATGCCAAGATCGCAGAAGCAACATCAACTGTGGCTACAGCCTCCAAGAAGACAACCTTTTTCTGTTTCCTCGGTGTAAGTGACTTCACAGAAGGGATAAAGGTGCTTCACAACAATGGTTTGCCACACTTCCCGTTTCCTGAAAATGCGGTTCGAGCTTTGGCGCATATGCCATGGTATCGCGAGGTAATCGAACTCAAACATGGTAAGGGGGTGCCGACGTTCGAAGTGGATCGAGACGGCGTTCGGAAGATGATTCAGGAGTATTTAAAGGACGACGATCATCGGCTTCTGAGCCAACACCAAGCTCACGGCATCTTTGAAGCATACGGCCTGCCGGTAATGCGCAATAGACTGGCTGAATCCCCTGAAGACGCCGCCAAGCTCTATTACTCGGAGTTTACTCGATCAGTGGCAATGAAGGTGATGAGCAGGGACGTGATTCACAAATCTGATGTAGGAGGTGTGATTCTCGGCGTAGACTCCGCCGCCGAAGCCACTGATGCGTACAAGGCCATCGAGAAGAATGTGCGCAAACACCAACCAGACGCCCGTATCGACGGCGTTCTGATGGAAGAGATGGCAGGTAGCGGAGTTGAGGTAATCATCGGCGGTAGCCGCGATGAAAAATTCGGTCCCATGATCATGTTTGGTATCGGCGGCCGCATGGTTGAAGTATGGAAGGACGTAAACTTCAGGTTAGCACCAATGTGGAAAGCGTCTGCAACTCGCATGATAAGGCAGATTCGTGGATACAAACTGTTTGAGGGCGTTCGAGGCGCACCTCCCTCAGATGTTGAGGCCGCTGAAGAGTGTATCCTCCGGCTAGCGCAATTGATGGACGAACATCCCGAAATCCAGGAGCTGGATATCAACCCGCTCATTCTCTACGCGCGAGGGGATGGCGCAGCCGTTGCAGACGGTCGGATGGCGATCAAGCGTTTACCCGAATAGCAACCGACCGTGCAATAGAATCGAAGCGAAATAGCCAGGCAGGTATCTAGGCGCCTTATCGCCGTGGGATCTCTGGAACACTAGAAGGGTAGATGGTGTCCATATTCGGAGGATTCCACGGTGATCAATCACCAAACCCCTGAAAAAGAAAACCACGAATGGACAGCCGGAGCAGGTGAGCGGGTTTATGAAGAATTCCCGCCTCAACCAGACTGGGAGCCGTGGTTATGGAGTTGCTGGCGTTTTCAGGCGGCTAGGTGTAAGACTCCCCTGCCGCATGTCATCCCCCCTACGGAGAAACTTGGCACAAATTTTTGAGATGACACTAACAAGAATATCGAATGATGAATGAGGAATTATGAATGACGAGAAGATTAATGCTCTGCACCCAGATCCGAATAAGCAGGGTGTGAGGATTAGCAAGAGCAAATACGATTTGATCAAAAACAACATCCTGAAAGTGTTTCGTTCGAAGGGTGAACTCACCTATTCCGAGTTGGCGGAAGGTGTAAGAAAGAATCTCAAAGGAAAATTTGACGGCTCGATAACTTGGTATGTGACCGTAGTGAAGCTCGATCTGGAGGCTCGTGGTAGGATCGAACGCATTCCCAAAACACGGCCGCAAAAACTCAAATTGCGAACCGCAAGCTGAACGATCTTTTTACTTGAGCCGGGTCGGTTGGACACACAAGTGTTTTTAACCGGCTCGGAGCCTCCTCACTCGAAGAGTAAAACCCTCTCCTGGCTGTTTTTAAAATTCTAACAACGTCAGCACTGAGTGACGGAAACCCGAGTACTCCGCGTTGCGCGAGTAGATCAGGCGAATCTAAAACCCACCACGAAGACCAATGCAGCAAGCAGGAAACAGCTTGCTCCAGTAAATTGCACTGTTCCCAAGATTAAGTATTCTGTTTCAAATTCAGTGCGACGAAGTTTACTCCTTGTTAAAAGGTGCTTTTACGTGAATACCAACGATCCCGCTGCTCCCAAACAACTTCCGATGCCTCTACTCACTATTCGCTCCACAATCGGGGGCGTGCTCATGGGGTTGGCCAATCTAGTGCCGGGGATTAGCGGCGGTACCATGCTGCTAGCTGCGGGAATCTATCCCAACTTCATCGAGTCCATTGCTCAGGTCACCACGTTCAAGTTCCGCATGCGATCATTGGTCACATTGGGGTGCGTGGTCGTATCCGCCGCGGTGGCGATCGTTCTGTTGGCAGGGACCATAAAAGAATTGGTAGTTGATCAACGCTGGATTATGTACAGCGTATTTATCGGTT
>JASJCT010000195.1 GCA_030065855.1 Myxococcota bacterium
AACTGGTCCAGCATCTGAGCGTAAGCAAGTTCTCAACAGGGATAGGCCTCGAGCCTGACATCCTCCGTCTGGATAATGCCGCCCGTGTCCAGACAGCGCGAACCACCCTACTTCTATCGCAAGGCCGAACCCACGATATCCGGCTAGGTGGTAGCGTTGAGCGTTACGAAATGAACTACGATATGCGTAGCCTCGCGCTCGAAACCAATGCGTATACTCTCGAATACCGACCGACCGTCTGGTCGGCCTTCATTGACGATCAATGGAGCCCATTCAAGCAGCTCTTGCTCAGACCTGGGGCGCGGCTGATCCATGTAACCGGGGGTGCAGAGTATACAGCCGTTGAACCGCGATTCGGTTTCAAGGCATTCCTTACATCCGATCTCGCTTTGACTGGATCAGCGGGTCGATTTCATCAAGCAGTCCACTCGATCCGAGATCAGAGTGTCCCTATCACAATGTTCGACTTCTGGATTGGAGCTGATGATCTGACTCCTGTCGCTCGCTCAGACCACTATGTATTGGGATTCGAAAAGTGGCTTAGCCGAACACTATCACTGACGGTTGAGGGATTCGAGAAGACGTATGACAACCTTTTGATCCAAGACGATCGTGATGATCCCAAGGTAAGGGGCGATGAGTTCGTTAGAGCGGACGGCTATGCACGCGGTGTGGACGTGCTGGTTCGCAAATACGAAGGGAGTTTCACCGGTTGGATAGCGTACGGTTTTGCCAAAGCCGAGCGCAACACTGAGGAACAGACGTTTCCCCCTGCACATGATAGAAGGCATACACTGGACATAGTTGTGCAGACTAAAGGCCCCTTCGGAAGCAACATGGGAATAAGATGGGGCTTTGGTTCTGCGCTGCCGTACACAGGTATTACTGGCCAATGGTTACATAGAGAATACAATGCCGAGTTGCACGCGTTTGATTGGTACGAAGATGAGGTGATCAGCAATACGATTAACGGTGAGCGTTTCCCCCACTATTCCCGGCTTGATATCGGTTTTCGGTGGGAAATCGAAAAGTGGGGTGGCATCTGGCGACCGTATTTTCAGCTCGTAAACGCCTACAACAGAACCAACGTTTGGGTCTACTCGTTCAACTACGATAGAGCTCCCCCAACGCGTACCGGCTTCTCACAGCTCCCGATACTGCCAACCATCGGCGTGGAGTTCGAGTTTTGATTAGGCCGGTTCCGACTCTGTTGCGTGTCGTGGGTGTATTGTTCCCAACTGCGGTTGTACTTGCAGCTTGCGACCTCAGTGACGTGGTCGTAAACGAGGGTGAGTCTATTGTTGTTGTACATGCGGTATTGCGTCCCGATCTTCCCGACCAGTTTTACGAACGACAGTATGTTGTTGTTGAACGATCACTCACGGGACTTATAAATCCGGATACAGCGGAAGAATCCTCAGACGGCCGTTACCATAGAGCAGACTCTCTCACCATTCCTTACGGTGGATATCCATCCGTACCGATCGAGGCAGCCGACGTTCGGATAGCCAACCTCGATTTTCCCGAGGATCCTTGCGGTGCGAGCGTCCAGTTTTTGGAGTCTCCGGGTCAACCTGTAAAATCGCCCAATCCAGGACTCTACTGGAGCCCGCAAAATTGTCCCACTCTAAGAACCGGCGATCGCCTCGAACTGACGGTGGTGACACCTAAGGGAGATACCGTATCGGGCGTGACCCGGATACCGGAGATGGAATCTGCCTATCTCAGGGTTGCAGGTGATTCGGTATCGTTCGGCTCTGACGATCTCGCAGAGTTCAACAGAGATCGAGATACTCTGAGGGTTTATATCGACGCAGAGGCTGGGAGGTTACTCCAATTCGAAGTTCGCCGTAGTGGCGATCTGACGGATTTTGGAACCAAGATTTATATCGACACCACCTCATTTGCCCTACCCGCAAACGTCATCAACACATTTGTCATCGGAGACGAAGACGATGTGTTTCGAGCCGGTCGGGACTACATAATTTCGGTGGCGCTCACCGACAGTAACTATTTCGATTTCTCACGTTCCAGGAACAACACCTACACGGGACGCGGCTTTATCAATCGACTGACTGGTGGCATAGGGGTGTTTGGCAGCCTAGTTGCGCTATCCACGAATGGTCGCGCATATGGAGAGCAGGAAGATCCCCGAGAAGGCCAGTATTCCCTCGAAGGGACCTTCTTGGAGACCACTCTGGTCGATCTCACGCTCGATGTTTACCTCGCCAGCACTGCCGACACAGCAGATTTTTCTGCCTTCGTTGAGGGGCAAGGGTTCTACGGAGCGATTGATAACAGCATAGACGGGACCTTCGCCGACAACGAATTCACAGCGATTCTTAAGAGCGATGTCGGACTCAGCGTACGCACGGATACCCTTCGCGGAATACGGCAAGAAGGACAGGCGTGGCAAGTGATTGCCTACAGCCTTTGCGGACGCGGCGATGACGGAGAGTTCAGGCCGTGTTCGGACCGTACAATTATTTTCCGTGGCACAATGGAGCAAAGATAAGATGAGAGCATTTGTGGGCAGTCTCCGAGATCCAAAGGCTGATGCTAAGTCTTCAGGCGGACTGCTACCCCTCGTTTCCTTCCTGGGATTGTCTGTGGTGCTTTTATCATCAGCATGTGATCTAAGCGATGTGGAAGTGCCGACCACTGAACGCCAGATCGTTGTGCACGGAGTAATGCGAGCTGATAAGGACCGCCAGTTCATCATTGTCGAGGAATCGTTTTCAGGAGACGGCGATTCCATCGTATTCATGGGAAGAACGATTCCTACTGACGATTCACCGGCACAGCCAATTCAAGATGCCACGGTTCGGGTAGCCAACCTCAGCTATCCCGATGATCCCTGCGGAAATCCTGTTCTCTTTCAACGCGATCCGGGCGACGGCGATGTACCGTTACGGGCTGGTGTATACTGGTCTCCATTAAACTGTCCGACCATTCGTCCTGGTGACAGCCTAGTACTAACGATAGAAACACCGGATAGCGGGCTAGTGACTGGAGAGACTGTGGTCGCGGGAATGGAAAGCGCCGTTCTCTTGGTGCATAGCGATACGATTCAGTTTGGTCAGGACACCGTTGTCTCGTTTAATCGGGATCATCAGACTATGCGCATTAGGGTTGAGCCCACCTCTGGACGCCTCCTTCAGGTTGAAGTTATGCGGGTTGGTCAGCTCGACATGGATGTAGAGGAGGACATTCTACCCGGAGCCAGGATCTACGCAGATACCACCAGGGTTACTCTACCAGGCGATCTCGTCGACGCCGCCGGTTGGAGCGATGGTGGTGACGTTTTCAGGCCGGGTAGGACCTACATCATGGCGGTGGCCATCACCGATGTGAATTTTTTCGATTTTGGCCGCTCGAGCAGTAACAAATTCACGGGCAGAGGATTCATCAATCACCTGGACGGCGGTATAGGTGTGTTTGGTAGCCTATCCGCGGCTTCTCTTGGACTGCGGGTGCTAGGAAACTTCAACGATCCGAGGGAAGGGGTTTATCGGCTGCGCGGTACAATCCAAGATGTCACAATCGATGCTGAGTTGACATTGTTCATGACGCGTGCAGCAGATGAAGCCGAAGTTTCATGCTTCCTCAATGGGGATTGGTTTCATGAAGAGGCAACGGGAGGCGGCGTAGTATACTTGGCGCCGTGGCATGCCGACTCTGCGTCTTTTGAGGGAACGATAGACGGCAACTCGATAAGACTCGCCGGATTCCAGGAGGGCGTAGAAGGAAACGGCCGAAGGCGGATTATGAGGGTAACCATCATTGGCGAGCGGAAAGATGATGCTTCGTTCGTGCTGTCTGTTGCCGATTCGGTACGTATTCGGTCTTTTCAACTCGGGCTTTTGACTGCGCAGCAGAATTAGCTAGCCGGCATAAGCGCTACCGCTGGCGCACACCAGCCGCGTTCGTTACTCTAGCCTCATGTCAGTTGATACACATGGCAAGCAGCCACCGGCACACTTCGATCCGCCATGGAGCGAAATAAAGGCTCGACAGGCGGGAGAGTTAACTCGTGGTGACAGTAGATGGGATGTCTTGCTGGAAACTGCGAAAGACGCCGACCTCGGAGCGGTTCGCGGCCGTATCCACTTCATCTCAGGTAAAACTCACCGCTTATCGAGTTGGATGTTCCTCGAATGGGCCGAAAAGGATGTCGAGAAGAGGTTTTCGGCTTTCTCAGCGCAGGATCTCTGGAATCTGCTCAAATCTCTGGATGCAGAATAGTACGCAATCTCTCCTGGTGTCGATCATATTGTGTCGATTATGTCGTTTTGGTCAACCACTCCAGCCCAAATAGCCAGATTCTCCTCCTAACGTCCCACTGATATTGCCTTTTTGTCGTAGTTTAGTTGACACCTGAACAAGAACCCGCTATGCTGGATGGGCGAGGTACTTCACCTCCAAGACAGTTTTTGTGAATCATAGGGGGACAACCGATGGCTGCTGGAAAAGCGAAAACCAAGGCAGGTAAGAATAGCAATAACAATGACTTAGGGAGATCACCCGACACGCAGGGTGCTTCCGAGGCGGATATTCTGAAATTGGCGAAAGACCGGGAAGTTGATTTCCTCCGACTCCAATTCACGGACGTAACCGGAGTAAACAAAAACGTTGAGGTGCCGCGTAGCCAATTTGCCAAAGCAGTAGCCGGTGACATCATGTTCGATGGATCGTCGATCGAAGGCTTTGTGCGTATCGAAGAGAGTGACATGGTTTTAAGACCCGATCTCGATACGTTCAAAGATTTTCCCTACTATGACGAAGGTGGCCGTGTCGCACGGCTAATCTGTGATGTTTTCAATCCCGACGGTTCCCCCTTTGGGGGTTGTCCTCGTCTAACCCTAAAGCGGCAGATAGAGAGAGCCTCAAAGCTTGGCTATCAGATGATGGCAGGCTGTGAGCCGGAATTTTTCATCTTTCATCTGGATGAAGACGGCAAACCGTCAATGGACACCCAGGATTCAGGAGGCTATTTCGATCTGGCTCCTGTCGACCAGGCCGAGCCTATTCGGCGTCTGATGATCAACGACCTCGATCACCTAGGATTTGAAGTGGAGGCGGGTCACCACGAGGTAGCCCGTGGCCAACACGAAGTCGACTTCCGCTACGCTGATGTATTGAGGACCGCTGACAACCTCGCAACGTTCAAGTTCATTGTGAGGGCTATTGCACATCGCCACGGATTCCACGCGACCTTTATGCCAAAGCCGTTCGAAGGTCAAAACGGTTCGGGGCTTCACACCCACCAGTCGTTGTTCAAGAAGGGGAAGAACGCCTTTTACGACAAAGACAGTGAGTGGCAGATCTCAGATGTGGGACTCGGCTACATCGCCGGCCTATTGAAGCATGCCCGAGGATTCTGCGCTGTAACTAATCCTTTGGTTAATAGTTACAAGCGCTTGGTGCCCGGCTTCGAAGCTCCGACCAACGTTGCGTGGAGTATGCGAAACCGTTCACCTCTTGTCCGGGTACCCGACCGCAGAGGGAATGGCACTCGCTGTGAGCTTCGTATGCCCGATCCGTCCGCCAATCCGTATTTGGCGCTAACGGTGCAGCTCGCCGCTGGGCTAGAGGGT
>JASJCT010000196.1 GCA_030065855.1 Myxococcota bacterium
GGGCCTACCCGATGGTTACGACACCATTCTCGGTGAACGAGGGATGCGTTTGTCAGGGGGGGAACGTCAACGTATCGCAATTGCCAGGGCATTGCTGCGGGATCCACCGATTCTGATTCTCGATGAAGCCACTTCAGCACTGGATACAGAGTCAGAACGGCTAGTGCAGCAGGCAATCGCCCGTTTGCTCGAAGAGCGTACGGTGCTGGTCATTGCGCATCGACTAACTACTGTTCGGCGTGCAAATCGGATAGTGGTTTTGGACAAGGGGCGCGTGATCGAGCAAGGAACGCACGAACAGCTCATGGATACGCAAGGTCTATATCATCGGCTGAATACTCTAGAGGGAGTAGTCTTGGGTGACTGATTGTCCCTTTTGCGCCATAGCTGCCGGTACCGGTAGAGGCAGCATTGTGTATGAGGACGATCTTTCTATCGGCCTCATGGACATCTTCCCGGTCTATCCGGGGCATACCCTTGTTGTACCCCGCGACCACTACGACAATTTGGTTGCCTGCCCCGACGAAGTCGCTGCACACCTATTCAATGTGGCGGCTAAACTCGGCCCAGCGATCATGGAGGTAACCGGTGGGACGGCCTTCAATGTTTGGACGGCAAATGGTGCAGATGCCGGTCAAAGGGTATTCCACCTGCATCTGCACGTGTTACCACGATTTCCCGACGACAAGTTCGGACTGAGATTTCCGAAAGATTTCCCCAGGAAAACCGATCTAAACGAACTAGAAGAAATAGCCGCGCGTATCAGGTCCGTGGTTCAAAAATGAAGTGTGCCTTCTTACCACGTCTCAGCCAGTAATATCCACCCGCAAGAGAGTCACCGACCACCGCGTCTGATTCCTTAACCGGCCTACCGTTCAGTGATATCCCACCCTGAGCGATCTGCCTGCGAGCTTCACCTTTAGACTTGATCAGGGTAGATCCGCTGATTAGGTCAACCACAGATGTTTCAGGTCCAAATCCGTCAGGCAGTCTGTCGTGCGGTAACTCGGCAGCCAACATCTTCCAGGTTTCGGCCTTGGCATCCGCCGGTTTCCCTCCACCAAACATGATCTCTGTAGCTTCCGCCGCTCCCAGAGCCAACTCGCTCCCGTGCACACGAGTTGTGACGTCGAGAGCTACTGCCTTGTGCGGTATCCGTGCCCCAGGATTCGAATCGTGGGCTGCCATCAATTCGTCGATTTCTTCCTTCGTTTTGAAGGTGAAAATCTTCAAATGAGATTCTACGTCCCTGTCGTCGGCGTTGATCCAGAACTGGAAAAACTCGTACGGACGCGTCCGCTCGGCGTCAAGCCAAACCGTACCAGCCTCAGATTTACCGAACTTGGCCCCTGACGCGGAAACCAGCAGAGGGGCGCAGATACCGTGAGCACTCCCGCCAACTGACCTCCTGATGAGTTCGATGCCCGCTGTTATGTTGCCCCACTGATCCGAGCCACCTAGTTGGAGCTCGCAGTTCTCATTCTGGTATAGATGTAGGAAATCATAAGACTGTAGGAGCATGTAGCTGAATTCGGTGTATGAAATTCCGTCAGCCATGCGCCCTTTTACCGATTCCTTCTGCATCATGTAGGACAGAGTGAAATGCTTACCAACGTCGCGAAGGAATGTCACTGTTTTGAGTTTGACGAGCCAATCGGCATTGTTGGGCATAATGGCATCGTACGGTCCATCACCAAACTCCAAAAAACGACCGAATTGAGCGCGGAATCTCTCGGTGTTTTCTTCGATAGTGCTCACATCCTGGAGAGGCCGTTCTGCGCTTTTGCCGCTCGGATCACCGATCAAACCGGTGCCGCCACCCAGCAGCACGATCGGTTTGCCGCCGGCACGCTGGAGGTGAGCAAGCAGCATCACAGGCACCAGGTTGCCAATCTGCAGACTTGGGGCAGTCGGATCGAATCCCACGTATCCCGTGATGGGTCCGCGGGTAAGCCGTTCGCGGAGGTCGGGCGTCGTGTCGGTCAGAAGCCCGCGCCACGCGAGTTCATCGAGGAGCTTTTCCATGGCGGCGAACGTTACTCTTAGCACCAATCGCTGGCAAGGCGGGCCCGCGTCCACTACGTTAAGTGGCGTCAAAAGGAGAGTAGATAGGTGAAGCGACCGCGCAACGACCAATCCAGTCGATCGTTCCCGAAACTGAAAATTCGGGAAAGGCTCGCCCGGCTCAAAGAGTCCGGATGGTTAAAGAAACTTGCCTTCACATTCCTTCTGCTTTTCATGGTTGGTGTCGGCGGGGCATACGGCTCATGGAACCGGGCATGCGCGGGTACTTCGTGTCCTTCTATCTCGATGCTGGGTGGTTATACGCCCACACAGACCGCAAAGGTCTATGCAGCGGACGGTAGGCTCATTACCGAATTGGGCGCCGAGCGACGTACAGTATTGCCACTCGAGGAGATCTCGCCCGCAGTACGTGCCGCTTTCGTGGCCAGCGAAGACAAGCGGTTCTACCAGCATCCCGGCATCGACATCAGAGGAATCCCAAGGGCCGTTGTTGCGAACATTCGGGAAATGCGATTCGCCAGGGGATTCTCGACGATAACCATGCAGCTGGCGCGAAACGTCTTTCGTGGTCAATTGCCGGCACACAAGGATCCTCGACGTAAGCTGCGCGAAATCATCGTTGCGCTCGAACTAGAAAGAACCTACGACAAGAACAAGATCCTCGAACTCTATCTGAACCAGCTTTTTTTGGGGGGAAACGCATACGGAGTCGAAGCGGCTGCCTATAAATATTTCGGAAAATCCGCCCGGGATTTGAACGTTGCAGAGGGCGCTACACTCGCTGCGATCGCCCCTGGGCCGACTCCATACAATCCCCGCCGGAATCCCGAGATTGCACTCGTTCGCCGAAATTCGGTCATCAACCTCATGGCCGAGCAGGGCTATCTCTCGCCCGAAGAAGCGGAACACTGGAAGGCGTACCCACTTCAGGTGAGTGCTCGGGAGAGCTTTGATGAGGTCGCTCCGTATTTTGTCGAGTGGATAAGGCAACAACTCTACGACCGTTTTGGTACGCAAGTTTACGAGCGCGGATTCAGGGTGTATACGACTCTCGACCTGGACATGCAGATCGCTGCCGAACGTGCAGTCATGGCCCAACTCGAAGCGATAGAAGGTGGAGTAGAGTTCGGTCCCTATCGACACCTGACGTACGATGAATATGTAACCGAGGGATATGACGGCGAACGCCGACCAGGAGAGACTCCCTATCTACAGGGAGCGCTGATCACCCTGGATGCCCAGACTGGATATGTAAGGGCGATGGTAGGCGGTCGGGATTTCCAGGATTCCGAATGGAATAGAGTAACCCAAGGGGAATTCCAGGCGGGCTCGACCTTCAAGCCGTTCGTGTTTAGTGCTGCTCTGCGGGCTGGAATGCCTCTCAGCCACATCATCGACGATGCTCCAATCAGTCTCCGCTTAGAGGGCGATTCGATGCCGTGGGAGCCGGGCAATTTCGACGGCAGGTTCATGGGGCCGATGACGATGCGCCGCGGCCTCTCTCTGTCTCGCAACCTCGTCGCCGTGCAACTCGGAATGCAGCTGGGTACCGCCGCCGTGATCGGCGAGGCACGGCGCTACGGGATATCCTCCAGCATGGATCGAGGACATGCACTTCATCTCGGGGCCACTGCAGTACGTCCCATCGAAATGGCCGGCGCCTATACCGCGTTTGCCACCATGGGTACTAGGGCAGAACCTATCGGTGTGCTTCGGGTTGAGGACGAAAACGGAAACATTATCTGGAGCCCTCCGACTCGGCATGTCGAAGTTTTGGGTACCGAACCCGCCTGGCTTCTGACGGACGTGCTTCATGATGTAATCCGTCGCCCGGGGGCTACCGCGTACCTCAGAGTGAGGGCCCTGGGTGGCTTTTCACATCCAGCAGGCGGAAAAACCGGAACAACCAACGATGGCGCTGATGTCTGGTTCATTGGTTTTACTTCGGAGCTGGTCACCGCGGTTTGGATCGGATTCGACTACAAACGGAGAATCATGAGGCAGTCGACCGGAGGTCGTCTGGCCGGTCCTGTGTGGGCCTCATATATGAACGACGTGTACGAACGTAGGGCGCCACCGGACGGCTGGGACGACGACCGGCCGGCCAGCTTGAGGTTGATCAGGATCGATCACGATACTGGATACCTGCACACGGGGTGGTGTCCAGCTTCATCGACATCCCACGAGTGGTTCATTCCTGGAACGGAACCGGAGGAACCCTGTCCTATTCATAATCCGTTTAGGAGTGGGATTCCGAATAATTAGGGGGATATGAGGGCATCAGGGGCATAGGTGGCATGAGGAGCAGAAGATGGAGGGGCGGGAGGAGCGGCAGGTGAGGTAGAGGGGCAGAGATGCAGAGGGGCAGGCCCAGTCCGACATATAGATAAAGAAAAAGGGCAGCTAGAGCGGGGAGCTCCTGCTGCCCTTCTTGGTTTGGGCCGTACTGATAAGCCACCGAAGGTGGCCAGCCGTCGAAGACGGCCATCCGTCAAAGACGGCAAGCCCACTTGAAGCGTGTCGAGCCGGGCGTTGCGTGGTCCCGCTCGTCCCCTCCCGACGAGTCAACTTGCCTGGCAGCAAGCTGCCCAACACACTCCTTCAAAAGCTGACGTAAGGTCACTACGGTTGGACCGCGATGGTTGTTTCACCGAGCAACCCCCCATCTGACCTTTAGATGCTTGGTTCCGAGATATGGTTGCAGCCGGCGCTGTCGAATCTCCTCTTCGCACTATCCATTCTGCCTTTTTGGGTACGATCGTTTTCTAAATGCGACACTAGTACGCGGGCCAGTTGTCCATCCACGCGTTCCGGAATACGACCAATCCACCCAATGCAGATGTCGCGTTTTTCACATAACACGAGTTGTACAGATAGCTCTTGTTACCGTTACCGAGTGAGTTTTTCCCCATTGCGGTGGCGGCGGAATCTGGGTTGTCGGAGAGCAATACGTTGAGACCGGTCATGACGGCTCCCTCGACTGTGTTGTTCCCGTTGCTGGTGTACTCCTCACCAGCCAGGATGATGCCGTCCCAGGTAGCCGAGCCGCTCATCGTAACACTCCCCGTGGCTACCAACAATCCCCTACCGCTCATCGGTTTGTTTATTGAGATGTCACCAAGCACCAGAATAGACGGCCAATAGTTCGGATCGGAAAAGTCCGGCCACGTGCCTGGCGGAATCGTGACAGAGGGTTCGAAGCCGTTGCCGTTCGTCATTCCCTCCCAATCGAGGTTGATCGAGTCAACTGCTTGGCTCGGGGTTCCTAGATCCTCAACAGGCGGACTACCGTCTGGGCTGAATTTCTTACCGTTTTTGGAAAAACCCGGTGGGGTAGGCACCGACACACCTGCGATGTCCGGTTCGGCG
>JASJCT010000197.1 GCA_030065855.1 Myxococcota bacterium
CCAGAAGAGCATGGGGTGGCTTACGAGACACCTCACCATGAAGTGTTCGAAATTCCACCCTCACGTTGGGGTTGGCCGTTGGAAGTCCTCGAACTTTCAGTCAGGATTCAGCAAATCCTAACTAGGGCTGGGATTACTAAAGTTGGAGACCTGAACGGCATATCGCTGTACGAAATTGAAGGTTGCCAAGGTATAGGTATAGACCACCTTCAAAACATAGAATCAGTGGTCAAACAGTTCCTTGAAATACCAAATCTATCCGTGGATGAGCTGACTCGTGACGGTCGCTTCCAGCCACCTCGGCTTCCTGTGCGTGTACTGCGAGATATTGTGGAAGCAAAGGATGTGGAAGAAGAAACATCTGCACTATTCACTATGATGAGTGAACGAGATGCCTTACTTGCTCGCGCCCGATGGACATTCAAACGGGGACGTAACGAGACACTTGAAGAGTTGGGGAGTGAGTGGGGAATAACTCGAGAGCGAGTACGTCAGCTAGTCAATAGGAATTCGCAAAAACTCAAAGATTCCGGTCTTCGTCTACCCAAATGCGCAAAAATAGTAGAAATCGTTGAACAAGCTGGCGGTGCCATGTCCAGCGAGCGTTTGATCAGCAAAGCAGCTGAACTCGATCTGACTGTAACTAAGAACGACCTAGAGCTGATCCAGGGCCTCTCCGCATTTGATATCACTGGAGGCTCTCTTCGTTATGAGAACGATGTGTATCTGTGGCTGAGTAAGAGTGGCATTGCACTTTGGTCGGATACAACATGGCGTAGTTCAATACGTAGGAAAGTGCGGAAGCAAGGAATGAAGAGCCTGGGTGAAACAAGCTCGGTTTCGAGAAAGGTTATTCAGACATCTAGTCCGTTTGGATTTGCTCACTCCATTGCTGTCCTTTTCGATAAGGATCCACAGTCGGCCAGTATGCTTGAAGTAGGTGATCACCTGGTCCCGTTACCTGTACAAGCTTCAAACATGACTCGTTTGATTAGCAAGACAATATTCGTCACAGGACCAATTTTATTTGCAGACTTGATTGCAGGGCTTCGCACAGCACCGAGGTTTACACCACCACCTGCTGAGGTGATTCAGTCAGTTCTGAAGAATCACCCTTCATTCGTGGAGATTGAAGGGCGGTGGACGCTAGCAGAACAGATCTGTGGATGCATTCTCTCAGGATCCGAGCAAGCCGCGCTAGAGATATTCAAGCGAAACGAAGGGGTGATGTTGTTTTGGGATTTCATAGATCAACTTGAAGAAGCAGGATACTCCTACCCGACGGGAGCGTTGATTCTACGAATGCCGTTCATCATCCGTAGATCAACAGGTGTCTACGCTCTGCGAGGGCGGGATGTCTCAGCAAGTTTAGTTAGAGAGAAGATCGCAGAACGAAAGGCTGCACGCCGCAATTCAGTTCTTTCGGTCCGGGAAATCGCCACAAATGAAGTGGAAGTTCAATTCCGTCTTAATCGATGGGGTCTTCAAGGAGTACTCGGACTACCCTCTGAACTACGTAAACTACAGCGGAGTCAATGGCAGGGGCGTTTGCCCACGGGTGAGGTTGTTGAGCTGACAATTGACCACGGTTTTATATGGTCGTTGAGTTCGTGGTTTAAATCTCAAGGTGCCACGGAGGGAATGGTTGTTGTTGCCTCCTTCTACTTATCGGAGGGTGTAGTTGAGTTTGATGAGTTAATGGAGTGCCAATGACGAAACAACCAAACATACCAAAGACTCTGCTCGTTGTCTTTGCATTGTCCGAGCTCGGGGGTGAATCAGATCTGGAGGATATCGCAGTAAAAGCGCACGAGTTGTTTCCCGAAGAATTTTGTTGGCGTAAATACTCACACCTTCCTGATAAAGATGCTGTACGCGTTCATCTGTCTGAGGCAAAGAAAGCTTCCTTCGGGCGCCTTGTCACAGATACTGACTTGCGCAAGGAACGTCGTGGTTCGGTCGGTTACACAAAGAGATTCGCATTGACGCAAGCAGGTGTTTCGAAAGCGAGTGAAGTAAAATCGTTCCATCAGTCTGTTGGTAAGGCAACTGCTACCAAGAACTCAATTGAATACCGTCGACTTGTTCAACCCATTCTTGGATCTGACGCATTCGCAAGATTCACAAATGGCGTTAAGATCGACGTCATTGGTAGAGATGCTTTTCTATTGGCTTTCAATCTCTTCGCGGACGCCTCAGAGTTCGTAATTACTGGTCGGTTAACAAGGGCAATAGCATTTATCAATCGCCTCCCCGATTCTTCGGAAAAGGTGAGACTATGCAGATTTATTCAGGACGGACGTGATGCCTTCAAAGTCTAACGAAACTGATCGAATGCAGCCGCTCCCCGTCGCTCCCCGCTACACGCGACGTAACGCGTCAAGAGCCATGGGAGGCTCCCTTATCCGAGGTCTTGTCGAACTGATCACGAACACGCGTGACTCAGGTCTCCGAATGTGGGCAAGTAGTGAGCTCACTGACCAAGATCTTCAGAATCGCCCTGTCGAGATAGAATATCACGGTCGCAACGAGGGTCGTCTGTTCGTTGTCCGAGACCGTTTTGAGGGAATGACTGCCGATGTGATGCGGGAACGCTTATTGGAGTACGGTAGATCTGCTAGCGGATTCGATGAAGTTGGATTTGTCCGTGGTCTCAATGCCAGAGGAGCAAAGGATGCTGGCGCTCTTGGTCGGGTTACGTTCGAGAGTATCCGTGATGAACGATATGCAGAGTGTGCTGTTCAGGGAGGGATGTACGCCCAACCCATTGATCGAACGGCGACTTCTGCTGATCGCGAGCGATTGGGTTTACCAACCGGAAACGGTACTGTAGTCACTCTCGCCCCCTTGGAAGAAATCACGATTCCGAACTTCGAGCGTTTGGCGCACGATCTTGAACGCCACATTGAGTTGCGATACAGACCTGATTCTCAGCCGAATATTTCTTTAGTCCTGCGAGAAATACGAAGCAGTGGCAGTGGTCGTGAACAGGAGTTGGTTGGCTTTCAACCTGTTGGCGAGGTTGTTCTCGAACGGATGCTGGGATTACCAGAATTTTCTGCATACGGAGGTACTGCAACACTAGCTCTGTATAAATCCAAGACTCCGTTGGTACTAGTCGGACCTCGAGGAGGGATGGCTCGCCTCTGGCGTAGTGAGGCTGGCATAGTAGTTGGAGATGGTCGAACTGCTCACGACATCTCGTTTCTACACGCCCGTGGAGCCGATGACGATGCGGCTCAACACATCTACGGTGAGCTACATCTTCCACAGATCCCGAGCCTTCTCAAGGAATATGAACTTTTTGAAACACAACGCGAGAAGGATGCAAGTATACCTGCGATCGAGCTCAATCCTGCGCAAGTTACTGATCCGGACCGGTTGGGATTGAACCGTGATCACCCATTCGTAAAAGCGGTTGAAGAATGTGTACGGCCGCTGATTGAAGAGGTGTTGGAGACTCTACAGCGAGACTTAACTCCATCTGCACAAGACCGAGTGTCAGCTGAGCTCAGAGATGCTCTCGAGAAGCTCGGGGAAAAACTCGCAGAAAAACTTGAAGATACTGAAACCAACACAGGTGATGAGCCAGACGACAATCCATGGGGATTGAGTGTGATTCCGCAAGGTATTCGCGTCGAACTGGAACGCACGAAGCGAATTGGCGTGTACTATCGGGTTGAAAGCTGGGATGAGGAGAATGATCCCCAATGTACTGTGTCAACCACAAGCGATGCGGTTCTTCTTTCGACAGGGCAGGTTACGCTCAAGTCGATAGAGGAACGTCCAGGCCATTTTCGAGGATCATTTGATGTCACGGGGAGTCGGCTGGCTGATCTTGTCGCCATTAGTGTGCAGCTTAAAGAAGAAATTGTTACCGTCAGGGCTAGTGTTCGCGAGCCACCTGCGCCCAACGTAACCCTGGACAAAGACCTGCAATTTTCAAGGAGACGTTACGTATCCGTTCCCGAGAAACGGAAGAGAATTGAAGTGTTCGCAGATGCATCTTTAACAGATCGTGCAGTGGAGATCACAGCTGAAAGGGATCTGGTCGCAATAAGTAATAAGAGTCTTGTTCTCTCTTATGATGAAATACGTGGTATCGCTGTGGCTCACTTTTTCACAGAATCGGCTAGTGAGGCCACTGATGTGCTTCGTGTTGAATGTGGCGAGCTTGCCGATGAGGCGAGTATTATCTACCGACCGATCGGTGGACGTGCACGTATAACATTCTGGTGGGATGAGGTCGAAAATTTTGGGCCCGGTCGTCGTTTTAAGTGGGATCGAGATAATCCGAACCTCCTTCATATTGCGGCGAAACACAAATCTCTAGCTCGAGTGCTTGGACCGGAAGGCGAATGGCCTGGTCAGAATCTACCACAGACACGCGCAATCCTTGCCGAGTTGATTTCAGAGGCATATGTCGATCGGCAACTTCAAGGTGTGTTACCGTCGTTAGGTGTAGGGCCCGAAAATGCTGTTGATCCGGTTGAATACGAGAGCTATAGGTATCGTTTTTTCGAAGAGTGTTTCACCCTGTGCCACAAGGCACTCACGCCCGCTTTTGAAGCTGGCTGAATTTGAAACGCTAAACAGAGAACTTCAGCGTCACATGCGTTTATTGCAGATGTTGTTCAAGATACAATCGTTGCACCTAGGTGATCGTGCAGTGCATACAGATCTGCCGTGGAGTACAGCTAATATGTGAAAGCGACCTCGGTTATCACGTGGCACGACTCTCTCAAGGATCGTTGGTGACCGGTAGTACGATGTCCCCTCTGGCAAGATCCCAATGCGGCTGGATATTCGATAGGTGTGTGTGTCGACAGGTAACGCCGGGAAGTCTAGAGCATACAGCATCACACACTTGGCGGTCTTATCGTTTACTCCAGGTAAAGATCTCAGGTAGTGGTATGCGCGTGAGTAACTCCATTTCCGCAATTGACTCAGAGTTGGCCGTCCGAAGTCTTCACTGATAGCTGAGACCGTTTCCACTAGCATATTTACTCGCTGTGTCGCTAATCCGAGAGGTTGCAGGACGCAGATAATGTCTTCACGTTTTGCAGCGAGTAGTTTTGACCACGGCCGAAAACGCCGTGCTAGCACTCTATAAGCGCGTCGATATTGTACGTCGTGCGAGCGGCGCGAGAGGATGATAAAAACTAGCTCATCAAGTGGATTGCGGCGATTACCAAGCCGAACATCGTTGTCATATTCCGAATCAAGTAGAGTGAATGCTCTTTCGAACATTCGCTCATGGGATGAATCAACGCATTCCTCAACATTCAGTAGTTGTCGTCGTATTGCAGTGGCAATGCGTTTGGCTAAAGCCGGTGGAACTGCATTGCCAACTTGCTCATGCTGAGTTTGCTTTACGTATCTACTCTTAGCATA
>JASJCT010000083.1 GCA_030065855.1 Myxococcota bacterium
GGTGGAGGTCTTATTTTGCAAACTCAAGCGTTACCGAAGAATTGCCACTCGCTACGAAAAACACGCTGTAAACTACCTCGGGTTTGTCCACTTCGCTTGTATCAGATTATGGCTCGCATGAATTTGAAGACAGGCCCTAGGACGCCACCGTGTCCTTGATCCAGGATAGATACGCTGGATTGCCCTCTGTGTCCTTTATTTGCAGGCTGATGATTTCAGGGACATCGTAGGGGTGGAGGGCTTTAAGGCGTGCACTCAGGCGATCTACACAGGCTGTTGTGGTCTTGATGAACAAGATTGCCTCCTCGTCCTGCTCAAGTTTCCCTTTCCAGATGTAGATGCTCGTTGCACTGGGGATGATATTGACGCATGCGGCGAGCTTTTCTTCAATAAGGTGCGTTGCGAGTCTGTTCGCCTCCTTGACCGGTACGGTTGAAATGACGAGTCGCACAATACCTCCTTCACTTTTGAAAGGGATGCCAGTTTAAAAAAAAGAGGCGTATATTACAAGCCGGTTGACAGCGGGCTCGGCTCGGCTACTATGCACCCTGCACGGTGCGGGCGATTGACTCAGTGGTTAGAGTGCCGTCTTCACACGGCGGAAGTCCCCAGTTCAAATCTGGGATCGCCCACCAAGGCGAACGTAAATGCGCCTACCGCGTCAGCCTCCGCTTGAACCGGAGGCTTTTTTATTGGTTAACGTTGAATAGTATGAAGTGATGCGCAACCCTTCAAAAAAAGAAATCAGCTCAATAGAGGCACCGCTGGGCACGGCAGAGGAGTTTGCCGCAGCGATTGAAGCTGCCACAGGTGAGGAACACGAGGTCATGTGGCAAGATCCGATGTCAGGTGCTGACATCGGATCAACGCTGAACGCGCTTTTGCTCACGCAGCGGCCTGACCGAGGTCTTGATGTGCTCGTCCGTTCGGGTGTCATGGCGACGATACTGCCCGAGGTGGCCGCCATGGTCGGATTTGGAGAAGGGGTGCGGCATAAGGACGTATGGCTTCATACGAAAAAAGTTCTGCTCAGAACCCCTCAAAAGCCCAATCTGCGGTTTGCTGCGTTGTTTCACGACATTGGAAAGGTGCGGACGCGGAGATTCCAGCCCAATGGGCAGGTTACGTTTTTAGGTCACCCAGAAGTTGGTGGCCGCATGTTCGACAAAATTGCCGATCGCCTTGCCCTTGACGATACTCTGCGAGAGCGAGTTCGATTTCTCATCGTCTCCCATCTGCGCGCTTCTGCCTATGACGGTTCCTGGACAGATTCGGCTGTGCGGCGGTTTGCCAAGCATATGGGTGCAGCACTCGACGATCTCCTGGATTTGTCTCGCGCCGATATCACCAGCAAGCACGAGGACAAAGTCGAGCGCGGAATTGCACTCATCGACGCCCTGGCCCAAAGAATAGCACAGATCAAGGAGATCGATGAAAAACCCAAACCCCTGCCTACCGGCCTGGGCTTTGCGATTATGGAACAGTTCGACATCGCGCCCGGGCCAGTGCTGGGCACAATCATGCGTCGGTTGACGCAAGAGGTATCGAGTGGAAGACTGGCCGTTCAGGCTCCTTTTGATCACTATCTTGCATTTGTCGAAGAGAACCGTTCCCTGATCGATGAAAAAAAGAGGCACCGCAAATGACAAGGGAAGAAGCATACGAATTGGTTCGCGGTCGTCTGGGAATGACCCCCACGCTCCATCACTGCTTGGCGACCGAAGCGTGTATGCGGGCGTTGGCCGATCGCTTTCAAGAAGATGTGGCCACCTGGGGACTGGCAGGCCTGGTGCACGATTTGGATTTAGACGAGTGTCAGCACGACATGGCACGTCATGCATTGGTGGCCGCCGAGGTACTTCGGAAAAAAGGCGTAAATGAAAACATCGTACACGCCGTGCTCGGACACAACAACAAAGTAGAGCGTACCAGTTTGATGGACAAGGCACTCTGGGTCGTGGATCCAACGACGGGGTTCATTACGGCAGCCGCGCTGATTAGACCGTCAAAAAGCACCGCTGATCTTACGCTCAAGAGCATCAAAAAGCGCATGAAGGACAAGCGGTTCGCCGCAGCTGTGGATCGGGATCAGATACGCGCATGTGAGAGCGACATCGGGCTGCAGCTGGATGATTTTCTATCTATATGCCTCCAGGCCATGAATGCCATTCGGCAAGACATCGGTCTGGGATAGCACTTCGGGGTTCCTTTTTCAGTGGCGTGGTTTGTGATCCATTAGCGCACCCTTACGAGGGTGCCGGGTGCACCAGGGCTCGTATGCATGGCCCACCATCCCTCCGGCAGACGCGGCTCGGTCCAATCAAAGAACCAACGAGCATCTTTTGCAGAGAGATTGACGCACCCATGGCTGCGCCTATTCCCGAACCGATCGTGCCAGTAGACACCGTGAAGGCCGTAGCTCTCGAAGAAAAATTGAGCCCAGGGGACGTCGTGCAGGGAGTAGAGTTTTTGCTCGTCTAAAGGGCCGGCATCGACCGATTCAACATCGCCTTCTGCTATTTCTTCATCTGTATTGTCCATGGCGATAGCTGCCACCTTGGCCCAGATCCGGTACGCACCCTTTATCGTCTTAGAGGGGCCAACGCGGCCAGTGGAAACAAGCGTAACATAAACAGGCCGCGCGCCTTCGTATGCCGTAATAATTTGTTGATCAACATCCACGTCGATCCATTTTTCATTCTCTCGTATTCCATTGGGCACTTGCGCCATGGACGCAATGCGGACGTCTCGGTATAGCAGCCAGGCGTTTTCGTCGAATTTTACGAATTTTTTTGATCCGGTACTTTTAACTTCTAGCGCCTGGAATGGTGTATAACGATGGACTTTGCCGAGACGATATTGTGACTTAAGAGATGGATTTTTGTATACCCACGTTTTTTTTGCATTTACAAATCCCAGCGGCCAAGGCGTATCTCGGTCGATCTTCATCCCCGAGAAAGTACTTATGCGATGCGTTATCCGAACCGCGGACGAAGGCACCAACGTACCCTTTACTGTCCGAAGAAAATCGATCCCCGACACTGAGATGCGACCATGAACACCAAAGCCAAACCCCTTTAAGAGTTCTCGATTTTCTATGAGCTCTCCATGGCGCACCCGGTACTCGATGGCTGCATCGCGGACAAAGGCATATGGCCACGGTGTAAATGTGCCTTCAGCAACGATGGGATATCTCTTCCCAGAGGGCTCTGAATGAGAAGGTGTCACCCTATCGCCGCATATCCAGGCTTCGAAATGAATATTATACCATTCCCGATTGCACCCTGGACCCTCTGCCGTACCCAAGACGGGCAACCTCGCGCCTTTCATAACAACGCCGCGGCGTCGCGCCTGCCGTTTAGGAGCAATTCTAACAACTGTATCGTCTCGCTTTACGACAAGAGAAAACTTGGCTACCTGAGGCGTTAACCCAACTGCTGGTTCGAGGCGGCTTGGTGAATATGCATCAGATATTTCAAGGCCAGCAGCCGTGTCTTGGACTTGTCTGACGGCGTTTTTTCCCGACGTTCCCTTTGGTTCATCGACCAAAGCGCCGCATAAAACCGCGAGGAGCGGAGCAAGTAAGTATGTTTTTCCGGGCCCTTTTCGCATGTTTTGCCCCTAAAAATGGGTCATTATAGCATACGTTTTTTGCTTGCAACTTACCAGAAATACTTCGGATTTTCTAAGTTTGTAATGTCACCCCTTGACGAGACACCCAAATGGAGAATAGTTTTACATCTAGTCGGTCGGGCATTTATTTAGACGAGGCTATAGAAAGAGGGAGCTTAGAAGCGTTCGATGGATACCTTAATTGCCGCGGTCACTGCAGCCATTCTCTCGCTGGTGCCACATTGGAAATCTGAAAAAGCGATAGCGCGTGCTGAGGAATACGCGACTATCATCGTAGAAGAAAGCCAAGCGGTTCAACCTCCTATTGATCCGTTTTTAGTCGTTGCCATTATCTTTAAAGAGAGCAGTTTTCGGTCAAAAGTAACTGGGCAGCGCGGTGAAGTAGGGCTTATGCAAATCATGCCCCGAGGAGCGCTTACACGCACAATTACAAAGAAAAAGATGACTACCGATGCGAGATCTAATATCCGTGTCGGCATTGGGCATCTCAATTATTGGCAAAATCGATGCGGTCATGACAATTTGGAAGTTTGGCTCTCTGCATACAATAAAGGCAAGTGTAAAAAGACCAAGTACGCGAAGCGGGTGAAGCGCTTCTACTGCAAGATAGTGCCGGGTGGCTGTGGCGGGGTGTCTTAGTCCTAAGCCGATAAGAAATAGCATCCCCAAAAATGACCGACGATGGGGAACCGTCAATATCCAGCGGCTCATAGGGCATGAAACCATGAACAACAGATCACCCAATCGATTATAAGAAGAAAACACCCTGATGGTAGGTACGTTCTCTTTCTTTGTACCAGGCCGCACATATATCAAAGTGACGTAAAGCAGGCCTGAATTGTTCCACTGTCGGCGTATCATAGATATACTGGTAGGGTAGGTGTAATATTGCACCGATGAATTCGTGCATCATGCAAACATATTTATCAATCATAAACACGACAAATATCTAAAATGAATAATTAATTTGTGATACTGATAAAAATAACAAAATTGCTATCTGTAGCTATTATGGTTACTGAATCTGGAAGGCGTATTCAAAGGGTATTTAGAGTTTGATTTTTTCAAGGTGGTGCTGTAGGCTGGCGTCATGTCAACGGAAATAACCCGCGAAACACAAGAATTACTAAAGCAAGCCGACGCTCGGTTTAAGGCCTTGCTCTCAGGGGAGACAAGCTTCCCAGATCGCATTGGCATCGTGTTGGCCGCCGGTGCTGCTACCCGGTTTCGCCCACTTACTGCATCGAAATTTCACGCAGAGACAGGTGAGCTGGAGAACAAAGACCACTACAGCGTCATTACATGGAACAAGGCTTCTTTGCCGATAGTCGACCACCCCCTTATCGATGGCACCATTGAGGATTTGGTTGGTTCTGGGTTTCGATATATCATTGTCAATGTTTCTAAGCGCCATGCGGCCGAGAGTATTATCCGAGCAACTTCTGATAGCCGTCGATTTGGCGATGATGTCGCGATTATGTTTCTCGTAGAGGAAAGACCTTCCGGTACTTACGGCGGTGTGACAAAGATGCTTCGGTATATCAACCAAATTCGGACGATCCTGCCCAGCACAGACGTCGCTATTTTTTCAGGAGATATCTACACCGAGCAGTCTGGATATGAGATTTTACAATTCCACCGCCGCAGAAAAAGCGCCTTCACGCTAATGTTAAATCCGGTTCCAGAGGAAGTAAAAGATCAGTTCGGTATTGTTGAAATAGACGACGAACAAAGCATCATAGGATTTCACGAAAAGAAAAAAGACGCCCCTACCAATCTCAATAATTCATCGCGATATATCGCTCGGTATGAATTACTAGCAAGATGGGCAGACCGCGTAACTGAAGTCCCTTTGGATAAAAACAGTCATCGAGCTCCCGAGTGCTTTTTCGATTTTGGTTTGCATATTTTCAGTCGTAACTTAGGTGAATTACAGCAAGCCGGATTTTTAGGCTTTGTCTCAGACAAAATGTGGGCCGATCTAGGCAGGATATACGATTTTCACGCTATCAATATTTATACACTTAAAAATACCGCAATGACGCACGTACATCCCGAAGCTATAATTGAAGGTCATAGTGTTCTGGAGGGGAATTATAATATCGCCGCTGGTGCTACTATTCGTAGTGGATCAACAATTCGGGACAGTATCGTTGGTCCTGGATGGGTGGTAGATGGTGCTTCGCTAAACCAGACCGTTTTGATGCCCCTGCCCGAGGGATTTAACTATGAAGTCAGTCGGGATGTGATGCTCTCTGACTGCGTGGTAGGATGCGGCAACATCAAACACTCCTACGACAGGCAAGTCATTGTCTTTAACGGAGAAAAAAACATCATCACCCCTATTTGAGCAACCGACGAGTATAAATGACATGGCCCGCCTACGCCAGGCCTCCGGCGGGGTTATCGACTTTTGAGATCGATTACGAAGAACCAAGATCCCGCCGGAGGCTCGGCGTAGGCGGACACGTCATAACGTGACACATCTATTAAGAAGTGTGGCTTTGCAGATGTCTATTCATCGACATCAATTGCAAAGGGCAGGACAGCTCTGGGTAATTCAGGATCGAGTGAGGCAAAAGGCACCATTGCTGACAGTATCTGTCTCATACCGCGTGTGGAAAATAAATGATCCAAAGGGGACGGCTGTCGCGCCATGGCGGCGATAGATTTGACGAAGCGGGAAAATAGGTTAGATCCGGGTTTTGGATAGTGAAATACCGGCACATCTCTGGGGATACTACCGAGTTCCCGCGCCCGATTGAGCGCTTGTGCATATCCACCGATTTTATCCACAAGGAGGCGGCCTTGTGCTTCAGCGCCTGACCAGATCCTTCCCCTCCCCAGCTTGTCTACGATGGCACTGGTGAATCCGCGGCTGCGGCCTGCCACGACCCTGTTTTTAAACAGATCGTAATACTCCCCTATCTGCTGTAGTAGCCGCTGGCGCTCCTCTGGCGTGTAAGGCCGTGCCCAGGATTGTGCATCCGCATGAGGCCCTCGCTTGTATGTGACCACATTGATGCCGATTTTGTCCAGAAGTCCCGATAAATCGGCCTTGCCGTAGAAGATGCCGATGGATCCGGTAAGCGTGGTGGTCTCTGCATAGATTTCATTGGCGGCCGAGGCGATATAGTAGGCACCAGAAGCAGCGACAGACCCCATGGAAGCAATAACGGGTTTAGCCCTGCGCAGGGCCATAATTTCGCGCCACACGAGATCTGAGGCCAGGGCAGATCCACCGGGACTGTCGATTCTAAGAACGACGGCCTGGATCTGCCGATCGTCGCGAACCTGACGAATGATTCCCACGAGCGTTTTTGCGCCCGACATTTTTACGTCAAGTAGCGGGACATCTACGTTCTCGCCATCGACCAGCTGCCCATCGATGTGTATGACGGCGACTGCCGGCGCATTCAGATAACGGCGTGCGCGCTGTTTGTCTCGACCGTAGTGGCGGTTGATATAAAGAGCGCCACCGGCGTACTGCTCCAACTCCCGATCGAGTATATCAGCGGGCACAATCCTATCGACGAGCCCTTTGCCCAGCGCCTCCTTTGCAGTGAAGGGACCCTGTTCGATGAGTCTCTTTGCAGTTGGAAGGTTGTCCAGCTTTCGATCAACACTGAAGTTGGCTGCGATGTGGTCGTATACGCTGTCGAGATAGCGGTTCAGCTGGTACTCAGATGCTTTCGAGGGTGTTGTTTGGGTGTAGGCCTCAGGTGTGCTCTTATACTCACCGATGCGGACAATATCGGCTTTGACACCAATTTTTTCAAACAGGTCTCGATAAAAAATTTGACGCTGAAATATGCCGGCCAAGCGAATCCCACCGGCTGGATTTAGCCAAATTTGATTCGCACCAGCACAAGTGAGGTACACAGATGCGGTCGCATCTACGAGATAGCAGACAACGGATCGGTTTGCTTGTTGTAACCCGCGGATGCCGCGGCGAATCTCCTGGGCTTGGGAAAGGGATATTGTCCCTGCATTCGGCTTTAAAATGACCATATCGACAGTATCGTCTTGTTGTATGCGCTCGAAGAGCTGCATCAGCCCAGCAGTGCTGTAGGTGTCGAGTGGTTCGTCAATTTCGATGGCTGCTGCGTACGGGGCTCGAATCGCCCGTGGAAACCGAACATGTGGCGCCTCATCCCCTGAGAAACGTGCAGACCAGGTCGTTCCATGATAGGCAGCCCGGTCGCTGGGGTTGATTTGTCCGTGCATCGAAGTGCCGATGCCAAAGCTGGGTAAGTCAATTTCGATTGCGGCGTCGATGAAATAGCCTGCGGGATAGGTATTATCCCGGATGCCTTCAGCGCGAAATTGCCCGCGAACCACCACACCGTCGATGAGCATTACGCTTAAGAGCGCAGCTGCATCTGTTCTTAAAAGAGGATCTCCGTAAAGATAATTGAGTTCGGCGCCCAGGGCGAGGCGATCGTTTGCAAACGGTCTTAGGGTGAGGCCCACCTTGAATCTGCGGGGCGCCCGCTCACTCCCGGAGTGTCGAATCTCGGGCGCTGTGATGTCTGCTGCGACAAATGACAGCGCAAGGTGATTCATTGGGTGAACAGTGAGCCCTAGATCCAGGGTGTTGATTTGTCCAGTGGCGTAGTACCAGAAGGTGCGGTAAGCCATGCCAATGGCTACGGCGCGCCTGAAGTTAAGTGCCATGCCCAACGAGAACCGTATGCGAGCGTCCATCCCCTGCCAGTGCTGTATTTTCTCGGAGGGTGTGAGCGCCTCAATAGCGGTACCAAGGGAGAGCATGCCCACCGGAAAAGCGAAAAAGAAGCCGTGGCCCTGACCAGCAACATGCGCTTGGTTGCGCAGCCAGGAGCCTAGATATACAAAACTCCACCCATCCAAGAAAGCCATATTGGACGGGTTGATCGCCAGTGCGGTTGCATCTCTGGTTTCCGTGATCGATGGCACGGGAAGGAGCAGCCCTTCGGTGGGGCGCTTGTATATCGCACTGCTCTGCGCAGACACCACGCAGACCAAAGTGACGATGCAAATGAGTGAAACGATAAAGGTGAAGATGCGGGGCATATCCTATCTCCTTTTAGAGGCCGGGGCACAGGGCGTAGTGTAACACCGTTTAAACGAGGTGAAAAATTGGGTGGGTGACGTCTTAACCTCACCTCCTGAGGCTACTTTTCCCGAACGCTAACCTTTTTAAGGAAACCGACCCTGGACGCCTATGCCGCCGGTCAGCTCCAGGCGAAATTCCGACACAAAAGAAATATTAGACGCGACTTGAGCATAGGCACCAAACCAGCGCACAATGTCGAACTGCGCCTGAATCGGGACATGAATAACAAAGTCCTTGCCAACATCCGCAGCATTGCCATGGTCTGAAAAATCGAACAGTGGGGCAATACCAAATCCAATCTTGAAAAAGCCACTTTTGGGCGAATACAGTCGAATGCCCGCACCGAGCTGTCGCGTCTTGGGTTGGTTGACCAGATCGCCGCCGGGACGTTCCAGGCCGAGCCTGAAAATAGCATACACTTCGAATCCGGGCAGCACGCCGAACCCACCTAAAAGGTCTAGAAAAAAACCAGACCGGCCCGTGCAGACCGGCTCGCCCTCAACCCCATCTCCAGTGTCCTGGCGCTCGCACATCTTACCCGCATCGTTTTTGTCATACGGTGCGACCAAAAACCATCCCGTGCCGATGAGGATGTTGATACTTCCCTGGTGGAGGTGATCGCGGCGAGCGGGCTGATCGGATTCGGTTTGTAAGGGCTTTGGATCCTTTGCTGTTTCTGCCGCGAGGGGTTCGAGAACGCCGATTAGCAAAAGAACAGTGGCGATTCCCCCGATCCATCCCCGTATCTTAGAATTTCTTCCACCATTCATTGAAATTACCCTTTAGCGGTTGGAAAAATTTTTGCTACAATGACCGCTTCATGACCATTGATACCATAGGATATGGGGCAAATGCAGGCAAACCGACGCCAATTTCTGAAGACAGCCGGATTTTTCGCTGCTAGCTTCCTAAGGCCGCGATTTCTGAAAGCCGTTGGCGCTGCCTCTCAGGTGCAGTTTAGCCAGATAGTGTATCCCGGAGGGAATTGGCGCCCGAGAACAACCGCACTCCGACGCCTTGCCTGGGCCCTGCACAAGCGCACTGCAGTGGATGTGGCACTCGAATCTATCGAAGTCAAACCCACTCGTACGGCGTCCCTTGCCACAAGTCCGCTCGCCTATCTGAGCGGCGATAGGTCTTTTCGAGAGTGGGGATCCCAATCGATAAGCGCTGTATCCCGGTATCTTCGATTCGGCGGTACACTGATTGTAGATCCCGCCTTTACCAAGGACGGCGACGTCGACGGATTCAACCAATCGGTTGACGCACTCCTCATGAGTGCGCTGCCCGACACTGAACGAACGCCGGTACCAGCCGCCCACGTTATTTACCGCTCGTTCTACCAAATTGACAGACCTGTTGGGCGCGTCGAGGGGCCGGCAAGCCTTTCGGCTTACGAAATCGGTGGGCGCTTGGCTGTCATCAGGACCGAGCACGATCTAGGCGGTGCCTGGGCCAGAGACAATTTAGGCAATTGGGAATTCACTGTCGTGCCTGGAGGAGACAGGCAACGGGAAAACGCATTTCGGATGGGTATCAATATTGTAATGTACGCGCTGTGCCTCAATTACAAAGAAGAAACACCCCATCGCCGCTTTGGTAAACGGGTCACTGAAAAATGATGCCAGACTCGGACAAGGCGGTTGCCGCTGTTGAGGAATGGCAGATATCCGCTGTTGGGGGCATCGATATTTTCGCGATCGTCCTTCTCGCTTTAGGGTGCGCTGTTGCGGCTTACTGGACCTGGCGGTCTTTGGATACAACCCATCGCCTCTCCCATCGCGTTGGGATTATGGTCGCGCGTGTTGCAGCGCTCGCGATAGCCTTAGGGCTGGCCTTGCAGCCGACGGTTCACTTTAGGCAACTCGAGGATATGCCGTCTGAATTGGCCGTTCTAGTTGACGTGTCAGGCTCGATGACGCGGGGTACGGGCGATACCCGACTTCAACTGGCCGAGCAGATGGTAGCGCGGGCTCATAAAGATCTCACCCGCCTCAAAGAGGGCTGTCAAGTGGTCTGGTACTGCTTTTCAGATGACCTCGTACCTGTCGGAGGGGCAGAACAGGCATTCTCGTCGGCGCCCAAACGTTCAAAAACGGATATCCGTCAGGCCATCTCTCGCTTACTCGAAGAGCGGGCTACATCTCCACTCAAAGGTATCGTCCTCATTAGTGATGGCGCGGACACAGAGATTTCGATGGCGCCGGAAGAAGACATCGACGTGAGCTGGGCAAAGCGGTCAGGCGTGCCGATAAACACCATTTTCATCGAAAATCCTGGAAAGAGAAAAGACCTCGCAATAGAACGGGTGGATGTGGAGCCGTTTGCATTTACGCGAAGCGAGACACCTGTCGTTGTTTCGCTCAGAAGTACTGGTTTGCCGGACCGCGAAGTAGAGGCGTATCTGTGGCAGGATGGTTCCGTGGTCCAACGCAGGATCGTGCATCTGGTTGGGGGAAAGGGACGAATATCCTTCTCTGTGTTTCCTTCGACCTTAGGGCATCAAGTTTTTACCGTAACAGTGCCCGTATCTCCGATGGATGAGGTTCCTGAAAACAATCGGGTTCACGTGGCCTTTGATGTTATACGGGATAAATTTCGCATTCTTCATCTCGCGGGTCAGCCATCTTGGGATCAGCGATTCTTGAGAGAAACCCTCAAGGCTTGGCCGCGAGTTGATTTGGTATCGTTTTATATTCTGCGTACAGCCTATCAATCAACCACCTTTGGCACGAGTGGTATGGCGCTTATCCCGTTTCCGACAGAAGAGATTTTTAAAGGACATCTAAATGAATTTGATATTATTATCTTTCAGAATTTTAAGCCCGCTCAGGTCGGTGTGGACAACTATTTAGATCAAATCGCGACATTCGTGAAGCGAGGCGGGGCTTTCGTCATTATCGCTGGGGGTGACGGTGTTCCTGGGAACACGCTGGTTGCGAGCGAGTTGAGCGCTGCCTTGCCGGTGAAGTTGTTGCCGGCTCAAACCCCTCCCTCTCGCCTGATCAATACGTCACCGTTTCGTTTGAAATTGACGCCATCTGGCACAAGACATCCATTGATGCAGCTGTTCTCGTCCCCACAAGATGCGGAACAGGCCTGGCGCTCCCTAGCGCGGTTGGACGGCATTGGACGTGTGGGATCCCTCACACCGGGTGCATTGCGATTGGTCGAGCACCCCTTTGTCGCAGCAGACGATGGACCCGCGCCGGTCATCGCAGTCAAAGAAGTGGAGGAGGGCCGGACAATGGCCATACTGACGGACGCCATGTGGCGCTGGCGCTTCACCGGTCCTATGCGCGGGGGCTCGGCAGATGCATATACAAATTTTTGGCACCAGGCAGTATCTTGGTTAACCAGGTCGCCAAAACTGGATCAACTCCGGGTTCAGGTGTCTCCGGCACCCGTTCACGTGGGTCAAGCGTTGAGCATTGATATTGAGCTGACCGACGAATCCTATCAGCCAGTTCCAGGCGGTGCGATATCGAGCACCATACAGTGGATTCACCAAAACGGCAGTGAGCAGCATGAGACGTTCGAAGCCCTTCTCGACGATCACGGTAGATATCATCGGGAGTGGTTCCCCTCATTCCAAGGACCACACGTACTAACTGTCAAAACGACTGACGGACGGGATGCCGAAACGCATTTTCTCGTGACATCAGATCGAAAAGAAATCAGCCATTTAAGAGCAGATGACAGGTTACTTAGGGAAATCGCAACACACACTGGCGGTGTGTTTCAAACCGGAGCGATTCAACCCATGCAGTGGGCTAGGGGAGACAGGTCGGCGCAGCGGGTGCTATCCCAGATCGATGTCAGTTTGTGGGATCACCCAATAACGCTTATTTTGTTTATTCTCTTTCTGTCCGGTGAATGGCTACTGCGGCGTCGGATGGGGCTCGAATAGATGTAGGTGTTAGGGCCAAGAAATGGAATACTTTAGTAAACATGAGTAAAAAATATATTTTCATTGCCATTATTGTTGTCGCTTTGATCGTGGCCGCCATTGTTACACTTCTTTTTCAGGTCGGGGCGGACGAGCAAATCATTGCCAATGTCCTTCCTCGCCTGGAACAACGCTTGGGGGTAGATGTCGAATATAGAGATGCGTCCGCCTCGCTGACCGGCGTGGTGATGACGAGCGTTGAAATGCGAAGCAATGCCGGCCGAGGTGTCTTTGCCAGGGTCGATCGCGTGGGCATCACCGTGCGAATCGGTCCGCTATTTTGGGGGAAGGTCGATGTGACGGACATCCGTTTAGACGGGCTTAGCATTCCTATGGGTGTGGGCACGGGTGGTGTACCTCTAAGTGATTGGCATGCACTCTTTAGCCGTGTTCTTGGCGTAAAAACCCGGGCCGCGACCAGCAAAAAGCGCTCCTTTCCCGAGATTTCAGTGGGGTCGGCGAGCCTGGCTTACGACGACGGGCGATTTCTTGGCGCAATTACCGGCATCTCAGGCCAGATCGGTGGTGAAGCAAGGGCAGCGTTTGAGGCGGATTTGGTTCGCCTGAAACACGGTACTTCATCTCTGATTGAAGGGTCACACCTCGAACTATTTCATAACCCAAGCAATAAAGAGATTTCGATCCACTTAAGCAAACCATCATTTCAAATATCGATTACAGGTGAATCGCTGATGGGGCTCTACAAAGACGCTCAGTCAACAGGTGCCGAACTCAACGATTTTTTTAACAAAATTGCAGGTGTCAAGGGCGATAGGAAAGAAGTGGGGGGCAATGGTAATCGGAGACAGATACTGGTTAATGTTACAAAGGCAACAGGTGCATTTGTAACAAAAAAGTCAGATGAAGAAGATGTGAAAGTCGATAATGTGGCCGTAAACGTTTCCAAGCGTATCGGCGATCCAATATTCATTCGGGCAGGTGGGGAATGGCATCGAATGGATGCCCGATGGACCATCGATGGTGAGGTCTCGCGAGAAGGTTCAGCGACGTTGAAGATTGATGTTCCCGATATGCCCTTGTCGAAATCGGGAGCGCTCTTGCTCGGGTCAAAATATTTCAAATGGCAAAATGCATACGCTGATAGCTCCCTCGTTGCCACGTTGATACCAAAGCGACAAGAAGCATCACTGTCGGGGCATATATCTGTAACCGGCATCGCAATCGATCACCCGCGGTTGGCTTCAGCACCGACAGAGCCTCTCGATTTGCAAGGAGATTTTAAGATCTCCCTTTATCAAAATGAAAAGCGCATTCATCTGGATCGGTTTCTCATTGCGCGCAATCTTGCCCGGGCGACAATACGCGGCGATATCTGGCTGGACAGATTCGCGCTCGATATTTCAGTAAATGTACCACCCACATCGTGTCAGCAAGTACTGGCCGCGATGCCCAAGGTCCTCGTTCCCCGAATCGAGGGGGCGCGGCTCGATGGTCGCATCGGTATGTCATTGAGATTGGCACTCGACGATACGACCCCAGATGAGGCTGAATTAGAGGCTGAGCTCGACAATACGTGTCGCATTGAGACGTTTGGGGCTGTGCCAGCACCCGATTACCTAAGGGGGCCGTTTTCCTATGTGGCCTACACCGCTGAGGGAGAAGATTTGCGGCTGCTTTCTGGTCCGGGTACGGATAGATGGGTACCGCTTCCCCAAATCTCCCCTTTCGTGATCGAGGCAGTCCTTACGACCGAAGACGGCAAGTTCTGGCACCACGATGGGATTACCCTACCGGAAATAAGGCGGGCGATTTCACTTAACTTGAAAAAACAGAATCTCCGTCATGGCGCCAGTACCATCACCATGCAACTGGCTAAAAACCTGTTTCTCACGCGCGAGCGAACCATCGCTAGGAAGCTTCAGGAACTCTTCTTTGTTTGGTATTTAGAAAGTTATTTCAAAAAAGAGGAGATACTCGAGCTCTATTTGAATGTGGTTGAATTCGGCCCTTCGATCTACGGCATTCAAGATGCATCAGAATACTACTTTGGCAGGCAACCTGTAGAGCTCAATGCCATGGAATCTGTTTTCCTCATCAAGCTGTTGCCAAGCCCGATAGGTCGGCATCGACAGTACGAAAGGGGGGGACCCACTGACCGCATGGCGAAGATCCTTGGTCGGGTGTTGAAGACAATGATGGACCGAGGCCGCCTGACGGCTGCCGAGTACGCCCAAGCGCTCAACCAGAAACTCATTTTTCATAAACCAGGGACACCGCTGCCGGAACCGCGCCTTCCGGTGCGTCGGTTTATAGACCCAGAGCAATTGAACCCTGCTGCATTTGAAACGCTAGATGACGAAGAAGAGAGCCCTGTGTCAGCTGAGGACACCTGGGACCAGACCCCAGATTAGGACACCCTCCCAAGAGAGGGTTGAGAAAGTCTTAATATTGTCATTCCCGCGCAGGCGAAAATCCATAAAACCTTGTAATTTCGTTTGGTTCTGGACTCCTGCTTTCGCAGGAGTGACGTGCATTGCACTTTTCGCGACACCCATGTTCGAGGGAATGACGGGGTATGATAGGAATGACAGGTCATATTTTTCCTGGATGTATTCAAATCTCTTACCACTTATTTGACTTTCGAATTTGTGGTTGAATACAATACGATTAAAATTAATCAGTAGTGTCGGTGCGTTATATTTTGATCATTGCCGACACTGCGCATGGGGAGACGCCAATGATGCAACCTGTTTTTGATGCCGCGAGTTTTGTAGCGTTTGATCTGGGCCGTGGGACGATCCATTCGGCTGGTTCAGAGCAGTTGGCACTCGTCCCAATCGACGTCCTGACCGCGCTGGAGCCCGGCGAACACGTGAACGCGGCAGCCCGCGCTTGGGGGGGCAACCACGGTCGTCGACTCAGCGCGTCGCAAGGAGATGCGCTTCAAAATATCGGCATGGACGTGCTGGCCGAGCATCTGTGCGGGACAATGGCTGCACTGGGGCTTGGCAGCTTGAGCATTGAAATACACCACAGCGCGCTAATGTTTCGATTGCGCTCAAACAGCGAGGTGCCATTTCCAGAGGCAGGTGACGCATTGCGCAGTGGTTTTTTAGCCGGATATCTAAAATCCCTCGGCCAATATGGGTTTGAGGTCATACCTCTGGTGCGCCAGGGAGATGAAACGCTCTTCTGGGCGGGCAATCCAGAGGCTGTTCCGCGCGTCCGCCAGTGGATTGAGGAAGGCGTCGATCCCATCACGGCTGTTCGCCGGCTTTGCGAAAGGTCAGACAAATGCTAAGCCCACAAGAGCGTCTTTCCAAACTCGAAGACCTGTTGAATCGGGTCCGGCAGAATCGGGAGCGCATCGCCAAGGGCACCGTTCTTGAACCAGCACCGCAAGTTGAGCCGGCCGTCGCATCTGATAGCGATACAGAAGTTTCCGATATCGTGGATCCTACCCCTGAACCTTTATTGAATCTTTCCGAAGAGGGGATGGATGTGGCACCGTCTGAAATGCTGACATCTGGCGATAGTGAAATTAGCGAAATCGAAGCGGCCTTTTTTGAAGAGCCAGATGAGATTCAATCAGAGATCGAGGAATTATCAGACGTTGAAATTGAAGAGCTAGACGAAATAGACATCATCGTGGATGACAGTGACGAAGTTGCCTTTGACCAGGGTCTTGATGGAAATATCGAATCCTCTGCCGCAGACATCGAAGCGGCCTTTTTTGACGAACCGCTTTTACCATCATCTCCCCCTGCTGCACCAACGGAGACCGCTGGGGAACCGATTGCCCCATCAGCGCCAATGGTTTCTGAAGCTGTGGCTGAATCTACTGTTGAAGCTACTGACGATAAAGTGCTAGCAGAGCTTGCGGAAGAACCAGTCGACAGCAAAATAACAGACCGACCCCCACCGGGGTTGCCCGAGGAAACGTTGGCCCCGGAGGAGGCGGTTTCCGATGCTGCCTTGACACCACCGGTGATGCCGGCGATCCCCCAAGCAGGCACCGAGCCAGCTGAGGAAGAAGTACGCGCGTTTGAGACAACACCCACCGCATCCGGTGATGTGGCTGCTATTCAAAACCCACCTCAGCGCGACTGGACGCTTGCCGCCGTGCTCGAAAGAGCCTGGCAACTCGGGGCAAAAGAAGAATAAAATCGAGATTCCCCCACTTTTTTGGTTGACGATCCCATGTACTTTTGTCTGATATTGACCCTAGGTGAGGTGAACTGATGATGAGACAACGATTTCCTAACACGCTACTGCTTTTTGTCACTGTGCTTTCATGGGGATGTGGTGGCCCCCAGACCCAGCAACCAGATCTCGATATCCGATCGCTTGAAGAAAACCGCGCCCTTGAAATTATCGAGGAAGTTCTTGCAGAGCGCGGGTATCGCTTTGAAAAAGATGCCGGTGTTGCATTTGCCAACCAGCGGACCTTCAAAGCAGACGTCAAGGTAAAAGACCATGCGATGGCGATCGAGTACCTCACCGACCACGACATCGAATCTATCGGGGAGATTCCAGATCCAGCGGCCGGGTCCCGACTTCACGTCATTGCAGCTAAATCACTGCCAAAAGATCCGAGCGGTCGCGTCAAGCCGGCATATATCCTTTTCATCGACTCCCGAAAATTTACATATCATTTTAATCCCACGTCAGATCAGAGAGCAGACGTTACTTTTTTAGAGGTCGATTCTCGCCTCAGGAGAGATCTGGCTGACTATATCTCCTGGTATGAAACCTCAATCATCGAGAAGTAAGTCCCGTGCTTTGCGTCATCGACATAGGAAACACCCACACGGTCCTCGGCATATACCGGGAAGATGCGCTCATAAAAAAATGGCGCATGCGCACTGAATCCCAACGCACAACCGACGAATGGGGCCTCGGTCTAAAAAACCTTTTTGAACTGGCCAACTTGGACATGAAGATGGTTTGTGCTGCCGCCCTGTCCAGCGTTGTTCCCCAGGCGCTACACGCTATTACCCGCGCCTGTCGGCGCTATTTCGATGTGGAGCCTCTGGTTGTGGGGCCGGGCGTCAAAACAGGACTCGCCATTCGATACGAGAGCCCAAAAGAAGTGGGTGCAGACAGGGTCGTGAATGCGGTAGCCGCGTATGTACACGAAGAAAACGCCTGCATCATCGTCGATTTCGGTACGGCTACGACCTTTGATTGCTTGTCTAGCAAAGGGGAATACCTGGGCGGTGCTATCTTCCCGGGCATTGGTACAGCGCTGGAAGCACTTGTCACCCACGCGGCAAAGCTTCCGAGGGTCGAAATTGCAAAACCCAAGCGCGCACTCGGGCGAAACACCGTGGAGAGTATGCAATCAGGGGTGCTGTTTGGGTATGTCGCGCTGGTCGACGGGCTCGTAGCGAGGCTCGCGAGTGAAATGGGAGAGGAGCCAACGGTTATCGCAACTGGTGGCCTGGCCAGCGTCATTGCTTCGGAGTCGGTAACAATAGAACGGGTAGAACCCGATCTTACCCTCGAAGGGCTCAGGCTCATCTACCGGCGGAATAAAGCCTAACTGACTGTTATCTGAGAAGTTTCTTGAGAAACGCGCCGGTCGCAGAGCGCTTGCGCCGGGCGATTTGTTCCGGGGTGCCTGTTGCGATAATGCGACCCCCTTCTGCGCCGCCGCCAGGTCCCATGTCGATGACCCAATCAGCGCACTTGATCACATCCAGATTGTGCTCGATCACTGCGACTGTATTGCCCTGGTCGACCAAGCGGTCGAGCACTTCCAAGAGTTTTTTGATATCATCGAAATGCAGCCCAGTGGTCGGTTCATCGAGTACGTACAGGGTTCGCCCGGTGCCCCGTTTGGCGAGCTCTCGCGATAATTTGATCCGCTGGGCCTCACCGCCAGAAAGGGTTGTGGCCTGTTGGCCGAGTTGGACATAGCCCATACCGACGTCTTCTAGGGTTTTTAGGATGCGTCGAACTTTTGGAAATGCCTCGTAGAGGTCGAGTGCCTCTGACACGGTGGTTTCAAGGATTTCCTTGATATTGCGGTTTTTGAACCGCACCCGTAGGGTGGCGTCGTTGTATCGCTGTCCGCGACAAACTTCGCACGGCACGTGCACATCTGCGAGAAAGTGCATCTCCACGCGGATCACGCCCGCGCCGCCACAGGCTTCGCACCGACCGCCGCGTACGTTGAAACTGAACCGCCCTGGACCAAAACCAAACGCCCTGGCCTCTGGGGTTTCAGCCATGATTTTGCGGATTTCGTCAAATGCCTTGGTATAGGTGGCTGGATTTGATCGGGGGGTACGGCCAATGGGTTTCTGGTCGATGTGAATGACTTTGTCGAGTCCTTGCATGCCCTCGATGGAGCGATACGGCCCAGGGATTTCAGCTGCGCCGTTGAGTTCCCGTTTGAGCGCTGGAAGCAGGGTTTGGGAGAGTAGGGAGCTCTTGCCGGCACCGGACACACCCGAGAAGACAGCGAGTACGCCAAGGGGCAGCTCGCAGGTCACATCCTTCAGATTGTTGAGGGTTGCGCCGTTAAGGGTCAGCCGTGACTTGGGTTTGCGACGTTTGCTCGGCATTGGGATGTGTTTTTTCCCAGCCAGGTATTGACCGGTTACCGAGGCCCTTTTCTTTGCAATCGCCGATGGGGTGCCCTGGGCGACCACGCTGCCGCCAAGGGCTCCGGCCCCGGGCCCAAAGTCCACCACGTGGTCTGCGCGCTCAATGGTCTCCCGATCGTGCTCCACGACAATGACAGAGTTGCCCAGATCCCTCAGGCCGATGAGGGCATCGAGCAGCTTGGCTCCGTCCCTGGGATGCAGGCCAATGGAGGGCTCGTCCAGCACGTACATCACACCGGATAGCTCTGAGCCGAGCTGGCTGGCCAGTCGAATTCGCTGGGCTTCGCCGCCTGAAAGGGTCGGGCCCAGTCGATCCAGGGTGAGGTAGGAGAGACCCACGTTGGCCAGAAATCCGAGGCGCGCGCCGATTTCTTTGAGCACCTCTTCGGCCACGGTGGCCTGGTTGCCGGCCAGGGTGAGGTTTTTAAACCACACCCGAGCATCTGCCACGCTTTGACCCACGATATCCCCGATGGACATCCGGGCCACCAGGACCGCTCGGGATTCGGGTTTGAGCCGCGCGCCGTTGCAGTCAGTACAGGCCACGTTGGAGAGGAATTGCTGGTAGTATTCCCGCATCTCTGCTGATTTGGTTTGCTGCAATCGGCGCAACATGGCATTGGCCACGCCTTCGAAGCGCATGGCATAGGTGCCTTTGGATTGGCCCCGTTCCCACTTAACTTTGATGCGGTCCCGGCCGGTGCCAAAGAGAACGAGCTTTTGTTGCGCCTTTGTTAGATCCTGCCATGGGGTATCTAAGTCGATGCCGAGGTCCCGCTCCAGGGCTTCGAAGATTTTTACATTCCAGCCATCTCCCCGCCGCAGCATGTTGGCCATTGGTTTGATGGCGCCGGCAAAGATAGACAGGCTCGGGTCTGGCACGATCAGGTCTGCGCTGATTTCGAGCCGCGTGCCAAGACCATTGCAGGACGGACACGCGCCAATCGGAGAGTTAAATGAAAATGACTGGGGCGATAGTTCGGGAAAGCCGATTTTGCAGTCCGCGCAATAGCGCCGCGACGAGAATCGTCTATCCTTGTCGTTTTCTACAGAGAGGACCAGGTCGCCGCCAGATTCCTTCATGGCGGTTTCAACAGAATCGGCGATCCGGTCCTGGCCAGTGCGGCCCACGACGATGCGGTCCACCACCAGTTCGATGGTGTGTTTGCGGTTTTTGGCAAGGGACGGGGGCGCCTCATCGAGGCGGACCGATACCCCGTCCACGCGCATTCGGACATAACCGCTCTGGCCAATGCGTTCGAAAATATCCCGGTGCTCGCCTTTGCGTTCCACTACCAGCGGCGCCAGGATACTGACCCGTGTGCCCTTGGCCAGGGCCGAGATCTCCTCGACCAGCTCTTGGGAGGTCATTGCCGCTACTTCTTGACCGCACTGATGACAGTGTTGGACCCCCACGCGGGCCCACAGCACCCGCATGTAGTCGTAGACCTCGGTAATGGTGCCGACCGTGGACCTGGGGTTGGACGATGCGGCCTTTTGTTCGATGGCGATGGTCGGAGACAGGCCTGACAGCTTGTCGTACTTGGGTTTTTCCAGCTGTCCCAGGAACTGCCGGGCATAAGCTGACAGGGATTCCACGTACCTGCGCTGGCCCTCTGCGTACAGGGTATCAAAGGCCAGGGAGGACTTGCCCGAACCAGACACGCCTGAGAAGGCCACGAGTTTGTGCTTTGGAATGCTAAGGGTGTCGATCCGCAGGTTGTGCTGTCTGGCCCCTTTAATGGTGATGCAGTCTTGTTTTTTCATTTCTTTTTCTTGCGCCTGAGATCTTCAAAAAAGGACTGGAGCAGGGCTGCGGCCTGTTCATCACCAATGCCGGCGATGACCTCGCATCGATGGTTGAGTCGCGGATCTTGGAGCAGTTCGTAGAGGGTATGCACTGCGCCTGCCTTGGGATCGGCGATGCCATAGACCACCAAAGGTATCCGCGCATTGACAATAGCGCCGGCGCACATGGGGCAGGGCTCCAGGGTGACGTAGAGGGCAGTTTCAGTGAGCCGCCAGCTGCCCAGGTGGGCTGCGGCCTGGCGAATAGCGATGATCTCTGCGTGGCTGGTGGGGTCCTGATCCGACTCTCGCCGATTGGCCCCCTCGCCGATGATCTGTCCGTCATGAACGATCACAGCGCCCACTGGGACCTCGCCGATGGAAGCAGCATCTGCGGCCAGTGCCAAAGCCCGCGCCATAAAGCGATTGTGGTCCAATCCACTCACGCAGTCGATCTACACCAGCTTATCCTGCTCTCCAAGGGCTATTTCAAGGGTATGTTACACAAATCAATATGATCATCATTTTCTCATGCCATTGTTATCGTCGGCGTCTCTGAGGTGAATGCTGGGTTCGCGTTTGGCTGCACCGGTTTTTTGGCCTGATGCAAAACCAAATGATATAAACAAAATAAAAACACGATGGATCAGCATACCCTGCCAACCTCAGCAGCACATGGCGCCGGATATGGGCGGTACGTCGCGCATATCGCTGCTATCGCTATCGTGGGTTCACTGGTTTTCAGCAACACGCTCAGCAACGACTATTTTCTGGACGACTTTCACTATGTCACAGGCAACGTTCATATCCGCCAGATACAGCCCGTATGGCGGCATTTCACTGATCCAACCACCATTTCATCCCTGATACTTCACACCCACTATCGGCCCTTAATGCCGCTTTCACTGTCGATAACCCATGCTTTTTTTGGGGATAACGTCCTTGGGTACCACCTTTACAACATCTTTTTTCACATCGTTTCAGCTGTTTTTCTCTACCTCGTTTCGATCGAGCTGCTCGCTTTCGCCGGGGCTGGTGTTCAAAGAAACGCCCCCAAAACTGCCAACCCACTGGCCGCCAATCAAAAAATAGCGCTTTTAGGTGCGATGATCTTCGCAGTGCATCCCATCTCGGGGTTTGCAGTGAACTATATCTGCGGCAGGGACAACCTGATGATGCTTTGCTTTCTGCTCCTGTCCCTCTATTTCTACATTCGGATGCGTCGCACTGGCCGGCATTATTGGCTTTGGGGGCCAATCATCTTTTTTTTGGTCCTCTCGTTGCTGTCAAAACCCAATGGGATCCTGTTTCCATTGCTGGTGGTTGCGTTCGAAACGGTCGTCGCCAGGACAAAGCTGAAGACACCGAGACTGTGGATCTCCATCGGGATACTTAGCAGTGTTGTTGGTGCCTTCCTCGCCTTGAGATACGCCCTTCTCAGTCAATTGGATCTGCCTGTTTGGGGCACGCGGGACGGGAGCGGTCTATGGGACAGGGGGGTCTATTTAATGACCCAGCTCAAGTACCATCTCTTTCACTATTTTAGGAATTTTATTTGGCCGTTTCAAATTCGGGCCCTGCCTGGCATCGAAATGCAGACAACAGTGCGCAACCCAGAGGTATGGATAGGGGCGGGCTTTGTATTGGGGTCTATTGTCACGGCCTGGCTGGTGCGGCGGCGCAGGCCCATTGTATCGTTCTGCATCTTCTCGTACTGGATCATGTTCAGCCTGACATCTTCTGTGCTGCTCACCTACCAAACCGTGGCAGATCGCTGGATGTATCCCTCCTTGCCGTTTATCTCTTTATTGGTCGCGCATCTCATTTTTTTTATCCCGGGTCGCAGGGCTGCCCTGGCTGTTGGGACTGTTGTATTCGCCTACTTGGCAGTGACGTGCTACGCGATGAACACCCACTACCAAAATCAAATCACCATCTGGTCCCAGAGCGCTAAGTACGGCGCCACTTCCATGGGCTACATGAACCTGGGCCATGCGTACGTTGGGATAGACGATAAAAAGGCCGAACAGTACTATAAAAAATCCCTTGAGCGCCATCCACGGGCATTTCTTACAGCAATCAATCTCGGTATTTTGTACATCAGTCAGGGCAAGACAGAAGCAGGGCTTGCGTGGGTAAAAAAGGGTGTTGTGGATTCGCCGCCAGGCACTGAGGGCATGTCGAACTATTGGCTGGCGATTGCCCTCAAGCGCACAGGTGATATCTCAGGCGCGTACAATGCGGCCAATCGCGCCACCCGCTCCAATCCATACAACCTGGAATACTTGTACGAGGCGGGTTTTTTGGCCCAGCAGTTAAAACAGCACGATGATTGTATCCGGCATTTGGGCCGTATCCACAGCATCCGGCCTGTTTTCCGGGACTCCAGGTTTTTGATGGGATGGTGTTTTCAACATCTCGGTGATAGCCAGGCAGCGGCAGAGCAGTATCAATTGTCGATAGAACACAAGCAAGAGGTGGCGAAGTCATACTACAACCTGGGCTATCTGAAAAAACACACTGGAGATTGCGACCAGGCAGTGGTGTATTTTGAGAAATATCTAGCATTGGTACCAGATCATCAAGGGGCCATGACCCATATTTCAGATTGCAAGCAAGGGTTCGAAAAGAGAGAAGAGATACCCAGTTTCAGGTAGATAGCTGCGGGGCTCTTAACTAGTCAGCCACCCACCCACCTCATTTTTATCCCCCATATTCGCAGGATATCGAGATAACGTTATAAGTGTAATTTTACACTTTAATTATAATTTTTCAGATTTATATTAATAATTAAAACGCTGTTTGAGGAGAAAAAACATGTTGTTACATCCATCGACATCCCGCAGAGAAAACAATCTTCGATACGTTGCCATAGCCTGGATAGCAATGCATCTGGCTTGTGGATCCTCAGGAAACAGCGAGCCTGTGGGTCCAGATCCGAGTTCAGATGCTGACACCGACACCGACAGTGATAGCGACAGTGATACCGACAGTGACAGCGACAGTGATACAGGCAGTGATAGCGACAGTGACCTCTGCGAAAGCGATGTATGGTGCCAGAGTCACCAAGTATGCTGCGAGGTGGGCGAGGAATGTGTGAGCAATATGGAATGCCAGCCGATCTGCGAAACAGAGCGCTGCGGCCCCAGTGAACTCGACTGCTGCGGCAGTGACGAGATATGCGTCGAAGGGTTCATGTGCGCCAAACAATGCGATGACATGAGTCAATTATGCGGCGACGCCCTCGATACCTGCTGCGAAGCTGACGAGCTGTGTGTTTTCAATGAATGCGTGGTACCCGGGGATACTTGCGGAGACAAATTCGACTGTCCAGATGACAGTTATTATTGCGAGCCGCTCTATGACCAATGTTTTGAGCTGCCCGAGGGAGAACTGTGCGAAGGCACGCCAGAGTTTACCGAGATTGCACCTATATTGGAATGGAAATGGGAAGGCGTGACATATCAAGGGGCATTGTACAAACATGTCATTGCTTCGCCAGCGGTCGGAGACGTGACCGGGGATGGCATTCCAGATATCGTCATCACGGCGGGTCGCCCAACATCGGTGATTTCGATGGAGATGGATTTGCAGAAATCGCCACAGCCGGTGGGGGCAGCTACGTGCTGTTTGATCCAGATTGTTATTCACCCGTCATCCGAAGCGGTGCGTGCGGGACTGGCAAGACCGACTTTATCCTGTGGTCGGTCCCGACCCAGGACGTATCGAGTGGCATGACCGGTTCCAGCATATTTGACTTTCAAGGGGACGGAGCAGCCGAGGCGGTGTACAACGACGAATGTTATCTGCGGATTTACGATGGGAAGACCGGTGGGGAACTGGCCAAAGTGGAGAACCCGTCGTGGACTTGGTACGAGTATCCAGTGGTGGCCGATGTGGATCGTGACGGGAATTCAGAGATTGTGGTCGTGGCCAATAAGAAGAGTTTCCACAATTGCGCAGGATACGATCAAGCGCCGACGAAATTCGGGATCAAAGTATTTGGAGATGCCCATGACAAGTGGGTGCGCACGCGTCCAGTCTGGCCCCAATACCACTACCACATCACGGATTTTGAATTAAAAGATGGGCATTGGAATGTACCTGAGACCGAAGAAGCGAACTGGCTGAGCTACAACAATTATCGACAGAATCACCAGGGGGGGGCACTGCTGCCCCTGCCTGATATGACAGTGGCGCTTCACGCAGTGCCCAAATGTCCGAATGAGATTCTGCTCGTTGCAATGGTCCAGAACATCGGCAGCGCCACAGCTGAGAAGGGCGTTCCACTGGAATTCGATCGTATAGACACGGGCACACCAGAGCTGGTCGATGCTGTCTCGACCACCCAAGACATCATGTCTGGCGGCTTTGAGATGATCACCGCGTCGTATGAAAATCCCCCCCTGAATGTGAATTTACAGTTCAGGGCGGGCTTGAACGGGGATGCCTCGCTTAAGGAATGCGATATGACCAATAACGAAAGCGAGAGCGAACAGGTTCGCTGCATCGAGTATATGGTGGAGTAGCTATCGTCATAGAGGGGTCTCATTCGGCCTTTTTTCGTTCGTATCGGTCATGTCACCTTGTTTTGGAATCGATATCTGATGCGCACGCCCGCGGGATTTTGCCCGTTGACCAATGGTAATGGCGACCGGGCTGGTGCCGACCGGGGCTGGTGCGCGCCCCGCCTCTATCGGGTCGATCAGGGCCAAATGGACGAGCAGAGATATGGCTTCTCGGTGATCCCGCGCGGTAAGGGCGCATTCTCCGGTTGTGACGAGCCTGACTGCAATCCCCTGACCAGTGAGATCTTGAACCAGGGTGCCGGCTGCCCGAATACGCTGCTCCACATCTGCCATGGCAGCAGCAGCGTCTGAAACCGGAGCTGCGTCGAGTACGAGCTCTACAAATCCCCTGGCATCTTTGAAGGTTTCCCGGATGTAGGTTTTGCCCAATCGGGCAGTGGCGCGCCAGTGAATGCGCCGCGGGTCGTCGCCATGTCCCATCTGCCTTAACTCGCGGAATTCATCGCCAGGCCCAGGCACAACGGCCGAGTGGGTGCCCCAGTCCTCCTTTGAAAATGGGTGGGACATGGAAATAGATATACGGGACGGCAGGACGATAATGTCGTCGGTAAGCGCGATGAATCGACGTTTTTCAAAAAGTCCAAATGGAAATCGGGTGGACACGATGGTTCCCTGAAATTCAGCTCTTCCCCGTTTCCCGAGAACGCAGCGATAGGTAACCTTGCGCTCTTCACCAGGCCCAACCCTTAGAAAGAAACACCGACGTCGAAATGGTTTACCGTCTATTTCGTCGCGTAGCTCTACCCCAAAACTCGCCGCGTATCGCTTGTCGTTCTTAAGGGAGAGCTCTACGGCAAAGGGCGCATCTGCCTCTATGTATCGGGGTATGTGCCGTTTAATTGTCATGGATCGCAGGGTAATCTCAGAGATGATGCCGCTGACGACTATGAGGCCCAAGAGCAGGCCGAGAACGAGGAAAAGCAAGTTGTTTCCAGTGTTGATCGCCGCGAACCCCACACCCAGGGTGATGCCCAGGTACACCTTGCCTTCCCGGGTGATTGTGAGCCCTCGGGGAAACATCCACCGTTTGAGTCTTAACCAGTCAAGCCCCAGGGTTTTAGGGGACTGCTTGTCGCTCGTCAAAGTGGGATCTCCACGGTGGCGGTTATTTCGGAAATCGCATTGATGGCAACCTGGCGGCCGCTGCTGCCATCCCACGATGCGCCGGTTGGGATGACGCGATGGGCCAGGGTGGGTACAGCCAGGTCTTTCACGTCATCCACCAGGCAGTAGTCTCTGCCGCGCAAGAGTGCTAGTGCCCGGGTTGCCCGATGCAGGGCCATCCCGGCCCGCGGCCCAACGCCGAGCGCCAGTAAATGGTTGTTTCTGGTTTGGGTGACGATCGCCAGGAGGTAGTTCAGCACAGTATCGTCCATATGGACCCGATCCACTGAATCTGCGATGGAGGCAGCGAATTCAGGGCGTATCACAGCATCCAGACTATCAACTGGGTCTGCCAATGTCTGTCTAGAGATGATCGCCTTTTCAGCTTCCGGGTCTGGATATCCCATGGAGATGCGGATGAGAAAGCGATCCAGCTGGGATTCGGGCAACGGATAGGTGCCGTGATGCTCCTGCTCGTTCTGGGTAGCTATCACCATAAACGGCCTGGGCAATGGGTGGGGCGTACCATCTATGGAAACGCGCCCCTCTCCCATGGCTTCGAGCAGGGCTGACTGGGTCTTGGGCGTGGACCTGTTGATCTCGTCTGCGAGCACCACGTTGCCGAAAATAGGGCCTGACTTGAAGGAAAATTCAGCGTTTTTCGCATCCCAGATCGATACCCCGGTAATATCTGCCGGCAGCAAGTCAGAGGTGAATTGAATGCGGCTGAACCGGCCCCCAGATGCCCGTGCCAGGGCCCGCGCCAGGGTGGTTTTGCCAACCCCAGGTACATCTTCAATAAGGAGGTGGCCCCCTGCCAGGAAAGCGCACGTCGCCAGCTCCACAGCTCGTGATTGTCCGAGAAGGGCCCGTTCGATCATTTCTGTTATGGCGCCAGCTGCTTCAATCGCGCGGTGTATTATTGTCCCGTCTTTTTCCGTTAGCTTTGCTGCAGTGTCTTCTTTTAGCATTTGATGATAGTTTATTCTGTTTAGATAGATCGTCCAAATGAACGGATGATTCACCTGCCTTGGGGCCGTGGTGCATCGATTTTTGAGCACGACCGCATTCCTAATGCGCTTTAGGGATTAATTACCAGGCCATTGTTGTGGGGTCTGGTATTTCCTTTAATTCTTTGGGGAATTTGAACCTCTTGAGGGCGGTGACTTTCTTTGCGTCTTCCGGACTAAGGAGCGCGAGCTCGGCCTGGTACTTATCGACCCGTTTGTATTTCCGTTTAAGCTGCTTGAAGCCTCGCGTGGGGCCCAAGACGAAGTTCTCAAAGTGGGAGACAACGATGTAGTCTCGCACGGTGATATTGGCGTGTTGGTATTTGACCAGCGCTTTTCTCTGCCGGTACGTATCTGGGGTTAACGGGGTCGTGATCGCGGTGATGAGGGTATCGGTGTCTATCTTTTGAGGCATCACACCGATTGTGAATGCTCGGTGCATCTCTCCGGCACTACTGATGATAAACGTCTTTTTCGCTTTTGGTGTTTTGTGCCGGATGAGGAATGCACTTTGACGCTGCGCGCTGCTGGGCAAGCCAAAGGTATTGTGTTTGCCTCGGCAGAGGTTCATGTGGTCCCAGATGAAGGGCGTCACGATGAAGTCGCCGAGGCTGAGGTCATTGAGCTTGGTGCCGGCCGGTGGATTGGGATCGGTGACGACGTAATCGAGGGAGCTTCCGTTTGTATCCAAGATTTCATTTTCATACGCTGTGATGGAGGCAGATTCGTTTCCGGCACGGATGACTTCCAGAGATCGGTGGTCTCCGTAAAAAGGCGGCAGCTCGTTATCCGGAACAGGGCTCGATCCAAAGGTGATCTTCTCCCCGCTCATGTTCGCCACCGCGCGGTGCTGGTTTGCTGGATGACGCAGTAATTCGTAGATGACAGGGATGTCTGCGGCGTGGTCGAAGTGCTCGTGACTGATCAACATGCCGGCAAAGGCATACCCCTTTTCCCGCATCTTGCGGAGCCAATTCACCAGCCCTTTCAAGCGTTTCTTGGACGAATCGATGTTTCGAAATCGCGGGTACCGCCGATAGCTAGGCCAAGGATCGACCAGGAGTATCTGCTTAGGCTTGAAGTGATTGACAATGACATATCCGGAAAATCCGAGCCACACGATGTGCTGAAAACACCCATTGCGAAACTGACCGGTTGGTGCAAACCATTTACCCGGCTTGCCAAAGGTCTTGTCTGTCAGTGGCGGCGTATCGAAAAAACTCGGGTTCGGCATGACGTCCTCTCGTCCTCTCAGGTTAATGATTGTTGCTACAGAATATAGTATTTTGATTTTGGCTGCTATGGAAGCAGGCCCTAATCCAGGTAGGTTTCCGGTGAGGCGTCAAACTGTGATTTGCAGCCGGGACAGCAGTACACGTAGTGCTTGCCGTTGTGTTCGGAGCGTTCGGTTTGTGCGCTGACGACGAATTGCTCTTTCATCACAGGGCAAGTCGCCCTCGTACCGATTGGCGGGGGGGCATCAAAGGACATGGGTGCCTCTGTTTCTTCTGTACTCTTTTGAGCGGGTTGGGACTCGCTCCCTTCACCACCTGTGGGAAAATTGCGGCGGAACTGCAGCATCGCTGACGGTCCTGCGGCCGTGACGTTCCAACCGCCACCATGCCACCATGGATCGGTCATCGCAGCCACCGTGGCCTCCCATTTGGGGTAGGCGAACACCCAGGTGATACTCATGCCCATCCGCCAGCGTAAGATCTGGCTATGCTTGACAACATCGCTGTCCAACTTTGACGGATAGGTCACTCGCAGGCTTGAGAATAGAGAAACGCTCCAATCAAAATCAGGCATATACTGCCAAGAAGCGCGATAATTTGTCGCGTTTCCCGGGTCGAATGCCGCTGTAGCTCCGTCAGCACCCGGGCCGGAGACCTCGTGAGGAAATCTTATCTCGTAGTCAAAACCAACCAATATGGCGCTCTTGCGAGTGATAAATTTCTGTAGTGATAGCCCAGTGCTTACGCTCCAGCTCCCGTCACCCATAGCGTCCGAACCGCTCGGTTCGACACTTTTCTCGGGCGATCTTCCAGTAGGGCTCTTCACAGCGATGATTAGGTCGAGAAATGGTAGAAAGCTCTCAGGATTTTTGCGTTGCATGCCTGTGAGTCGGTCATCCAGCACGGTGAAGCGTGTACTCACGGAGGCATCTCCAAAGCCAAATCTATGTGAGGGCGGGATTCTATCGAGCCAGCGATACTGGTAGCGCAGTGGCACGGCCAAGTTGATTTGCCATCGCCTCAAAGCCCGCAGAGGTCGAATACCGAAACCTGCTGTGAATACGACATCGCGAACCACGGATCGATCGACCGGAATATACTCCCCATCTCGGTTGTAACGCCCCAGAATTGGTTCGTACTGTACCATGGCGGCGACTGCAGCGATGTC
>JASJCT010000198.1 GCA_030065855.1 Myxococcota bacterium
GCCCTGGTCGTCGCGGGACATCGCGAACATATAGAACACGTCGGCGAAGCACGCCTGCTTTACGCGCGCGTCCAGTTGGTCCATCAGTTGCACGAGTTCCGCAACCCGAAGGCCGGCCGTTGAATCATAGACGCTGGAGATCGGGGGCTTGCCGTTGGCGAAGCCGCCGTAGGTGATTGCACCCGCCCGGAGCGAAAGCCGGCGCCCGCCGTTTTCGAACTCGGTATCCGCGATCATCGGCGGGTCCGCGATCCTGTCGATCGCCAGCGAAAGGCTTTTCATGAGGTGTTGCAGCGAAGCGGCGTCACCGCGCCCGAGCATCGCCGGGCTCTCCACGGCGTAGGCGTCGGTCCCGCTGGTTGCCCAGCGCGGGGCCATCCACGGCTGCTCGTGGTAACCCTGGATGTCGAGGATCCCGTGGCGATCGGCTTTGTCCGCCTCGATCTCTTCCAGGAACCAGACCGCGCGCCACGGGAGCCCGGGATTCCAGGGGTTGCGGTCGCCCGTGGGCGTCGCGTGAATCACGCAGAGCAGCGTCCACTCGGTCCGCGAGTGCCCCTGCTCAATGTCCATCTTCACCCGCTCGGGCAAACGCTCTTTGCCGAAGCGGTCGGCGAGTTGGGAGGATCGCACGCGCTGGCCGAGCCAGAGCTCATTGGGCCGCCCCTTGGAGTCGACCGAGAGCCAGAAAGACCCGACCGGGTAGTGGATCGTCGCATAGGCGTCCGAGGCGTCCGGGTAGTAGGCCATCGCCCCGTTCCCCCAAACGCTTTCATCGCCGAACATATTGGCGTAGGTCGCGTAGGCGTTCGTGCGCGCGCGCTCCTCACGCAGTATGCGGTCCACGTCCCGCGTATAGGTTTGCACCTTCCAGTTCCGGGCGAGTTTGCGGTCGATCGGGACGATCCGGTGGTACTCGCGCGTGGGCGGCGTGAGGCCAATGAACATCCCGCCGCGCAGCACGCGCGTCGCGAGCATCGGCCCGCTATGCACGATGTCATTGTCCTGGGCCTCACCGCGCTGCGCCTGGTCGCGATCCAGCCAGTTCGGCCAGCGCGGACGGAAGAGGCGGGCAAGCGAGTGCCAATGAGGTTCGTAGCCTTGACGGTCCTGACGGAGAATCGCGATCCGCTCATCGAGCCCCGCGCGCAGACCTCGAAGGTCATCCGGCCAGCCGAGCGGGGCGGCCAGTTGGATCGCGCCGACGGGTGCCTGACCCTCGGCGATCGCGATAGGCCCGGCGCTCATCCCAGGGTGCCCCGCACCGAGCGCTCGGCGCGTTCCGCTGATGACCTTCCGAGTAGGCCCGTCGTCGGCTCGGAGCCCCCGCGGATCGTCGACCCGAAGCCCGAGCGCAGACCCCGTTGCCGTCGCCGCCGACGCAGCGCGTCCAGGTCGACCGCGGGCGCCTTCGGTAGCTTGAGCTCGGGAATCGAGGGCGGCTTCGGCAACTCCGGCATCTGCGGCTGCGGGAACAGCAACTTGAAGGGCGCGCTGATGAGGTCGCCGAGGAAGTCAAAGAGTCCCATTAGTAATACCTCCGGTGGGGCGAGTCGGCGTCCGAGCGTCCGGCGAGACCCGAGCGCCGGCGCTGCTTGGCCTCCATCCGCTCAAGTTCTGTGGGGGGCTTGACGATCTTCCGATCGGCGATCCGCACGCCCCAGGTCGTCGCGAGGGCGTCCGCGCGGTCGGGCGAGGGACTTAGGCTGTCGCCGTCCATCACCTCATTCTGCGCGTCTTTGATGATCTTCTCTTTGCTCTCAAGCTTCTGGGCGCCGCCGTCCGTGAAACCGTATTTCCGCGTTTCGAGCTGCAGGGCCAGCACGGGATCGTCGGGGATCGCCCCACGCTTGAGCCAGTCGCGCATCTTGAGCCAGCACGCCGTTCCGATGTTGGAGACCTTCGCGCCCGCGTGGGTCGTCTCGATCGACTTCCCGGCCTCGACCGCGTGGACCGGATAGTTGCGCTTCCGTAGCAGGTCGTGGACGCCCCAGCCCATCGCCGTGGCGTCTATCAGGATCGCGTCCGGCCGCCAGTCGTCGCCCACGCCCGCGAGGTCGTCGAAGGCCAGCGCCACCTCGTCGGCGATCTCCGTGAGGTCATCCGTGAAGCGCGAGTACTTCCACGGGATCGAGCGCGCGTCCAGCCCGCGGCGGAACGCTATCACCGTCTCGCACGGACCGTGCCGCGCCACGTCGACGCCCATCAGGATCGGGTCCTCGGGGTAGGCCACCGGCGCGTTCTTACGGGCCTGGGAGACCTTCTCCGTCGGGATCAACTGGAAGGTCGAGGTCCGGGGGAGCTCGCCCTTGACCCGCACGCGCGCAAAGTCCGAATCGTCGCCGTAGGCGTCCAGCCACTCCCGGATCTGGTCTTTGTTCGTGATGTACGCCCGCCGCGAGTCGATCTGCTGCACGCCCCAGCGGTGGCGCTCGTTCACCATGATCTTCGCCATCCGCGAGTCGGTGCGCGTGGGATTCCCGAAGGCGAGGATCATCGGCTCACCGTCCGAGAGACCGCCCTCCATCGCCGTCCAGATCCGCGCGTCGATCCCCGAGCACTCGTCGACCAGGTAGGCCGACGTACTCTGCACCGAATGCTGGCCCTGGAAACTGTCGGCGTTCTCCGGCGCACACGTCTGCGCGAACTGCGCCCAATCCTTCCCGTGGACCCGGTGATGGATCTCTTCCGCCCGGAAGTCCCAAAGGAAGGCCGTGCGACTCTTGCGGCCCCAACGCAGGATCTCCCGCCACGTCTTATTGATGAGCTGGGGGTAGGTGTTGGCCGTGACGGTCGTGCGGGAGAAGGGGCGCGTGTCCCGGATCCAACCCGAGAGCATTCCCATCCCGGCACTCTTCCCGATCCCATGGCCCGACGCGACCAACCGCCGGATCGGCGCCACCGCCACCTTCCCATCGAACGCGTTCCCGCGGACCTCGCGGCCGATACCGTCCAGCAGTTCAAGGAACCAGGCGTCCGGCCCCCAATTCACCCCGTAGCGCTCGCGGTAGGGCTGCAGCGCCTCGAAGCTCGGGCCGTCCCGGTCGCTGTAGTCGACCACTTGGAGCTCGCGGTCGCCCTCCCAATCCCACGCCCAATAGACGTAACCGACGGGATCGAGCCGGAACGCGTGGAGCGCGTCGGCCAGTTCGTCGATATGCTGTTGGGTGCTCACGTCAGCGAGACCCCCAGGCTCGGGGGCGCCACCGCGTCCGTGGGGACTCCGACACTCGACGTGTCTTCCTGGACCTCGGTTGGGCTGTCGGGATTCCAACTGTAGGAGCTCCCGCGCTCCGAGACTTTCAGCAGGAAGTAATGGCCGAGGAGCCCTGAAAGATTGTCGTTAAAAAGAGCCTCGACATAATCGCCCTGGTCGCCGTCGAGGTAGATCGGGCAACCGTCCTTCGTGAAAGTCCAGCGCACGACCAGCAGGTCGTTTCCGGCGCCCCAACTCTTCACGTCGGCGTCATAGCAATAGGCGCCCCAGAAAGAGTTCGTCGTGATGAGGTTTGGCGTGAGATTAGTAATCGTCCCTTGGCTGCGGATATTCACCGCCACGCCATTCGTAAGGGCGCCGCCGAGGTTCCCATACTCTTGCGCTTGCATCCCCCCGGCGTCCTCGACGGCGACGATCAGCCGGTGCGCGAGGCGGATCTCCCCGGCGCCTGGCGCGTAGTACGCGCGGCCCTGGGACGCCGAGTAGTCACCATTCCAGTTTGTCGTGCCCGTGCCGTCGCCGTTCGCGGAGAGTAGGTAGGGGCGAAGGATGTCATACGCGGGCATCAGCGGCCTCTCGCTTCCAGGTCGGTGACCCGCTGCTCAAGCTGGGCCAGTCGCTCCTCCAGGATCCGCAGTCGCGCGGGATCGCCGGCCCGCTCCGGCGCGCACGTGCACGAGGACGGACCGTATAGCGCCGCCCCCATGCAGCACGGAACCTCTATGGCCTGGCTGCTCATCAGCCCGTCCCCAGCAAGCGCGGCCGCGATCGGTCGCCGTCCTGGAGCTGCGCGCGCCGTTCCATCATGGCCGCGGCGAGCTCACGGATTGCATCGGCGCTGTCGGCGTGCTCGCTCTCGACGATGTTCAGCATCCGCCCAAGTAGGAGCATCCAGGGTTGCGTGTTCACGGGCTCGATAATCACGTCCGTGCGCGTCGACGTGACCTCTCCCTGTTTGTTCACGCGATCGACTCGCGTCACACGGAGAGTCTTGATCGCCGCGCGTTCATGGGCCGTCATATCCTCTGAGGCCCGAACGGTCACGTTGCCAGCTTCGTCCCAAGTCGCGAACTGTCCGAGGTCTGCAAACGCCAAATGGGCGACCCTTGCGACCACGTGGTCTTTCGTGACTCCGGCGGCCTCCAAACGCGCCTGCAAAAGGCTCTTGATTCGCTGTTGGATGTAGGGCCGAGAAAGCAGCCGCGTACACGTGCTGTAAACGCCCTTTTCGGCGTAGCCTGCTTCCCTCGCAGCGGCGGGCGGCAAGCGGCCGGCTGCGACGAACTGGCAGAACGCCTCTTGCCTTGCGTTTTTTACCGCTTGGAGACCGGCCACGTTGGCTCCCTTCTTTCGCCTGTTGGGAGCGACTATCTATGGCTAGTGAAACACGCTAAGTGCTAGCGGGTCAAGGGGACTGACAAAAAGTGTCAGCGCCTCAGTTTCGCTTTTGTGGTGTGGGCGGAGTGGCCCATTCGCTGCGGCGAGTGTTTCGCGGCTCAGACTGTGGGAAGTTAGTCACCAGGGCAGGCGCTTTTCCACTTCGGAAATGGAAGCCCTTACGGGCTCTCGGACTGTTTGGACGGGTGCGCGTGTGGAGCGCGGGGCGTGCTGTCCGAGGTCGCGAGTAGGAAGAACAGCACGTTCGGTGAACGGTTGTCAAGTGGGTCGGCGGGGCCGTTGAAAACGCGGGATTTAGTGGTCGGCGGAGGGGTGACGTAGATTGTCAGTCGCTGCTTATTTTCGCCGTTTGTGTGGTGACAAAAATTGTCACATGAAGGTCCAGCGAACATTGTGCATGTAAACGGCTGGTCACCGCCGGCGCTCGCGCCGTATGGCCTCGGTTTCCTCCGCGGTGGAGGGACGCGGTTGCTCGCGGCGCATCATGGCGCCCAGGAGCTCGGCGATCGTCTGGCTCCGGCCCACCTGCTCACCCAAGCGCACGAGATCGGCCTCGGGAATCTCATCGAAGGGCACGTCGCCCAGCAAGTCCACGGGCTCCGTCAGGACCTCGACCACGGCCCGCACGTCCAGGAAGTGCCGATACTCGCATTGGCCGGGCGCGCACTCGTCGTCGTCAATCGCGTAAACGCCGGGCGCCCCAAAGGACTTCCATTCGACTCCGAACATGCTGTCCATCAGTCCTCCAGTCCGGGCATTGTAGCGCGCCGCGTTTTACCCCGCGGTCACGGGCGCGGCTGTGGTAGCGTGGACCCGGCGGGGCGGCCCCCTTTTCCTGATTTTTCTTCCCCTGCCGCACGCTTACCGTTTGTCTCCCCTCAGCCCGACGCCGCCCCGCCCCTGTCTCCGCGCGCGCCTTTCCGTGAAAAAAGTTTCCGCGTAAGCCCTTGCGCCCGTGCGGCTTACGGGCCGTTCAGGTAATCGTAACACGGACCCGGTTGCGGCGCGCGTGCGGCGCATGTAGGC
>JASJCT010000199.1 GCA_030065855.1 Myxococcota bacterium
CCCCAGGGAGCTGAGCACATGTAACGACAACGCCGCAGCACCGCATTCAAATAGCTGCCGTCTGGAAATGGATTTACCAGTTACCCTTGGGACGAAAATAGGAGTGCTGTCTGTTTGGTTCATACAACTGAGCTTTTTTTCTTGCACTTAGTACTTTGCCGATACTACAAATTCGAAACTACGAATTTGAGTCTTCACGACGAGACATCGAGGCTTCTATAGACTGAGATGTCTAATGTCTTCGACGAGTATACCCCTGTTGCAACGAAACAGATCCCGAATACCTGCGGCGGTAAGTCAATTAGCAGAAACAAGACACTAGTCGTGTTAGTTTGGATCTATGTCTATAGAACATCGCATAGATGATATCATCGCCTCGCCGCCCGCTGATTCAGCGATAGAAAAGACCATTGGCCGCTCCAGGGAGGGGCGTCCGATAAAGGCATCTTTGTTTGGGACTGGAACGAAACGTCTGAGTCTGTTGGCAGGATGCCATGCAGACGAACCGGTTGGGCCTCGTCTGTTGAAGCATCTATGCTCATACCTGTCCGAGTTGCCGCAGTCCGATCCGATGCTAAGCGAATATGAGTGGTGGATCATTCCTCATATCAATCCCGACGGTGAAATTCGTAACGAAGCCTGGCAGAAACCAGATGTAGATCGATACGATCTCGTACCTTATCTGCAGAACCGCGTTCGCGAACTTCCAGGTGACGACATCGAGTTCGGTTTTCCTGGAAATGAATCTGACAAGCACTCGAGGCCTGAAAACCAAGCGGCGTTCCATTGGTGGAAAACGGCGAAAAGTCCCTTTTCAATGCACATCAGCTTGCACGGCATGAGTTTCGCCGCCGGTCCCTGGTTTCTTTTGGAGGAAGCGTGGAAAGACCGCGCGAGTGAATTGAAAGAAAGATGTGCCGCGCGCGTTGCTGAGCTTGGCTATACCCTGCACGATGTTGAAAGAAACGGCGAAAAGGGATTCTTTCGTCTCGGTCGAGGATTTTGTACGCGCCCCGACTCTCGATATATGAGCGCACACTTCACTGCCTTAGGCGACGAGAGTACCGCGTCTCTGTTTCGTCCGAGTTCAATGGAGACTATCCGGTCTCTTGGCGGTGATCCCCTCACACTTGTTTCCGAAATGCCACTGTTTCTTACTCCCGGTGTTGGTGAAGAGCTGGGGCCACCCGATCCAATAGCAGTACGTTGGAAAGAACGTATCGCGGAATGGTCGAAGAGGCTTGAAATCGCTACCGATGAGGTGGATGCAATTCGTACTGAAGCCGAGGCGGAAGGCTTACAGCCTATGGATGTAATCGATCAGATGAGATTGCAGTGGACGTTCATCGCTGCAGGTATTGAACAGGTGGGAATCTAACGCTCGTAATTCACATCTGCTGCAAGCGCAGGGAAGCAGAGCATGTGATGAGCTCAATGCTATTACATAGAAGAGGGAACCTTCGACAAACTGGTTCCCTCTCCAGTATCGGTGAATTAGTCGCAGAAAACATCAGGTAGGTCATCGAGATGAAGCCGCAGCATAAGCAAGCCTACGCTCTGAGCCAAGCGCGTACACAGCACCTAGGACTAGTCCGTATAAAACGTGGCCGGCGAGACTGGGAAGCATCGCTGCGGCTGCAGAGAGATTCCAATTCACGCCCATTCCCATACCCATGAATAGAGGCATTAGCGTCAGAGGGCCGAGAAGCCACCAAGCAACACCATAAACCACGCCCGACAACAAACCTGATCTTATTTCGGTGACGATTTTACCAAATACGAACGCAAACGCCGCACCGATGATTGCACTGTTGACCATATGCAATGCGAAGCCGGCGAAGGCGTTGGGTAGACCAATCATCTGACCGATCATCGGCAACATGCCCATCATGCCCAACATTGCTCCGAACAGCAGGCCGCCCGCTAGGCCCCCATATATACCCCTCCTCAAATTGCTGGTATCCATCTTCATTCCCTCACATGGTAGGTTGTCGTATTATGAAGCAGCTTGTGAACGCATCTGAGCTACCTCGCTACAGCATGTGGGTGACAAAGCCGTCTGTTTTGTTACGTAAGGGAGGTCGATCGAAAAGGTGAGTGGTTCAAGTCCGAACGCCCCAGACGATACTGGTTTAGGGAACCAAGTAGAGCTTGCCAAGCGCATCAGGGAGCGAGATCCCGCAGCAATTGAGCAGGTGGTCCGGGCCTATTTACCTCAGATTCTGCGGGCGGCTCTAGGAGCAGGGCTCGAGCATTCTCGTGCCGAAGATGTAGCTCAGAATACCTTCGCAACGTTTATCGAATCTGCACATCGGTTCGAAGGCAGATCGCACGTAAGGACGTGGCTGTTCGGCATCTTATATAAGAAGATCAGCGAAGCACGCAGAAAGCTCAAAAGGGATAGAGAGACCGACGACATCGATGAAGTATTCGAACAACGCTTCAACAGCGCGGGATTTTGGACCTCTCCACCGCGACCTGTGGATGCTGAAGTATTCGACAGTGAAGTGAGGAAGGGCATAGACGATTGTTTGGAGGAGGTTCCGTCCAAACAACGGATGGCGTTCGTGTTACGCGAAATCGATGATCTGGATTCTGAGGAAATCTGTAACATCCTGGAGGTTACGCGCACAAACCTTGGAGTACTCCTCCACAGAGTTCGGAATCGTCTACGTGAGTGTCTTGAAGCCAAAGGAATCGAAGGGACGGCCAGTGCTTAGCTGCAAGGATGTCGTCGATTTAGTCGCGAATGACGGTCTTGCCGAGGCCGGTCCATTCATGAAGTTCAGGATTCGAATGCACCTCTTCATTTGCGCTAGCTGTAGAAGGTATGCGCGGCAGCTCCGCACCATCGCCGAGGTGGCAAAGGAAAAACTGAATCAATTGGTCCCCTCCCAAGAAACAATAAATCGGTTGGAAACCTCGATCATCGAAGATGCTCTCCATCGCAAATCCGATGAATAGCGATATGCGATCTTCAAAAGGATAAAAATCTTGGCTGATACAGCTCAGACAACCCTACCGAGCGGTCGATTGGTGTCGCTCGATTTTTTTCGGGGCATCACGATCGCTGGGATGATACTCGTCAACAATCCAGGAAGTTGGAGCCACGTTTATTCACCGCTTAGACACGCCGAGTGGCATGGCTGGACACCGACAGACCTGATTTTTCCATTCTTCCTCTTCATTGTTGGCGTAGCAATGGCCTTTTCGCTAATTCCACGCATCGAAAAGGGGGACGATAAAAGCCGCCTCTTCTACAAAATTCTCAAACGCAGCCTGATCATCATAGGTGTCGGATTGTTCTTGAATGCCTTTCCGCGATTCGATCTGCTCGACATGCGATATCCGGGGGTACTCCAAAGAATCGGTATAGTCTATTTCTTCGCCTCAGTCATCGCTATGAAAACTGACGCAAGAGGCCAAGCAGTCATCGCTGGATTGCTGCTTCTAGTCTACTGGGGTCTCATGACGCTGATTCCGGTTCCCGGCTATGGGATAGCTAGTCTAACACCGGAGGGCAATCTCGGCGCTTTCATCGACCGGGCAGTGTTTGGAACCCACACGTGGCAGGATGGATGGGATCCCGAAGGCTTGTTGAGCACTATACCAGCGGTTGCAACTACTCTCGCAGGGCTTTTGACCGGTCACTTTCTGCGGTTGGGAAAGGATCGTAAGGAAATTGCGGGTTGGATGTTCGTCGTTGGGTGGGGGGGTATCATTTTGGGATTGGCATGGAATATCGTTTTCCCAATAAACAAAAATCTCTGGACAAGCTCATACGTTGTTTTCACTGCTGGCGCAGCTCTACAGTTTCTCGGTGTGTCATATTGGCTGATAGATATCAAAGGATGGCGAGGATGGGCATTCCCCGGGATCGTTTTCGGCATGAACGCCATAGCGGTATACGTTCTCTCTGGCATTGTGGTCGATACTCTCTATTTGATTCAGGTACAGTCGGGGGGCGGTGAGACCGTTTCTCTATACTCGTGGATCTATCAAAACCTGTTCGCCAGTTGGGCGGGGCCGTTAAACGGCTCGTTGGCCTTTGCTCTATCCTATATAGGCGTGTTGTTTGGGGCGATGTATCTACTTTATCGGCGGAGGATTTTTATAAAGGTTTAGGCGAACAAACTACATACGAGCAGTGAGAAACGAACCCGCGAATCGCTCATCAAACGAATCGTCTCCATTAATACCGTCGATGTAGGACGATAGGAAAACCCAACTGTGTTCTCCCGGATCCAAAGGCGGATGACGGTAACGCCACAATACTTGATGTGTACACTGCCTAGGTTGTTGAGTTGTGACGTTGAACCAACGAGTACCAAGTCGCGTGCAGTCACTCGCGCGTGGTAGAGCAGCGACATTCGCTAGGTGAGATTGATCTGCTACCACCACACCGTCGATTTCCAATCTGATAGATACACTTTCCGCATAGTCCTGTGCGCCTTCGATAGTCTCATCCATCCAATCAAACTGGAATTCGATTCCGTTACGGGAGGGAATCGGTTGCACCTGTCGACGACTAGTAACGTCGATGGGCACTGTAGCCGATCTCAGGCGGTCTATTGTTTCTTGACACTCCCTCAAGATGGCAGACGCAGTCGCTACTGAATCGCTCGTCAGAACCTGCTCCAACGCTTCAATAGCCGACTGCACACGAGCTTCATCGTTTAGTTGAAGGAAATAATCCGCTGCCCAATCGAATGGCTGGCCTCGATTTCGATAGTTGTTTATCCGGACCATGTTGAGACGATGGAACTCGAAAAGATCGAGTGACTCCAACTCTGACCGATTGTGTCCCACGATGATTTGGTATGAATTGAGACGTAGATTATCGTCCTCACTGGTGAGGTTTTCTATCAACCGTTCCCGCTGCGTTTGGTAGTAGTACTCGCCAATGATCCTTTTTGCAGTTCCCTGGATATTTGAAATCCAACCGTCGCTAAGAGACGCAATTGCAACATCGAGTATCGGTTCTCTTTCAGCAAATGAACGATCGATATGAAGCAGACCTTCGAAGGTGGTCAGGCTCTGAGCAAGCCATCCGGCGTTGGCGAGGCGCACGCCCGCTTCATAGAGCATGGAAGCATCGTTGGGGAATGTTTCGTTCAACGATCTCATCGCTACGCTTACATCCTGCCACTCGTCAGACTCGGCTGCCGATTCAAGCCTGGCCAGATGAATTTCTCTGAGATCTGCTTCTAGATGTTCGAGGTAGGGCCTCGCTTCTATGTAATCGGACAGTGTGTTGATTGCGCCGTCGAAGTCGCGCCGTTCCAGATTTCCGTCGACGTCTGCTCGTACGGCGGACTCGATCAACTCATTGACC
>JASJCT010000200.1 GCA_030065855.1 Myxococcota bacterium
GTCGCTGTTCAGCCCTTCCAGGTGCTTGGTCAAGACGACCCGTTCGTGCCTGGTTTCCACTTTGGTGCAGGCCAATAGCTGCCCGGCTACTCTCCTTTCTTGGATCGGAGCGAAAATATGGTACAGCCATTTGTTGGGCTCGACTTCAATATACTCGCGCAGCATGACACGGAGCGGAATCGTCTGGTCGAAGATTTCATCGGGATCAGATTGCACTGAGCCTGCGACTCGCTCTTCTAGACCCGCATCGTAGTGCGCCAGCGCCTGATGGGCGACATCTTTGGGTACGCCCTGCCATTCGAGATATGATTTGACCGCTTCATAGTCCAGCCGAACGAGCTCGTCGAATACCGATATGCGGACATCCGGATCAGTTTCGCCTTCCCAAATCTTCAGTATCGTTGGAACGCCGGCTTGATCCTTGCGGTACGAGTACTCAAAAAGTGCGTGTTCGCGCACCGCAGGATCGGAGTGGTTTTCTGCATCACTGAGTAGTTCTTTGTCCGAGCGAGGCACTATTGCGCCCGATGAAGCTTTCAATTGCCTGACGAAATTGTCCTCAGCTGCATAAATCGGATCCATTCTATACTTAGATATCATTTCTCTCTCCTATTCTCCAATTCACCTAAATGCGACCCTGGTAAGAAGCACATCGATCGCTTAATGGACTAATGGAGCCAACATTCCCAAGCCGCCTGCGCGAGTTGGCTGGATCTCACAACGAATTACCCGGCTCGGGTCCTATCAGCCCAAGTGGATTTCCTTCCGGATCCGTCAGCAGAACAAGAGTCTCGCCGGGACTTGCCACGGTGTTTGGAGCCTCAACCAGTCGCGCACCGGCTCGCTCCAGGCGGTCGGCCACAGCAAATGCGTCATCGACGGAAAACCACAGTACGGTAGCGTTTCCGATCGCAACGTCTGCGTTGCGCTCGAAGCCGAAGTAAACCCCGTCCATCGTGAAGCCCGTTTGGTCATCGTTTTCGAGTCTGCGAGGCGCCGGTTGGAGAAACAACTGCTCTGCGTACCAGGTTGCCAGGGCAACAGGGTCAGTCGTTCTGCGAAAAACGGCGCAAAGCTTGGTGTTGCTCATCGGGCTCGCTCGTATTCCTGGTGTTATGGTTCAGAGGAGCATGTATCTTCGCATGTTCCATTCTGGTGATCGTAGGTCCCAATGCACTCCCCATCCCAGTAAAAGAGCTCAAGATCGTCGCTTGTGTGGTAGACGCTTTTCCCTTCTGCTTGCGCAGTGGCTGGATCTGTGGAAATTCGAAACCTCGCGGTTCCAAGATCTCCTGTTGGCTTTTCAAGTGTTCTTGCCACTATCCGAAGCATTTCCCGCATCCGGGCGTCTGCCTCTTCAAATAGCCGGGCCATTCTGAGTCTGTCGTCTGGTGTGAGTTCGGTTTGGTAGCCTTTTGCCTTTGCTTCTTTCATTTTCTCCTCCACTAATTCGGATCGTCCATATTGGACGTTTCCGCTGGTTCAAATAGATGAGTAGGATTCACTTACTTGGTACGTCGTCGATCTATCGGGTTGATTGGCTATGGAATGACCGGGCGGCGGGCCGGAACTCCGGTACGGGGCAAGTGCGTCGGCGAGTTCAATCGGTACCGGGCAAGCGACCAGTCGGCCGTCGCTCAGGCGCATGCATCGGATCATTTGGTTTCCGACCGCGAAACTCATCCACGCATTGTCGCGCCGCACGCGGTAGTCGAACGCAAGCATGATTCTATTTGCTGCGACCTCGGCTAGCACCATTCGCAGCTCGATCTCGTCAAACGCCTGAATCTCTTGGAAGTAGTCGCAATCGACATGGGTGGTGACGAGGCGCAGATCGGCTTCAATCTCGGCCAGTACTCCTGGTGCATTGTCACGAAGGAACATTTCGCGGCAGCTTCCCTGCCAAGCCACATGTCGGGCGAAATAGACATTGCCAACGACATTGGTCTCCTCGAAGCACACAACATGGCGAAAGACGTAGGAGCGTGGACCTGCAAAATCGCTCATGCTCGAACCTCCTGATCTTGAATGTCCCCTGAATTCAGCAGGATCGCAGCGGCGCCGGTTTCGGCGAACCGGTTGCAGATGATCAAAGCAGTTCCGCAGCGGAAGATTGGTTGATCGTCGACCCCGGGATTTAGTCGAACCAACGGTTGCCCAGCGGGTTGGGCCCCTTTGCGGGCGCACTCGCGAGCGGCCCAGACAAGAGCCGACGCTCCCGCACCAGCAGCGCTGCCGAAGCCACTCAGAAGCCGCGCATCTTCTGGCGCGAGCGCTCTGTCTGCTTCTGCGCCTGGATCGACGACGTCGCAGGCCACGGGCGGCTTCCCTCGGATTCCCAGCGTGAGCGATGCGCTGTGGGAAAGCGAGACCGCATCTTTACCGAGGATTTCGGCGGCGCCGTCGCCTCGCTTCCACGAACACTCGATGCCGAGCGTCGAGAGTACCATGCGGCGTCGGTCGCAATCGCCGCGGGTGCCGGCGGATGCGATCCGGACGTTGCGCCGCCCTGCTATCGTAGCTGCAGAGCGCTCCAGTGCTGTGGCTAGCAGTGCCGCTGGTAGATCCGCGATGCACCGTTGTCCGGTCGCGCGAAAGCGGGCACCGCGCCAATACTCCAGTGCCTGCCCTTCGGCACCACGGTAAAGGATATCGAATTCGAACTCGGTCCCATCTGAGCTGATTTCCAAGGCCTCGACCGAGCGGCGTGGCGTGCTTGTATCGGCGATCTGGATCTCGCGGACCGACACAGCCAGAACCAGGGTCTGAGGAACACAGGCTTTGAGAACATGGCGCCCGGCGTCTCTGGCGCCGGGATCGCCGAGCTGAAGTATCGAACTCTCGAAGGGCCCGAACCAAGGTCGCTTGTCAGGTGCCGAGATTTTCGCGTGCAAGGCAAAGGCAGAGAGCGCCTCGATGCTGTCAATCCGACGGAACCTGCCCTTGGCGAAGCAGAGCGCAGGATAGATTGCCCATCCGTCGAGGGGCTCTTCTCCTTGTCTCTGGACGACCAAGTCGTCCATCTTCGCCTTTTTGCCAGTCACCAGAGTGGCCGCACATCGATCTGCTGCAAAGCCGTCGTCGGAGGCGCGCACCGTGGCGCTGACCGTACCATCGTCGCGCCGCAGAACAGCGATACGCAAATCCACCCCATGATCGTCCGGACAGATGGCTTGAAGGAAGGCAACATCGGAGAAGCCTGAGAGGGGTGCGTCTGTCACGGTGATTGCGGCCTGGGCCATGGCTTCCAGAAGCATGACTCCCGGTACCACGCGCACCCCATCTACTACATGATCGTCGAGCCAGGGATCTGAACCGGGCGCAATCCGTGCATCGAAGATCGCCTCCACTCCGGGATAGAGCAAGCGACGCGAACTCACGAACCGGCCGTCGTGCAGAACACGGGGCTCGAATAGCGTGTCGTTGTGGTCCGCGAAGCGTCCGGTCACCATGAACCGCCCACCGCAATCAAGCGTGGAGAAGAGCTTCACAAGCCGTTCCAATGCATGCTCCAAAGGGATCGCCTGCACGCCCTGTGCGGCCAGCCGTTCTACTGCGCCAAGCCGCTCGCCCATTCCCGCGCCGGCCCAAACAGACCAATCCAGCGTAAGCGATAGCCTACCGGTCTCGCGTGCCCAACGTTCGAGCCGCGCAGACATCTCTCCGTTTGCAAGTGCATAGTGGCTCTCACCGGCGAGACCGAGTGTCGAGATCATGGATCCGAAGCCAACGGCTAGTCGGCATCCGCGGTCCTCGGATGCTCTGAGCAAGTTCTCGAGCCCCAAAAGCTTGGGCGCGAGGCAAGCCTGGAGCGCTTCATCATCGATACTGTCGAAATGGGCGGGTGTATTAACGCCTGCGGCGTGCAAGAGCCCGTCGATCCGGTCGAACGGCGCCTTGAGTGATGCAAGCGCGTTCGCCAACGACTCGTAGTCGCAGACGTCTACCGAAAGATAGCGGGCATCGATCCCTCTGAGGCGAGCAGCCTTGAGCGTCGACGTGACCTGGCTGGTATCCGGGGCTGAGCGCCCCAGCAGGACAAGGCGCAATCCAAGGCTCTCGCCGAGCGCGAGAGCGGCCTCGGATCCTATGCCGCGAGAACCTCCGCTCACCAATAGGGTATCGCCCTCGTGCAAAGGCGGTGTACACGGTAACGAGGGAAGAGGTCGATGCTCGAGAGAACTGGACTGCAGTGTGCCGTCCTCGAACAGACGCCACGCCTGCCAGGTGGGACCATGGGTCGCGAGAAGCCCATTAAGCTTTAGCGCAGCGGCTTCGGTTAGACTGGAACGATCGCCTGCGAGCTCGATTATACGGATGCTCTCGAAAGCGCCGTCGGCAAGAAGCGAGCGTGCGAATCCAGCAATCTGCATCCCTTGATGCAGGATCGCGAGTCGGGAAATCCCACTCCTGCGCGCTTCCTTCACAAGCGACCAAAGGCGACGTGCAGCCGCTATCGCATCGCGCGCACCGCAATCCGTCAGCAGATTCACAACCCCCATCTCATCGCCAGCTGTCATTGCTTGATGGTTCAGTGGTGGCCCAAGAACGCGCGCCGGCTTCGGGGAACTGACCGGTTTGCCAAGTGGAGTGGCCGTGCGCCACACCGTGCTGTACTCGGCAACCCAGGGGCCAACACCCTCGACGAAGTCTCGTCGCGGCTCGTCCAACTCCGCGAGTTCAGCAATAAGCCGTGCGACATCGGCAACGGTGGCAGCTCCCAAATCCGTTGGTGCGATCGGCGGCCGAGTGTCGAGCTTCGCGGCAACCGTCTGTACGACTCGACCGACGCTGAGCGAATTCAGATGCAGATCTTCCAACAGCCGTGACTCTGCGCTGATTAGGTCGACGGGCAGACCAGCCGTGTCGGCAACGGTAGCGCGAACAACCTCAAGCGCGTCTGTTTCGGGCGTCGCGATAGCCTGGCCAATTGGTTGATCGTAGACTTGCAATGGTGACTTCGCTGGCGGCGGAGGTGGAGCCTTTCCGCTCGGTCGACCGCATGGATGCGCCAGCAGTTTGGGCGCGGCGCCGAGTGGTCGAAGCTGCCTGTCGCAGAACAGGAAGTCCGTATCAAACCCGACGTTGCGGCGCCAGAGTTCTGCGAGCGTCTCCAACGACGTTGCAAGTTGGGCCGCCCCTGCATCAACTGCGAGTGCCTCATGTCCGGCCTCGCGTGCGAGCCGCGCCATTCCTTGTCCTGGCCCGAGTTCCACAAAGAGATCGACACTCGCAGACAGCGTTTCGAGGGCATTCGCAAAGAGTACCGGCGCAGTCAGCTGTCTTCTGAGTAGCGCGGCCAACGGTTCATCTGCCGCAATGAG
>JASJCT010000084.1 GCA_030065855.1 Myxococcota bacterium
TCTCCTGAGTGATTGTTTTTGCCAATACCAGTTATCTCACGAAGGCAAACCTCCAGCTTCTTTTTTGATAGGTATTTTTTCGAATCCGCTGAATTACCACTGAACTGTAAAGCAGGATGGTCGGTCCCAGCTGTGGGGTTTATCCCCGCTTTGAAAAGCTAGATATATCAAGATATTACATGTGAGGGGATAAACCCCTCACCTACAAGAAGTTGAACTCTTGCCACTGGTTTTTGAGAAGTTACAATCAATCCTATCTGCTGGGACTGACTCATGCCGGACTAGGAGATCGATACCAAAGTGGAGAGGTAACAGCTGTCCGCTTTGGCCGGACACCTGTCGCACGACCTGAGATGTAGCAATAGAAACCATGAAATGTTATAGTGTTTGTTGATATGAACCACTGTAAAACAACTCTGAACCTTCTTACCATTGGGATGCTAGTGACCCTCGTCGGGGCGTGCAGCGACGATAACGATGCAGAACCGGATTCAGGCAGTGACTCCGACTTGGAAACTGACTCGGATTCAGGAGATGATTCGGATTCTGGGGATGACTCGGATTCAGGCAGTGACTCGGACTCAGACACTGATTCGGACTCAGGTAGTGACTCGGAATCAGACAGCGACACGGATACGGACACAGGGCCTACTGAACGACCTCCGACGACCGTGAAGCAGACACTAGCGCCCTTACTCCCCCCAGAGGATCAGAGTAGCATTCTGAACCAGGATATGTCCCTTTGGGGGCTCACCCAGGTGGGACCTGGGGAACCGCACATTTTACGAGATGATTTCGACGTGGGAGACGCTAATGTAACGCCAGTGGGTCCACCGTCATCACTCGCCTATATCTGGCACATTACAGACGTTCAGATGATTGACGAAGAGTCACCAGCGCGGTTAATCAACGGAGATAGCGTCTCCTCTAGTGCGTACAGGACCCAGGAGGTGTGGACGTGCCACTTCCTTGAAGCCACCATTCGCACGGGCAATGACTTTGCGTTCTTCAGACCATTCGATCTCGCCCTCTTCACCGGAGACCTGGTGGACAACATCCAAATGAATGAACTTACTTGGTACGTTCAGATAATGGAAGGCGGCTTGGTCCATCCAGATTCTGGAGAGGACGACGATCCATTTCCCGGCCCAGGCAATGATCCCCACGATCCATTTCTCGCCGAAGGGATTGACCCTCAGGTTCCTTGGTATTCGTCCCTTGGCAACCACGATGATTTGGAGCTCGGCAATGGACCATTGGTCGATTGGATGCTGGCAGATCCCATTGGAGAGACAACATCGACCCTTTCCAAGTCTGTTATACCCACCTGCCTGGACGCTCCTTGGCACGAGACCGAATCAGATATCCCAGAGCGATGCTTTTTGCCCCCTAAGTCCTATTACACCAGCTCGAATGTTATACCGGATCCCGAACGGGCGTTCTTCTCTCGGTTCGATTGGATCGATGCCCATTTTGGTACCCAAACCATTCCCGATGGCCATGGATATACCCAGGAAAACCTGACTACAGAAACTGCGAGCTACGCCGTGGATAACCCAGTGCCGGGGATGCCCCTGATGTTAGTGAGTGTAAACATGGTGTCCAAGTCCGGCTCCAAAGGCACGCTCAGCGACGAAGCATACGTATGGCTCGCAGACCAGCTCGAGCGCGCCAACCAAGCCGGTAAAATGGTTATCGTGACAAGCCACCACACCGCCAATAGCTTATCGAGCGCAGCAGATCAAACCGAGCTGATCGATCTGCTCAACCAGACACCTAATGTGATGATGCACATCGGTGGTCACTCCCACTTCAATCGCATCACGCCCCGCCCTGCTCCAGAGGGGCTGCCGCCCGAACATGGATATTGGGAGATCGAGACATCTGCGATAGCAGACTGGCCACAACAGTCTCGGTTAGTGGAGATCGTAGACAACCGGGATGGTACAGGGAGCATCTACGCCACTATGATCGACTACCAGATCCCACCAGACCTGCAGCTATTAGAAGGTGGGCGCTTCTATAGTCTGTTCGATGTTCACGCGGGTAACGGCCGACCAGGCGGCCCTGGCACCCTCGCCGATCGGAACGTTATCCTGCGGTTTGCATGGCCAGAGGAGATCGCAGATGCCCTGGCCGGACTTGACCACCGGGAAGTTGAGTCTTTGAACTTTTAAGTTTAGCTACAAACCAACCGCTATTACGAGCCCGCCGCCAAAGAGAAATCCGCCCATGGACACCCGAGTACGGTGATCCCCTCGAACTGATCCGATTGGATTTTCAGTCATAAAGCCGGCCTGGATGCTCAGACCCACGCCAACTCGATCAAACCAGAGAAGCGGCGTGACGCTGAGGGTGATTTCACCGGTTACGCCTCCGACGCCATCGGTCTTCACTGCTTGGTCCTTGGGTTCTCCTTTGAGATAGGCATAGCCAGCGGCTCCGACCAGGCTGGAGTCCAAACTAAAGTGCTTGAACGCTAACTGGCGCCAGACAACGCCTACGCCGACCAAGCCGGCAAAGGCCTTCACCTGGCCGATTTCCTGATTTCTCGTACTGGTTTCCATCGTCACGTAGCCGAAAACGCCAAACCGTTCGCTTGTCCAGCCAGCGCCTTGAACTGCGATATACAGGTAAGGATAGAACGATTCGATCGGCCTAAACCGAGCGCTGCCCAGGAGTGCTATCTGCCCGTACCCAGTTTTGCGGCCAATTGCCTGAGACGCAGATCTTTTGGCTTCTTTTACCACTGCGGGGTCGGCCTCTCGATCCAGTTGAGCGTCCTGTTTAGGAATGAGCAATTCGAGCCATGACGCGACAAACAACTGGGACGAGGCGAGAGCGATTTCTCTCTCCGCGCCCGGTTGAGCTAGGTACGGGAGGGGAATCGATCGCGTCAGCCGTTTTCTGGTCAACGGGTCGTCAGCGATGATTCGCAAGTGATCAACGGTGCAGCTGAGCTCAATCGACAGCTGCGGCAAGGGCCACTGCTTCTTTGCCATATCGAGCTCAATCGATAGCAAGCGGCTGACTTCCCTTTCATCTAACCCCTCGCACTGGTTGGCAATGACGACCAGCATCTGATCCGCTCGCAGCTTCTGGCCCGTAACCATCAAACAAGCAATGACTGCTAACATTAACAGGCATTGCTTCTTCGCATGCCTAAATCCGCTGTACGGTCTCATCAAATGATTTCGAGCATTCTCGCTCGGTGGATGCCGACGGGATAGCGGGACAGATAGCGCTTGGCCGCCTCGCGGGCCAAATCCGGCCGGCCTGCATTGCTCAGGGAAACCGCTTGCTCGGCTCTGGCATCTTCGGCCAAGGGGCCCTTCGGAGCGTACTCCCAGCACTGCTGGTAGGCTTTTGCTGCTGCCAAGTGGTTGCGCTGAGCCCGTTCCACATTACCAAGGGTAAAGAAAAGCGCTGCCATACGGGGATCCTGGGGATTTTGGTCGATGAGCGCCTGTATCAGCCCCGCGGCTTTTTTGAACCGCCCCTGGCGCCGGGCGAGGTCAATTTGGGCAAGGGCCTCGTCCACGGATGGCTCGGTCGCAGCTGGTGGCTGCGGCATTTGGGACTCTAATAATCCCCCTGACGATGGCTCAACTGGCTGCTTGCGGTCGGTCGCGGCGTTCACGCTGATTCGAGGGTTTCGATCGGACGGAAGTGATTCGCGGGAGCGTTGAATGTCGAGAGCCTCGGCTTCAACATTGATGGTGTCGTCGTCTCGGTCAACGGTTGAAACTGATTCAGAACTCCGAATGCCATTGGTCACCGCTACATCAGTCCGGGCCACGGCCAGCTCTTCGCCGGCGGTCAGTGTGATCATCTGCTCGGCGTCATCCACTCGCACCGTTCCTCGGAAGACAATCACCTGCACCCGCTTCGGGTCAACGGCCACGGTAAAAACGGTTCCCACTACATGGATCGTGATTCCGAGTACCCGCACTGTCACCTCTTTTTTCATCCTGCGCTTTAATTCATAGCGGACCGTTCCTTTTGATTGCGCGAGTTCGAGTTGGTCCTGTCTGCGCCGCACAACCTCGACTTCGGCGCCAGCGTGAAGCACCGCCCTTCCCATGTCGTCCAATGACAGCAGCGATGTGTTTTTCCAGTGCGCGCTCAAGGTTTGATCCACATCAGTGGAACGAGATGCAAAATGGCCTATCAACACCGTGCCGATCACTGCGATAGCCACGGCAGCGGCTATCGCAAATGGCCGCGCGTAGGGCCTGGGCAATTGAGCTGCGCGCATTTCTTGTGTCTTGACCAACACACGGCGTTCTCGGATATCTTTCCATGGCGGCTCTTGCTGGCGGAGCCTTCTTAAGATGCTATCCATCGACTTTTCAGACGGCATGAAGTCTCCTCTTGAGCCGGTCATCGGCCTGTTTTATGCGGCGTTTGATAGTCGCTGACGAACAGTTGCAGATGGAGGTCAGCTGTGCAATTGTGAATCCTTCCACCTTGTTCAGAAACCACGGGATGCGCAGTTTTGGGTTGATATAATTGAGCGCATCATAGATCTCCTGTATCCGCTCGTCGTCATCGTCGTTGGGAATAGACGAGACTTGTTGCATCAGGGCCTGCTTCAGTGCAGTGTGCCGTTTCTGCCTCGTTAGGGATCGGCCGGTGTGGCGCACAGCGATTGTAACGAGCCATAATTTTAGTTTTTTCGGATCGCTGAGCTCCTTGATGCCCCTGGCCGCGGCTAAAAAGGTTTCCTGGACGATATCATCTAAATTCGCGTCATTGCCAATCAGTCGATAGATCACGCCGGCCACATAGCGCGCATAGCGAACAAAGAGGGTTTGGAACGCGCGATCGTCCCCTAAACGCAGCTTTTCCACCAGAATTTCGTCGTCTACGTGAAGTTCTACTGATTGCATCGCCATCATTTCACTATGTAGTGTGCAGTGGTCATGTCCATTTTGGCTCAACTTTCTTTTTTGAGCCAATCTGTGTTGTTGGTGGGCACCTTATTGATGACGGCGCCGCAAAGCAAAAAAAAGGTTATGCACAATGAGCAAAACAAAAACAGCACGCGTAAGGAGGCTGTCAGTGGGCAACTATCATCGTCATCGAAAAAACGATTGGTTCATATTGTTTTTAATTGTATCGGTGGGATTCTTCTCTATCCGCTGTAACGAAGCAGACGTACTCGTGGCGAGTCTGAGCGCTGAAGATAATGCGATTGTCTGCTTAGAAACCAAATGTACCGAGCCGTGTCGGCGATATGTGGACGTGGATGTACTGGAACCGGGCGATGGGCGCTCTTGGTGCACCGCGTTCAACAACGTTCAGCAGGGCATCAATTCCGCTTACTGCGAAGCGCATCAATGCAACAGTACCTGTCAAGTGTGGGTGGCAGAAGGCACTTACCACGTATTTATGCACGCCAGGGAAGATACGATTCGACTCAGACCCGGTACCCAAGTCTACGGTGGATTCGCGGGCTATGAGACAGATCTCGAAGCGCGAGACTTTTCGGCCCACGTCACCATCCTCGACGGCCGGGATAAACCGGGCGGTCATCAGCGCGTGTATCAGGTCGTCAACGGTAGCAATGCAAGTGTACTGGACGGCTTCACCGTCACTGGAGGTCGCGCAGTGGGCAAGATCACCGACGATGGAAACGCGCTTGCCTTTGGGGCCGGTGGCGGGATGTTCATTTCGAATGCATCTCCGACGGTGGCCAATTGCATATTTGAAGGCAACTCGGCGAGCAATGGAGACACGAGCAGTTGGAGTGACGGGATCGAAGGCGGCGGACACAATGTGGGCGGCGGGATGTACATCAACCGTAGCTACGCCCAGGTAACCAACTGTACTTTCTCAAACAACTCGGCGGTGAGCGGTGCCGGGGTTCAAGTGACCGCCGCGTCGCCCATCTTTTCGCGCTGTACCTTTACCCACAACCGGGCGAGCCAGGAGGGCGGCGGCCTGTTCTCGAAGTGGAGCTACCTCACCATCTCGAACTCACTGTTTTCAGATAATTCCGCCGGGGCAGTCGGCGGTGGCATGGCAGAAGACGTGGAGGGAGACGGTCCGATCGACATTGCCAACTGCGTCTTTCGAAACAATGAGGGTGGGGCGCTGTTTCTTGGCCAGCACGCCGATCAGGCCATTTGGGACGGCACGGATGGTGATTGGGCAGCGGTAAAAAACAGCACATTTTGGAATAACCTTGGGGGTGCGATTATCGCCTCGGACTTTACGGGAAAAACCTTTCAAAACAATATTTTGTGGAACAATTCAGGCGGACAACTCATCCTCTTGGAGGCCGGCGATCCGGACAGCCCATCCGCTGATGTTTCCTTCAGTCTGGTCCAAGGTGGCCAATTCGGCGAGGGTAATATAGACGCAGACCCCCTGTTTATAGATCCGCTAAACGGCGATCTCAGGCTGCAAGCCGGATCTCCGTGCATCGATGCAGCTGATGATTCTGCGGCGCCCCCAACAGATGCATTGGGAAACCCACGAGTGGACGTCGATGGCATCGGGCAGGCAGGCGTCACCGCCGATATGGGCGCCTTCGAATTCCAACCCTGATGTTTCCCTTTCGCCACACGGTTTTCCTCCTCACTCCCTCGGTCGGTCGCTCCGGTCGGTCGCTCCGGGCGCAGACGGAAAAACGCCGGAGTACCTAAAACTGAAATGTGTAATCGAGTTTGATTTTTGTTTCGTAAGCCCCGCGTTTCCAGTCGCCTTGGTGCTGCGACAGGCTCCCGTAATAATCCGCCCAGTTGTGATTATAGATAATGTATAGGTTTGATGACGGCATGATTGTCCATCTGAGCCTCGTTTGTGTGCCGAGGGCCTTATCTTCGGTTTCGTATTGAACGATGCTCGAAAGTGTTAGGTCAGGAGAGATGTTGAGTCCGAGCATGGTGCGATAAGCATCTTCGATGAAGCTCCCTTGCGGTAGGCTCGCGATGTTTCGCTCTCCTGAGAAAGCTAGCGAAATGAGCGCTACGGGATTCCATTTCAGTTCTAGTTCAAAGGTATCTAGGGAGCCTGTGTAAAAAGAGCCAAAAACCCATGCGGCCTCTCCACTGATGCGCCGTTTGGATGCAGATTCGATTTCGACTTTGTAGCGCGTCCATCCGTAAGCATCCTTGGGGATTACGACACGTAAACGAATTTCATATCCCACAAATCGTTGGGGTAGTCGATCTTTCCGCCAATGGCGTAGCGATCATCTCCTAGTGTGGCTCCCACATTTCCAGGAGCCATCCTGCCGATGGGGTCCTCCCTATCCATTACCATGCCCCAAATACCGACGAGGAAATTCTTGTCTCCGAGGAATTCAGAGGTCTGGTAGGTAAAATCCGCTCCTAACGTCCAGCTTCCTTTCCGTCCCCAGGGGTCCCCAAAAGTACCTATCAGCCCGACCGAAGATTCCTTGAACACGTTCTGCTTAACCCGAAACACTCCCATGTTGGTTTCGTCGATCTGATCGGTCTCCTTCATGTTGACAACGAGTCCGCCCAGGCTGGCGCCACCGACTTGTCCATGCAGCTTGGCCCCGAGCCAGATAGGGACCTCCACCCCATCCACTAGGCCGATCCTTCGACTGTGAAAAGGCATCGCGTCTTGACCGATGCCGAGCCCGAAATCGAAGATTTCAGACCCCTCCAAAAAGAACGATCTTTTCTCTGGCAGGAAAAGCGGAAAGCGGGTCAAGTTGGTGCGAAATTCATCCACCTCTGTCTCGGCGAAATCAGTGTTTACCGTGAGAGATGCCAAGACATTTGGTCCGAGTTTTTGAGTGATATCCACACTAAAATCGCTTTCAAAGCTACCATCCGCCTCAATGGACGGGCTACCGTAGCCAACCAGAAGAGAAGGTCTGGTACTGAGTCCAAAACCCAAATCGAAATCCGGAAGATGTGTGATAGCTCCGGCGTGACCGGTCTGAGTAATGCGATAGTCTTGTCTCGGGGTGGCCCACCGGCTGGTTTCCATCAATCTCTGTATTCTGCGCTCCAAATTGAACGACCATCTGGCCAGGCCTTTTTTAAAGCTCAGGATTCTCACTGGGATGAGGATCTCTGCAGACCAGCCGCCTTCATGGCGAGTTGTTTTGGCTTGCCACATCCCATCCCAGTTCTTGTTTTCTCCTTCACCCCGGTGTGCGACCAAAGCATCGTAGCGGGCACCGGATGGATTCACAGCAAACACGTATCCCGACCTGCCATCACCGAACGTATCGATGACTATCTTTATGTGATCTTCCTCTCCCAGGTCTGCGTCCCGTCCCACCGAATAACTGACAATCCCCCCTGGTTTTGGATCCATGCAGTCGATGCCGATGGCGATGTACTTCCTGTTGGAGAGGACTTTGACAATGGTCTGGCCCGTGGGCTTGTCACCCTCTTGGGGCATAACCATTGTCAGTTCATCTATTGCATCTACACGACGCCATGCTGTCTCACTGAGGTGACCATCCAGTTTGAAATCATCTGGCAAAGCCCCTGCGCGTAAGGCGAGTGTCTTATCTGCCAACGCCGCAGCAGAGATGTCGACGATTGCCGCTATTACAACCATCGTCCTTAAGCTTGTAATGAGATTCTTCATTTGAATTTGAAACCCGATCTGAAACAGACCATAGTCAAGATACGCGCTTTTGCAAACGATGGCAGGGTGCGCCCTTGGGATATCCCAGGATACGTCCTCGTAGCCTTACTTCGTGTGTCGATAGATGTGGGCGATGCCCGAACGAAACGGTATCTCTTTTTCAAAGCGAGCACCCAAAGCGCGGGCCAGCTTAATGGAGGCTTGGTTATCCTTGTCAATGAGACTGATGGGGCGAAGCTCGGGTAGTAACTCCCCTGCTTTTGCTTTTACCTCGCTAGCGGCTTCGAAGGCAAAGCCTTGGCCCCAATAGTGCGGCGAGAGTGCCCACATGATCTCGGGTTCGGGCCAATCCGCGGGATACCAGAGTCCGCACGCGCCGATGACCTTGTGGTTCTCCTTGTATTCGAGGGCGTAAGGTCCGTACCCGTGGATCATCCAATGCCCGCTCATGGCGGCCATGATGCGCCAAGTTTCTCCCTCGTTCGACGGCTTGCCGTAGGTGTACCTGGTGGCCTCCTCAGAGGCACAGTATTCGTGAAGGTCTCGCCAATCGTCGCCCTGGAATATGCGCAGCACGAGCCGGTCGGTTTCGAGTTTCGGGGGCATTTGAATATGGGTCGTGTAATCCATACCATCCACGTCCTTTGATGTCCCCTCATTCTCAGAGACAAACGCTTCATTCGTCAAGCACTGCAGGCGTTCCTTTCACCGCTCCCACCTCCATATTCTTGGCATTCGTCCGCAACGACGTCGTCCACACACAAGCGAATGGGAGCGAGGAGGATCAATAAGTGAACACCCGAAACGCGTATTTGAAGGATTCGCCAGCTTTGGTTTGGAGGTTCTTGTCCGCGTTGATGTGCAGAAACCAGCTCTGTCCCTCAACGGGCTCACCTGCGTAATGCACCACGGCCCACCCGGTGGACGAACTGGTGGTGGCGAGTTGTTTTCCCCGGTGGGGGCAGATACCCAGGCCGATGTCGAACCTCACGTCTTTCCAGCTCAGATCCGACCACTGTACCAATGCCACCGCGTTGTTATGCTCAGATGGCATCTCGAAGCCGTGCCGGGTGTGGGTTTCTCCGTCGTCGTTTGCACCGGGGCGCGGCAGCTTGAGCTTCCACTGACCGTTCAACGCAGAGCTGGGCGTTTTCCCTACCGGGCCGGGGCGTTGATCCAAGGGCAACGTTTCAATGGCCTGCTGCCAATTTTCGGGAAAACGAAAATCTTTTTCAGGTGCCGCTGCTTTGTCGGCAACGGCGACGTCCTCGACGGTGTTGTCCTTGGAGGGCTGGGATTCGTTTTGACAACTGAACGAAAATCCAAAAGCGATCAACAACCAACCCTGCATCAGGATACTGTTGGAGCATGTAGAAGTCATCTCAGATTCCCTTGTTCTACCTTAGCGGTGCCTTATCTGATTGTACTAGTACCACCCGGCGAATTATCCAAATACCTGTTTAACGGCCGCTGCTACGAGTTCCCCATCGGCTTCTTCTGGCAGCGTGACCGCCATTTGGGGCTCGTTTGCAATAGCCTCGGCAATGGCATATCGGGCGCCTTCGTTGCCAGCCCAGGCGCGCCGCGCCAGGCCATTGGATACGTCCCAAGATAACATACGCCTGGCCCGATCTGCTGCTGCTGGCGTGCCGTCTAGCACCATGCCAAAGCCGCCGTTGATCACCTCTCCCCATCCAACGCCACCTCCGTTGTGCAGAGAGACCCAGGTGGCGCCCCGGAACGCGTCGCCCACAACATTCTGAACCGCCATATCTGCACAGAACTTTGATCCGTCCCGGATATTAGCGGTTTCTCGGTAGGGCGAGTCGGTACCAGAGACGTCGTGGTGATCCCGACCGAGTACAATAGGTGCGGAGATTTTTCCTTCAGCTATGGCCTGATTAAACGCCAGGGCAATATCAATTCGACCCTGGCGGTCTGCGTACAAAATACGCGCCTTTGACCCGACAACGAGATCTCTCTGTGCAGCTTCCAGTATCCAGCGCACGTTATCGAGCATCTGCTGCCGGAACCTTGGGTCAGCTGTCGCTGCTAATTTTTCGAGTATCTCCATGGCAAGGGCGTCGGTTTTTTCAAGGTCGTCTGACTTGCAGGAGGTACAAACCCACCGAAACGGGCCGAATCCATAGTCGAAACACATGGGCCCCATGATGTCTTCCACATAGGAGGGGTAGGCGAATTCGCCGTTGGGCTTTACGATCCCAGGTGCATTGGCCCGGGCCGCTTCCAGTAAAAACGCATTGCCGTAGTCCCAAAAAAACATGCCCCGGTCGCACAGGGCGTTGATAGCAGATACCTGGCGACACAGAGACGCCTGGACACGCGCTTTGAATGCAGATGGATCGTCGACCATCATTTGGTTGGACGCATCAAAAGTAAGATCCGCCGGGTAGTAGCCCCCAAGGAATGGGTTGTGCAGAGAGGTCTGATCTGATCCCAACGCCACCTGCACGTCTGACTGAACCAGCCGCTCCCAAAGGTCGACCACGTTCCCGAGGTATCCCACAGAGACGGGTTGTTTCTCCTTTTGGGCCTGTTCTATCCGTAGGAGAAGTTTATCCAGGTCGGTCTCGTAGTGATCGATCCAGCCTTGATCATGGCGAGTTTTGAGGGCCTTGGGATTGATTTCAGCAATGACGCCCACTGCACCGGAAATGACCGCAGCCTTACCTTGGGCACCGCTCATGCCGCCCAAGCCCGAGCTCACGAATACCTTGCCCGCCAATCCCTCGCCTGGTGCCAATCCAAGGTACGTTCGCCCTGCGTTGAGCAGTGTAATTGTCGTTCCGTGAACGATCCCCTGGGGACCGATGTACATATAGCTGCCCGCGGTCATTTGACCATAGGAGGTGACCCCAAGGGCAGCCAGACGATCGTAATCGTCTCTTGAGCTGTGGTTGGGAATGACCATGCCGTTGGTCACCACTGCGCGCGGTGCATCCCTATGCGATGGAAACAGCCCCAGGGGATGGCCGGAATATACGACCAATGTTTGGGTCTCGGTCATCTCGCTGAGATACTTCATGGTGAGCAGGTACTGCGCCCAATTCTGAAATACCGTTCCGTTTCCCCCATAGGTGATCAGCTCATAGGGATGCTGGGCTACGGCCGGATCCAGGTTGTTTTGAATCATCATCATGATGGCCGCTGCCTGGTTACACCTGGCTGGGTATTCGTCAAGCGGTCGGGCGTGCATGGGGTATGCGGGCCTAAATCGACGCATGTATATGCGGCCATCCGTGGCCAGCTCTTGAGCAAACTCGGGTGCCAAGGGGCCGTGCATGTTCTTGGGGAAATACCGCAGCGCGTTGTTGAGCGCGGTTTTCTTTTCCAGGTCGTTCAGCACCTGCGGTCGGGCTGGTGCACGATTGATCCCTGGCTCCTCAGGGGGCATTTCAGGCAAAACATCGGGAATGCCTGCAGCGATTGTTTTTTTAAAGTTTTCCATGTCAAACCCCAAATTCAGGCGTTAAATCCCCTCCTATGGTACAATTTTTCGCTCTAATGCCGGTTTACGTCAAGTTTTAATTTTAACTTTTTAGATTAAAATCATTATAAATTGTTATAAATCATGAATCCCCAGCAGGTGCCCTGACCCGCTACGTTGACGGCGTTTGCCTGGAGTGGTAGGCATCCGAGGTTTTGTCTTTTCTAAGGAGGCGCAATAGATGGGAGTTGTCGCGGTAGTAGGTGCCCAATGGGGAGATGAAGGCAAGGGAAAGATCGTCGATCACCTGGCCGCTGAAGCAGATGTGGTGGTCCGTTTTCAAGGCGGTAACAACGCCGGACATACCCTGATAGTCAATGGGAAAAAAACAATCTTTCACCTCATACCATCGGGCATCCTTCACCCGGGCAAGGTGTGTGTGCTTGGACAGGGCATGGTGATAAATCCTCAGGTGCTGATCGAAGAGCTCGATCGATTGCGCGCATCCGGAGATCTTGCCCAGGCCAAGCTGGCCATCAGCGATCGGGCCCATGTTATTCTGCCCCACCACCTGGCCCTGGACAGGCTGCGGGAAGAGCGCAAGTCGAGCACCGTGCCCGTGGGTACCACCCTGCGCGGTATTGGCCCGACCTATGAAGACAAGGTGGGTAGGCGCGGGGTCTGCATTGGCGATTTGCTGAAACCAGACCGGCTTCACACCCTCGTGACCGAGGCACTCAACTATTACCGCCCCATTCTGGCAGCCCATGGCGAACCCGAACCCAATGTCGATGATGTGGTCTCCCAGTACGCTGGGTTTGGCAGTGAGCTGAACCCCTATATCACTGACACAACGGAACTCTTGCACCAGTGTATTGAGGCAAAAAAACGAGTATTATTGGAAGGTGCCCAAGGCGCCCTCCTCGATATCGACCACGGTACGTATCCCTTTGTCACCTCTTCAAATACCATTGCCGGTGCTGCATGTGCAGGCATTGGCCTGGGCCCCACTGCCATAGGTAGCGTTATCGCCGTCATCAAAGCCTATACCACCCGTGTTGGGGGCGGTCCGTTTCCCACTGAAAATGAAGGCCATGTGGGGTCGCATTTGCAAAAAGTGGGTGTTGAATACGGATCGACCACTGGCCGCCCCCGCCGTTGTGGATGGCTAGACGCGGTCGCCTTAAAGCGGGCAGTGCGCCTAAGCGGCGCCACCGGTCTCGCCATTACCAAGCTCGACGTGCTTTCCGGGCTGGATACCATCCAGGTATGCGTGGGTTATAGCACGGATGGCAAGGCAGTGGATGGCTTCCCAGCGGCCGAACTCGACAAAATTCAACCCGAGTATCTCAGCTTTGCCGGCTGGCAAGAGGATATATCCCATGCCCGCTCCCTGGACGCACTGCCACAAGCAGCCAGAGACTATCTCCAGGGTATCGCAGAACTGCTGCACTGCCCCATCAGCATCGTCTCTGTGGGGCCGGATCGGGAACAGACCATCCCAATTCCTTCGTAACCGATATTTCTTCATGCTGTGCCCCTCTTCTCGGTTGACGATGCGGCAAAAAACATGCTCTAAACAATTCGCGACCGCACTGGATTTTTGTCGAGCAGGGCCAATATGCGCGCAACCAATTGGAAAACCAGACAAATTTGCATCTTTGTGGCCATCATCGGCATCTCAATGGCATGTGGCAGTTCCCAGGTATCCGAGAAACAGCAACGCCAGTCCGAACGGTTTTACGAGGCTGCATCCATTGCCTGGTTTGAGCAAAAAGACACCCTGGCGGCCATTCGCAATCTGACCCGGTCCATTGACACCGATCCGAACAACGACCACGCACACTACCTACTCGGCATCATCCGGTTTAGCCGTGGAGAATACGATGCAGCGGAAACCCATTTTCTCAAGACCGCTGCCCTTCGAGACCCGGTCGATCCAGCCGGACTGGCAGGTGTGAGGAATAACCTGGGGTTGTTGCTAATCCATCAAAAAAAATACACAGAAGCCGTGCCCCTCCTCGAGGCATCGGCAAAAGAAGTCCTCAATCGGGAGCCATGGCTGGCAATGGGCAACCTGGGGTGGGCCTATATCGAATTGGGAGAATACGATAAGGCCATAGAGATACTGAAGCGCGCCATGTTTGACCAGCCAAAGTACTGTGTAGGCCTCTATCGCCTCGGGCAAGCATATTACATGAAGCAAGACTATGACAGCGCGCGCGCAGCATTGGAACAGGCCATCGGCGTGCCTGAACCCGGATGCGATGCCATGCAGGAAGCCTATCATTTGCTCGGCATGACTTATCTTCGACTCGAACTGGACGATGATGCAAAAAGAGCCCTGAATCAATGCCTGGGCCTCAACGAAAATTCGGACATCGGAGCGATTTGCAGCGAGGCATTGAACGGACTGTAAGTCATGGCATCAAATCACCACCCACCCACCTATCGATTCGCAGATACGCTTAAGCGCCTGCTCCGGCGCAATGCCATGCCCAACCTTAAAAAGATCCTATCTCGAACCCATCCGGTGGACGTGGCCCATGTGTTGGATTCGTTCATCGATCCAGAGAAGCTCAAACTCTTGTCCTATGTGGGTGATGACGCACGGCAGGCCGAGGTTGTGGCGAGCATGCCCGTGTCCAAAGCTGTCGACTTGATTTCCAATATGCCCTTTGAACGAGCGGTGGCCCTATTCCGGGAAATGTCCGCAGACGACCGGGCAGATATTTTGGGCGAGCTGGACGAAGCATTGGTCTCGAGAATCCTCGCCGCCCTGCCAGACGAGGAATCCGACGAAGTCGCCGAGCTGCTCCGGTACGGCGAGAGTACTGCTGGCGGTATCATGAGCCCGGATTTCCTTGCGATTTCCGAAGACGTAACAGTGGGCGAAGCCATTGGTATCGTTCAGGAATCTCCAGATGTGGAGATTGCATTCTACATCTATGTGGTGGATGACGCAGGGTCCCTCATCGGTGTGGTGTCCCTGCGCCAGCTCGTGACCACGCGCAGGGATGTCCAACTGCGGGACATTATGAATCCCCACGTGGTCTCCGTGCGTACAGACGTGGACCAGGAAGAAGTGGCACGCCTGGTGTCTCGATACGATCTACTGGCAGTGCCAGTGGTCAGCGAGCCCAATCAACTCGTGGGCGTTGTCACAGTAGACGATGTGATCGACGTTATTAAAGAGGAAGCCACTGAAGACATCCTCAAAATGGCCGGTGCTGGTGAAGAATGGGATGACAAACAATCAGTGCTAAGCTCCCTTCGATATCGGGCGCCGTGGCTCGCGGCTGCTTGGATAGGGGGTGTCCTGGCATCGTTCGTCATCGGCCATTATGAGAGCACGCTTGAAAAGTATCTGACGCTCGCGGCTTTTATCCCCATCATCATCGGCATGGCCGGTAACGTGGGTACCCAATCCCTGACCATCGTCGTGCGTGGCCTGGCGACCCGTCGCATTGATGTCAAGAAGTTTTGGGGTGTGGCCCTGCGGGAAATAGCGGTCGGTGTCTTGCTCGGCGTGCTTTACGGCGCAGCGCTCGGAGCCATGGGCTTTGTGCAACATGACATGGGTGGGCAGCTAAATGCACTTGCAATCGGGATGGTAGTGGGCATTGCCGCGGCATTTTCCATGGTGATTGCCGCTGCTGTCGGCGCTGCTACCCCCCTGGTATTTGCCAAACTGCACATCGATCCCGCGGTCGCGACCGGACCGTTTGTCACGACCACCATTGATGTCGTGGGTGTATTTGTCTATTTCACACTGGCCAGGATACTGATGTGAGCCAAAGCCAAGACACCGATCGGGCCTTTTTATTGCGATCGGTGGATTACGGCGAATCCGACCGAATCATTACCCTTTTTCTCGATGGTCGCGGCAAGGTTTCGGCCCTTGCTAGAGGTGCGAGAAAGAGCTGGCGTCGCTTTGGCGGGGCCTTGGAACCATTCTCTCTATTTGAAGTGGCCCTGGCACGGGGAAAGGGGCGGTTGTGGCACCTGAAGCAGGCCCATCTGTTAACCCCTCATGCGGACTTTGCTTTGGATCTTAAGCGCATGGAGGCTGGGGCGTTTATCCTCAATCTGGTTCGGGAAGCCAGTGTCGAAGGAGAGCCCTTGCCGGAGGTGTTCTCCATTATTGAGGCCACGATGGCACTGCTCGAAACCGCTAACCCCGATCACATCCGTCCCATCGCCATTTGCACGGAGCTCAAGATACTCACCGCGATCGGGTTGGGTGTAAGCATAGATCACTGCAATGCCTGCGGCCGTATCGTGCCCGAGGGCAAGAGCGTCCGATTCCACCCGGCGCGGGGTGGTGTGGTCTGCACCCCTTGTGGCGGTGGTCCTATTGGACTGCCTGCTCCCACAATGCAGACCTTGGCACGCCTCAACCAAACGGCCCTATCTAACGTCACGTCTATTGGGGCTACGCCAGACACCCTCGACCAAATCGAGACCGCACTCTCCGCATTCACGGCCCATCATCTGGGATGGCCCAAAGAGCGCTAGACATCCATACAGGTCGGGTTGAGGCCAAGCTTCGCTTTATTTTACTTGCTAAATTGCCTTTATGGGTGCATTAAGGCCCGTCTGAAAGTTGCTGGGTGAGTGACAGTATGGGAATTTTTAAACTTCGAAACATCGGCATTGTGGCCCACATCGACGCGGGCAAAACCACAGTTACCGAACGCATCCTGTTCTATACGGGTACCACGCGGGTCATGGGGGAGGTCCACGATGGCAAAGCCACGATGGACTTTATGAAGCAGGAGCAGGATCGGGGCATTACCATTGCATCGGCTGCGATTTCCTGCACCTGGGACGATCATACGATCAATATCATCGATACACCGGGCCATGTGGACTTTACCATCGAAGTGGAGCGCTCCATGCGGGTGCTCGACGGTATTGTGGCTGTTTTTTGTGCCGTGGGCGGGGTCGAGGCGCAAAGCGAAACGGTTTGGGCACAAGCGGATCGCTATCAGGTGCCCAAAATTGCGTTTGTCAATAAGATGGATCGCTCTGGGGCAGATTTCTACGACGTGGCCAATCAACTGGACGACCGGTTGCAAGCCAATAAAGTGCTGTTCCAGGTGCCCATGGGTGCGGAAGACAGTTTTGTAGGGGTCATCGATTTGGTTGAGATGCAGGCCTATACCTTTCCACAGGGCCACGTCAGCCGAGGTGAAATCCCCGAACAGTATCGCGACGAAGCCCTCAAATGGCGGACCGAACTCCTGGAAAAATTGGCTGAGTACGACGATGATTTGGCCGAGCTTTACCTGGATGACAAAGAGATTCCCGAGGACTTGATACGCAACGTAACCCGCCGGTGCGTGGTGCGGTCGGTAATAACGCCAGTGTTTTGCGGCGCAGCATACCAGAATATCGGTATTCAGCCCCTGCTCGACGCGATCACAGCCTACATGCCGAGCCCGTTGAACAAGGGGAAAATCAGTGGCGTGGATCCAACTGATGCGGACGACACGTCCCTCTTGCGGCACCCCTCAGAAGGCGATCCGTTTTGTGGGTTGGCATTTAAAATCATCCACGATCCCTATGTGGGTCAGCAGACCTTTACCCGGATCTATTCTGGGGTGCTCAAAGCAGGTGCCAAGGTGCTCAATACCACGACCGGTAAAAAGGAACGGGTCAGTCGGGTGCTGCGCATTCGCGCCAAGGACAGGAAAGATCTCAAAGAAGCCGGCCCAGGGGACATTGTGGCGTTGATCGGGTTAAAAGACACCCATACGGGGCACACGCTGTGCGATGATGCCGCCCCGATTTTATTGGAAACAATTCAGATTCCAGAGCCTGTGATCAGCGTCAAAATCAGTGCAGAAAACCGCAAAGAGGAGGAAAATCTGGGCAGGGCCATACATAAGCTGAGGCTCGAAGACCCTTCCTTCACCGTGAGATACATGGCGCGAACCTCGGAAAACGTTATCGCAGGCATGGGCGAGTTGCACCTGGACATCATCGTGGATCGCCTTAGGACAGAGTTCGGCGTACAGGCTGTTGTGGGAGAGCCTTCGGTAGCGTATCACGAGACCATTACGACCGAGGTTTTACAAGAGACCAAACTCGTCAAGCAAACAGGGGGCCATGGGCAGTTCGCCCATACGATCATGCGTCTGGAGCCGAATCCCGGCGGGGGCTTTGCATTTGAAAGCAAGATCGTCGGCGGTGCCATTCCATCGGAATTCATTCCCGCAGTGCGCAAGGGTATCGAGGAGGTCCTCGAAGCGGGTATTCTGGCGGATTATACCGTGGTGGACGTGCGCGCCGTATTGATCGACGGCAGCTTCCATGCAGTGGATAGCTCAGAGCAGGCATTTAAAACGTGCGGTGGGATGTGTTTCAAAGAGGGGTTTAAACGGGCGAATCCCCATCTATTAGAGCCCATTATGTCTTTGGATATTGCAACCCCTGACGAATATATCGGCGACATCGTGTCTGATCTGAATCGGCGACGGGGTCGCGTACACAGCATGCGCCGCTATCGCAAGGGCTCTCAGAAAATAGTAGCTGAAGCGCCGTTGATGGCCATGTTTGGTTATGCGACGACGATCCGCTCCCTGTCTTCTGGGCGCGCCAACTACGCCATGGAGATGAAACAGTACAGTCCCTTACCCGCATCGCTGCAGGCAGAGGTCCTAAAGAAAGCCCATGAGCGGATGAACGGGCGGTAAGATACCCCCTACACCACGATGATTGTCTCGCACCCCCACTCCACCAGGATGGTGTGGTCCCCTGGCTCTTGGAGCTTTTCACAGGCCTCTGCGCAAAAGCGAATGAGGGTGTGCTCGTCGTTGAGCCAGGTCCATCCGGTTCCTACTGTGCAATCCGCGTCGTAAGGAATGAGCTCACCGTCGATATAGAAATTGACCTTGTTGGGATCGACGTTTTCTCCCTCGGGCTGTTGCACTTGGTAGTCACAGGCCACAATGCTGGAGGTGACGGCTTCCAGGGCATTGGCCAATTCTTCGTAATCGTTGGCTGGGATAAACTCTGTGAAATCAGTGCCCCCGTTTTCTGCGATCGCGTTGAGCTGGTCCGGGTCCACGCCGCCGCCAAATCCAATGACAAATGTCTTGATGTTATTTTGTAGCAGCTGTGCTGACAAATCGCCGAGCTGCGCTGCTGTGACTTCACCGGCCAAGGCGCATTCCACACCACAGGTGTCACCGCCATCTGAAACGATTAGGAGATACGGAGACACCCCTTCCCGCAGAAATTCCGGCGCGTAATCAGGGGTCATAAAGTTATCCATTGCACAGTAAAGGGGGGTGGCACCTCTGGGGGCATCGATCGGCGGCAGCTGGTCGATAAGAGCGGCTTCCTGTCCAGCAGCGCAGTCTGCAAAGACCGGCTGGATCGGATTACAGCCGACGAGCGATGAACCATCAGGGAAGAAATCCAACCCATATTCAATGCCCTGATCGGCATATTCTGTAAAAATATAAATGAGCGCCTCGCGAGCAATGGACCATCGCCCCGGGTTATTAGGATCGGATTCAGCAGTATCGGAATGATAAGGCGCCATGGAGCCGGACATATCCTCCAGAATCATCAGGGTGATGGGCGCGGGAATGAGCTCAATGGTTTCCTCGTCGCAGACCTCCTCTTCGGTATCGCTGTCCGTATCGGAGTCACTATCAGCATCACTATCCGAGTCACTGTCTGAATCGCCATCCGAGTCGCTGTCTGAGTCGCTATCTGAATCACTATCTGAGTCGCTGTCTGAATCGCCATCGATATTTTCCGACGATTCGTAGGGATCGATGTTTGATTCGCACGTGGCGATGAATCCCCAAATGACAGCCAATGGGATCCAGATGAGGTGTTTTTTCATAGCGTCCTCCTTTCTGATCAACCGATTCATAAATCGGATGTGGTTGCTATAATGAACTATTTATTCAACTTTTAAATAATTTCCATGTTGGGAGCCTATCAGGTTTTTGGGGAGGGTGAAACCAGATTGCAGCCATTACATTGATTTTTAATAGTACGCCTAAACCCATGTGTGAAGCCACTCGGTCAAACTAGGATAATGTGGAGTTTTGTAAATTTTTCGCTTTCCATTTTGTGTGTAAGTGGCGCATTATAGGCTAAGGGACCATTGATTTAGGTCGTGGTTGGTGCTGGTTCCTGGGTAAGGAGATCTCTAAAATGGCCAAGATGATCGGGATGTTCAGTTTCGCGATTGCTTTCTCACTCATATCTCAGCCGGTTTCTGCGAAGATTCCACGGGGATCTCGCGGGCTAAACTCATGTTCTGGGTTTACACCCTACAGTGAGATAGAGGGATTGTTTACTGAGTACGCGAATCAATATCCCGACATGGTCGAATTCTACTCAATTGGAGAATCTGTTGAAGATCGGGATATTTGGGCGATGACGCTCGTATCTAATGCTAATCCCGATGTCATTAAGCCCAGAGTGCGCATTACCGGCGGCATCCACGGTAACGAGTGCATGGGGGTCGACATCGTGCTTAAGATCGTCGAGTGGCTGCTCGACGCCTATGGGGAAGATACGGTTTTGACCGAATTTGTCGATCGTTTTTACTTTGTATTTGTACCCCTCATCAACCCGGATGGGTATACTGGCAACAAGGCAACCCGGCAAAATGCCAACGGCATCGACCTCAACCGGAATTTTGGATTTGCTTGGGTCAGTGAAGGTAGCAGGCCCTTTAGCGAACCCGAGACCCAGGTCGTTCGGGAGTTGAGTAACGATTATAGTTTTGCCGTTGGTTTGGCCTATCACACGGTCGCCAACTATATCAACGCAAACTGGAATTACACGCCCTACATCCCAGAGGATGGCGATCTGCTTAAGGAGATCGGCGAGGACTATGCGGGATCTTCGGGGTACGACTTTGTTTACGGTTGGCACTGGTACGGGATTTACGGAGACCAAAACGACTGGTCCTACGGTACCAGCGGCACCTTGGATATAACGATCGAGCTGCGCAGCGACACCCAGATGCAGTGGGATACACATGAATCAGCCCTGCGTAATTCCCTCCCGCATGTAATGAAGGGTATCCAAGGTTCGGTGACAGATGCAGAGACAGGATTGCCCCTTTATGCTCGCATTGAAATTGCACCCCAAGGCGCGCCGATTTTTTCCGATCCACTTGACGGCACCTATCACAGGGTCCTGTTGCCAGGTACCTACGATATTAAAGCGAGCAAGGGCGGCTATATCCCAAAAACAGTTGAGAACGTCACTGTGACCAATGGAGATCCAGAGCGGGTTGATTTTGAGCTTGCTAAACAAACAAAAAAGCGCCCCAAATTTGCTCTGGCCGTAAACAGGATGATCCTGCCCAAGGAGATCCAGAGTGGCACAGGGCAGTATCAGAACGACACAATGGCATGGCACACCCTCGGCCCACCAGATGAAAGAGGCTACTCCCTCAGCCCAGGCGGTAGTATTACCGTGGATATAGGGGAAGATACCGTCATTAACGATGTCGATGGCCTGGACATCGCCATTATCAGCGCGACCCAAAGCGATGACCCGGTCCGCGTGCTCGCTGCTGAGGACCAGGACGGGCCATTCACCACTGTCGTGAATTCAGGCTCAGGTGATATCACTGCAGATATTGCAGCGGCTGGCCTGGATAAGGTGCGGTACATTCGCTTGGAAGATCTGGGCAATAGCTCGTTTAATGGTGAGAATCCGGGTTACGACGTCGACGCAGTGGCAGATATCACCGAGGTTGGGGATTGGCCATACGACACTGAAACCGAAGAAGACACAGATACTGATACCGATACAGATACAGGTATCGATACAGATACTGGTACCGATACAGATACAGATACAGATACCGGTACTGATGCAGATACAGATTCTGATTCAGACTCAGATTCTGATTCAGACTCGGATTCTGATTCGGACTCAGATTCTGATCCGGATGACGAAGGATGCGGCTGCCAAACCACTGGGCGATTCGACAAAACACTGCTCAGCCAGATGTTGAGGTTTCTCTAGATTGTAGGGCCGGGGTTTAGCTCCGGCCGTGTATTGGTTGCGCCGCAAAGGGGACGGTGCGAGATAAACCCGAACCCTACTAATATCCCAAGAGATAATCCAACACGTTTTTGTACTTGAGATAGGGCTCGACCTTGTACCCATTGATATAGACATTGGGCACGTCCGGCGATGTACCTTCTGCGGCTTCTAAGTCTGCCCTATCCGCGTCGATATAGTCGAGGGTCTCTTGGGAGTTCACATCTGTATAGTACGCGTCCATATCCAATAGGCCGAGGCTTTCTACAAGCGCGTGGTTGTCGTCCCCTTCCACTGGATAATTTTCCTCGGCAAAGAAGAGGTCGTGCACTTCCCAAAAATACCCCTGCAGGTGGGCTGCGTGCGCTGCGTAGTTTTCCATCCAGTAAATCGGCAACACGTTGGAAAGAGGATAGTGGCCAAAGTACAGGACCACCCTATCGGCATAGGCAGGGTTGGAGAAAACACTGTGCATTTTGTGCGCTAGGTTTTTGCAGTGGGGACAATTGAAATAGGTAAATACGTTAACCCTCGCTTCTGGTGCATCTGCATTGCCCACATAGGGTGCGCCCTCATCGTCAAACAGATACCCACCGTCTTGTTCGTAGAGCTCACAGTCTGAGTATCCGCAATCCCCCTCGGTATGGGTGTCCGTGTCAACACCTGAGTCATTACAAGTACCCCCATCATCTTCTTCGCACTCTTCGTCGGTGTCTGTGCCAGTGCCGGTATCTGTATCCGTGTCTGTGTCTGTGTCTGTGTCTGTGTCTGTGTCTGTGTCAGTATCCGTATCTGTGTCCGTATCCGAATCTGTATCTGTGTCTGTATCAGTTGTTCCCCCTGGATCAGTGCTATCTGAACTGCCGCACCCAGAGGTTAAAAGCACTGACAAAGCACTGCTGACGACCATCAAATTTGTAATGTATTTCATTAAATCCACCTCCCTCCATCATGCCACTATAGCATTTGATGGGGGTTTAGCCTATACATGTTGAGATAAACTTATTAGCTGAGGAGAGGGAAGAATGAATAAGCATATGATGCCCCGACAGTTCATCGCATGGAGCGCAACATTGCTATGGGCGGCGAGCTGCGCGTCGCCAGCGCGAATTGAAGTTGCACCCGAAGAGGTAGTGCTGACCAAGCCCAACGAATCGGTCATGCTCAAGGTCGATGTCTTTGATGGGGATGGCAATCGGATGTCTACTCGGGGGCTCGATATTTCCTGGCTGTGCGAGGATCTAAAGCCCATAAGGCTCAGCCAGGACGGCGTTGTCACAGCAAGAACATCTGGCCAGACAAGCGTTTCAGTGGAGATCGGCGGCACAGACCTGAGGAAGACCATATCTGTCGAGGTGAGCTTGCCCGCATCTGTCCACGTGTCCCACGAAAAGCTCCGATTGTGGGAAGGTGAAGTCAGGGATGACATTTGGGCAGATGTCAGAAGTGATAAAAATGCCCCAATTGAAGGCCTGATGCCCACGTGGCAAAGTGAAGATCCCGCGGTCGTCAGGGTCGACAGCATCGTCGATCCCAATCGGAGACAGAGCTTTGTTAAGCTGACCGGCATAAAAAAGGGCACGACCTATCTGCGGGCAAGACACGGGAAGATGAGCAATAAAATTCGGGTGGCTGTATTTGCAGAAGACGAAGAGGTGATCATGGCAGGGGATCAGATATCAGAGAAAAAGAGAAGGGACGCGAGAAGGGAGAAGGCCAGAAATAAAAAGGAGAAACCAAGACAGATCTCCTTTTAATAAAACCCCTTCCCCAGGACGACCCTACCCACTAAGTCGAGCCATGTCCGCGCCTGTTGCTCGGAGAAGATCGAGCAGGGCAATCTGCGCCTCGAACCTCTTGGCTGCCAGGTTGATCTCAGCTTCATTGTTCGATCGCCTGGCATCGGTGACCGCCAATGAGGATCCCGTACCTGCAATGTATTCTGATTGGGTGAGCATGAGGGATTCCCGGGCCAGGTCTGCCTGTTCTTTAGCGGTTGCGACTTTTTTAACAGCGCTTTCGTAAGTGCGTCTGGCATTGCGGATTTCAAGGGCCGCGTTTTGCTCTGAGTCGGCAATATCTAGGGTTGCTTTTGACATTGCTGCCCGGTCCTTGTCGAGATCCGCATATCGTGTCTGGCTGTAGATGGGTATGGAGAGCACGAGAAAGGCCGTCCATCGGGTGCGATCCGCACCTGGATCCACGGGCTCGGTGAACTGGTGGGTGAGCTGCCAGGAGGCGTTTAGGGAAGGGAGAAACTGCATCCAGGACAAGTTTTTTTGCGAGTGGGTAAGCTCAGAGATTGCTTTTTTTAGCTGGATATCCTCTCGGTTCTTAAGGCCGGTAGCGATGAGATCGGCTTCCCCGTTGGTGACAGTTCGAATGACATTGTCTTCGATGGGCATGGGCAGCCCGCCGATACCTGTCAAAATACCCAAGGTATCCCGGGCATTGCTAAATGCAGCATGGGCAGAGACCAGCTGCTCGCGCGTTCGAACGAGATCGCTTTGGGCGCGAATCACGTCGAGGCGCTTGCCGATCCCGGATCTCAGGCGGGTTTTGGCCACTTCCAAGTGCCGGGATATGGACTGAATTTGGGCCTCGGTTACCTGAATCAGGGTTTTTGCAGTGAGTGCTTGATAATAGGCCCGCGCCACTGTAAGCAGCAGGGTCTGGCGCACATTCTCGATAGTCAATTCAGAAACCCGGTTGCTCCGCTTACTCAGTCGAACACCCATCCATGCCGGGGGATTGATCAAAGGTACGGCAACATCCAGGGCGCCGCTCAATGTGTCCTGTTTGCGCGTAACAATGGTCTGGCCCCCAAAGTCGGTCGTGTCCTCCTTATCCAGGTGGGTCAGGGTCATGCCACCGGAAATCACAGGCAGCAGCCCTCCCCAGGCCTTGTGCAAGTCTGCCTCCGCACCCTCGAGTTCAGTTCGCGCTGCATTGAGGGAGATGTTTCGCTCGTCTGCAAGGCGAATGGCCGCTGCCAAGGTTAGGGGGTCTCCCTGCGGTATTGGGGCAACGTCTTCAGCAACAGCAGGTGCTGACACTGTTTCCGATGATTGAAGCTGAACACTGTTACTGGTATCAGCGGTTTGGGCCGAAGCCCCCTGGGCACTGAGCCCGATAAGTCCAAAGGCGATGATCGCAGTTGTCGCAGTGCGCTGGGCCGCGCTTAGACCCTCTTTCACAGTCGTTGTTTTACCCCCCCAAAGGCGGCCCCACCAGGTGCGGAAATTTTCGATGATGAGGAACATGGACGGCACCAATGTGAGAATCACCAGCGTGGACATCAGCACGCCAAACCCCAGACTCACTGCCATGGGAATGAGCAGGCGCGCCTGGACAGATGTCTCGAATATCATGGGAGATAACCCGCCAAAGGTGGTGAGGGAAGTTAGCAATATGGGTCTGAAGCGCTGCTTTGCGGCCATGGCAGCGCTGTCAAATGCAGTGTGGCCCTCTCTTCTGAACCGGTTGGCTGCGTCTACAAACACAATGGAGTCGTTAACGACCACCCCGGATAGGGCCACCAGGCCGAGCCAGCTAAAAATACACAGCTCCAAGTCCAACAGAATATGGCCCAAAATAGCACCGATAAACCCAAAGGGGATGGCGATCATGACCACGAAGATGGGCTGCAGGTAGCTGCGCAGGGGCACGGCGATCAGGCCGTACATCACGACCAGGGCGATGGCAAACCCAAACATGAGGAATTGCATGAACTCCTCTTCCTCTTTTTGTTCTCCAGCTCTGGCTTGCGTCAGCCCGGGATACTTTGCAATGAGCTGGGGCAAGTAGTCGGTGTTGGCTGCTGCCATCACCTCTGCTGCATTTGCCTGGTCTTTTACCACATCTGCTTTTACGCGGAGGATGCGCTTGCCATCCATCCGTTGAATAGATGAATATGCCTGGCCCTCAGCGACCTTGGCTACTCTTTTAAGGGGCATCTCACCGCCCGTGGGGGTCATGAGAATCATATCGTCGATATTGGCCAGGGACTCCCGTTCGCTCCTGGGGAGCTTGACCATCACCCGCATTTCATCCCGGCCCCGCTGTTGCCTCAGCGCTTCGTATCCAAAAAACGCGCTGCGCACCTGGGTGGCCACGTTTGCCGTGGTAAAGCCCGCGTTTATCCCATCTTCTGAGAGCTTGAAGTCGAGCTGGGCCTTGCCCCGCTCGATCCCGTCCTCCACGTCTTTGACGCCTTTATAACCTCTTAAATACTCGGCAAAATCCTGGGCTGCGGATTCCAATACCCCCGTTTCTGCGTGGCTCAGTTGAATATCAATCGGCTTGGCATTGTGGGAGATTGACGAATTAAAAGAAAGGGATTGCAACCCTGGAATATCGCCCACTGCCTCGCGCCATGCATCGACGAATTCTTTTGAAGTGATGGACCGTTCTTCTGACGGGACCAACATGCACCAAATCTGCAGGGTGTGGCTGCCCTCATCACCGACCACCGAGAGTACGCCCTCGCTTATGTGTTCGCCGCCGTTGTTTTTGATCACCCGATGCACTGCGCTGATAAACCGATCCTTGAGCTTGACCGTCTCTTCGACTGGCACGCCAAAGGGCAGCTTTGCATTGACGCTGACAATAGGGGATTCTTCCTCTGGCATAAACGATGCCTTGATAAACCCACCTGCCTGCAGGCCGAGGCACGCGGTAAAGATCGCAATCCAAAACGCCAGTGCTATCCATCGGTTCCGGAGGGTTGCATGGATAAACGGCGCATATATGCTACTGATAAACCGCTCGAGCCCGGATGAGACTTTAGCCTGCACCTTTCGAATGGCAGCCAGTAAACCGGTTTTTCGGTCCTTTAGCTGGGCCAAGTGGGCAGGGAGAATAAAGAAGGATTCCACTAGCGAGAGTGCAAGCACCACAATGACAATGGCTGGAATCGCAAATACAAAATCCCTGATGGCGCCGGGGATTAGCAACAAGGGAAAAAATGCGGCAATAGTGGTGGCAATGGAGAAAAACACAGGCATGGCCACCTCCCGGGCGCCCTGAACCGCTGCCTTCAGGGGTGGCTTTCCCTCGCATCTCAGCCGATAGATGTTTTCCCCCACCACGATCGCATCATCCACGACCATGCCGAGCACGATGATAAACGCAAACATGGAAATCATGTTGAGCGATACGCCTATCGCCGGCATGAAGACAAACGTGCCCAAAAAGGCGACTGGAATGCCCATGGTCACCCAAAATGCCACTCGGGGCTCTAAGAACAGTCCCAGTATGATGAGCACCAGGGTCAAGCCGACCATGGCGTTTCGCCGCATCAGATCCAGGCGCTGGCTGTACCATTGGGATCGATCGAGCCAGGTGGTCACGCCGACCCCTGGGGGCAAGGTACCCTCTAGGGTTTTAGCAAACCGCTTGGTTGCAGCAGCCACTTCCGGTGGGGATTGATCGCCGACGCTGAAGGCCCGGAGCCAGACCACGTTTTTTCCTTCGAACGCGACCGAGATGTCGGATTCGCGAAACCCATCTGTGATGGTGGCAATATCCCCGAGCCTCACCACAGCGCCGCGATTTGATGTGATAATGGGGATGTCTGCGAACTCTTCGCCCCGGTATCGCCGCTCCGCGGTCCTCAGGAGGATTTCACCGCCCTTTGTTTTAACACCACCGGCTGGGATTTCCCGGGCGGTCTGTCGGATTTTCTGGGCAATTTCCGCTAGGGTGATGCCGTATTTGCGCAGGGTATTTTGGGGTACTTCAATGGCAATCTCTAATTCTTCCTGACCATGCATGGTCACATAGGAAATATCGTCCATCTCGATGAGTTGTGCCCGAGCGCGTTCGGCAATTTTGCGAAGCAACAGCGGGTCGGTATCGCCGTAGAACACGAGCCAAATGGCTTCGGCCCGAAACTCGGGCGCCCTGACAATGGGGCGCTCTGCATCCTGGGGAATGGTGGTGATCCTATCCACCGCGTTCTTCACATCTGCCAGGGCTTTGTTCCGGTCCACCCCCTGATCTAGTTGGATGTTTACATCGGCGTATCCTTCGTAGGCAGTAGAAGAAACCTCTTTTACACCATCCAAGTCCCTTACGACCTCTTCAATGGCCAGGATAATGCCCTTTTCCACTTCTTCTGGGCTAGCACCTGGATAGGGCACAGACACGCGCACTGCATCGACCTCGATCTTTGGCTGGACCTCTTTGCGCACCTGAAACACGGCCATGGCCACACCAAAGGCAATCAACCCGAACATGATGAGGTTGGCTGCGACCGGGTTTTTCGCCATCCAGGCTATCGCGCCATTCATACGTTCCCGGCGCTTCATCGGGCTTGCTCCCCTTCTGGAGTGTTTTCTTTTGCAACAGCTGTCGTCTCATCTGGCTCAGTGTCTGTACCCCCGTCGGCCGCCACCTTCTCCCCCTCGAGCCTAAGTGCCATGCCCGCAATCGGCGTGTCCAGTCGGCTGGTAATCGCGTTTTCTTGAGGTGCGATGTCTCCCCGTACATAGGCTTTGTCCACTGTGGTCCACAGCACCTGAACTTCCCGGATGCTCAGCTTTCGATCTTGGGTCAGCACCCAGACCGTATCGTCCTTGCGCACTGCGTGTCTCGGGATTTCCAACGTGCCTGCCAACATTGGGCCGTGGATTTCGACCGTAACCGCTGCATCGAGGAGCAGGGGAAAGGACAGGTCCCCATCTCCCTCTCCATCGCCCCTTTGGGAGCTGTGGATATCAGCTGAGGTGGCCATCGGTTCGAGGGGGTTTTCCACCTCGACCAGCAATTGGGCCATCTTACCCCTTGGATCCACGCCGCTTAAGAGCTTGACCACCCGTCCTTGGTAGATGGAATTTACACCGTCGCCGATCTCCTGTGTCACCAGGGCAGTGGATCCATTTTTCTTTTTCCCCCTTGGAATTTTGATCCATGGCAGCTTGTGAACCGGCACTGAGACACCGACCCAGAACGTATCTGCGTCCACAAGGGTGGCGAGCCGAACGCCTGGCCCCACCACCTGGCCCATATCCACGTATTTTTCAGTGACCAGAGCGTTGAACGGCGCGCTAATAACCGTGCGTTTCCGGTTCATCTCTGCGATTGCCATACTGCTTTGGGCACTGGCAAGGGTTGCCTTGGCTGTCTCTAGGTGGATGTCTCTTAGGGCGAGGCGTTTTGCCTCTTCGGTGGGGCGGATATCGTCTTCCATGAGTTGCCACTCTTGCTCGGCCACGGCCTTGCGGCCCTGCTCCATGGAGAGCTCCATCTCTGCCCTGGCCACTGCAGCGCGTTGTTGTTTCAAATAGAGCTCATACTGCTTTGGATCCACTTTTAAAACAGTTTCACCAGCGCGGAACCGGCCGCCAGGGACCAGTTTTTTGTTGCAGTAGGTGATCTTTCCGCTGATCTCCGGAGACAGGGTCACCGTGCGTGCAGGCATGACATTTCCCATGGCGTGGATCTTGACTTGTTGATCCGAAGGCAATGCCGGGCTCACTTCGACCACTGTGGCATTCTTTGTCTCATCGTCCCGCGGCGGCGTTTCCTTGGCCTGAGCCAGCATGCGATAGGCAAGAATGCCAACGCCAATGAGGGCAAAGAACAACAACCCCTTGATTATGGACTTTAAAAATCGCTTCATCGCTGTTTCACCTTCGATCGATAGGTACGAACTTTCTCGTAAGACACTTGAAATGGACAAAAGGTTCCGACGAAATGCATTAATCAACCTCTTTGTGCATTTAACGCATCGATTCGCTTGTTACAGCGCGCCCGCGCTGTTCATGTTCTCATACGCAACCCGGATACTGTTTATTTCACAAAAAGAAAAAAAATCACATCGGCGATGCCATTTACCCCAGGTTTATATAACTATTTGATATTGTTGTCTTATCGAAATATGTCACGGAATTTTGGGTGGTGCCAGTGTTGGGGAAGCGCTTTGATTAGAAATGGTATTTGCCCATTATCCCGAAGTACACGATGAAAGGCAGCTCGTCGTCATAGTCATCACCCACCATATCGTCAGGATCATCGCAATCGTCATTATTAACAAGGTCACTCTCGACTTCGTAACACATCTTAGACCAATAGGGCAGGCCAAAGTAAAGGGCCGGGCCAAAGCTCAGGTTATCAATCCTAGAGAACGGGAAGAAGTCTGCGCCGAACCGGAGCTGAAAATCTACTCCCCTCAGGGATCCATGCAAATCGCCACCCCCCTCAATATCTCCCCAGACGCCCATGTAAGCGAATCCCATGCCAAATCCCGCATATGGGGCCAGCCACCCAGTAATGGGCAGGTGAAACTCTGCCCCTGCTGTGGCTTGAAAGACAAATGCGTTGTCATCGTCGAGGTCGCCGACGCCAAAGGGAAGCCCGCTATCGTAGTCTACTGGAATATGCCCGGTGTGGATATCGGCAAAGATGACCAGGTTGGGAATGACCCGATAGAAAAAGCCCAACGTGGCGCCGATGGAAGCGCCTGTATCCCATACATCGTCGCAGTATTCCCGGGCACAGCCGTTGATGCCCAGTGAAAAGGAGAGTCCTGGGCCGGTGCGGTTGTACCAGGTATGACCGCCGGTCACATCAAAGGCAGCGCCTGCTGACGGCAATACAGTTAGTAGTAACGATATCATTAATATAAAGATGTTTTTTTTCGCATTCATTATTTTTGCACTCCTTTTGCCATTAAACCAGAACCTCGGTCGATCTAACACTGGGATCCTCAGGCCGTCAATGCGGCAGGACGTAACGCCCTGTCCTGCGACAAGCCATCCATCTCCCCGAGCCGCGCGAGGGAGGTGGGATATTGTAATCATTGTTTCATTTATTCATTTCGTTCCCCCTTTTTGCATCGGCTTACTTTTACACGCCTATGCATTGGGAGCCCTCTCCCTGGCCCCCTCCCTGGCCCTCCCCCGGTGGACAATTGGACGTTGGGGGAGGGAAGCAGAATAGAGCTTTGTGTACGGTAGGATTCACCACCAACGAGAGCAACAAAAACGGGATGAGCTGAGAAATAAAGCCATAAACGAAAATGATCTGGCCAGGTTACGTTTTGACATTACCCTCCCCCAAACGTCCAATTGTCCACCGGGGGAGGGCCAGGCAATGGCATTCGGTTAAGGATTTTTGGGTGTTTTTATAGCGTAGGATCGCCAGAAAAGAATCCCCCTTGAAAAAGGGGGCAGGGGGATTTTCAATTGTCCAAGCAATTGTTTTCAAAGGTAAAATTCGATTGG
>JASJCT010000085.1 GCA_030065855.1 Myxococcota bacterium
TTTATCGGGCAGGTGTCGTTCGAGGTCATCGTCACTGACGGCAATGACGGATTCGGCACAGGACAGGTGACCCTCGACATCATAGGCCCACAAGCCCATCCGTGGAACCTGTGGTTCGAGGATTGGCATACCGCTGTTGATGACCTGACCCACGGTAGTACCAGGGTCCCGCGAGCGACTGATTGGGACGGTGACGGCGACACGGATCTGCTGCTTTTGGCGAACAACTGCTGCATCTATATCTATCTCAACGAGGGGACTGCCGAGGTACCCACGTTTAGCTCTGCTGGTGCCGTGCAAATGAACGGCAATAATCTCAATACATATTCGGACAGCACGGGGATTGCCCTTGCAGACATGACCGGTGACGGGGTCGAGGACCTGGTAGTGGTGTATTACTATAGTACGGGTGGTTATTATCTTATGCGCGTTTACCCCAATACTGCACCAGCAGGCAGCACACCGGTTTACCTCACGCTTTTTACTGTCCAGAATGCCAATGGCTCTAATTTCCAACCCAATGATTGGCGCTTTGACCTCGGGGACGTGAACAGGGACGGCTTGCCCGATCTGATCACCGGCACTGATCAAAGCCAACTACACCTTTATTACAATGTGGGCACAGCCACGGATCCCCGATACGACCCCGAGCAATACACTGTCATCGATGGCGGGGCATACAACCTATACCCCCGCCTGATCGACCTTAGCCGGGATGGTGTGCTGGACTATGTCCGGGGTATCAACTGGGGCTATATCAAGTACTGGCTAAACCCGGATTGGACCGGCGTATTGGGTGGTCCAAACCAAAACCTGGTCATCATCGACACGACCGGTGCGCATGTGGACGTGAAGCCGCTCACAAATGGACCGATCGTTGATTTCGCCGACTTCAATGGGGACGGCATCTACGACCTCATTTCAGGCGGTCACGGCGCAGACGACCGGCAGCTATTTCTGGCCTACGGATCCAACCGGGGACTGCCCGATGTCCTGGCAGATCTGGAAGCCATTTACGATGCCAACCCCACTGATTTAGGCGTCGCCCTCGAAGCCGACAGCCAGGCACTGTTGAACGAGGTCAAAAATCTGGAATGGGAGATCTATCGCCAATATTTCATGTCCCATCCTGCTAACAGGCAAGCGCTGTTCGATCAAATGGCCGCCCATGTGGGTAACTACTTTTTTTTACAGATGAATACCCCACTCGACACGAACAGCTTCCACCACGTGCCCAGCATTGCCGGACAAAACCTGATCTTCATGCACCAACTGCGACCTGATACGCCAACCCACCGGGAGAGCACAGCAGACGCGGTCGGCCTCGCAGGCCTACGGCGCGACATATTTCTCAACACCGGGCTCCACGTGGGCGACAACCAGCGCGCAACAGCAGGCCAGCTCGAGTCGATCCGCGATTTCATGGGCTTTTACCCGGGCATCCTGTTTCCCCACACAACGCTCACCCTTAATTATTACTACGGGGACGACGTAGGGGGCCGGGTGTATACATTCACCGGCGCCACCAACACCATTGGATATGGCGAGGGCGAAGACGTGGATATATGGCCCGAAGATCTGGCCACGGCCGCCCAAGGGGTCTTTGGCACAGACGCCCAAAAAGGGGATACCTTCTCCATTACGATGGGGAAAGACATGGGCCATACCCTGAATGGTTATCTCGATAGCATCGGCAATCAGGACCTAAAAAAGCGGCATTGGCGCCGGATCGTTCGCGCTGCTGGACCGGATGTCATCGCCGGCGAAGATGATTGGGTTGATTGGGACGCCACCCAGGCGCATTTCCAAGCCGAGGGGTTCTGGAACGGGGTGGAAGAAGAATGGGGGGCCGCATGGAATGCCTATTGGGAGACCGGTCCGGGGTCGGCTTGGAACGCACTGTCCACGATGTCATACACGGCTCCGTACTTCTTGGGAAACCGAGATTATGCCATGGCCTTCCAGGCAGAACAACACATCGCCCATTCCGAAGCCCGTCTGGTGGGCGCCATTGACCGATGGCGTCGCGGTGTGGCCGATGAGATACCCGAGCTAAAGGAAAACCTGAACGAGGTGGTGACCTATCTAGACATTATGTCCTGCGGCATGAACAAAGTCGTCATGTACGACACCCACGGCGTAACCACCCCATACAATCACGCGACATATACAATCACTCACGCCTGGCTAGAGCGAAATGACGTGGGGCAGATCACAAAAATAACGATAGGAAACAATATCTACGAATTCACATTAGACCCCGACGGCGTCATCATCGCCTACACCACAAATGTGTTTTGATTAAGGGGAATATCGCGCCTCGCTAACCTTCATCCTCCCATTCCACATGATTTCTTACAGAGAATAGCGAGCTGACCGCTCGTTTTTATATTTCCTATTATGACGATTCAGTGAGATAGCAGCCTGCAGGATGCCCTTACTCGGCAATACCGCTGTGGATATCTGCGATGTTGCTTGCGACGTCTTCCAAATTCCTCGTAGCTTGGGAAATGGCGGTCATGGTCTCCTCGATGAGGTCCATCTGGGCATGTACCAGGTGTGAATTCAGCGCGATGGATTCTGCACTCTGCCTGGCGAGAACCCTGAGGTAATCAGCCATGCGATAGAGGTCCTTTAGGCTGTCGGCAGTGCGGCGGTTCATCTTCCTCATCTCCCGCGCCACAAGCCGGAACCTAGGGCCCCGCTTAGGGTCGACGATTTTGGCAGCCTGAATGTTCGCATTGGTGGTCAACACCTGAGTGTATCCGGCAGTGTCCTGATTGACAGATAAAATATCTTCTATGCTCGTGGCTTTTGTTGCAAAGTCCGTGAATTCAAATTGGGTCATATCGGTCGACATCACAACTTCGACAAACTCTTGTCTGTACCGATCCAGCTGCTGTTCGGTTTTTTGGGCATGTTTCAGAATTTGATCGGTGGTGGTGCGGGCGCTTGCAATGGACTGAATGGCCATATCGGTTCTCCGATTGAACTCGGCAGTGGATGGCTGTATCGCGGTCTTTAATAACGCTCTCATTTTTTTGCTGTCATGATCGCTGCTATCGGAAGGGGTGGATGGCATTTTCCTCTCCAGCACTTCGATCCCTGAACGCTGACTTTTAATAGCGGCGATGGCGTGTTGGATCTCCTTGAGGACCTCTGTCATGTGGTCAGAAATTCTCGTTACCCGCTCCTCTATCGCGCCAAGCGCATCCATCTGGGTGTTCAAGACCTCTGAATTTCGGCCGATTGTCTCTGTGCTCTGCTTGGCCTGGGTCGTGAGATAGTCAGCCAATTCTCTAATATCATTGAGATTTCTTTCAGCCCCGGTGGCCATGGTTCGCAGTTCTCTGGCCACAACCCCGAATCCTGACCCCTCTTCCCCTGCTTTGGCTGATTGGATGCCCGCGTTAAGCGCGAGGACCTTGATCTGACCGGTGATCTCCCAGTTTGCGAAAAGAATGTTTTCAATGTCAGTTGCTTTGGCGGTAAAGTCTGAAAACTCGCGGTAAACCATCTCGTTGGACATGGAAACTTCGACAGCTTTTTCGATCATCTCTTTGAGATGTTCTTCAGTTTTTTTAAGCGCTATGCGCGCCTCGTGGCCATGGAAATGGGTTTTGAGTACCACCCCCAGCACCTGGTCGACAGCGTCTTTTTTTTGGTTCAACGTGACCTGGGTAACGTCCCTTAAGGCGCTAAAATGCAATTCAGCTTTCCAGCCTTGTGGTAAGTCCTGATCCTGTGCACCTTGTGCACTGGGATGCGTGGCGTCAGTAGTATCGACTTTCTCCTCCATCGCCTATGAAGTCACCTCTACCCTAAGCACTGTTTGTCTCTCCCCCCTTCAATGGCGGCAATATATAGACAATTAATTATGTCGACCCTCAATATAATAGGTTTGACATACTTCCGTGCCCTTTGCCAGGGTTACTGGTTTACCAAAGCATACGCCAGTGGTAGGCTCTGGGTTACCCAAAGAAGGAGGGCCACATGTCGGGTTATTTTCGCGTGCCACTTGTACTTTTTTTGGCTGGCATTGCCTGCCAAGTGGGACTTGGTTGCAGCTCATCTTCTGATACTGCCCCTGCGCAACAAGGTCAACCCGTTGCTCAGCCGCCACAAGCGTATGCACCACAGCCAGCAGTGCCATCGCCACAGGCCCAGGCGGGCCAGCCGGTACAACCCACCGCGCCTGCCCAACCCGCCCAGGATCCCATGGCCGCACTCAAAGGCCTGATGGGACAGGCCGCAGGCCAGCCCGGGCAAGCCCCTGTACAACCCGGTACCGCGACCAATGTGCCTTGGGAAGCATTGTCCCAAGCCCTGCCCACAAATGCGCCAGGGTGGGCTCTGGATGGTCAGGTGGAGGGAGAAAGTGCCAGTATCATGGGCATCTCTATCTCTCGGGCCAATTGCAGACTCAAACAGGGAAACTTGCGCGCCAAAGTTCAAATCGTCGATACAACCATGAATCCCATGTTGGCCATGCCCTTTAACATGGCCCGGACCGTGCGGGTCGATTCCTCAAAAGAGCGCTTGGGACCTGTTGATTTCGGTACCCACCCTGGGACCCAAAAGTTCGAAAAGGGAAACAACACCAGTGAAGTGATGATACTGGTACAAAATCGCATCCTCGTCACCGTAACCGTTCAAAACGCGACCAGCGAAGCCGAGGCGGTGGGCCTTGGCCAATACGTCAACTTCGCCCATCTCGCTAAGCTCGCCGGAGGCCAGGTGAGCTAGATGGACGCCAAGACATTTGAACACCGCCTCAAAGAACTGCAACATTCATTTGCCGCTGACGTTGCCAACACCGGCAGCTACCAGCTCGCGAACTGCGAACGGTGTACCAGCTGTGTTTTTTGCAGGGGATGCAAGGGATGCTACAAATGCAACCACTGCATCGACTGCTCGCTCTCCAGCCATCTGACCCATTGCGTGCGCTGCAATATGTGCCATCACACGGCCAATGCTATCGACTGCACGTCGTGCACGAGCTCGGCTTTCTTGGTGTTTTGCAATGACATGTCCGAGTGTAACTACTGCTTTGGCTGCGTGGGCCTGGTGCGAAAGGATTTCCACATCCTCAACGAGCCCTACTCCCGAAAAGAGTACTTCGAGGTCATCCAGTCCCTTAAAAAGCAGCTCCGCTTGTTCCAATGAGAGCTGTGGTGCAGCGGGTCGATGGGGCGCACGTAACTGTCGACGATGCTGAAGTAGGTCGTATCGGCCCTGGGTTGCTCGTCTATCTCGGGGTCGGAAAGACCGATTCGGAAAAAGACGTGGCCTATCTGGCCGAGAAGGTGGCTGGGCTGCGGATTTTTCCAGATGATACAGGCGCCATGAATCGCTCGATCGTCGATATGGGCGGCAGCGCACTCGTGATCAGCCAGTTCACGCTTTTTGGAGACGTAAGACGCGGGCGCCGGCCTTCGTTTGCCTCGGCCATGGCCCCTGAGGCAGCGGTGCGCATTTATGAGCGCTTTATTGCCGCCTTGAAGTCTTTTAATGTGCCCTGCAGTAGCGGCCGGTTCGGTGCGATGATGGAGGTGAGCGCGGTGAACAATGGGCCGGTAACCATACTCATCGATTCGGCAAAGTGCTTTTAGGTAGTGTGGGGCCTTATGCCCCGCTGTCGCGTGCGCCCAATAAATGACATCAGGGACAGACCCCGTTTCATCCAAATACCGATCACAATAGCAAGCGCCAACAGGGATATCCAAACCGTAAGCTTGTGCCACCTCGGCATCTCCCAATAGAAAACCAACTGATGGGCGCCCTTGGGGAGGTGCACGCCCAGGAGATCCGGTCCGGTGGCAAACGCGGGCAGGGGCTTGCCATCTAGAGCGGCGTGCCAACCCGGTACTGTTTCCATGGGGAGCACAGCTATCATTGGCTCGAGCACATCCACATTAAAGACAAATTTCTGAAATCTCCGCGTTGGGCTTTTTTGTCGTTCCACCCAAGCGTTTTCAAACCCGGGATCCTGCTCTTCCCGATGTATCTTTTCTCCCTTTGCTTCAGGAGGGCGCTGCATGCTCGCGGGCAGAACATCCCAGAGGGTTTTTTCAGATTTGGGATCCACGGTCTCCACGTTTGGGATCGGCACTGGAGAAATCAGGGTTCCCCCTGCAGCGACAAACCGATCGAGTGCCTGCCGATCCATATCGAGCTTTGAATGGTCGAGATACACCACGGCGTCGGCTGCATCCATCAGCCCACTTTTTTCGAATTCCCCAGCCCGAACCCGCATGAAGATCGGCGTTGTCTCTTCCCACAGCCACGAGCGATATCGCCTGGTCCACGACTTGGCGAGCCAAACCCACTGGGCGTGGTTGCAAACCACCGGCAATGGTCGCCCAACCAGGAACCGAAGGAATCGGTGGCGGCCGTTATCGAGCAGATAATGCCACGAATTGGACCTACCATTGCGGTCCTTGCCGTTGGCAATACGGGTCATCACGGGATCCTTATCCCCGTCCTTCTTCTCGAAGATATTGCTTATCTTTCTCTTGTGGCCAGAGTAGAAGCGGGCGCCGGCGAGCGCATGCAGATCGCTGTGCTTTGCAGCGCCTCCTAAGGCACCGCACAAGTGCATGGCGGACGAGGGGCCGGTTCCTTTCCAATGGGTGCAGTAGGGCTGGTATCCATGGACCGAAAACCACGCGTGCCGTATCTTGTAACGCCCATCGTAAATCGCTGCCATTCTGAAGGGATAGCCCCGATTGTCGAGCGTGCTCATCGCGTCGGCCATGGCGTTGAGGTTGTCCTGCTTGCGGATGACAAGGTGGGTCTGTCCGAGCAATACAATCTCAGTACCCACCCATCCAAAAAGCCCAATGGCCAGGATCGCGCGAAGCGCAAAGAACGGGTGTCGCAAGAATCGCTTGCGAGTGCCCATGTACTTGCCTAGAAATCGAAACGAGGTATCGAGGCCCACACCCACCAGACCAAAAGCAAAGAATTCAGCGAGGTAGATGCACCGAAATGTCTGGATTTGCTTCATAAACGGCAGGTGTCTGAGCCACCTGAAATCATCGGGCCCGGCAAACAGCATCAGGGAAAAGAAGAACCCAGCCAATAGAAAGCGCCGTGAAAGCCGGCGGAATTGGAGCAGAGAGACGAGCACCCCAAGGCCAATCATGACCGATAAGACAGGCGGTCTCGGTTTCAGGGTCCCGATAATGCTGATGCGGTCCATCAGCTTGTCGTTGCTGTCCCGGTCCTTATTTTTTCTTGGGGGATCGTCAAATAGCCGCCCAGTGGTGAGTACCATGGCCAGCTCGCTTTTTGAAACGCTGGTGAACCAATGGACCCCGGCACCGCGAATAATCGAGTCTGGCACGGGGCGCTTCTCATAGGTATGTGCTAGGAAAGGAAAGACCCAAAAGGCAACGAGGGCACACCCCAAGAGCCCGAAAACAGTTAATTTTTTGGTGGCAGCGCGGATTTTAATGGGCGTAACGGCAACATAGAGCGCGCCGCTAAAAACAGCGAAGACTGACATGATGGCGTGGGATAGAAAGGCAAGGGCAAACAAGAGTGCGGTTGTGGACGCCCGATTCTCACCGCGCAACATGCCGATGAAATGGCCCATAAACCAGGGGAAGAACAGCCCTCCCATCGATTGCGTCACGATACCGGCCTGGTGGTATGCCTCAAAGGAATTGCCAAATGCCGCAATCGATATTTGGGAGACAAACGCACCGATGGCAGCGGCCCATCGATTGAGGCCGAGTTTTCTAAGAAAGTAAAAGTAGGAAAACGGGGAGAGGGCAAAACAGACCACGATCGGGACATTGTGCAAGAACTTAAGACTGACCCCGGTCAGAAAATGCATCCCCACGTTGTAGAGATAGAACAGAGACTGATAGAACCTCAACAGGGGCTGGCCAAACTCCATGCCGACAGGACCGAGCGGATTGTCTCCCGCTGCAATGGCATGGGCGATAGCGAACTCGTTGAGCAGGTGGTAGATGTTGTCACCGGAGCGATTTAGGACCGGTCCTAACAGGATCCACGTCGAGCTCAACGTGAGCACGCTGGCCAGCGCCGGTAATCCAAGGTGTGCGTACTCCTTTAGCCACCACATGAGCCGGGTTCGCCGCGCAGTTCTATTTCGGCGGGGTAATCCAGGCGCGGTTTTGTGATTAGAATTTAACGGCATAAGCAGATGTCTTAAATGTCGCTACCGGGCTCGACTGTTCGTCCTGAACAAGACGCCAATAGTAAATGTGACCGTTTTCTAGATTTTTAATGAGGTGTGTTTTCCCCTTAACATCCCGCTTTAAAAAAAGCGTTCCAAAGGTTGGGTCGTCCATGGCTACCTGGAGCTCAATCGGCGCATCGCGCGTGCCCCGGTTCCACTGCAGGGTCGTCTGGGTCCGCTCGATAGTATATCCTTCTGGCGGTTGCTGGGGAACGGGCCCGACACCGGTAACGTAAACTTCAAACATCGCTGTTGCAAACGCGAGCAAAATAGCAACTGCCAATGCATACGTCCTTAAGAATTTCCATATTCTAGTCGCGTAACCCGTGCTTATCATGGTGCCATACTTAGCAGAAAATCATCAAACAATCGATACCGTGTTGTTGAGTTTTTTGAAGCATCACCGCGCGCCGTGGGATAGTCTATGGCGCATTTGCTTGCCTTTTACCAATTGCCTGCTACTGTGCGCCGCGGGATGCCGGAAGCGATACCAAAACCCATTACCCGAAAGAGAATTTTTCTATTTTGGGCCCCCCTCGCAGCGACCTGGCTAATGATGGCAGCTGAATGGCCCTTTCTCACCGCGGTCGTTGCCCGACTCGACGAACCCAAAATCAACCTGGCTGCCTGGGGGGTGGCCTTGGCCCTGGCCATTCTCATCGAAGCGCCCATTATCATGATCCTGAGCGCGTCAACGGCTCTTGTTAAGGACTGGGTGTCGTTCAAGAAGTTAAGAAACTATACATATTTTTTAAATCTATCGCTGACGTTAACGATGGCACTGATTGTGTTTACACCAATTTTTGACATCATCGCGAGCTCCCTTATCGGTCTACCGTCTAATGTTGCAGCGCTCACCTCGGGTGCGCTCATCATTCTCCTGCCCTGGCCCGGGGCGATTGGATATCGGCGATTTCTCCAAGGGCTACTCATCCGAAATGATCAGACACGCCGGGTGGCTTATGGGACGGTTGTTCGGATAACGACCATGGCCTCCACGGCTGTTGCACTAAAGCAATACTCCAATTTGCACGGCGCATACGTGGCTGCTACTGCTGCTTCGGCAGCCGTTACTATGGAGGCAATTACAACGCGATGTCTGGCTGCAGGGGCGATCAGAAAGCTCAGGGAGACCCGAAACCTATCCACCCCCAGTGACGCCCCGTTGACCCACCTGGGAATCACGAGATTTTATTCGCCCCTTGCCCTCACATCCATCCTGGCGTTGGCGGTTCACCCTGTGATCGCGTTTTTCGTAGGCAATAGCCGGTTGCCTCTGGAATCTCTGGCTGTCCTGCCGGTTGTGAACGCGTTGACATTCCTCTTTAGAAGCTTGGGGCTCTCGTACCAAGAAGTGGGGATCGCGCTGTTGGGCGAGAAGAACGAGCACTACGCTGCACTGCGCAGATTTGCAGTGCTCGTCGGTATCGCTACGTCGGCATGTCTCTGCGCCCTTGCGGTAACCCCTGGTGCGGGCTACTGGTATCAACATGTCGCGGGCATTGCGCCATCGCTCACCCACTTGGCCCTTTTTCCCACCCAGCTGCTGGTGATCTCACCGTTTCTCGAAGTGATGCTTTCGTTTCAGCGCGCTGTCCTCGTTAATAGCGCCCGAACAATGCCGGTGATTTGGGCGACCGCGGTGGAAGTATGTATTCTCATCGGGGCATTGTTGGTTACGATTGAAGGTGTCGACGTTATCGGCGCGACTGCCGCGGCCATTGCCGTGGTTGCGGGCAGGCTCGCGGGCAATCTCTTTCTCATTCCCTTCACAAGGCGGGCTCGCGTGTCCACTTAAGCGCCTCGGGTCACACACACTTTTCTTGAGCCGGGTCGTAGGTGAGCCCCCAGTTGCAGCAGCAATTGGAGTCGGGTACCAGGGGTTGTTCAGGTCCGGGTGACACCCCGTTGCAGTCAAACATGCCGTCCTCTGCCAAACACACCCCACCGCCTGGTGGCCAGTCGGGATTGGCTTCTATGCAATCGACATAGCGAACAGCGGATAGTTCACAGCTGCCCTGTATGGCCTCATTGCCACAGACCCACTCAAACGAATGGGTATCGAGGTCAAAATGGGGATGGTTATTTGAAGCACACCAGTCGCAAGCGCTGTCCGTAGCCATGCCACACCCGGCGTGGGACGGTCCGCAACAGTCGTCCCAAACCGGTGGTGCCGCGCCCACGCATCCGCAATTGGGTTTCATATCTGGTGCATTGACGCAAGGAGCGCATTCCTGCACGCCAGACCCGTTGCAACTGCAGTACCCGCCACAGCGATCTGTCACAGCGACCACGGCTGTGCCACCCGGGCCCGTGACCTCATAGCACCCGCCGGTGGCCTCGGTCATACCCAATCCCCAAAGGGCGACCTGTTGACCTGTTTCCGGATCAACGGCCTCCTGGCTATTGCCCACGACCATGGGTGAGGACGCCACAATGCCAATGCATGTTGTATCTCCTGGGCCGGCAGCAGCGCATAGCGGATACCCCAATTTAGCTGAGATCATGGCAGCGGTTTCCTCTGGATAGTTGAATTGGGTCACCCCGTGGCAGGCAGCTGTGGTCAGGTCGCAGTAATGGGTGGCCCAGGCGCTCGGCAAGGTTTTAAGTCCGTCATAGCCGTCTGCAAAAACGCATCGGCCGTCCACACACGTGCCCATACCAGGCGGGCAGGTTTCAGAGGTACAGACCACCTTTGGCAAGCAGATTTCAATGGTCGGAGCGACCATGAGGACGCTGCCTTCTCCTTGATAGCCGCAACCCTCGCCCTCTGTGTCCGTGTCCGTATCTGTATCGCTGTCTGAGTCAGTGTCGCTGTCCGTATCGGTATCAGTGTCCGTATCAGTGTCGCTATCGCTGTCCGTATCGGTATCAGTATCAGCATCTGTATCGCTGTCGGCGTCCGTATCTGTATCGCTATCTCCATCGGAGTCATTATCCGAATCGCCATCGCTGTCCCCAGAACCGTTCTGGTCCCGGGAGGAACTGCCACAAGCGATAGAAGATAGTAAAAAGACAAAAATGGCAATTTTGTACAATGCAGCAAAAAAAGACACTCGGATCATAGAAACTCCTCTTTTTACCGATTCCGCACGGCAAATACCGAGCATCGGACAAAGTCTGCTGATGTAATTATATTACGGTATGGCTAAAATCATCTATCTAAATGATGTTTGATGTCCCTTGCTATTGCAGCGGCTTTAAAAATGAGGATCTCTTAATTGGATGAATGGATATACCGGACCAGGGGTTGTGCTGCGTTTTGGCGAGCTTTTTTTAAAGGGTAAGAATCGGTATCTGTTCGAGGATATCCTGGAGCGAAACGTTCGCTGGGCTGTGGCTCAGCGCGATGACGTGGTTGTGCATCGCAAGCACGGGCGAATGTTTGTCCTCGGCGCAGATGACGAGCGTCTCATGCATCGCTTGGGGGAGGTATTTGGCATTGCCTCCTGCTCGCCAGCAGTTTTCTGTGACAAGACACTTGAGGCGATGACCCAGACCGCGGTCAAGATGGCGCAGGCGCGTGCATCGCGTGCAAAGACGTTTCGCATTTCAGCGCGGCGATCCGACAAGGGCTTTGCAAAGACTTCAGGGGATTTAAATCGCATCGTGGGTGCAGCAGTGGTTCAGGCGACCGGGTTGCGCGTGGATCTGGAGTCCCATGATCTGGAGATCGGCATTGAGGTTGGGCTGGACTGGGCCTTTGTATGGTCATCTGGACAGCCCGGCCCAGGAGGCCTCCCCGTGGGGGTCTCTGGACGCGGTCTGCTATTGCTGTCTGGCGGTATTGATTCCCCTGTGGCCGGGCACTTGATGCAAAAGCGGGGACTTGCCCTCAGCGCAGTTTATTTTCACTCATTTCCCTACACTGGTGACGGTGCCAGGGATAAGGTCGTGCGTCTCGCAACCGTTTTGGCACAGCGCCAAAAAGAGTTGCCCCTCTTTGTAGTGCCGTTTGCCCGCATTCAAGAGCTGTTGAGAGACCATGCCGAGGCCAAGTATCTGGTACTGCTCTATCGCCGGGCCATGATGCGCATTGCCGGGGCCATTGCGCACCAGAGGGGCATCCACACGCTCATCACTGGGGAGAGCCTGGGGCAGGTGGCCAGTCAAACCCTGGCCAATTTAGCTGCCATCGAAGACGCAGCTGATCTGCCGATTTTGAGACCGCTGATAGGATATGACAAGGCCGAGGCCATTGCCCTGGCTAAAAAGATCGGCACCTACGACATCTCCATTGCACCTCACGACGATTGCTGCTCCCTGTTCGTGCCCAAACACCCCGAGACCCGGGCCAAGCTAAAATACATACGCGCAGCAGAGGCCGCCATTGACTGGGGGTCCCACATCGAAGAAGCGATTGAACAAGCGCAGATGGTACAGCCCTAAGACATACTAGCGAAGCTTGGTCTCAACCCGACGCGTATGAATGACATGGCCCGCCTACGCCGAGCCTACGGCGGGGTTATCGAGTTTCAAATTCAACATCTCAACACTTAACGCGTCGTTGAAGTCTAGGTTTTTAGCTCACCTTCGCTCGCTGCGATGATAACGGCGGCAGAGGCATCTCCAGTAACATTTACCGCAGTTCGGCACATATCCAAAATTCGGTCCACCCCCAGGATGAGGGCGATTCCCTCCAGCGGGATTTGTATGGACTTGAGCACTAGGGCCAACGTAATCATACCCACGCCAGGCACCCCAGCAGCGCCGATGGACGCCAGCGTGGCGGTGAGCAAAACCGTTAATTGATCGCCAATGCCGAGGTCGAGTCCATAGACCTGAGCGATGAATACAGCCGCAACTCCCTGATAAAGCGCGGTGCCGTCCATGTTGATGGTCGCACCGAGGGGCAGCACAAAGCTGGCGACCTTGGGGGATACGCCGAGGTTTTCCTCTGCGCTTTTCATGGTCACCGGCAGGGTCGCCGAGCTGGAACTGGAGGAAAAGGCAATGAGCTGGGCCGGTCGGATACCGCGAAAGAAGTCGCATATGCTGATCTTGGTAAAAATCTTTAAAGCGGTTGGATAGATAACCGTCGCGTGGATCAGCAGCCCCATGGCCACCACTGCGCTGTACTTTATCAATGTCTCGAGAATACCGACCCCGTACTGGCCCACGATTGCTGCAATGAGGGCAAATACACCGTAAGGCGCCACTGCCATTGCAATATTGACAATGCAAATCATGGCGTCGTTCAGACCGTCAAAGACGGCGATCACCGGCGCTGCTCGCTCATTTGGGATGAGGGTAAATGCCACGCCGAGCACCAGGGCGAAAAAGATGATCTGTAGCATCTTGCCCTCGGCCATGGATCGGACGGGATTCTCTGGGATAATGTTGAGAAGTGTATCTGCAACACTAGGTTTTTCTTCGGCTTTGGCAATACTGTGGCCCGCCTCGTCTTCGTAGCTGGCGAGCAGCGCCTCGCGGGTGTCTGGGCTGAGTCCCGTTCCCGGTGCAACGCTATTGGCCAGAACGAGACCAATGACAATGGCCACCGAGGTGGTTGCGAGGTAGTACGCCACTGTCTTGCCTCCGATACGGCCGAGCTTTCTCACATCGTTGACGCTGGCAGTACCCACGACCAGGGACACAAAGACGAGTGGCACGACGATAAGGCTGATCAATCGGATGAATGCATCCCCCACTGGCTTCATTTCTCCAATATCGGATCCAAAAAAGACCCCTGCAACAACGCCGAGCACGAGCCCGATGAAAATCTTTGTATAGAGCTGAAAGGCCACGTAGCTGTTCAGCAGCAGCGCGAGGAGCACCAGCAGTGATGCGCTTCGGGTCACCTGGATCACAGTACCCAGCCCGCCCGAAAGCAATGCCAGCTCTGTCTTATAAAACCCCAATGCAATGCCGAGCAGCAAAACAGGGGCGGTGATTTTTAGCGCGAGGGACCGTTTACCGATATTCATCATGGGCTCCCAGTCCTAAATGCAAGCGCTGACGGGGTTTGGCAGCCGACAATTGCCGGTGCCTCGTGGATGAGCTCGTCATTCTCAAGGGCTTCCACCATGAACAGGGCAAAGTCCACGCGGCGCGTCATGTTGCTCTTGAGGATGGGGTCACCGACGTGCCTGCTCCACACGGGCAGGCCCTGACTCTCCCCCTCTTCGAGGTCGCTCCCGCGCACGACCGTCCATTGGGCATTGCTGGCAAATATCCGCCGGCACGCTTCCACCTGGTCGTCGAGTTCCACTAAACGAGCTGCCCGAGCCAGCCAGCCAAAGACCTTTACAAACGCTTTGAGCTTCCAGGTGTAAACATCTTGGCCGTCCTTTGTAATATGCCAGCCACAGGAAAATACGAGGCGTGCACTGGGAGGCGCATGGTCCAGAACCGCCTGAGCTGTTCCAGACGCGTACTGGTGAACCCCCCAAGGGACCAGCACGGTGAGCACCCCGTCACATCCTTTGACCGCCTGTTCGATGACTGCTCTGTCGTCCGTCGCTCCGGGAATCACCGCCATGCGTCCCTTGAACCGATCCAGTTTGCCCACACTGCGCTCTCGACACACGCCGACTACCTCCAAACCCCGATCCAGCGCGTGCTGCACCATGTACTGCCCGAGCTTCCCAGATGCCCCTACGATACAGATCTTCTTCATTTTCATCTCTATCGACTCCTCACAGTGCTCTGACAGCAAAGAACTACCGCTTTTGTGGTTCTTTGCCGACGAATTGTTGACTGTTTAGTATCGCGTTCCGATCCGGTGGGGGTTGCTGCTCCATGAATGCCACGAGCTCATCGAGGTCTAGGACGCGTCCCTCTTTTTCCAACTTTTGGAGCAGCTCGTCACTTCGATCCCGATCGCCCGTTGAGATCGCCACCCAGAGGTCGTAAAAGACCTCAAGCCTGTCGAACATGGCTGGCCAGCGATTTTCTACCAGCAGTAGTTGGGCCAGGAGCTGGGGCGTTAATTCGGGGATATCTCTCTGCTCTGCCAGCGCCTGGCGAAGTCGTAGCGTATTGACGAACCGCTTGACGGCCCGGGGATTTGGTTCCAGAAAGCGCGACAAGTCGGAAACGGCGGCTGCGAGATCGTCTTGCGTCTCTGAGAGTAACGCCCGTGTCATCGAAACCGTTGCCTCGGTCGTCTGCTCGGGTATCTCAAAGGACAGGTCGAAGATCCTATCGAGGAAAGCGTCTGATCTCAGGTCCGAGCGCTCCTTGTAGTAGGCGCCTACGGCACTTTCGAGGATCTGCCGATCGGCTGCCACCACTGCAACGACGCCCTTGACGCGCAGGAGCGATTGTAGTGTTTGCAGCGTATCGATATTGCGTTCCGGCGTGCAGCGGTCGAGGTCGTCGATGAACACGGCGAGCCGCCCACCAGATGCCAGCACCGATGTTAGATGATGCTCGACGTTCTCTCGAAGGGCCGTCATTCTCTGTAGCATTGTTTCCGGGGCATTATCCGCGACACCGTCGAGACGTCGGAGCACTTTATCCATCCCAGGGACGGCCTCGGCCAGCCCTTTTGACATCCACTCAATAGATTGAACGTCCCCGTATTGGAAAGGATTGAACCAGGCCGAGTGGGTTCCCGGCTTTTTCATCAGTTCCTCTCGCAGAATGCTCAAAAAAGAGCTCTTCCCGCTGCCCCAGCGTCCGAACACACCGACATGGAACGGCAAGGTAGCTTCATCGATTACTTTGGCCAGAGCCACGGCGTAGCCCCTAAATCCCAGCACATCGTCTTGCGAGGATACCGGCGTATCAGATACATAGCCTGGAATGTCGACCGTAAGGTCTCTGCCTTCTATGGCCGCTTCATTGTCCCCATCAACGGTGGCAAGGAGATCTACCAACCCTTTACTGGATTGTTTACCCCCAATCCCCTTGCTTCCCAATCGTTCGACCGTCCTGGCCAGCGTTGCCTTGCGCTCGCGGAGAATCTGTTCGAGCTCGGGAACAATATCCAGGGTCTGAAGCTTCTGCAGTGACGCCACGGCGTAGGGCATGCCCGTAGCATCAGGCGTAGCGGTTTCTGTCCACTGGTTGAACTGTTCGAAGATGCGCTTGAACACCCCGCGTCTCGATATGTGATCCAGTTCCAGAAAATTGGCCTGGGCCCTGCTGCGTACCAGCGGATCCGGGCCAGAGAGATCCCGAATGATTTCCGTCAGACTCAACGCTTCGGATGGCACATCTGTCTCGCCCAGACGACCGCCGCCTAAGTGAATCAAGGGCAGTGGATTGACCGGGTCCTCCCCTCCGAACGCAGGCGGAGAGCTGATAAATTTAAGCAGATCGCGATCATACGCGAACTGTGCGATCGCGGCGGCGGCCTCGCCTCCGCTCAATAACTCATCTCGCTGCTCAGGGTCGTTGGCAACGCGCTCCAGCAACGGCAGTGGCCCATCGAGCATCGATCCCAGGCGGGGGTCGGTGTACTTGACGATGACGTCTATCAGTGCGTTCCAGCGATGATGCTCCTGGAGCACCAGTAGTTTTGCCAAGTGGCGTTCTTTGCCGGTGAGAACCTCGGGATCAGTAGCATGGATGACCTCTGCGCGGTGGCGGTAGATCTGGGCGAAGCGCTTCACCGCCCGTGGATTGGCGTTGAATCCCCGGATGCCGATCTCTAGCCAGTCGGCATCGTCGTCTGATCGCAGGTCTTTGATCATCTCGGATCGGTTCATCTCCCTAACGTCGATAGTGGGAATGTGAAATGGGAGCTGGACGACCTTCTCCAAGTACCGAATGCCGTTGATGAACGGTTCAGTTTCCTTGTCTGTGCCGATGCCGCGGTAGCCCTGAGCAGCGTAGTGAATCTCGATGCCCCGGGCCAGCACTGGCACGTCCACTCCCAGCACGAAGATGGTGTTTTTGACGCCGAGGAACAGCTTTAGCCCCTCCAGGACCCGTACTGCCTTCTCAGGCATGCAGCGGTCGAGATCGTCGATGAAGACCACCAGTGTTTTCCCGGGAATATAGCGGTCAACTATTTTCTGGAACTGCTCGGTAAACTGTTCGATGAACTCAATGCACTGGTGCGTGAATAGCACTTCCTCGACCACCTTGAACGCGCCGATGATATCTGCCCCTGCTTCGTGAAGTGCCTCGCCAACGCTCGTTTCAGAGGAGCGATCCTTAATACCGAGCAGGGTCTTCCCCAAAACGGTCAGGGACAGGCCTGCGACGGTCGTCGAGGCGAGCAGTGCTTGCACCGGGACGTCGAGAGATATGTCAGCCGAGCGAGCAAAGATTGCACTGCCAACGGAACCGAGGCTGAAAAGGGCGCCTGCGAGGCGTGCCCAATCGATGCGAAGCTTGCGTTGGGTCTCCTTGACTGGGCCGTAGAGGCGCTGTCTTATGATGTTGATTTCTTTCCTGAGCTTATCGTCCAACATTCCGGATCGGTCTTCGTGTAGGATCTGCTCCAGCACTGTGCGCACGAGAGCACGCCATAGGGAGTCCTCTTCATCGTACTTCCAGGCGGTGAAGTTGACCGTGAGACACTTCTTCTCGGGCTTGAATCCCGGAACGATATCCTCCTCGTTGACCAGGCGGCGGACCATGTTCATCAAGCTCGTTTTTCCCGACCCCCACGAGCCATAGATACCGATGGTCAGGGCCTGACCGGCTTGCGGAGAGCTGATACGCCGCGCCAGTGGAATCGCATAGCGATGCACAAAGTTAAGTCCGTCGGCCTCGCAGCTATCCGCAGGGGCATCGCCGTCGACCATCTTCCTCGGTTGTGCTGGATCCATAGAGCTTTTCTATCAAAACGCGCATAAAATATCTATTCATACCCGTGAAAACCCATTGGCATAAACCAAGGAATGTGGCGTATTCCTCCCTCTTTGACAAAGGGGGAATTTCAGCAAGCCAGTCCTGTAGTTTCGGTTAAAAAAATGCAGCTTGTGAGAAAGGGACCGCTCTTTTCAGTTGTGCAAACAGAGTTATCGAAACTTTCTTTGCACAATAGTTGTGCAAACAGAGTTGTTGACATTCATTCTGAAAATTGGTGGTTCAGAAAAGTTTGCGTAACCCAGTCACGGCTCGACGCTGGCGGATGGGACAGAACCAGGTTCGGGAACGCCGGCGTCTTCAAGGGGTGGGGGTGGGATAAGCCCTTCAAAGTATACGTGATTTTGGATCAGCTTTTTGAACCAGTGATAGACTTCAAGTTTTTTGTACTCTTCGGGTGTACAAAAAGGAAACGAGCAGGATAGGCCGAATAGGGTGGATATGCGCGGTGGTATAATAATGAAATTCGCGTCCATGCGGTACCGCAGGGCATGGCCATAGCCCGCTTCCCAGGGGGGAAATAGACGCGCTATCTCTTTGACGGCGGCGAGTGTATGGGCGTCGAAAAACGGGTGGCCAGAGGGCTTGGCAATTGAGGCGGCCCATGTGCCGTCCCTGAGTGGTTCAATGTCTATTTCGACAGACACCGCGCTCTTCGAGTAATCGGGAAAGGGGACTGGCCCGCTGATATCGTTGAAATCCTTAACCTTTGTATCTGGTCTGCCCCATGCTTTGATCTGCTCCTGATAGTTTTTTGTCCACTGACGAAGCCCCCGCTTGATCCAGGCCGGCGATACCTTTGCAATGCCCTCGTCTTTGATCTGACTAAAATCCGGCTGCCAGGTGACTTCTATGAACTTACGAATGTCTTCGTGTTTTAAATCCGGCGGAAGGTTGTGTTTTGTGGGTCCTCGTTTTCTGGCAAACGGGCCGATTTGAGGGACCTGTCGCTTCCTTCGAATTCTGGGGTCCCTCAACGCAATGTTATTTAAGATATCCGGGCGAATATTAATGTCTAACTTTTCTAGATCAGCTGATTTTTTAGGTTCCTTTGGGGACGGTTCCAAAGCCGTCTCATTTTGATCCACATCGACCGGCAGGGATTCGGGGCGCCTTAGCGGTGGCCGCGAGCTCGGGCGCTTGCGCGGCTGTTGTTTTGGCATCTGCTGTTTGTGGGGCAGGGCCCTGGGCTGGGCATCTTTGGATTGTTGTAACCGGGGCGCTGGCAGCAGATCGACCCTGAGCAAAGGGCGCTGTCTGATGTCGCTGCGGTTCAGTTGAACAAAGACGTATGCACATCCCACCGCAATGACGTGGCAAAGGAACGCTGTGAGAGCAGCGGTGGCCCATTTAAGCCGAGATCGGCCCTCATTGCCAGGGCCGGGTGCATGTGGCCGGGTATTCATCACGCTGCCTTCTATTGATACTGCCAAGGAATAAACAGCCCTTAGCTGTAGACTATTCCTTCATATAGACCCGTTGGATGCAAAATAAAATATTAACAGTGGGTTAGCACGCCACTCGCCGCTTTCTCACTTGACGCCTCGCAGAGTGATACTATAGTATCACAATATGAAGACAGAAATCGTAACCACACTGAAACGGCAGGCGACCAAAATACTCGCTGAGCTACGGGAAACCAAGGAGACGGTTCTCATCACCGAGCACGGAAAACCATCTGCGTACTTGGTGGACGCAGAAGCCTTTGAAATGATGCTGAACAGGATGCAAATCCTCGAGGGAATAGCCAGGGGTGAAAGGGCTATTTTGGAAAAGAGGGTTTATGAACATGCTGAAGCCAAACGGAGCATGAAGAAGTGGCTCGTCTAATCTGGACGGAGCCGGCTCTACAAGACCTTGAGGAGATTGCGGAATATATCGCCCTCGATAAACCACTTGCTGCAAAAAAACTCGTAAAGAACGTATTCAAAAAAATCGAGAGACTTGAAGCACATCCACGCTCCGGCAGGCGTCCTTCTGAACTTGAAGGGACATCCTATCGCGAAGTCGTCGTTGCGCCATGTCGCATCTTTTACAGAGTCGAAGATAATGATGTGGTGTATGTATTATACGTGATGCGTGGAGAACAGCAGCTCAGAAAGTACCTGCTGGATGCAAGAGAAGAAAATTGACCAAGGGGTATTAGTAGTTCGACCCGATCTTGTAACTGTGTCGAACTACTAGACCAGGATCTGAAGCGGGATGGGCATGAAGGTGACCGCGAATAGGATGAGACAGGCAATGCCGATGCGCCGGTGGATGGGCGACAGGGATGGGTCGTCCACCGGTGGATGAACAAACCCCCGGCCCTTGTTGCGACCAAAGAAAAAAAGCATCAGCAGTCCCATGAATACCCAGGGCGATCCCGTAAAAACCCTGGAAAACAGGGCCTCTTGTTCGAGTTCCAATTGAAGCCCGGTATAGAGCCCATACACTGAAACGCTCGCACCGATAAAGAACAGGCTCAAGAAAAAGATCTTTGATATGCGCGGATGGGCGTCGCTCGAGAGGGCATAGAGGATATGGCCGCCGTCGAGCTGGCCAATGGGAAACAGATTGAGCATCGTCACGAGCAAGCCCACCCATCCAGCCCATGCCATGGGGTGCAGGTTTACATCGTACCCAGTTGGAATAGATCCAACGGCAATGCGCTTGAGGCCCATGTACAGGAGGGATTGGCCCTCTAGCATAATCGGGGTATCTGGCGTGAGGGTACCTGGCTCTGGAAGTGGCATGAGCGGGGAATGGGCCAGGCCGTACAATAAGATCGGAATGGCCACAACCACCCCTGCCAAGGGGCCTGCGGCCCCGATTTCCATGAGCGCGTTGCGGGACCGAATGCGACCGCGCATGACAATCACGGCACCGAACGTACCGATAGGACCGATGGGAACGGGCAGAAAATAGGGCAAGGACGCGGGCACATTGTTGCGGCGGGCCATGACATAATGACCCATCTCGTGGCTAAGCAGGATGGCCATGATGGACCCCATGTACATGGCCCCGTTTTTCAGAGCTTCTTCAAAGGTGGCGCCCATGAGCCCGGCAAACCACGTGGTGACCAGGGTCGCGAAGAACAGGGCGATGTTGATAATGGGTTTTCGGCGCTCAGCCAATGGCGGGTCCTTTCAATGCTTTCTTAAACGCGGCGAGCGCCACTGGCATTGTTGCGTTGACCTCGGCGTCTCCAGTGCTGATGCAGCACCCACCCCGGCCCACAGATGCATCTTCCCGAACCTCAAACCCGGCCTGGGCCGCCTGTGCGGCGATGTCAGATACAACCCGGTCCATGGGATGTACGGTCACCACGGCAGGTCCCAAGTCGCGGGCCCGGTCCAAGTGCTCGGCGTAGCGCTGGTTCAGTATGGTGGGATCCCGTTCGATGGCTTGGCCGACAATGCGTTCGGCCAGGTGAACCGCGAGATCGATGATATCGTCTTTTGCTTCTTGTATCATCCTCGAAGCTGCACGCCGCGCGGCGATTAGCTCGTCTGCAGCCCGTATCGCTTCTGGAGAGATCGGACGGCGTTCCTGATGAACGTCCCGCGCTTTGATAATGCTACCCATCGGCAGTGTCCTGTTCGAGCAATCGCCTAATTTCGGCGCGTATTCTCGACGGCACGCCGCGGCGCACCACGACCTGGGCCAGGCTGGCCAACCGTTCTGTTGTGCGGCGGTCTGTTGCTGGAAATGACCGGGTGAGTGCCTGTAGGCTGTCGATTTTACGGCAGAATCCAACGGCCAGGGCTGCGAGTCCTCTCTCGCGGTCGGTCACGGCTGTACTACCTATTGACGGGATTGTGGAAATCACTTCTCCCATATCCATTGCAGCGCCGATACGGTCGATCCTGTATGGATTGTCCACTAGTGGGGCTGCCCAAGACGGCGGCGCAGTTGCCGGTTCTAGGGATAGGGCGGCCTGGATCACCGCTTCTAAAAGCTCGGGATTCGGCTTTTGCTCCAGGCCGGACAGGATCTCTTCTGCAGCAACGACGATGTTGCGCGAAAGCACATGCCAGTCGCCGGATCCCGCGCGATGACCACGGGCATAGGCCACACATGCCAAGCCGAGCATCTGACTGCCGCGGCCGAGCAGGCGATCGGCGCCGATGGTTTTTTTGAGGTCATTTGATAGCGTCGCGCTCATTTTTTCTATACTGTTGCACCGAATGACCCTGCTGGCAAATCAATCACCCGCAAGCCGTCGATGCCCCATTGGCGTCCTTGCCGTTTGGGTCGCTCTCGTCGGGATTGGCTGTGCGCCGAACATCGAACATCTCAACCGTCATCTCGATGCTGGTCAGTACGACCAGGCCCTGGCCCAGGTAGCAGATGACCCGGGGATGCAAAAAGAGCTCGCTGCGCTCATCCTCGAACGCGCTGTGCCGTCAGCGGACAATCCAGGATCCCTCATCGACACCCTTGCCTCGGCCGGTGCCCCGGGAAAGCGGGCGCTCCATCGACTCGCCGGTCAAGCCGAAGCCGGCAGCGCTGCCCCACATCTTGCTGCAATCGCCCTATGGCCACCTCGCCGGCCCAATGCAGCCGCGCTTCAGGCCTATCTCGATAGTGCATACGCTGATGTACGGGCAATGGCAACCCGAGCGGGGTATCTCACGCTGAACGAGGCAGATTTGAACCGCCTCGTAATGGATCCGGATCAGCGCGTGCGCTACTGGGCGGCCAAGGGGCTCGTGGGGCTGCGGAACGCCAAGACTGTGCCGGCCCTGCTTCGAGACATCCTCCGCCTGGATCCGGCACCGATCGTCCGGCAGGTTGCCGCGAGGTCTGGCAAAGCCCTTGGCAAGCAGGCTCTTTTCGCGCTTAAAGCCGCCATGACGGACGAGAACTTAGGCGTGCGCTTGGCCGCCCTGGAGGGGCTGGGGAACCTCGAGGATTCAGTTGCGACAGCCATCCTCGAGGAACAAATGACAGGTCCCATGGATGAAATGACCATTGTCGCGGCAGCTGAGTTGGCGCGTCAGGGCTGGGCATCTGGCCAAGAGCGACTCCTTTTGGCACTATCAGACGACCGGCCCGGCATAAGGGCGACAGGGCTGTTACACCTCGACCGGGCCCGTGTAACCAATCGCAAGGAGATCATGGCGCGCGCCTTGTCTGACGAAGCGCCCGCGGTTGTCCTGCTCGCGGCCAGGTCCCTGTTACGAGATGCGCGGCTCAGGCCCCGGGTCGTCAAGCACCTGGGTCGGATCAAAGACAGCGGCATCTCCAAATCAGCTGAGGCGCGGGACCTGCTCGCTGTTCTTGGGGATGAGACATCAATTCAAGAAATTTTAAAGCTAATGGCCCACGAAGCGGCCCAGGTTCGGGAGGCAGCTGCAATAGCTGTGCTAAGAGCCAAAGGGCCCTAATTGTGGGTTGGTGGGCCTCTTTTTTCTAGAATAGTGAAAAATGTTTTAGCATCGTGTATGCTCGGGAAGCATCGTTGGACAAAAGAAAAAGGAGAAAAGGATATGGCGTACAAAAAAATCAGCATTGTCGCGTTTATCGGTATGTTCGCGTTGATTTTCGGCCGCCCCACACAAGCCTCGGCCCAGGATGATTTCGAAGACGGCGACGAATTCGGGGAAGCAGAAGCTGAAAGTGAAGGCGAAGCCGAAGGCATGGATGATGAGTATGATGAATATTCCGATGAAGCGGATGAGGAAGAAGAAGATTACGAAGACGAAGATGACGAAGGCGGTGAACTGAGCATCGGCCATGCTGACGGGCTGATGCTGGGAAAAGGCACCATGCAGGCCGGCGGCACGATAGCCCTTCAGATCGACGCGGTAAAATACGATGACGATGATATCGAAGGCGGCGGCGGCGGTGTATTTACATTCGCCCCGATGGCCGGGTACTTCATTATGGACAACTTGGAGCTGATCGCCGATATCGGGTTCTCGGTCAATTTCGGCGACGCCTATCCCTTTGAAGAAAAGAACTTCTTTTTCGACATCGGCGCCAAGTATTTCCTCATGCAATTCGGGGCGTTTCACCTGTATGCGGGCCTGCTGTGGGGCATGGATTTCCTCATCTACGATTTTGATGATGACGGCACGACAATCAGCCAAAAGATAAACACCATGGTCATCTCAGTGCCCGTGGGCTTGCTGTTTGCTCTGAACCAGCACGTAGCCATAGATTTGGGCACCCGATTCAATTTTGGATTCGGCCTTGGGGATAATCCGGTTGCTTTTGCATTCAGCATGCCCATCGGGTATCTCGGCGTCCAGGGATTCTTTAGTCTTTTCTAATAATTCCCCTTCCTCCGTCCCTCACCAGCGGTAATGTTTGATCTCCTGCGGGTTGCGGGGTTAGAATCCCGTGAACTGAGGAATGGGTCCAATGAGACACAACATTATCGGTATTGGGATTGTCCTTTGCATGGGATGGATAGCTGCAGTCCAGCCTGCCAAAGGGGACGTGGGGGACGGGGTTATTCACTACAACCTGGGCCTTGCCGCGCGAGAAAAAGGCGATATCGAAGAAGCATATCAGCTGTTTAAGAACGCCTGCATGGCTCAAGATGCGGTGGCTGAGGCGTGCGTGGCCTGGGCATCGCTGGCAAAGGCAAAAAAGAACGAAAAGGACGAAAAACGTGCCCTGGGATCCGCAGTGATGCTGGCCCCAGACCACTTGCCGGCGCGATACGCCTTGGCCATGTTGCTCCTGAGAAAAAAGGACTATACCTGGGCCATCGAACACCTGGCCGCGGCCATTTCCCTGGCCCAGTCCGAATCGAACAAAGCACTGCTGCACTACTATATGGGGTATGCGCAATTTAAAAGTGGCAGCTACGAGCTAGCGGCCGAGCACTTCTCTATGGCCAGGTCTGGTCTCTTGCCCGACCTGGCCCAGCGATGCGACTATTACCTGGCGCTCGTCAATATCGAACAGGGTGCGTCTGCTATGGCGGTAATCCTGCTCAGAATCGCGGCAGCCGGCCCGGATCTGACGTGGCGCACTGCTGCTCTCAACCGACTCAAGGGGCAAAGTGCGTTTCCCAGGCGGGACGGGTTCTCAGGCCAAGTCCTCGCCTCCCTGGGCCTTAATACCCACCCGTCCTCTGCCTTTTTGGACGACGTAGACACAGATAGCCCGAGCGTGCTGCAGAGCGTATTTCGCGCGGACCAGATCTACAGCATGGGTAGCTATGCCCACGGCCTTCGCGCCTCCCTGACTGCCTACCGGGAGCAGAACTGGACCGAAATCGGCGGTGAAGACAATACCGGGGATGAGCAGACCGAGTTTGAACCCGGGGACTTTAACACGACCCTGCTCCTCCACCAGGTTGCGTATCTCCATCGTACGTGGATGGGTAATTGGGAACACCAGCTCCTCGTGGGGATCGACGGCGAAACCCAATTCCTCGACGACATGCCCAAAAGAAAGAACAGTGGGTACGAACCATCGGGGTTTGGGCTGAGCGCATGGTCGGTTGCGACAAAGGTCTGGTGGGCCATGGCAGTGGACAGAGACACCACCTATGAGGCGCGCCTCAAGGCAGAGCTGCGGCCCAACCATATCGATAGCAATCGCAGTGCTGCCCGGTTTCGCCTGCGGCTCGTCAACACGCGGATGCTGCTCGACCGGGCCCTGCGCCTCAAGATTCTCTTGGGCGGACGGTACGATCGCACGTATCACGACGCCGACATCGTAAAATACGACCGCCTCGTTTCCAGAGCCAGGATTGAAGCCCGGCTAAAGACACCTGCGCCGCGGGTAACGTGCCTTTGGGGAGGCGAGATCGCCTACAACTGGTACATGAACTCACGGGGCAATGCGGACAATTCCTTTTTGCCTCAATGGGAGCAGGCAGAAGTTGCGGCAATCGTCACGGGAAAAAACATTACCAGAAAAGAGTACTTGGACATCTCCCGCGGGGATTTTGAATGGGAGCTCAGCACTGGGCTCGATGTGGCCCTTTGGAAACGGGCTGCAGCTGCGTTGACATATGAGTACCATCGCCGAATATCTAAGATAGACTACTTTATTGAAGGCATGGGCATGACCGAGGTGCCAGGTGTTAATTTTTACGACTACGACCGGCACATCATCATGCTAGAGCTCCGCCAGACATTTTAACCTTTGGGTAGGGGGAGAAATCGGTCATTTGATCGCAAGTATCGGTAACATTTATATCAACAACACGGGGTTTTTCCTATGGAGGATGGAGCATGGACAATCGAGATAGCGCAGACATCATCGTTGCGGGCGCAGGACCGGCAGGATACACGGCAGGGATTTACGCGGCACGGGCCGGCCATCGACCGATTTTGCTCGAGGGATTGGCGCCTGGCGGCCAGCTGATGATCACCACGGACATCGAAAACTACCCTGGATTTGCAGAGCCCCTGCCAGGGCCGGAGCTCATGGGCCAAATGCGCGCCCAAGCCGAGCGGGTGGGAACGGAAATTATCACCGACGCGGTGACGAGCGTAGATCTGTCGTCTCGGCCCTTTCGCATCAATATTTCAGACCGGACCCTGCACGCAAAGACCTTTGTTATCGCCACTGGGGCCGAAGCCAAATGGTTGGGACTGCCTTCGGAACAGCACTTCCAGGGACGCGGCGTATCTGCCTGCGCCACGTGCGATGGGTTTTTCTTTAGGGGAAAGCGCGTGGCCGTGGTTGGGGGCGGGGATACCGCAGCTGAAGAGGCCATTTATCTGACCAACCACGCCACCGAGGTGTTGCTCGTGCACCGCAGAGACGCCCTGCGCGCGTCGAATATCATGGCCCAGCGCCTACTTAAAAACCCCAAAATAAAACCCTTGTGGTTCCGCACCCTAGACGAGGTGATCGGGGACGATACGGGCGTCACTGGCATGCGGCTCAAGGATCCCCGCAACGACGAAGCAGAGGACATGCCCATCGACGGTATATTTATCGCTATTGGTCACCGACCCAATACGGAATTTTTAGGCGGCCAGCTCGATACGGACGCTAGCGGGTACCTCATCACCAAACCAGGCACCACCCAGACCAGCGTGCCAGGGGTCTTTGCCGCTGGGGATGTACAAGATGCGATCTTTCGCCAGGCAGTCACGGCTGCGGGCACCGGGTGTATGGCTGCCATCGAAGCAGCCCGCTTCCTGGAGGCGAACGAATAAGTGCCTCGTCAGCCGTACATACTCGAGTACAGACCGCTGGTTCCCCCTTTGACAAAGGGGGTTAGGGGGATTTTTGATACTGCGGGGATATTGACGAAATCCCCCCTCCCCCCTTTGTCAAAGGGGGAGTTTATACTAGTGCCCGCTAGGTCATGAGCGAACCCCGTTACAATCGCCAGATACGCGTCACTGGCATCGGCCGAACGGGTCAGCAGCGCATCCGCAAGGGGCGCGTCGCGCTCGTGGGCGTCGGTGCCCTGGGGTGTGCCATTGCCGATCAATTGGTGCGCGCGGGTATTGGCTCGATTCGCCTCATCGATCCTGATGTGCCAGAACTCTCCAATATCCAACGCCAGTGTCTGATCGACGAGTCTGACGTCAAGAAAAACACCCCCAAAGTACAGGCAGCTGCCGACAAACTCTCGCGGGCCAACTCGGAAGTAGCGATCGATCCCCGCGAAACAATGCTCGATGATCAAAACGCCAGTGACCTGCTCAGCGGCGTCGACATCGTCCTTGACGGCACAGACAATTTTGAAACCCGCTACCTCATCAACCGCACCTGTGTTCGCGCAGGCATTCCCTGGATATTCGGAGGCGTGCTGGCCATGTCTGGCATGTCCCTGCCCATTCTACCCGGCGGTCCCTGCCTGATGTGCGCCCTGGGGCCTGAACCGCCCAAAGGATCCATGCCCACCACAGCTGACCACGGCATCCTCGCCTGCACGGTCGCCACCATTGCCTCTCTGGAAGTGATGCGGGCCCTCAAGTTCTTGGTGGGAAAACCCGTGCTGCCCAACCTGGTGGTTATCGACCTGGACCGGGAATCCCAACGCACCATTCTGGTCCAGCCAGACCCCTCCTGCCCTGTGTGCAGCCCAGCCTAATTTACCTGCGTCGTTTCTTTTCTATTGTAATTTCATTTTATCTCGATAAGATGAAACTATTGTTACAAATTTAAAATGTGCATTGTCAGATATCGTCTGGGCAAGCCGTCATTTCCAAAAAAGTGAGGAGGCCTATGAAACACGGAAAGTTGAGAAGAGAAACGCTCGCGTCCCTGTTGCGGTGTTTCCCGCTGCTAATCGTCATGGGGCTGGCGCTCACATGGGCGGTAACGTGCACACCGGATATCGACCAGGATCCCATGCCCCAATTTGCCACGATGGCATTTGACCAGGAAAGCGGAAGAATCCCGATGCCAACCAGCCTGCTTATCAATCCCCAGACCGGGCGTATCGATTTTGGCACGTTTGGCATCGACGTGCCGCTGGATTGTCTGAACCTGCCCCCTGACGGCATGCCAGCTGCCGAATGCGAATTCTTTCAATACTTGGAAAGCCTAGACGGGTGGCCAACTGTGATCCCGGCATCAGCCCCATCGTCAGACCCAATCGATATGGCTACGGTGACCCTCTCCCCCCCAAACGCGACCCTTATCGCTGCAGGCAGTCAGGGGCAGCCGCTCATGCCAGACACAGTAGAGGTAAGGTTCGACCCCGCGGCCAATGAATTGGTGGTTGAAGCGCGCAATGGGTGGGATATCGGCACGGATTATGTCTTTGCTGTGCAGGGGTACGATAATGGCATCCAGGCCCAAGGGGGCCTGCGCATGATCTCCTCAATCATATTTTCTTTGCTAAAAAAGGATGAATCCCTCACGTGCGATGCTGCTTCTGTCGAAGCACTCGACGATACTTGCCACTATTTTGAACTGGCAGCTGGAATGTACCCGGATACCCCAGAACTCGCAAAAGAGTATCTCTTTCTACTCGAAAAGATCCGGCAGGGCTATGCGGACTCAGGGCTTTGGGATCTGGTCGATCTTTTCGGATGGACAAAAGAAGCGGTGGCCGTGATCTGGTCGTTTAGAACCCACAGCAACCCGGTGGTCGAGCTCAATCCCGACCTGGGAATGGTGCCGATTGTGGAACAGGAGAACAACATCATCGCCCTTCCTGTAAAAGGCGCCATCGATCCGACCACCCTGACCGCTCACGGCCTGTTGAACCCCTCGGGCTCAGTGCTGCTTTTGAACCTAACCGAGTTAGAAGCGGGTAACTTTCTCGGTGGCTTGCCGTTGTTCACTCCCTCTGTTGACAGCAGCAGGATAGTCCTGACCGCGACCCTTCCACTCGATGAGGGTGATCTCTATGGCGTTGTTTTAAGGAATTCTATTGCGGACACGAGTGGCAGACCGCTCGTACCATCGCCGCTCTCAGCCCTGCTGCGCTCGCGGGGCCCTCTGGTTGACGCCCAAGGGCATACGCTTGTCCCCTTAATCAGCGACGCCGAAGCCCAGGAAGCCGAATCCGCTCGGCTCACTCTGGCCGAGCTTTTGGACAATCCAGACCTCGGTTCAATGACAAACGACATGCAGCGGGAAGACATCGCGTTTGTCTACGCCTTTGTCTATCCAAATCCAACGCAAAAGAAGTAACTGCGACAGAAAGGCCGAACTTTTTGAAGAAAGGAGTGCCTATGCGTTTACAAAAATCGCGGATCACAGGGTTGGCAGCGCTGCTCGCGCTGGCGTGGTCGGTCAGTACGAACAGCACGCGGGCCGCTGGTTTCCTTATCTATGAAACAAGTGCAGAGTCCGTGGCTAAGGGCTCTGCCTATTCAGCTTACGTCGATGAACCTTCTGCAGTCTGGTTCAACCCTGCAGCCATGTCCTTTATGCCCGGATATCGCGTTCAAACAGGCGCTATTCTCGCCACGGGCGCGGTCAAATTCGATCCCGCAGATGGCAGCCCCAATGTGGATTCCGAGTCTACATTACTCCCTATTCCCATGATATTTGGAACTTCTGAAATCGTGGACTGGCTGCATGCTGGCATCGGTGTAAGCTTCCCGTGGGGCATGGTCATTGCCTGGCCAGAGGATTGGGTGGGTCGAGAATCCAGTATCAAGTCCGACCTACAAACAGTTCTCATAAACCCCAGCGTTTCGTTTCAAATTTGGCAGAACAGGTTGAGCATTGCCGGTGGGTTTAACGTGCTTCGCGCCACGCTGGATTTTAAGTACGGCCTGCCCGAGGTGACCGGTGGCACGCTGCGTTTTGGTGGTAGCGCCTGGGGATATGGGGTGAATGCGGGTATCCTCTTTCGCATCCTGCCGAACGTGCTGCACACGGCCTTTGCATACAGGAGCAGGATTAATATATCAGCCGGCGGCAAGGCAGATTTCACTGTGGCATCAGAAGAGTTCAGCCAAATGGCATACGATCAAGGAGCGGATCTTGATGCCACACTCCCGGATATTTTTACCTTGGGGTTGATGTACGCACCGACCGAGAACCTGATCCTGGGATTCGATATGAACTACACCCTCTGGTCTGTTTTCGAGGAGCTCAGGATTGTTTTGAAGAACGGTGATGCGCAAGTAAGAGAGAAAGACTGGAAAGACGTGGCCACATTTCGCCTGAGCGCGGACTACACCCTGCCGGTCAAAGGCTTCAAAATTCGCGGCGGCATTATTTACGATAGCAACCCCGCTCCCAAGGAGACCCTCGCGCCGGACATCCCCGATGCCGATCGGCTCGATTTCTCCGTTGGTGCTGGGTATCGATACGATTGGTTCAAAGCAGATCTGGGGTACATGCTCTGCTGGTTAATGCCCTCTGAAGCGACCACTGGACAGGAAGGGCCAGAGGGAACCTACGAAGCATTCATCCACCTTATCGGACTGACCGTGACCTTCCAATTCGGAACAGAGGACGAGGATGACGTCGACCCTGCATTATCATCACGTGCTGGGCCCGGCCCAACCGACTATCGATAACGCCTATTATTTCACAAAGGATCGCCGAGTGCTTGAGTAGATTAGTCACAAAAAGTAACCTTTTAAACTCTGACCCAGATTTCATGTTTAGTGTGTGGCCCAGCCTAGGGCCTGTCTTCAAATTCGGACCGAGCCAGCGCAGGCAGAAGTGATTTCAGGCGCTTACAAGACGAAGGAGCATACTAGCAGTATGTGACTGAGGAGTGGAAGTGATTGAAATTACTTATGGCAAGCTGGTGATGGG
>JASJCT010000201.1 GCA_030065855.1 Myxococcota bacterium
GTTCGGTCAGAATAAAGGCTCATCTTCGTTCTCCATCATGTTTTCCGTTGGGAAACAAGATAATCGACATGCAGATTAGAGGCATGGATGGTCTTTTTGGCTTAGAGTTTTCTGAAAAGACCTTGCCTGGTTTGGTGATATGGCGGGATGCAATTTTGGGGCCCGTTGGAGTATCAGAATGGCGGAACCCCGAGTTATTTAGTGGGGTTCCGCTGTGCTGATTTGCCGATTATGTCGGATCGTGAGGATTTTCTGTAATTTCGGCCTTTAGTAGCCTAATCCACCGCATTACCGGGAACTACTCAACGCCATCCCAACAATATGTACACAGCTTTTCCTTGGGCAGACCGATGGCTGAAACGAGGTCATCCAGACGTTGGTATCGCAATGAGCTTAGCCCCAGGCGTTTTCCGATGCAGTCTACCATAGCTGTATGCTGCTCAGTGTCGGGATTTGCATAGGCGGCAAGGTCCTCTTCAGATGGACCGTTTGGTTGCAGCTCTTGGATCGCCTTCCGACCGGCCAGATCCATAACGGATCTCGATCGGGAGAAATTGAGGAACTTGCAACTATGAATTAGGGGGGGACATGCCGGCCGCATATGGACTTCTAAGGCCCCGTAATCAAAGAGCCGTTTTACGATATCCTGAAGTTGCGTGCCCCGTACGATCGAATCCTCACAAAATAGTAGGCGCTTACCATTGATGAGGTCGCGAATCGGTACGAGTTTCATGCGCGCTACCACATCGCGGACGCGCTGGTCCTGAGGCATGAAACTACGTGGCCACGTCGGTGTGTATTTCACAAACGGTCTGCGGTAGGCGACTCCCGCTTGCATTGAGTATCCGTACCCATGGCCGACTCCGGAATCCGGGATTCCGGCAACAACATCCACTTCCTTGTCATCACGCTTTGCCAAATACTCTCCGCATCGATTTCGGACCACCTCAACATTGATGTTCTCGTAGTCCGAGGCAGGATATCCATAGTACACCCAGAGGAACGAACAAATCTGAAGCCTGTCACCCGGCGGCATAACCTGTTCAAAGCCGTCTGCCGTAATTTTGACGATTTCACCCGGGCCGAGATATTTGGATATCTGATAGTCGAGGTTTGGAAACGCGCAGGTTTCGAGTGAGGCAGCGTAAGCGCCGGGCTTCTCGGCAATCACTATCGGAGTGCGTCCTAGATAATCCCTCGCTGCGTAAATACCATCTTCCGCCAAAAGGAGAATTGAGCAGGATCCCTTTATCGACTTTTGAGCATGCCGAATACCCTCTGCAAGGGTATCTCCCTCGTTGATTAGGCTCGCTACCAGTTCGGTTGGATTGATTTCAGTGCCAGACATTTCCGAGAAGTGAGCATTCCGTTTCTTAAACGCTGTCTGTACCAGTTCCTCCTGGTTGTCCAGCTTGCTCACCGTCACTATCGCGTACGCACCGTGATGTGAACCGATTATGAGCGGTTGGTCCTCGTAGTCGCTAATCGATCCGATGCCCGCGGTCCCCTGCAACTTGGGGAGGTCATCCTCAAACTTGCTTCGAAATTGGGCGTTAGTGATGTCATGGATAAAACGTGTGAATCCTTGTCCATTTCTGACGGCTAAACCACCTCTCATAGTTCCGAGATGAGAGTGATAGTCAGTGCCATAGAATAGGTCAGGTACACAGTCGTCTTTTGAAACAACACCAAATAATCCACCCACTGTGAACTCCTCTGAGAAAGGCAAACAGGTCAGCTTGAGTGTTGGATTTCGCCAACTACCATCCCCGTTTTGACCTGGGGGAGGTTCCGAACCTAGAAACTCGTCGGATTTCGGAAGGCTGTATCCTACCTTATTCGACTCAACATAGCTATGGGTTCGCCCTGATTGATAGGTGGCGTCCCAATCACATAGTTGACCACACCCGAGAACGGTGCCCGTACTTCGCCAGTGGGATTGCCGAAAAAGTCCAGCAATCGACCGATTAATCCACCTTCTGACACCAAATAGCCATCTCTGACAGTTGCCTCGAAAATGCCGGTACTCGGGCTCGGAATCACAAAGTAGTTTTCCAGCCAGACTACCTCTTCGACTATTGTTGCTTGCCCAGGTACCATCTCGAGGTGTCGCAAAAGATTCCAGATACCATCTGTAGCCATGTCGATCCAGACGGTTTCGTTGTTGCCCAACTGTCCAGTTTCTGTTGTAATCGCGTGGATACCGCGAAGGATTGCGGTGTGATCGGTGTATCGCGAGGGGCTACCATCGGTGGCGACAGGGTCGACAACTATGTGATCGATTCCGAACGCTAAAGCCATCGATCTCGTCTCTTGATCGAACGCTGAGTCGCCTGAAACCGGCCAATAAACGTATGGTCGTAAAGCTTCGTTTCCGTCTCCCCCATGCATGTCTACTAGATAGTCCGCACGGTCGACTAGGAGCGAAGTGATGATGTGCGCAATTCGTTCGCTTTGGGTTCCATTCGGGTCACCAGGAAACACTCGGTTCAAGTTCTTTCCGTCTATGGGATTGATGTGGATAGTTCTAGCCAGGAACGAAGGAAGGTTCGCAATGTGGACCAGAATAACCGTCCCAGCCAGCTGATCGGGATCGAGTTCTCTCTGCACACTATGTAGGGCAGAGATTGGTGGGTACTCGTATCCATGGATCCCAGCGACAATCAGCAATACAGGGCCTGTGTCGGATCCGTGAACAACGGTAATTGGGATATTTGTTCCTTCATCCAAACCACGCGGTACCTCGAGAGCAAACGATCTCTTTTCGCCATTACCGACGCTTATACCGGCGATTTCGAAAACGGACTGCTGTTGGGAGAGAAGCGGGGTAAAGAAAGCAGTCAGGGATAATAGACTCAGGCACCATACGGACGTTTTTTTCGACACGTCTGCTCCAAGCTGATGTTTCGCCCAAAGAAAACAAAGTCTTTTGGTTTTGGCGAGCTTCCCATCGCCCGCTAGTATCAAAATCCAATTCTCAACTAACCTGTCTGTGATATATCCGCGGACGTATTTTTTATTATTGAGGGATAATGTTGATCAACTGTCTGTGAGAGGACTACAGAGCGTATGCCAAAATCGTCAGGCTGTACTCGTCGGAGTTTTATTCACAGGTTCTCGCCCCTAGTGGTAGGTGCTTTTGGAGTTCCCTGTGTCGCAAACCGGCTCGTAGGGCAAGAAAAGCCCGGATTTTGGGCCGAGTTTTCGTCAGAGGAGCAGCAGGTGATTAACGGCTCTGTAATGGCGCAAGATATCCTCAACTATGCAGGCCATGGATATGGATGTGCGGAATGCTCCTATATGGTGGGGCTGAGGTATTTAGGGGAGCCTGAAGAGCGACTCGGTGCCGCCGCGGTATTTAGTGGTGGTTTTGGGAAGGGCGATCTCTGTGGCTTCCTGACTGGTGGAATGATGGCCATTGGAGTTGCTGCCAGAAAATTGCACGAGGACCGCTCCGCAATGTCAGAGTGGGCCAGACCACGACGAGATGAGTTTTGGGAGTGGTGGAACTCGCGTGGCCCCGTTCACTGCGACGAGCTGCGCGAAATGTACGAAGGCAGAGAAGAGTTCGTGCGCATGGGACAACGAACCGCCGCCAAGCTCGAGGAGCTGATCGCTCCAGCTCGGTAGGCGGTAATCATCCAGACACAGCGTTATCAAATAGCGAATCGTGACTAGCGCGGTTGTTGCCAATTTCTTCCATCAAAGGCAGCAACCGCGCCTTCGTGCTCTGCGCTCTGCACTCTGCACTCTGCGCTCTGCATTCTGCTCATTGCTGCAAATTCAGTCCAACCCTAAATTTCTCACAATGTGGGATTGACCCTAATGAGGTTGGCCACATAATCCGATTGCCGAACCGGCAATCGCCCGTCCACCTTCATCCAAAAACTGAGGTGACCGTAATGTTTTCTAACCTGCGTGGCTACGCATCAGTTTTCGTCTGCTCCTTGGTGATTCTCTTCGGTGTACACTCATCGCTCGTTGCTCAAGGTAGCCGTTCGGTACTCGGCCTTATGCCTGCTGAGGGTAGCCTTTCAGTCGGCAGCGAAGTACAAGGCGCTCTATCTAGTGCCGACATGCGGTCCGCACGAGATGCTTATATGGAGGCATGGGACCTCGAAGGCCAAGCAGGCGAGTCTGTGACTCTCGATTTGATTTCGGATGACTTTGATGCTCACCTCTACGTTGACGGTCCCGGATTGGAGAGCACTCTTTCAGACACCGATGCTGGTGGCGCGTGTCACTCCCGGCTGACGTTCACCTTCCTCGAGACGGGCACATTCCGCGTGATAGCGAGTTCGGAATACTCGCGTCAGACCGGTACATATATACTCCGGGCTTCGTCAGAGCCGGGCCCAACTGCTGGGTACGCCTGTGGAGGTATGAATCCGGCGTTTTTAGACGACCTGCCAACCGACGGTCGCGTTCTTTCCATTGGTGAAACCGTATCTAGTTCTCTCACCGGAGCCAGCCAAACTATCCCCGAAGGGAAAAAGGCCGAAGCTTGGTTGCTCGAAGGTCGAGCTGGCGAAACCGTGACAGTCACTTACAGGTCCGACGCGTTCGATTGTTACCTGTACATCACCGGTCCTGGGATCCAAGAAGTAATGACAGACGACGATGGTGCAGGAGATCTCGATTCGAGGTTGGACATAACCTTCCCGGTTGACGGAACCTATAGAGTGATCGCATCGGTGTTGAGCTCTGGAGAAGGGCCGTACAGCATTCGAGTCGAGGAAACTCTGGGTATGCATGAGTTGCCGCCCGATGCCGGATTTATTTCAGTTGGTGAAATCCACACGGGTTGGTTGACGGATGCAGATCCTGAGATTGAAGCTGGAAGGAATGGACAGGTGTGGGCCCTAGAAGGAATGGCCGGAGACACCTACACGATCGATCTGATGTCTGAAGATTTTGATGCGTATCTGTATTTCGTTGGCCCAGGCATTATCGATCCACGTTCCAACGACGACGGCGGTGAGGGTAGGAATTCCCGCATCACGGTGACTCTTCCTGAGGATGGAACATATCGTGTCATCGCAAGCGCACTCTATCTCTCAGATTCAGGAAGCTATCAGCTACAAGTGACTGCTAGGGAACGTTAGCGAGTAAACAACCTCTACTGCCGCCTGGCAGCCGGTTTAATTTGGCTGTTGGGGGGCAGAGGGAAAATGAATGCAGAGTGCAGGTTGCAGAACACATTTTGGGGTAGTGGGGCAGGGATTGTAGAAGCGTCGCGAAC
>JASJCT010000011.1 GCA_030065855.1 Myxococcota bacterium
CTACGTACACGAGTTCTGCCTCATGCTTCCTTCAGACATCCCGTCTCCGGTTATGCCCTTGCCTTGTCGGCGTCGTTCTTCCGTCCGACCTCGGTGAACCTTCTCCTTTCGGCGTGCGTGCCATGCCCGGCGCACGTTCTGGACTCCTGCCTTCGCAGGAGTGACGTGCATTACCCCTTTTGCGACACCCTCCTGCGAGGGAATGGCGATGTTGAATGAATGACAGGACTCCAGGACCTAGTCCATGAGTGCAATGGCGAGTTTCAATCGGATTTGAGCCTTGCTTTCCAGTAACCCGGTTTTCTGTTGAGGTGCATCACGGCGATAATCTCAATTCGCTCAGGGGTTAAGCGATAGATAATGCCATAGGGAAATCGTTTGACGCTGCTCTGCCGAATATCGTACTCAACTGTCTGGTACAGGTATGGATGCATCTCAATGCGGCCTATGCTCTCGCGCACTGCCGCGACAAATCTTCTGCCCAATCCAGCCCGTTGCATTTCATAGAATCTGGCGGATTCGATGAGCTCTGCTTGTGCTTGGGGGTGAAATTCTGTCTGTTTCATCCGAGCTCGTTGTCTATTTTGTCAAACACATCCTCAGCCGGGACGAGGTCGACTTGACCCGTGTCGATTTCTTGGCACCTCTTGTGGATTTCAGCCATCCATTCCGGACCGACTTCGAGTGGGTCGTCGTAGTCGAGACTCAGGAGTAACTTTTCTGCTAAGAGGGCTCTAAGCTGCCTTGGGAGCTGCAGGGCGGCCTCTAGCACTGCTTTGTTGTCTGTTTTTCGACTCATACTACCATGGTACAATTCGAAGAGGATAAGTCAACGATAGGGATTAGAACTATTCAGGGATGGCAATCCTTGCAGGTCGCGGAGATATTATTCTCCTTGTGACAGGTGATGCAATTCTTGTGATAGGCTTTTTTCGCCGACGCTGCGTCTGCATGACACGAGCGACAGGTCGGATCTTGAAGCCCTTTGTGGTGGCAGGTGTAGCAGTCGTCGCCGAGGCCCTGGTGCAGGTGGTGGGGAAAGGGCGTTCCTGACTTGGCCTGCTTGGCGTGGTCAATAACAATATGCTCCGGGCCCTTGTTCTTTTCCAACTCGGGATCTCGGACAAAATCTTCTTTTACTGCTGCAGGCACTACTTCGAGCAGCTCGCCGGCCAGCTCGGCAAAGGTGGGCTCGTCACCGGGCTCTGGCTTGATGTGGCACCCGTTGCAGTTGCGGGTCGGACCCTTTTGGCCCATGCCAGCAGCCCTTGCTGCTTCGTGACACCCGATACACTGAATATGGACCGCGCGATTGAGGGTCAGGCCCTCTTTGGGGGTCTCGAATGTCCGGTCCTGGTGGCACGCCTCACAGGTCACCGGTGCAATGGTATCTGGCTGATTCTTTTTAAGGGCGGTATGGCATGCCTGGCATTTCGAGTGGAACGCGTGCTTGGCCTTGGGTATCACCTCACCCCTGTCACCCAAGGTGGGTAGGGGGAGGTGGCAATCGGTACAGGCAATCGTATCGCCCGTGTGATGGCACGTCTCGCAGGCCAATTTGTAACCCGTATTCGAGGCGTGGGTAAAGTGATTGAACGGCACCTTTGCAACTGTCTCTTCCGGGCCCGAGAGCACCAGGTTGTCATCTGGTCCACTGTGCCCGGGATCCGCGTCCTCACCTGGTGCGGCATGGCATGTGACGCATCCCTCTTCTGGATCCTTTCCAGCCTCGGTTTTGTGGTGACAGCGGCTGCACGGAATACCAAATCCCTTGGCCGTATTTGACGCGTGGCTGAAATGGGGAAACCGCACAATCCCTGCCGATCCTGGGATCGCATCCATCTCGGTCGAATTGTCCGGGCCGTTGGCCGCGGGATCTGCGCCACCGCCGGCGATTCTTTTAAACGGTGCGGGGCTGTTGGCTTTTTCTATTAACAGCGGCACTGCTTGCTCGATGGTGCATGCAATACCTATGAGTGCGACTATCGAAACGTAAGCTCCCAATCTCATGACGCACTCTCCCGATACCCGCGGTAGCACACCAGTCCACACTGGAGACAGCGTTCTGTCTCTCTTCTGGCCATCTCTTCGGTTAGGCCGAGCTCGACTTCGTCAAAGTTGCGGCGCTCTTCAACCGGGAGCTCGATCATCTTGGCCCGCTCGATATCTTCAATCTCGACACCCTCGTCGATCCCTGGGAGCTTTGGCGCTTTTTCGAGCCACTTGTTCGGGGCCTTGACGTCTTCTCCTGTGAGCAGCAGGTGGATGCCCCGGGCAGCGAATCGACCGTCGCGGATCGCCTCTACGGCCGTGGCCGCACCCCGGGCACAGTCGCCACCGGAAAAGATCGGGTTGACCGAGGTCCCGCCGGTGCCTTCGTTGACGAGCACGGATTTCCAGCGGGTCTGCTCGATCTTCTGACCGACTTCCTCGTCCAGAATACAGCTCAAATCAGGGGACTGGCCAATGGCGCTAAAGATATTATCCACGTCGATCAGACTTTCCGACCCCTCGATGGGCACTGGACGCCGACGGCCAGATGCATCGGGCTCGCCGAGCTCCATCCGCAAAAACTCCATCTGGGCGAGCTTGCTGTCCTTGCCGATAAGACCGGTGGGCGCGGCGAGGAAGTGGTATTGTATCCCTTCGTGCTCGCCCTCTTCCACCTCGATGTCGTTGGCCGGCATCTCTTTTCGGGATCTTCGATAGAGCAGGTAGACATTGTCTGCGCCGAGCCGCCAGGAGGTTCGCGCCGCGTCCATGGCCGTATTGCCGCCACCGACCACGATGACGTTCTTGCCCACAGGGGTCTCCTGGTCCAGGCCGCGCTTGATGAGGAACTCCGTACCGCTGGCCACTTCGTCGAAGTCCAACTCGCCGTCAAGGCCGAGCCGGCGCGACGCCCAGGCACCCACGCCCAGGAAAACCGCGTCATACCCCTCATCTTCGAGTTTTTTGAGGGTCAAATCCTCGCCCAGCTTTGCGTTGCATTGCAGCTCTACGCCCAGGTCCAGGATGCCTTGAATCTCCCAGTCCAGGGTCTTTTTGGGCAGCCGGTACTCGGGAATGCCGTAGCGCAACATACCCCCTGGCTTGGGCATGGCTTCGAATACCTTGACGCTGTGGCCCAATCGAGCGAGATAGTAGGCTGCGGTCAACCCTGCCGGGCCAGCACCGATAACCGCCACCCGTTTGCCAGTGGCGGCCAGCTTGGTGGGGATGATGCGCGTGCCCGAGTGCAGCTCGTAGTCCGCTGCAAAGCGCTTTAGGTGGTTGATGTTGACCGCACTGTCCGCATGGCCCCGGCGACAGGCAGATTCGCACACATGGGGGCAGACCCGGCCGCAGACCAAGGGGAAGGGGTTGCTCTCCTTGATAACGCGCACCGCGTCTTCGTAGTCCCCGCGGCCAATGGCCGCGATATAGGCCGGGATGTCGATCTGAGCCGGACAGGTGGCCTGACACGGTGCCACGCAGTCGTCTTCGGTTTGAATATGGGTAAACCGCCGGCTCGGGGATTGCACGCGAATGATGCCCTTGGGACAGATGCGCTCGCAGGTGCCACAGGCCGTACACTTTGAGGCGATAATATGGGGCAGACCGTCGTCGCCCAGGTAGAGGGCGTCAAATGGGCAGGCGCGCACGCAGGTGCCGTGGCCCAGGCATCCCATGTCGCAGATCTTGCCACCGCCGGAGATGCGGTGGGCAGCGCGACAGTCCTTCACGCCATTGTAGTCGAACAGGAGATGGGCCGTGTCTTGCCCGTACTTGCAACCGAGCTCGGCCAGTCCGATTTCCCCCTCTTCGACAGACAGGCCCATGATCGTCGCCACTGCCTGGGCCACGTCAAAGCCGCCGGCAATGCACACGTTGGGCTGGGCCTTGCCCTTGACCACTGCTTCGGCAGCGGCCGAGCACCCGGTATAGCCGCAGCCACCGCAGTTGGCACCGGGAAGCGCCTCTGATACTTCAATAATTTTAGGGTCGACGTAGACGGCAAAGACCTTGGCTGCAACGCCCAGGCCAATGGCCGCTACCACGCCGAGTCCGCCGATAACGAATGCTGCAACAAGCATCTATACAAAACCTCCACAGTCCTTGTTAAATCAATCCTTTAAATCCCTGAAAGGCAAGAGCCATCAGACCGGCAACGATCAAACCCGACGCGGTGCCTTGGAGCACTTTGGGCATTTGGGTCAGGGCAAACCGCTCCCGCATGCCAGCGAACAGAATCAGGGCCAAGCCAAATCCCACTGCCGATGCAAAGGAAAAAACAAGGGTTTCGATAAAGTTGAAATCCTGGTCGATGTTCTTGATCGCCACACCGAGCACGGCGCAGTTGGTCGTGATCAGGGGCAGAAAAATACCCAGCGCGTTGTAGAGCGGGGGCGCGGTCTTCTGCAATACCGTCTCGACCAGCTGGACCAGGGCAGCGATAACCAGGATAAAGGCGATGGTCCTTAGATATTCGATTTCGTACGGCACGAGCAGGTACCACTGGACTGCCCAGGTAATGGCCCCGGCAAAGGTGAGCACAAAGACCACTGCCATGGCCATGCCCGTTGCAGTGGACATCTTTTGGGAAGTGCCCAGGAAGGGACAGTTGCCCAGGAACTGGCCGAGCACGATGTTATTGACGAAAATCGCGGTAATGATGAGCAGGAAATATTCAGTCATGGTGCGCCTTCCAGTCCTTAAGCTGCCTTGGCCGACCGCTCGGAAATGATGTTCATCAGCATCAGCATGGCGCCAAGGCAGACAAACGCGCCCGGCGGGTCGACCATGAATTTAAAGAGATACTCCGTGCCTTGGGAGAGCGGGATGATCGTCATGTCGATACCGGCCTGGGAGAAAACGGTGAGCTTGCCAGTGCCCAGGATCTCCCGAATGCCGGCGAGGGCACAGAGGGCCAGGGTAAAGCCTAGACCGATGCCGAGCCCGTCGAGCAGGGACCGACCCACGTTGTTTTTGGATGCAAACGCCTCTGCCCGTCCCAAAATAATGCAATTGACCACGATGAGCGGGATGAACACGCCGAGGACCTTAGAAAGCACGGGCGTGTAGGCCTTCATCACCATCTCGGTGATGACCACAAAGGTGGCAATGACAATAATGAACGTGACGATGCGCACCTTTGGGGGCACGACTTTGCGAAGCGCTGCAATGAACACATTTGAACTGACGAGCACAAAGGTCGTGGCGAGCCCCATGCCCCATCCGCCTTCGAGGGATTGGGTCACCGCGAGGGTGGGACACAGGCCGAGCACCAGTCGAAACGGGGGGATCTGCTCCCACAGCCCCTTTGTAAATTCCTGTCTTAAGGATTTCATCTCTTATCCTCCCTAGGGTGCCTTAATTTTGGCGCTGTGCTCCTGGCTAAGTGCGACGGCTTTGTTCACCGCATCTGCAAAGGCCTTTGACGAAATGCTCGCTCCGGAAATGGCATCTACCTTTCCGCCGCCTGAGCGAAGCTGAATGCCGCCCGCAATGTCCATGCCTGGAAACTGCTGAATGAACGGCTCGTCATCGTCTGCAATGCGGGCACCCAGGCCCGGGGTCTCTGATTGACTAAGGGTCTTAACTCCGAGCATCTTCCCCGAAGTGAGGTCGAGTAGGGAGAGCACGCTGATGTCGCCGCCGTAGCCCGCTGTTGTCGTCTGAAGTGCCGCTGCGATCACAGCCCCGTTCTTTTTGCCCTTGAACACGGTCAGAGCGCGCCGGCGTCCCCGGTCGTCCTTGCCTAAATCGATTTTAATACGGTCGGCAATCGGGTCGTTGTCAATACCCACAGGCGCCATGAACTTATCGAGACTCGGCTTGATGCCTTCTGAAATGATGCGCTGTTCGATGATCGGATCCGTGACTTTCTTGACGGCCGCTAGACCCAGGCCAGCTGCGAACCCAACGATACCCAAGATGATGGCCATGTACCAAATTTTATCCCGCATGGGTAACTACCTTTCCAAAGCGCCGCAGGGATATGCGATCGAGTAGGGGCGTGGTAAGGGACGTGAGGGCAATGGCCCACGGCACTGGGCCGTAGGGCATGCCGGACTGTCTGAGGAGCAGGCTAAGGGCGCCGGCAATCAACCCAAATACCACGAGGCCGATAGGTGTTACTGGCGTACTTGAAAAATCTGTGCAAAGAAAAAATGCGCCAAACATGGCCGCGCCAGTAAACAAGTGGAACGCCATTGGTGGACATCCCCATGGATCAAGGGCGTGGCCAATCGCAGCTGCACTGGCCAGGCCGACGATAAACGCGAGGGGGGCCTGCCACCTGGCGACCCGGCGCCAGATCAGAAATAGACCGCCGATGATTAACAAGAGGGGGGATACAGCACCCATGGGACCGGCCTGATGGCCCAAAAACAGATCAGAGGTAGTGTATTCATTAATATCGCTAGGATCCTGAGCCACGGCGTCGAGGGGTGCTTTTGGCGGGGCGATCCCCTCTGCATGCCATGCGGCGGCTGCACTGCGCGGCGCGCGATAGGTGCTGATCTCGGCCGGCCAAGACGCTGCGATGATGAGCAATCCCACCAGGGCCGGAGATATGGGCGACCCGCCAAGGGGACCAAAGATCACCTTGCCCAATAAAACCGCGAGCACCGCGCCGATGAGGACCAGCCACCAGGGCACACCAGCAGGGACGAGCAAGGCGACTGTCAGTCCAACGAGCACAGCGTGAAAATCTCCTAAGGTGTGGGGAATGCCCCGCATTTTGCAGACGGCGAGCTCTGTGGCAAGGGCTGCGCCAATGCCGATTTCAATGAGAAATAACGACCGCAAGCCGAACTGGTAGACCCCCCAAAGTGCGGCCGGGGCCAGGGCAGCGATGGTGGTGAGCATCATGGTGCGAATGGTGCGGCCGTGGCGCAAGTGCGGGGCCGGTGAAACAATGTACCGTTGGTCTCTCATCAGTCAGACCTCGCTTGGGCGAGAAATTCCTTCTTGCCGTGGGAAAAGAGCTGCACCATGGACCGCTCTGCAGGACAGACATAGGCACAGCACCCGCATTCGATGCAGGTGAACAGCCCGGCGTCGGCTGCGCTTTCAAAGTGGTCATACTCGCAGTAGCGCGACAGCATACCTGGTACGAGGCGCATGGGACACACCATTGCGCACAGTCCGCAGCTCAGGCAGGGGTTGTCCGCGGCCAGGGAAACCGCGTCCCGATGCTGGACCGTAAGGCCGGTAACGCCTTCGGTCAGGGGGTAGTCCAGGCTGTGGCAGGCCTGACCGGTCAAGGGGCCGCCGAGAATGACTTTTGCAGCGTCGCTGCCCATGCCAGCCCCATCTAGAATATCCCCGATAGGCGTCCCAAGACGGGTCCGCAGGGCCTTGATACGTCCGGAGCCAAAGACGGTGATCACTTTGTTAATGACATTTTTTCCATAGATAACCGCTTGGACCGCTTCGACCACCGTGCCCACATCGACGACAGTCACACCGGCGTGATGCACCTGGTTGGGGTCGATTGACCCTGAGCTGCCCAGGATGTCCCTGGCGATCAGGGCCGGCGCTGCAGATGGATATGCGAACGCGTCGTAGGTGTGTATGTTACAGCTATTATCCTTAGCAAATCGGGTGACGCCAGGTGCGGATTGGTGCTTTTCCAAAATGAAGTGGCAAGCGGCGTTGTCGGTCACCTTTTTTAGAAGCGCCAGACCCATCTCCAGGTCACCGATGTCCTGTTCGAGCGCTGCTGTAATGGCTTCAGAGGTGCCGAGGTAGGGATCATTATCAAAACACCGTATCGCCACATGGGAGATTTTTGGGGCTTTGCCAGCTGGAGCGAGCACATCAGCGAGCAATAGTGACGGGTTGCCTGCCTGGGTCACGCCAGCTTGGCGCAGGCGTTTAATCAGAGCGTCCTGGCTCTGGGACAGGGCGCCAGTGTCTTGCTCGCCACCGGGTGCGGCCTCGGCCGCGGTTGAAGTGATATGCACGGTGGGGTATTTGAGCCCGTCCGTGTGGCGGATGCTCCCCAGAGACGTCACTTCCCCGCTCACTGAAGCGCAAATTACCTGGCCAGATGCGGCCTCTGCCACTGGCTGTCCCAGGGCCACCTCTTCCCCAGCCGTTACAAGCGGTTTGAAGGCCGCGCCGTTTGCCCCTTTGAGGAGAAGCACCACCTGCTTTGGCAGTGGCATCTCCTTTAGAGGACCGACAGGGGGTCTGCGGGGCAGCTTGATGCCTCGACGAAAAAACGAAATATCCATGATCTACTTATTTCCTCAACCAGCGCAAAAAAGCATTGAAATCATTGAACTTTTATAGGTTTCATCTCCTTAGAGCGCGGCGCCTTGTGAACCGAAAAAGAGGTCGGCCACGCCCGTCATCGAGACAGGCTTATAGCAATAAAAATCATCGAGGTGAAGTGGTAGGCCAGATGGTCCTTGAACGAATCAATATTATGGTCTAAATTATAGTTCTAATAAGGACCTAATTGGGAGATGCATTTCATGTGGGAGCTGCAGATATCAGAGGACATCTTGCCCCTAGGCGCGTTCAAGACCCATGCTTCGAGGGTCATTCGGCAGCTGCAAGCAACGCAGCGCCCCTTTATCATCACTCAAAACGGAAAACCCGCAGCCGTGCTTCTCACGCCGGAAGTGTTTGATCGCCTGACCGAACGCGCCCGATCTCTAGATGCCTTGGATGAGGGGGTTGCAGATTCGGGAGGGAGGATGTGAGGATGGGGTCAGACCCGAGCACAGAACCTACCTAAATGGGCAGGTGGCCGAGTGGCGGAAGGTTCTGAGGTTTCTTGCTAATCTCCGCAGGGACAGTTCTCGCAAATGATAAACACTATCGAGGGGCCGGTCCATCCGGCTGATCTGAGTTGGTCTTCGAGCGCGTCAACGTCGCAACGCGGTAGGCTTGTGGCGAGAAAGATAATGAGTTTCCCGTCATTGCCTGGTTCACCCAGGACTTGCATATTGCTGATGCCAAATAACGATTCTAAAGAGGGGCAATAAACGATTTCGATTGTTTTGCCGATGGTTGTAATATCCAAAAACGCGTGGAGTGTCCTTAGAGCTAGCGCATTGTAAATCGAGAGCGTTCCCCCGATTCTCTCAAGTGCGCCGATGCCCTGGAGATCCAACAGCGCCATGTCGTTGTAGATTCTAAAATCTCCCCCAATTTCTTTGAGGCTTTGCAGCCCATGAAGGTGCACGAGATTGAAGTTGTTGCGGATGATGAGACTGCCCTCGATGCGTTTCAGGCTCTCGAGGCCGGCCAAGCTGGTCATCTGAGGCGAATTGAGAACCAGATCACCGGTAATTACAATGCAGCCGATCACTTGTTCTAAATCATTTCCAGTTGTGATCCAGTAGGTTCCCTCACATATGATTGGGCTGGGTGGGCCAGAGAGGATGCTGAGGCCGCCTTCTGAATCGGCCAAGTAGATGGTGTTCATCTCGTCTACATAAACGCCCTGCGCAGTTCCAGGTGTGCTGGTATGAGCGGCAAGGCGGAGCGCGAGCGGATCAGAGATGTCAAAGGCGATCAGATCGGTATCATTAAGGGGTGCGTAGCGGTTCGCTAGGTACAGATAGGTATCCCGGATAAACAGATCCAACGCGAATCCCTCATCATCATACGCATCTGTTTCAAATGGAAGTGACGGGTCGGTGACGTCGATGACCCGAACGCCCATAGTCGAATCGGCAATATATACCGTATTATCTGCGACCGCCACTTGACGTGCCGAACCCGGGGTATCGTAATGGCCAATGACCGTGGGCGCAATCGGTTCAGAGATGTCGAGGATGTAGAGCCCATTGTCCCCGTCCGCGAGATAGGCATACATCCCGTCTACATAGACATTAGAAGTATATCCCGGTGTATCAAAACTACCGATGATGACCGGGGCAGATGGATTAGAAACGTCCGCAATCACCAGGCCGAGGTTGCCATCTGCCACATAGGCCAAATGGTCGACTGTAAAGACGCCCTCTGTGTAGCCTCCCGGAAGATAGATAGATCCGGTGTGCGATGGACTGGTGGGATCTGATATATTGAGAATGCTGATTTCCTCTCCGTAAAGCGTTGATACATAGGCCAGGTCACCGCCCACATGAACGCGGTGGACAGGCCCGGATGATTCATAAGCGCCCACCTCAACCGGATTCATTGGCGACATGACATCGATCACTCTCATGCCAGAGTAGCCGGCCGCCACGTAGGCGTAGCCATCTTTTTCAACCACTTTGTCCATATTTCCATAAGTCCCCTGGGTACCGGTAGGAATAGGGTTGCGTGGATCAAAGACGTCGAACATTTCCATGCCTTCCATCCCTTCACAGACGTAAGCCTCATCACCTCTAACCGCGATGTCTCTGGGGAAATCAACAGTGACACGAGAGGACAGGGCGACGGGATTGGTGGGATCGGTGATGTCGAGAATGTGGAATTGATAGTATCCGGTACAGTACGCCAAATTTCCAACTATTTCGACTGCGAAGCTCTGGTAGGTTTCGTTAAATGCTCCGACGAGCACTGGGTTTGTTGGATCGGAGATATCAAAAACGCGCAGGCCGCTGTTTGAAAAGCCGCCTTGCATGGCGTAGGCATGGTCTCCTTTCACAGAGATATCCAACAGATCCCCGGCGTCCGCGTTTGACCCGAGCTCGACTGGAGATGTTGGATCGGCGACATCAATAACATGCAATCCCTTCATCGGTCCTTGCCAGGCGAATGTGGTTACATATGCGATTTGGTCTTGAACGTCCACATCGTGGGCGTCCCCGTTCCAATGGCCGATTTCAACCGGATTCGTCGGGTCGGTGATATTATAAATGTAAAGGCCGAAGCTATCTACTGCAGCATAGGCGAGTGCCCCATCAACATCAATACCATAGCAGTCATAGGGCGTTGGCTGGAATCCAATTTCAAGGGGGCTGTACGGATCAGAGATTTCGACAACACTGACGCCCGCTCCTGTTGCCACGTACGCATACTGACCTGAAACATGCATGTCTGATACTAACTCCGGCAAGATAATCTCGCCCAGCTTAACCAGGTGCAGGGCTTCCTGTGGTGCGGATTCCATGTGGGTATCAAAGACGATAAATCCTCTTCCAGCGCCTACATAAATATAATTGGTATCTGTATCAACGGCTGAAAAACGCGTCGCCCCCCAGGCACCCAATTCTTGGAATTCAAAATCAGTCGCAACCGCATAGGATGGTGCTATAAAAATTGCAAAAAAACAGATATAGGCGATAATAAATGTTCCCTTTCTCATAGCTGTGTTTCTCCTTTTTTTGCGATAGTTACAATGCTTCGCTTTTTCTTACAAACAGGTTTCCAGAATTGTTTCCTTACATTTTGTATTGTCTATTCACACATCCCTTCGCCTATAGGATCGCAAATTGGACCTTAGCTAAATAAACTAGTACCAGTCGGGAATGCATAACCCATTTGAGGTATGCAGAAACATTTCTTTTTAATTTTTCATTTAGTTCTTATTTCGGGGATGGGAAACCGATAGCGTTTTCTCTATATTATCTATATTGTAGCGGTGAGTATGTCTGCGGTGTACACAAGCTGGGGACCTGAACTGTAGGAGAGGCGAATGCTTGGCAAATTATTCTTTGTCCATTTTATCTTGATCATCTGTACGAGTGCCTGTGGTACAACTGATGAGAACCTGGAAGATAGCGATAGTCAAGAAAACGAAACGGATACGGATGATGATTCCGGGTCAACATCTGATTCAGAATCTGATTCGGGAAATAACGAGTGGACGTACGAGATTATCGGCACCTACAGTCACTTGTACGGCATTCAAATCGCTGACGGTCGGAACGATGGTGTGAACCGACTATACTGCAGTGGACTGAACGGCCATCTAATAGAATGGTCCTTTGATGGTTCAAATTGGATGCTGGTGGATATGGGGGGCAGTGAAGATCCGATATATGAAGTTGCAGTGGGCAAGGGGCGAAATGACGGGATAAATCGCGTTTATGGTGCCGGTGGTAATGGGAAAATGTACGAATTCACTTACGACAATACAACTGATTCGTGGGAAATCTCGGAATTTGCAAACACAGTGTGTTTTGGAGGTGTTCAGATTGGTGACGCCAGGAATGACGGCGTCAACAGGCTTTTTACTGCTGGATACCACACTGTTGACGAGTACACATGGAATGGGACGACGTGGGATACGCATCATTTCTCAGTAGGGCAGAAGGATTTCTGGCCAATCACCATGGCTCAAGGAAGAAACGATGGGATAAACCGGTTTTATTGTGCTGAAGGTAAATACCTTACCCATTTATGCGAATACACATTTAACGGCACCAATTACGACGAAATTCAGATTCAGACACCCACAGACTTGATAGAAACAACTGCCGGAGATGGGCGAAACGATGAGATCGTGAGAGTGTACGCGGCTGGCAGAGATGGTCATATACACGAATTTACCTTTTCGGATAACAACTGGAATGTATTGGATATCGAACCAAATGCACCCCACAAATCGAGATATGGCCTGGCACTTGGCAGACTCAAATCCGACAATAAAACCAGGTTGTATTCCGTTGCGCAAATGGGTGCCATCAGAGAGCATGAATGGATGAGCGACCTCAATCAATGGCAGGACAAAACAATTGACGCAATTTCCGGAGCGACCGCGAATCTGACAGTTGGAACAGCGCGCAACGATGGCATTGCCAGACTATATGTTGCTGGGTCCAATGGAAGCGTCTACGAGTTTACCAACGACAATCCGTCGCGGCATTAAGAATCCAGAATCCTCCCTCCAGAGAGACCAGAGCGGACAAGGGACGGAGGTACCACACCCACGAAGTGGGCCGCGTCCTCCTCAAGTCAAGGAGAGTGGGGGCCTTAAACGGACAATCAAATCCCTGGGAGATTTGATGCGAAACGCCCATTCCCGTTTCGGCATGGGCTACAACCGAAGACACGATCGCCAGGGAAAGGTCGATTACGACCGCCCGAGAACGACTGAAATTCAGCGAGGAAGTCAGTCACACTATCAATGCACCTTGAGTTTGATTTGTCCAGTGGCCCAATTCAATTGAATAAAAGCCTCCGTCCCTGGTGGTCTGTCAAAATTTCGTCGATTTGAGATGACTGTTTACAATCAGGCGGAGAGGATATGGTGTTGGAATTTATGTCCAACTCATTTTCTTGGATCGTCTTGAAGATTTCCCATGCCACCTTCATGGGGTCGTGTCTGATGAGGGAGTGTGAGCTCATCACGTCAGATTCGATCACCCGTCTAACCCCAGCGGCCTTGATTCTTTCGGCATCGTATTCCACAACAATGGAATTCTCTTTTTTATACATCTCTATAGCTTCTTCAGAAGGCATGGAACGGTTAACAATGAGTACGTCTACGCTTCGATCCCGAAGATACTCGTGTAGAACACGGACATGATCTGAAGCGGTGAATCCAGTTGTCTCACCGTACTTTGTCATCATATTGCAGACGGAAATGAGCATTGCACCGGAATGGAAGATAGCCTCTGTTACGCCAGATACCAAGAAATTCGGAATAATGGAAGTGTAAAGATCTCCAGGCGAGATGACAATGTACTCAGCATCTTCAATAGCTTCCAATGCTGCCGGGTTCACTTGAGCGGCTGGCTCTGTAAATAACCTCTCGATGCGAAGGTTCGGGTTGTGTTTTGGCAGATCGATATTGGTTTCGCCAGTGACAAGCGTGCCGTCTTCCAGCTCGGCTTTTAGAGATACGTTATTAAGGGTAACCGGAAGTACCTTTCCCGCAATTTTTAGGATCTTGCTCATCTCTGCAATGGCCGACTCTTCACTGCCGGTAATTTGAGAGAGGGCCAGGTGGAATAAGTTGCCAAAGTTGTGCCCCCCGAGTGAACCCTCAAATCGGTGTTGGAACAGTTGTAGGATAAGCTCGGACTCTTCTGAGAGGGCCACCAGGCACTGCCTGATATCACCAGGAGGTAAAATGCCGAATTCATTGCGGAGAATGCCTGTGCTGCCGCCGTCATCCATCATTGACACAATGGCGGTGAGATCTAAGGGCTTGTAAGCCTTGAGCCCTGAAAGAATGCTGTAGTTACCGGTTCCTCCGCCTATTACGACTACTTTTATTGCCATGTTATATATCCGTTCCCTTCTTTCGAAGAATATAGTTGCAAGAACAAGAGAAGGCAATCACGTCGCTTTTCGCTCAGTAGCTTCCTGAAAAAAAATACTCACGGATCTCGAGATGGGATCAATATGGGTGTATAATGGACGCTAACATGGGTATGGATTTAGAAAAAACACTCGAGTTTGTACGCGAAGAATTGAGCAAGCAGGCACGCCTTGCTATGGGCCGGTGGAACGCTGTCGGAAGTATCGCATTCAAAAACAAACGGGATTTTGTCACTAAGGTTGATGAAGAGATAGAGGGGAATTTAGTAAGTGCGATTCAAAGCCGTTTTCCAGACCACGGGATATGGGGCGAAGAATCGGACCCAACGGCTCCTGGTGCCGAATACCAATGGTTAGTAGATCCCATCGATGGCACGAAATGGTATGCAGCCAGATCGAGTATGTTTGCCATCTCCGTGGCATTATTATTTAGGAAAACACCTGTCTTGGGGGTTGTTCATGAACCAGCGTCAGACCAGGCCTTCTACGCATCAAAAGGAAACGGTGCTTTTGTAAATGGCGACCTACTGACAGGCCCCGCCCCTCGCCATTTGGAAAGCGTTATTGCAAATGTTGATGTTCCAAGAAGCCACGCCCTTAGTGATGAGGAGCGGCATTGGTTCGAGATCAAGCTAGTAAATATTACGCGTAGTATCTATAGAGTGCGTTCGCTGGGTTTGGGGTCTCTGTCCGCATGCTGGCTTGCTAGTGGTGCTCTAGATGCGTACTTAGACATCACCGGGTATGTAAAACCTCAAGATCTAGCGGCGGGACGCATCGTAATGAAAGAAGCAGGGGCGAAAGTGGATTATGTCAATCCAACTGTCGGCCCGCCGAGATTACTAGCCGCACTACCTCCTGTTTGGGAAAAACTCGCTTCGATATTAGAGGAGTAAATCAATACACTTGGAGAAGCACTCGGTACGCCCTCTCGATAGACTCATCGAATTTGTTCAAACGATATAGAACCATGCGTATTGTGCCGCCGCAAAGAGCAGCCGATATGAATGTAAAAAAGAGATTGTTCATCCAGTCATTCTGTCTCAACAATAGGATACACCCCACCCCTACCATTAAAAGAAAGAAGATTGCCAGCACTCGCATCACTCTCAAGCGCGCCAGCTGCTTTTCAATTTGGGCACCTAGTTGATAACTTTTAGAGTAAACAAAGTAACGCATGATGCCAGTGTACTGTCCATCCTTATGTTGGATTCTTTCTAGATCGAGGGGTGATCTTTTGAATGCACTACTCTTTGAGACAAGGTATCTAATTAAATTCTCAAGCCGATAACATTTATTTTTCCTGTGCCAAAAACGCTCAAATATTTTCATGGCGAGGGTCTCTACAAACAATCCAAGGCCATAGGCAGTTCCTACAACGATGAACAGGATGAATGTGTCCGATAACCAAGAAGAGCAGCTGGCATTAGAACCTTGCCGCGCTTTTGCGAATGTTGAATACGCGGTCTCGATAACAGATGTGTTGGCTTCACACACTGCAGCGAAGTAAAGGAGTAGTATAGCAAGCAACATTAACAGGCCACACACAAGGAATTCCACCATGATTGCAGTCGTTTTCATATTGTCTCCTATTTTTAACCGATATATACTCTAGAATTGTAACGAGGGCAATTCTCCCGCAACCCCGCACCGTTTGAGTATAAAACGCCTCTTGTTCACCGCCGGGCAACGAGATAGGTCGTATTGGGAATGATTTGAGAAATTGTTTCCTATATCTCGAAAAATAACCCCACCTAATTATTCGTAACGATGACCTCCCCCACTCCCACTTCCCCCCGGCGCTTTGCATTGCTGTAACACTTTTCAGTGTTCTAGGGGTCGATGAGGTGGTTTTCGGGCCGAGGTCGGAGAGATTCTTGAAAGATGCCGGTGTTTTCGCCCCGAGGACTGGGCTATCTCTGCACCCAGCCCGGATTTCGGTTCGGTCGGTAGAGGGTTGGTTGTGCTGATTGCTCCTGAAGGCATCTTTATTTAGTTAAGTTACAGGTGTGGATGAGATTTAAGGTGGCGCATTAGGGCATCTTATGGCAGACGCACTTATGCCTTGGCCCTTTATTTGGATGTTTTCTTCGGCTTGATTTTCGTTCTTAGAATTCCAATTCCGCAACCCCGGTTTTTCGTTGAGCGTTGCTTTGTTTCGAGATACCCTACGCAAACCCTTCTACCGAATAGCCGGCCAAAAGGTCGAGATGGTGCTTGTAAATATTAACTGGTTGGAAAAGCTAGGAGAATTGTCGATCATCGTGGTGGGCATCCTGGTGGCCTTCTCCCTGGACTCCTGCTGGGAGGCGATCTCCGATTCGAGCAAGGAGCAGGCATACCTGGTGCGGCTCAAGGCCGATTTCAAAGAGAACCAGGAGCGTCTGGAGAGTACTTTAGAATTTGAGCAGCTGATCAACGACAGTATAAAAACCGCCGTGGGGCTCTTTAAAACCCCGCCAAGCGACAAGAGCGCAAACCAGCTGGCCGCGCTGATGCCCAAAATGCTCACCTTCTCCAGATTCATCCCGGTCTCGGGCACCTATGGATCGCTCAGATACTCAGGAGACATCAAACTGCTCTCCAATGATAAGCTGAGGCAGCACCTGGTCTCCTTTGACGGGCTCTGGGAACTGGCCCAAAAGGAGCTCGATCGATTGGGGGACTGGACCTACGAGATCCTCTCTAGGCCAGTGGCCCAGGAGTTCGTGCTGGCCGAGCTCCAGCTCATCGATCCAAACCAGCAGGGAGACCTCCTGAAGATGTACAAGGAGCAAGTGGATTTCGTGGATCTGCTGGCAGATAAGCGGTTCAGCAAGTTCATCGCGGATCTGTGGATGGGCAGCAACCGGCGCATCATCACCTACCAGGTGCTCCTCGACGAGATCAAGTGGGTTAACGCGGAGCTAGTCGAGGTGGAGGCCGGCTGAGTTATCACGCGCGGCCAAGCTTACCCAACTGATGCAAAAAGAGTCCGGTACTCCAGAGATCAAGGGATGCCACCTCCCTGGGCTTGACGAACCTGCGCACATCTTCGCTGGCCGCTTTCCAGTCGAGTGTCCGGATGCGCTCCCCGAATTTGCCCCGAAGTTGCCCCCGAAGTTGCCCCCGAAGTTGCCGCTCAGAGACACCCGAAGTTGCCGCTCAGAGACCCTGAACTTCTTTTACATAAGGCGCATTTTTTTGGAAACGATCCGCCTCGTGTGGCCGAGAAGGGGGGTATGGGAAGAAGAATCCGTACTTTCGAGCCTCATAAAGTCTATGCCGTGGTCATCCGAACGGTGGATCAACAATTTCTCTTTAAACCTGACCACGACCCAAAACACCCACTCCTCACTGCTGACTGCCCGGTCGGGGCGTTCAACAGATTCCATCAGAAAATACCGGACCCAAGCATCATCGACGTTATCGGCTCAGCTGCCGCTAGGGCTAAAGCACTGGCACCAATTCAAATTCATTGGGTGGAGTCAAACATTAACCATCTCCAAATTGGTTTCTCCGTCACTCCTGAACAACTCCCCAATATCGCTCCTTTTTTTCGCAATTTCTTCAGCTACATCGCGGTTAAGCTCAACAAGAAATGGAAGAGAAGTGGGCATGCCTTCGGCGCTTCCTACCGTGCTACCGTCTGCATTGACGATGTGTCCGTAGAACAGCAGATGGTCTATGCAATAACGAATCCTGTCAAAGATCTTTTGGTGGAAAAAGTCAGTGAATCGCCGTTCTTTACGACTTTCCGCCATCTCGCCCGGGGGGAAAGGCTTCGGTTTTTTCGCATCGATTGGGATGGGTATCACCTTGCCGGGAGTCATCGCAAGAAGCGTCATTGTCCTCAGGACTATGTCCAGTGGTTGGATCTTGAAATAGCCCCGATTCCGGGCCAGGAGGATTGGCCTGCTCACAAGCGCCAGGCGTGGATGCGGGCGCAAGTACGGGCGGTGGAGGAGCGGGTTCAGGAAATGCTGAGGAAAGAAGGTCGCCGAGCGATGGGCGCAGCGGCGCAGTATGAAACTGATCCCCGGGCGCGTCCGCGCCATCCAAAGGCATCTGGTGGTCAACCGCTGTGTCATTGTTCGGATCCAGAGCAACGCAAAGCATTCAAGCGTCACTGGCGAGAAATTTTGTCAGAATACCGGAAAGCCTCCAATGATTACCGGCAGGGTATGTGGGACCGGGCGTTCCCGGAAGGTACATTTAGGCCGCCCCTCATCAAACCATATATGGACGCCTGCTTCTGACCCACTGACAGTGCTACAGCAGTAATAAAATTCCGCTCATTCGGTTGGCTCCCAGGGCACAGCTGCGCCAAATCGCTATAAAACTGAACAATGAACGTAAGTTTGAACTGGGAATCATCCCTGATTCATCAATTCGAAGCGTCCGTCTGATGAAAGATCACAAACGCAACCAATCTGACCGCTTCTCTCCAATGACAAACATTCAGGGTCAACATTCAGGGTCTCTGAGCGGCAGCTCGGGGGGGCAGCTCGGGGGTCAACATTCAGGGTCTCTGAGCGGCAGCTCGGGGCGTCAACATTCAGGGTCTCTGAGCGGCAGCTCGGGGTGCGGCAGCTCGGGGGGGGCAGCTCGGGGGTCAACATTCAGGGTCTCTGAGCGGCAGCTCGGGGGATCTGTTGCAAGCTCCCATGAGCGCGCGGCGGCGGCGACGCCATCGATTTCACTCTCTTCCTTTCACACGACGGAAGCTCTCCCTCTCGAGCCTCCTCGCCCAAAGTTTGGAGCGCCGAGGAGGTGGAAACGAACGGCACGTTTTTTCAACGATCAGGCGCTGATGGTTCAAGATGGTTTCTGGATGCCGCGATAGGTCCTGCTTGCAAGCGGTGCGCCTCCTGACAAGGTGCCGTTCGAATGGTATAGCCCTCAACATGTCGAGCATTCAAAAACTAAATCGCCTGGTCGAGTCTCTGTCCATCGACGGTCATCCGACCCGGCTATTTGCCGCCAAGGCAGCATACAATTTCAAACACTCCTGGTTGGAGATGGCCCAGGCGTTGGTGGAGGTGCGCAACTGCGGAGAGTGGGAGAATTGGGGGTTTGATAGTTTTCTTTCTTACTGTGAAAAAGAGCTGGGACTCAAACGCGCGGTGGTGGACAAGTTGACCACCTCTTATTACACGCTGCAAAACCATGCCCCAGAGCGTCTGCAACAGATGAGCGAGAACGCGCCCATTCCCAACTACCAATCCCTGGACTACTATTCTCGAGCCCTCGGGGAACCCCGCCTAGACGGCAATCCGTCACATGATGCGCCGCAGCAGGACTTGTCACCAGAGCTGCGTGGCCAGCTGCGGGCAGCGGTATTCGACGAAGGATGCACCCACAAGCAGCTCAGGGAGCGATTTGATCCGGTGATTCGACCCAAGCCACTGGCCGCAGAGCAACTTGAGGCCACCAAGAAAGCCGCCGGCACAGCGCGCAGACTGCTGGATCAATTGTCGATCGTTGAAGGCATCAGCACGCAAGCCCTTCGCGGCACCTGCGACGCGGTGGCTGCACTGCAAGACGAGCTCGACGCGCGCATCAGGTCACTGATGGAAATCCTATGAAAACGCTGATCATTCTTGCTTTGGTCTTTTTTATGCTCGCCTGTTCGGATGGCACGGTTCAGTCCATCGGAGAGACGCGCTTGGATTTGGGGTACGACCTTGTCATTTTCGATGAAACCGGGGCATAGTTATCCCATGGATCAAGAAATCCGAGGAACCGTGCGTATTTGCCACTTTTCCGACCTTCATTTGGCCTTGTCAAAACGCATCATGCCCTGGCAACTGGCCAGTAAACGCATCTTGGGCTATGCAAATCTCCGATTTAATCGGGGAAAAACCCACCAATTAGAGGTATTTCGCGCCCTGCTCGCCGAATTGGTGGCCGAACGACCCGACGCGGTCGTGGTCACCGGGGATGTTTCCAATCTGTCATTGGGTTTCGAGTTTGCTGAGGTCGACCGGTTGTTCACCGAAGCAGGACTTGAAGCAGCCAACACAATGATAGTGCCGGGCAATCACGACCGGTACACACCCGGCGCTGATGCTGGCCGTGCCTTTGAAACAGGCATGGCCAAGTGGCTTCTTCCCCAAGACAAGTCCTATCCCCGCCTGCTGACCGTCGGCCCGGTCGCCCTGTTCGGGCTGGATACGGCAGTGTGGCGCAACCCGTTTCGGGCGGCCGGGTTCATCTCTAAAACCCAAATCGAACAGCTCCAAAAATTGCTTCAACGCCCGGAAGTAGCCAACCGCTGGCCCGTCATTGCCCTACACCACCCGCCGTTTCACCTCCCTGCTGCTCGCCTAAGGGATTATCGCGTCGGGTTGGACGGGGTTGACCATTTGATCGACGCCTTGGGCGATCGGCCTGCCACCCTGGTGCACGGCCATCTGCACCGGCTGTCACGGCGCCGTATCCAGAACCTGGACATCATCGGTGTGCCGTCCGCGTCAAACAACTCAGGGGTTGCGGGCACCCAACTCTCATTCCATTGCTTTACGTTCAAGGCGACCGGCCTGAACGAGGCCGTTGCAGTGTGCTGCTGGCCTGGTAATAGGGGTAAAAAAATGCGATTCGATCGGTTGCCTATACCTGCTGAAGTCCGCATCGATTGAATGCCATGTATTTGAAATCTATACAGAAATAGAGGAGATACCCATGACTAAAAAGATCATCTCCACGACAACCGCTCCAGCAGCGATCGGACCCTACTCCCAGGCGGTCGAGGCAAACGAACTGATCTTTGTATCCGGACAGATCGGCCTGGATCCAGGGACCAGCGCCCTAGTACCCGGTGGGATTGCAGCTGAAACCCGCCAGGCCATCGCCAACATCGAGGCCATCCTGACGGCTGCCGGCAGTGGCCTCAACCGGGTGGTAAAAGCGACAATCTTGCTCGCTGACATACGGGATTTTGCTCAGGTCAACGACATCTATAAAGAATGGTTCGACAAGGAGCCGCCTGCCCGCGCCGCCTTTGCCGTGGCCGCCTTGCCCCTGGGCGCCCGCATCGAGATCGAAGCCATTGCATTGGCCGGTAATGGGCAGTAACGCGCGACGGTTTTTGCCGGTTGAAGTGCGCGCCTCTTCGCGGTAGAGGACGGATCGAGATGAAGGACCTGGGAAATAGCGATGCGCCCGGTCGCACGTCGCGCTGTGGCTATGTGGCCCTTGCCGGTGAGCCCAACGTGGGCAAATCCACCCTTGTCAACCGCATGGTCGGTGAATCCATCTCTATCGTCACTGCCAAACCACAGACGACCCGGAACAAAATTTGCGCGATTCTATCCACGCCGACCTCCCAGATCATTTTCTTGGACACCCCTGGCCTGCACGATCCAGAGGGCTCATTGGGCGCGTACATGAACAGCGCGGCCCAATCCGCTTTCGACGAGTGCGATATCTGCCTCTGGATCATCGACGCGGGCAAGCCCAACTGCCAGTCACAACTCGACCGTTTGAGGGATAATCTATGGCAGCGCTATGGCAACGCCGATTGCCAAGTGATCATCGCCCTCAACAAGATAGACACCCTGCGCGACAAGCATGCCCTTCTGCCCCTCATGGCAGCAGCGGCAGAGATTCCCAAAGCAGCGGCAGTCGTGCCTATTTCAGCGCTGCTCGGGGACGGTGTGGACCGCCTCCAACTGGCGCTGGAGACCCGTTTGCCCGAGGGACCAAAGCTCTTCCCGGACGATATGCTGTCAGAGCAGCAGGATCGGTTTTTCGCAGCTGAAATGATTCGAAAAACCATTACTGAACAGACCCATCAGGAGGTACCTTACGGCACGGCCGTGGTCATCGATCGGTTCGTCGAGGAGTCAAAACAGTGCGTTATTTACGCCACTATTTACGTAGAGCGCACCAGTCAGCGGGGCATCATGGTGGGCAAAGGCGGCAGCATGATAAAAAAAATCGGGACGCTCTCGCGGGAGGCGATCCGCTCATTTCTTCAATGCCCGGTGGTGCTCCACTTGCGGGTGGATGTCTCTCGGGACTGGACCAAAAACCGTCGAGAGCTGAAAAAAATGGGGTATGAATGACCCGCCGTCCAAAACGACCCATTGCCGATCAGCCGCCCGTTATCGGACGTCATCCGATCATCGCGATCCTGGGTCGTCCGAATGTCGGAAAATCCACCCTGTTTAATCGCCTGGTTGGGCGCAGCGTCGCTATTGTAGAAGATCGCCCAGGTGTGACCCGGGATCGGCTCTACGCCGAGGCGCAAATCGACGACCGTCACGTTACGTTAGTAGACATGGGCGGATTTGAGGCAACCCCGCAAGGGCCTGTTGAAGCGGGCATTGGCGAGCAATGCCGCGTGGGTTTGGCGCAGGCAGATATTGTTTTATTCGTCATTGACGGTCGCACCCCGCCGATCCCAGGGGACTGGGATACCGCATCCCTGCTTCGCCGCAGCCAGCGGCCGAGCATTCTCGTGGTCAACAAAATCGATAGCGCGGCCTTTGCAAGCGCAGCATCAGACGCGTTTTCCCTGGGCCTGGACCCGGTCGTGATGGTGAGCGCGCTGCACGGCCGGGGCATCTCCGATCTCGAAGACAGCATCTACGCGCTGCTGCCCGATAGGTCCACATCGATCGCTAACGCCGATGCGATTGAAGCCGAGGCCGATTGCTGCAACGTGGCGATTATCGGTCGCCCAAACGCGGGCAAGTCGTCCCTCATCAACCAGCTGCTCGGGGAAAACCGGCTGCTCACCCTGGATGCGCCAGGCACCACGCGAGACCCGGTGGACAGTCATTTCGAGCGCAATGGCAAGCAATACATCCTCGTTGATACGGCCGGCATTCGGCGCAAGCGGTCTGTTACTGCACAAAGCCCGGAAGGCATGGCAGTGGGTGCTGCGATCCAGGCCATGGCGCGATGTCACGTGGCAGTGCTCCTCGTCGATGCCAAAGCAGGCATTGCCGAACAAGATGCCAAAGTACTCGGCTTGGCCTTGGATCGGGGATGCGCCATCGTGCTCGGCCTCAATAAATGGGATCTGGTAAAAAGAGAGGCCAGCGGGTTTCGGGAACACCTCCTCGGGCGCAGCAAGGATATCCTCTCTTTTTCAAAATGGCTGAAAGTTGTTAAGATTTCAGCACTTACAGGATTTGGAACCGATAAATTGATCGCGAACATAGACGCGGCCTTTGCCGCGTTTTGCACCCGGGTGGCCACGAGCGACGTCAATCGATTGTTCGAGGATATCATCGATCATCATCCCCCGCCGATTCACAAGGGCAAGGCCGTCCGTCTCTACTACGCCACCCAGGCCAGCACCCGGCCCCCCACCTTTGTCGTGCATGCCAACCACCCAGAGGCCATACATTTCTCATATAAGCGGTACATCGAAAACCGCATCCGAGACGCGTTTGACTTTCACGGCACACCGGTTCGCATTTTCTTTCGCAAGCGCAAGCGTCGGCAGCGCCCGTGAAAAAGGCCGTTTTCGTTTTATCTCGGGCGCGCTATGCTGACCCCGCCATGGATGTTGATGCTGTGACAGCCGTTGATCAGGAAAAAACCTATACCGTCTCAGCCCTTAACCGGGAAGTCCGCTCACTCATCGAGGGGAAATACGATGGGGTTTGGGTCGAGGCGGAAATATCCAATGTCACCCGGGCCCGATCCGGTCATATTTACTTTTCCCTCGTCGATCCCGGGGGGGGGGTTAAGGCCCAGCTGAACGCGGTCATGTGGCAGGGACTTGCCGCCCGGTACGGGGCCCGGATTAAAACCGGCACTGCGGTTCGGTGCCACGGTCGCCTCACCCTGTACGAGGCCCGAGGGACCTACCAGCTCATCGCCGATCGCGTCGAAGCAGCCGGCGCCGGGCTCAAAGCATTGGCCCTTTTAGCCCTCAAGGAAAAGCTGGCAAAAGAGGGATTGTTCGCAACCGATCGCAAGCGACCCTTGCCGACCTATCCTTCGCGCATTGGGGTTGTCACGTCTCGGGATGGCGCTGCGATTCGGGACATCGTTAAGATCGCATTTCGCCGATTCCCGGTTCGCATCGCACTGGCGCACGCCCAGGTGCAGGGACCGACAGCACCGGACGAGATTGCAGCAGCCCTCGACCGACTCGCATCGACACCCGAGGTCGATGTGGTGATCGTGGGCCGTGGGGGTGGGTCTGCCGATGACCTGGACGCCTTTAACACCGAGACAGTGGTCCGGGCCGTCGCTGCCCACCCCGTGCCTGTGGTGAGCGCCGTGGGTCACGAAACAGATGTGACCCTAGCCGATCTGGCCGCGGATCGCCGGGCTGCCACTCCCTCTGAAGCAGCTGAGATAGCCGTTCCAGACAGGGATGCGGTTCTCGATGACCTCTATGCCCACCTCGACCGGATGGAGACAGTGATGGAGATACGCGTCAGTGCTGCGCGGGAGCGCATCGCCGCGTTCAGGGAGCGCATCGCCAATCAGGACCCGAGAATCCACCTGAAACAGGGGATAGAAACCCTCGCCCATGCCAGACAGGTGCTCGCCCGCTGGCCAGAATTGGTGCTAACGCGCGCCAGAGCAAATCTCGCCCTGGCCGAGGAACCCCTGTCCCGCTGGCCAGGGCCCAGCGTAAAAAATGCGTCTGAGGCGCTGCACGCCCTAGATCTTGCCCTCAGGCGACAGCCAAAACCAATGCTCGAAACCGCACGGGCTGATCTCGCTAAGAGCGCCGCTCGCTTGCAAGCCCTGAGTCCGCTCGCAAGCCTATCCAGGGGATACGCGATCGTCCGACATGCGGAGACCCGGTCCATTGTCCGAGATGCGGCAGAAGCCCCTCCTGGCACCGATGTGGACATCACACTCGGCTGCGGTCGATTGGTGTGTGGCGTCAAACAAGCCCTTTCCGAGCCGGATCCGGCAATACAAGACCGCTCAAAAGACACTCTTTAGCCCCCATTGCTGATGTGTGCTAGGCTAACCGGAACCAATTCGGCAATAAGGAGGATCCATGCTTCACCATCAGCCGTGTCAGATGTATCTTCTTCGATCCTGTTTTATGGCTATTCTCTGTGCCTACCTACAAACGGCAATCGCCGAAGAGCCGGTTGAAGACGGGAAAGGCGACCCAACGTCGGCTGAAGCAGAAACTGCCCAGTTGCCAGGTGACAAATTCATGCACTTCGACCACCTGCTCGGGTTTCAATTGAGCCCGCTCGGTATTTTGTACGAGTTCAATCCCTATTTTAAATGGCATCTCTTTCCCGATTCAGACAACATCCTGCTCGAAGACGCCCACATCAAGGCGGGCCTCACGACGAATCTGACACCGGCCTATGCCTACTATGGCCCCTCTATCACCATTGCACCGCTTACCATCTTGCATCTCACCGCCCAATTTACCCATGTGATATATGGGGTCGCCGGTCCCTCCCTGGGCCTTCTCGACTACAACTTCGAAGAGGGCGGGCAATATGCAAACTACGACTATCAATACCGGGACGATCTGGGTGGCGACATCGGCGAGTTCACCGCTGAAATTTGGAGTCTGTTCTTAAAACCCGCTTTCTTTATGCAGGTCGGCCCCATTGTTTTCGTCTACCTGGGCAACTACATGTACTTCCATCCCACTAACCACGAAGGTCTTTATTACAACGACATCGCAGATCTCATCCTCACCCCAAAGAGCTGGTGTCTCATGAACGACGCAATGCTGCTCTACGAAATCGCCAGTCTAAAAGAACACGGATTCGCCGTGCTCGCGGGCGTGGATAATCAGATCAACGTCGCCATAGACGACGATGCGACCGAGGATTTTGACACAGCTTATCGCTGGAAGATCGGTCCGATGGTCGCCTGGACCATCACCGACCAATGGCTCGATTACGCCATCGAGGAGCCCACGGTCCTATTGCAAGGGCACTATTTCGTAGAAGATCCCATCATGACTGGCAAAGAGCGCACCCTCGGCATGGTGCTCGCCTTTATGATGTCGACGAATTGGTACAGGTAGGTTCCGACAAAGTACAGACAAATATTCGACGTATGTAGTGATTTTAGTTAATATTTTATTCGCAATGGGGGAATCGGCAGCACGCGCTGGAATGGTGAATATGAATCACTCTAAAGATATCGAACGACGCCGCAACCGCAGATTTCCCGTGGATGCCAGATGCTGGATCGAACGGGAATCGGTCACACTCCTCGGCACGGTGACAAATATCAGTATTGGCGGGCTGTTTATCCGAACGCCCGTGACCATCGCCCTTGGAAGCCAGGTGGATTTGAACGTTACCCTCCCCACAGGTCTGCTCGCCGCGAGCGGCCATGTGGTCTGGACCGCCGCGCCGGACCTTACCTCAGGCTGCTTGGGACTCGGCATTCGGTTTGATAAAGTTCTAAGCGGCAAAAGACGACTGGATCATATCGTCTCGGATGACCACTAAGCCCGGTTGGCCTTCCCAAGCGGCCCTCAATGTGTATAAATCGACCCTGCACAGCATCCGGGTGCGGGAAAGACGCGATGCTGGATGTGGCGCAGGAGATGGCATAGGACTTGGATGTTTACCGGCTTGATACAAAACGTGGGGACACTCGAACGTCGCACCCTCTCGGGTACGGAGGCCGAGCTATTGATAGCCACACCCCTCGAAAACATCGAACTTGGCGAAAGCATTGCCATTATGGGTGCGTGCCTGACCGTTTCAAAAGTTGAAACCAAGGGCTTCTCTGCCTTTGCCTCTGAAGAGACCCTGGCCAAAACAGGACTCAAGATGATGCCGCCCGGATCGCCCGTCAATGTCGAGCGGGCCCTTCGGGTGGGCGAGCCCATGGGCGGTCATATCGTTACAGGACACGTAGATACGCGCGTGGGGCTCTTGAGGCGAACGCCTAGTGGCCAGGCAGAACGGTTGACCATGGCCCTGCCCGATCCACCCCTCAGCGCCCAGGTGGCGCCCAAGGGATCGGTCGCCCTCGACGGGGTGAGCCTGACCGTCAATGACGTAAAAAAAGACGCGTTCGAGGTGATGGTGATTCCCCACACCCTTGAGCAAACCACCCTGGGAAAACTGCGCCCCGGAGATATGCTGAACCTTGAAACAGACGTCCTGGCGAAGTATGTTGCACGCCGACTCGATCAGTCTGCAGATCGGTCCCCTGGGATTGATGTGGACCTTTTGATGCGTGCGGGATTTATGAGGTGATAGAGTGACAACTGCGGTAATTGACAAGGTGCGACACGCCATCCAGGAGATCAAAGCCGGACGTATGGTTATCCTGGTGGACGACGAAAATAGAGAAAATGAAGGTGACTTAACCATGGCGGCAGAGTTGGTTACCGAGGAAGCCATTACATTTATGGCGACCAAGGCCTGTGGCCTGATCTGCCTCGCCCTCTCACCGAATCGGATCGAACAGCTGGATTTGCCCATGATGGTGGAGGAGAATCAGGCACCCCTTGGCACGGCATTTACCATTTCAATCGAAGCTGCCCAGGGGGTGACCACGGGTATCAGCGCTGCTGATCGCGCCCAGACCATCCGGGTGGCCGCTGACCCGGGCACCGGCCGGGAGGATATCGTGAGCCCGGGCCATGTATTTCCGCTCCGGGCCATGCCGGGCGGCGTGCTGCAACGCACTGGACAAACCGAGGGGTCGGTGGACCTGGCCCGGTTGGCCGGGCTCACCCCAGCCGGCGTCATTTGCGAGATCATGAAACCCGACGGCACCATGGCGCGCATGCCAGATTTGGAAGCATTTGCCGCGGCCCACAACATGGTGATCGTCAGCATTGCCGACCTCATCGAGTATCGCCTTCAAAAGGACCGCCTCGTAGAGCGCGTGGCCACGACAGAGCTGACCCTTACCGGCCGGGAGCGCACCGCCATGTTCAAATGCCATGTTTACCGGGCCGTTCCCGGTGTCAGGCGGCGCGAATACGTCGCGTTGACCCTGGGAGATATAGACGACGGCGAGCCCGTGCCGTGTCGCGGGCACCTGGCCTCTCTGGTGGACGATGTGTTTGGCGGAAACACGCGGAAAAATAGCCCACCCCTTCGAGACGTCCTGGACGCGATTATTCGGCGCGGCCGCGGTGTGGTGCTCTACTTGCCCTCCCGCGAAACCATCGAGACCGACCTCTCGACCCCTCCCAGAGCAACGCCGTCGCGCGAGCCCAGCCCGCGGGAAGGGGAAATTCGCGAGTACGGCATCGGTGCTCAAATTCTACTGGACCTGGGGGTAAAGCAGCTCCTGGTCATATCAAACAATCCGCACAGGCTCGTCGGTTTGGACGCCTGGGGCTTCACATCTGCTCGACAAATCAGCCTTAAGGAGGTGTAGACATGGAACCCAAATCCGGACCCAAAGTGGTAGAGGGCCGATTGGACGCCAAGGGGCTCCGATTCGCCATCGTAGCCTCTCGGTTCAACCACTTTATCGTAGATCGGTTGGTAGATGGCGCACTTGACGCGCTCGACCGCCATGGATGCGACATATCTAAATGCGCGTTGTTCAAGGTTCCAGGCTCGTTCGAGCTGCCGATATTGGTTCGAAAGATTGCGACAGACGATCGCTATGACGCGGTGATCGCGCTCGGTGCGGTCATCCGCGGGGCCACCCCCCACTTCGACTACATCGCCGCTGAAGTCACAAAGGGACTTGCTCAAGCAGCCCTCGAAACGACGCGACCGGTCGCCTATGGCGTCATCACGACCGACACCATTGAGCAGGCCATCGAGCGCGCCGGAACCAAGGCCGGCAACAAGGGGTGGGAGGCGGCCCTATCAGCCGTTGAGATGGCAAACCTATTCAAGCAGATATAAAGGAAACAACCAGATGGCTACCCGCCGCCGCGAGCGCCAGGTCGCGTTACAAATGCTCTTCCAATGGGACGCTTCAGACTGCCCCCCGGATCAAGTGCCGACCCTGTACAAAACCTGTTTCTCAGAGGGATCCTCTCCAGATGGGTTCAGCATCCGGCTCTTTACGACAGTGACACAGCGCTTAAACGATATCGACGGTATTATCGAGGCATCGAGTGATAACTGGCGACTCAATCGAATGAGCCTGGTGGATCGCAATATTCTGCGCATCGGAGCGGGCGAAATCCTCTTTAATGAGGATATTCCAACGCGGGTGGCCATCAACGAGGCCGTGGAGCTGGCCAAGCGCTTTGGCACAGCTGAATCGCCCGCTTTTGTAAACGGCATTTTAGACCGCGTTGCGCGAGACAAAGAGAAAATTTGAAGCGCGTTTCCTTCATCTCTCCCGACCTCATGCGGCTGGATCAGGCTGCCCCGAACACGCTTGCCCTTTTTCGCTTTGCTGAGCGGCGCCCTCTCCAAGGCGTTGCTTCCCTTGTGGATTGGCGCGTCTACGGGCACTTATCTCGACTCGTCATCGAGGGTTTCTTGAGCGGTGATCCCGCTGAATGCCTGCTCATGCCCCTTGGCAGGCATCTTTGCCAAAAGCAGCTGCTGATCTTAGGCCTGGGCGACCGCGACGCATTTGACATGCGCGTCTTCAATGACGGACTTAAAAAGCTATTTGTCACGTTGCGCGCGCTCGGCAGTGAGGAAGTGATCCTCTCCCTGCCCGGTCGCATCGAGCAAATCGGCGAAACAACCGCAGCCATGGAACAGTTTCTCGAAGTCTACGAGGAAGAACCGGACGACTGGGACGTGGTGCTGATCGAGCCATTGCGTGCGCAAAAGACCATGGCCCCGGTTTTGGAGCGATGGCGCCTGCGCCAGTTGATGCCCGCTTAGCAAATTCGGTATATTCATATTGAAATTGCCGGTTTATTGTCATTGACGATAAATGAATTTAGTATAGTAACATTGATGTGACTCCCAAAGGGCGGGTCATGGAATGGCGATCAGTTGCCATCCGGGCCGAAAGGAGTAACGCGACCCAAGTTTAAGTGCCCATCCTGAAAACCGCGATGGGACACGAGGCAATAGAGCTCCTCGCTGATACTATGGCAAAGGCACACATTTGCCCATCGCCACCCCGTGTCCCAAATAAGCGTCATCTCGGGACGGTAACTCGTTTATACCTCCGCAAGGAGAATACTTGGAGACAGGAGAAGTGATGATGGATGAAGAAATGATGAACGATGTGACAGCGAGCAATGACGTGTCAGAGCGATCCGAAGATACCGCGCCATCTGATGCCGCCGACAGCGAGGAGACGTTAATATCTGAAGATAAGGAGCCCGCGATTTCTGACGACAGTGAAGAGAGTTGGCGAGATGAGGATCAAGACAGATCACCGGGGGAACACTGGCGACCTTCGACGGAGAGCATCACAGAGGGGGAAGATTCGACCCGAGAGATTAAAGTGGCTGTGGATTGGGTAGAGCTGGAAGGCGCGCTCGAAAACAACTCGCCCGAGCTGCACAGCTTTCTCAACATCGTCACCGGGGACGTGGTTCGAATCTTTGAAGGCGGGGAAAACGCCGAGATGAGACTCAAACAGTCTGAAGCGAGTCCGGATTTTATCTATATAGAACCTGTCTCGTCCCGAGAACAATACCGCTGGATGGAGGAATATATCGAGATCGTCGAGGAACCCACACTGAAGGATAAGCTGAATATCGCTATCGACGGCAAGGGTGCGTTCCGCAGATTTAAAGACGTCCTCGTGGGCTATCCCGCAGAGCGGGAGCGTTGGTTCAGCAAGCGGGCCACCAAACTCAGGGCCCATATGAAAGAGTGGTTGACGTCAAAGCACATCTTTCCGACAAATCTACCCCCGTGGGAAGGCGAGCGGGAAGATGAAGTCAGGAGGCCTCGCGCCGATTATGAGAGTAGAGGCTTTAGAGATGGGTCCGTCGATCTGAGGAACACGGCACGGGAGCTCATCGATATGATGCCTTCGCGGGAATTGCCCACAGCAGTGGCGTTCCTCGAGTTTTTGCGCAGTCGGCGGACATACCGCCGATCCCGGTACAGTTAGTGCTCATTCAAGTCCACTCTGACGGGTGCAGATTCCTATTCCCCCCTTTGAAAAAGGGGGTTAGGGGGATTTTCAAAAGCTGCAGGGATAGTGACGAAATCCCCCCTGCCCCCTTTTCAAGGGGGAGTTTGTTATTCGTCACGAATCGCTTGACAAAGCACTTGCCCTCAAACTAGCGAGGTCTACATTTGTTCCGGATGATCGTCATTGCGACAGTGCTCATCCTCTCCCTCCTGGGAGCTGTGAACTCAGTGGCTCAAACACCTCAAGACGCGGTTCTCATCGATGGCCTGGCAGCGCTCGCCGGGGGGCAACCGAAAAACGAAGCTGACGCCGTGCCGATCCTACTCAGCGACATCGACTTTGCCGCAGTCCTATTAATGGGAAAAGACCGGGATCCAATCCAATCGGATGCCAGCCTGGATGATCAAGTGCGCACTGAGGCGCGGCGTGCTGCAGTCCTGATACACCTGCTCGCTCAGCAGGCAAAACAACTCAAGGAAACACCCGATCCAGAACAAGCAACGGCGCTCCGACAGGATATTATCGCCCGCTTTAATGGCAAGGAGGGGATGCATCGGTTGCTGAAGCGGTTCGGCATGACCGAGGCAGCCCTGGATCACTGGATCGACAAAATCATCTTGGCCGCAAAACAAATCCATTACGCGGAATCTCAAATCGAGCTTTCTGCCGACGAAGCACCCAAAACCCAACATAGGATGTCTGAATCAAAGCCCCAAATGAACAGCGATATCGAGAATGGGTATGATTCGTTTCGCCGCTTGATTATTGAGGAGCGATCCAAACAAGCCATCGAGCGCTGGTTGGAAAACGTCATCAAAAGCGGCAATATTCGGATTGTAAAATGACCGGCGAATTAGAGGGACCATCCATTTTAGCCACACCGCCAGGGCATTGTTGGGCGGGTAAGATCCGAACGGCCACCCCCGCCGATATCGACGCGATCGTGGCTGTCGAGCGCAGTGCTTTTGCCAGCCCTTGGCCGCGCTCGGCCTTTGTCAGCGAAATCGACGGGCATCGATGGTCCCACGTCGCGGTGGCCGAGGAAGGGCGTACGCTGGTCGGGTTCACGGTCTATTGGTCCGTGGCCAGTGAGCTACACCTACTGAACTTGGCGGTCGACAGGGCACATCGGCGCCGGGGCATTGGTCGGGATCTTGTTGCGCATCTCATTGCCTTTGGACGAAATACCCGGCACACAGAGGTGCTGCTCGAGGTTCGCGTTTCAAATCTGACAGCCATCACCCTCTATCGCCATTTTGGATTTGAAGATCTAGCGATACGGCCGGGCTACTACGCAGATAACGGCGAGGATGCCTTGGTCATGTCGCTTGTATTGAGTGATACCAAAAGCGAACAAAGGAGCGCGTCATGAGGTCGCATATTGCTATTCTCCTATTATTTCCCTTATCTTTGGGGCTCTTTTCTTGCGGCAGCAAACAGCCGACCGAAACAGGTGCCTCAGAACTGGATTCGGCGGGCGACGCCGGACCGACCGAAGAGGAAGCCGTAGCGTCGGCTCAGACCCGCATCAAAGATTGGCTGGGTAAGGACTTGACCGCCCGCATCGCGTTGCTGGGTAAGGATCTGGGAAAGAACGTCGCACTGAAGCTCGCTCGGGATTCAGAGGTGGCAGGCGAGGCAAAGGCCTTGAGCAAGCGGGTATTCAAGGACAAGGAAGTAAAAAAGCAGCTCGAAAAGGTATCCGACAAAGCCACGGCCGGCCTTGGCAACAAGCTCACGCTGGGATGGAAGGCCCTCCAGGCCGGCGGCATCAAAGCCTACAAAGAAAAAATCCGCGCAGATGCAAGGCGGGTCGCACTCGATGTACTCATCGAGCACATCCAAAACGACGTTCTTAAAGACGAGCGCACGGCCAAGCTGCTGAAGGATTTTGCCCCAGCATTAAAGATGCAGGGCAAGGTCGTCGCAGTCTCTGTCCAAGAGCACCTCTCTGCAAAAGTGACAAAAAAAGTCCTCGCCATTGCGCTCACCATCTCAGCAGCCGGGGATAAGGCCAAGATGGCAGACCGGGTTGAAGCATGGATAGAGCGCTGCGAAGATCACGCTAAGGACGAGATCGAGCAACTCATTCTCGACGTCGCAGAACTCCCAGCTGTCCAACAGGCCGTTCGTTCACTGGCTCTCGATGTCTTAACCCACGAGCGCACCGAGGCCGAACTCACTGTGATGGCCCGGGCCCTGCTCGACGACGGTGATGTGAATCGCGCACTGGTCAGAGTCTACGAAGCTGCGGCGTTTGAAAAGGGGGACGCCCAAATTCGCAGCGCCATCGTCAATACCATCAGCATGCCCGCGGTGGATACAGAGCTGTTCGCGGCCATGGAGCGCCTGGCCACAGCAGAAGGTGCAGGACCGATGATGGCACGTCATGCTGCGAGTGCTTCGGAGGATCCCGCAATGGCCGACCTCATCGAGGATTTCGTCGTGAGCGTATTAGAGGCTTGCGGCAACCCCATCGAAGCGAACCAATAGTCGCCAACCTCCATGGCGCACCGATTTCCACCGCCCTTAAGACCCGGTGACCCCATCGCCGTGATGGCCCCAGGTGGACCAGTCGATGCAGAGGCATTAGCCACTGGCATAGCCCGGATTGAAGAGCGCTATGCGCCGCATTGGCATCCGGCCTGTCTCGAGCGATACGGGTTTCACGCGGGAACAGATGTGCGGCGCACGACTGCACTTCAAAGTGCGCTCGACGATAAAACGATCCGCGCTGTCTTGGCTGCACGGGGCGGCTACGGAACCTCGCGCATCCTCGATCACCTCAATCTCGATGGGCTCTTGAGAGCGACAAAATGGATTGTGGGGAGCTCGGATGTCACCGCACTGCTTGTCTATTTGTGGTCCCAGCTCAGCCTCGTCACAATTCACGGTCCAATGGTGGCTGGGTTTGAGCGGCATGGCGATGCTGATATCGATGCGCTGTTCGACCTTCTGGAAGGTAAGCCGTGGACCCCGCCCACTGGACTCACTGCTGTTTACCAGGGAACAGCGACCGGACCCATGGTCGGGGGTAACCTCACCATTTTGGCCCATCTTGCCGGCACAGTGGAGGCTCGGTTTGCCGACGGTGCTGTACTGTTTCTCGAAGATGTGGGCGAAGCGCCCTACCGCTTAGACCGCTGCCTCACCCAGCTCAAGCGCGCCGGCATCCTGGATCGCGCTGTCGGCATCGTCGTCGGGACGCTCACAAATTGTACCCCAGGTCCAGACGGCACTAGCGCTCGCGATGTCATGGTCCGAAACTTAAGGCCACTGCACATCCCCATTGCTTTGGATTATCCAGCTGCCCATGGAAAGCGCAACTATCCCTTCTACCACGGCGCCACTGTCTCCCTGGAAGTAGATCAGCGCAGCGCGCGCCTCCTGCCCGCGTAAAAAAAATACGCTTGGAAACCACATGTGGGCAACGGCCGATAAGTGGGGGTATGAGAGCAACACCTGTTCACTTGGCCATCGGGTTATTGGTCGGCGGCCTGATCATCGCCACAATGGGACTTCGGTTTGCCGATTCGTTGTTTTTCCGGGTTCCGCCGACAGTGACCAAAGCCAATACGTTCTGCGTGGGGATCGACCATCCGCAGAGGGGTCTCGGCATTGTGTGTACCCGATCGACAGCTACCGTGCTTGGGGATGCTATCCGATTCCTTGGACTGCCTGTTGATTGCAACACCCAACACCTGCCCCTGGATTTGAAAATCGGTGACAAGATATCGTTCCACTCAAAGGGCGGCGTGTGCCGGATCGACGCTGTTCAGCCATTGCCAGGCCAGCTGCGATTGCTGTGTGGTGCTCGTTTGAACGTCAATCTCGATTCGGCGTGCGATCTCATGGCACTTCCGGGCATCGGAGAGAAAAAAGCGCGGGCCATTGTGGCATCCCGGGAAAAGAGCGGCCCGTTCCAAAATGCTGCGGACCTGACGCGCGTCCCCGGTATTGGACCGGTGACTGCGCAACGCCTGAAGGCGTGGCTCGTATTTTGACCCCACGGCTTGTCGTCTCAGAGGGTTCCCAGGTACAATCTGCAGAAGATGGACGTTACTGTTGAGAGCTTTGAGGGATATGCGCTGCTCGGGTCCGGAGGTGGCCGAAAACTGGAGCGAATCGGTGACGCGCTGATCGATCGGCCCGCGCCACAAGCCATCTGGCCGTCTGATAATCGCGCGCCCTGGCAGGCGGCACGGGCTGTTTTTCGCCGGGGCACGGGCGGTACTGGGGAATGGCACTTTCCAAGTGGCCCGTTGACAGGACCCTGGTATGCGGATTGGATGGATATATCATTTGAAATACGCCTCACCGGATTTGGAAACGTGGGTCTCTTTCCCGAACACACGGCCCACTGGACCTGGATGGCAGATCGCATTCGCAGGCGTCAGGACACGACTGTACTGAACCTTTTTGCCTACACAGGCGGCGCGACCCTTGCCTGCGCACAGGCCGGTGCAACCGTCACCCACCTGGACGCGGCCAAGTCGGTCAATGGGTGGGCCATGGCCAATGCCGAGCGATCTGGGATCTCTGGACAGGCGGTTCGCTATATCGCAGACGATGCCCTTAAATTCGTGCGGCGCGAATCTCGCCGGGGCAACCGGTACGACGGCATCATCCTCGATCCGCCGACGTTTGGCAGGGGCACAAAGGGCGAAGTCTGGAAAATCGAGCGCGATCTGCACTTGCTGTGCAGTATTTGTCGGGATCTGCTTTCCCCAAACCCGGCTTTTGTGCTGCTGACATCCCATTCCCCGGGCGTCACCCCCAGTGTGCTGGGGACGCTGCTCAGCGGGTATGACGGCCGGGTAGCAGCAGGTGAGATGCTGATCCACGGTGCCGATGTTCCCCTGCCAGCTGGTGCATACGCCCGCTGGACACCCTAGTGTTATATTTGTAATAAAACGACCTCAATTTGTTGACGATGCCCGCCATCGGACATTAACCTTACTGTATGGAAACAACCGAAGATTCCCATATTCTGATCGTCGATGACGAACAAACGATTCTGCTGCTGCTCTCCCGGGCGCTGACCGCCTATGGACATTTAATTGTCACGGCCGAGACAGTGGCTGAGGCCATCGAGCAGGTCACAAATCGCGAATTCGACCTCCTGCTCATCGACAAGAATTTGCCGGACGGATCCGGACTCGACATTATCGCCAAGGTCCGGGAACAGAACCATCGGTCAGAGGCCATTCTCATCACCGGCTACTCTGATACGGAATCAGCTATCCAAGCAGTGGCCCTCGATGTGTTTCGATATGTCCGAAAACCATTTGATTTGGATGCATTGAAGCTGGACATCGACAGTGCTTTGGAACGGCGGCGCCTCAGACAGGACCTAGCAGGCCGCACCCGCGACCTCGAACAAACCAACAAGGAGCTTTGGGATGCGCTACAGCGGATCTACGAGTCCGAACGCCGCACCCGGCAAGCCGAGCGACTGGCCAATATTGGATATCTCGCCGCAGGCGTGGCCCATGAGATCAACAATCCCCTCTCCCTGCTGTCGATGACGATCCCCTTTGTCACCAACGAGGTGGCAGCGCTTGCGGAGCAGATCGATCGAACCGAAGCCTTCAATCCACTCAGAGCGCCAATCAAACAAATCGCTGCCTCGGTCAAGCCGACACAGGAAGCAGTGGAGTTCCTTTTGCGCCTCGCATCGGACTTGCATTCCCTCGGGCGCACTGAGAAACAGGATCCAAAACCGGTTAAGCTAGTCGAAGTGGCTGGATCAGCCGCGCGCCTGGTCCGCCACCAACTAAAGTATAAAGCAGCGGTGATAGTGGATGTAGATGAAGACCTTCATGTGAATGGGCACGCGAGCAGATTGGTTCAGGTATTCATCAATCTTTTGACAAATGCGGCCAAGGCCATCCAGCGAGGGGGGCCATCGGATAATACCATTTCTTTAAGTGCCCAAGCGGTTCAAGACGAAGTCGTCATCCGCGTATCCGATACAGGGGTCGGTATCTCTGAGGAACACCTGGACAAAATATTTAAACCTTTCTTTTCTTTTTCCTTAAAGGATGAAGATCAAGGCTCTGGTATCGGCCTCGCCCTGGTTCGGGAAATTGTGGACGACCATGGGGGCCATATTTCCGTTACCAGCAAAAAGGGGAAGGGCACGATCTTCACCATTCGCCTTCCCGAGCTCGTTACAGAGGCTGCTTCTCCGGCGATTGTCCACACCACAGCGAATGAGATGAGTCGCACCAAGCGCCAAATTCTCTTTTACGATACTGAATCGTTCAACTTGACGACGTACGAAGAATCGTTCGGCACGATGCACGATGTATTGGTCGCCAGTACACTGGATCAGACGATGGACAAAGTGCGCGCGCATAGCGACACACTGGACGCACTTGTCTGCGACATTGGGAATGACCCCGATTTTTTGATGGGATTTCTCGAGCTAACCCACAGATGGCCCGATCTCAAGGGGCGGTTCATTTTCATCGGCAACGCTGGGGCGCCGTTGAGTGAAGCCAAAGCGCGCGGATACAAGGTCCTCCAAAAACCAGTACGACCGGCAGTTCTTTTGGGCACTATCTACAAACTGCCACCCCGCCGAGCAGCCGATACTGTCCCCCCCAAACAGCCGAAAAAATAGCCTCAGCTGTTAAAAAAAACCAAAAAAATCTCAAACAGTTTGACAACACAAATCCTAACCGCTTAAAAAGAAACTTAAGATTACGTCTGTAAATGTGGAAAAAGGGTCGCCACATTGAGCACTAACGTTGTAATGCATTCGCCGATTCAATCGAAATTACGGATAGTAAGGCGCGCTGCAAGGCCAGAGAGAACCTTGCTGATAGTGGATGACGATAACTGCGTTTGCAATGCGGTTTCCCGTCTGTTCGTCGGCCGTTTCGATAGGATCCTCATGGCCAATACGTCCGGCGAGGCGGCATCTGTGCTCAGCGCCTATACCATCACCCATCTCATCTGCGATTATTGGCTCGGATCCGGTGAGCCAACCGGGATCGATCTCATACCAAAGTGGCGCAAGGCACACACATCCATCTGCCGCGCGATTGTTTTTTCTGGCACAGATCTCAACGAAATCGACATACCACTGGGTGTCGATAAAATATTGAGGAAACCCGTCGACTTGAGAACGATAGTCAGGGAGACGTGCGACCCGAACTGAGGCGCCCCTGAACGCGTTCATTTACATCCACTCTTGAAAAACACTTTCAATGCCGCAAATTAAACGCTATAGTTTCAATATGCGGGGATATGTTCAGCGGGGTCTAGAAAACCAGCTACACAAATATTTAGATGTTTTTCCGGTTGTGGCCATTCTCGGTCCGCGTCAATGCGGGAAATCTACGACGGCCAAAGAAGTTATCTCTAACATCAAAAACAGTGTCTACCTCGATCTGGAGCGTAAAGCAGACAGAAATAAAGTCACCGACATAGATCTGTATATGGCCTCGCACAAAAACGACTTGGTGTGTCTCGATGAGATTCAGCGACTTCCCGAGATATTCCAGGACCTCCGGCCAATTGTTGATGAGCATGGCAAGAACGGACATTTGCTCATCCTCGGATCTGCTTCAAAAGATCTCTTGCGCCAATCCTCCGAATCCCTGGCCGGACGCATCGGATTCCTTGAGCTTACCCCTTTTCTGAGCGAAGAGGTTGACGATAGCCGTAAGCTGTGGACAAGGGGGGGATTCCCGAGAAGCTATCTTGCTCGAGACGAAGAGCAGAGCAACCTTTGGCGAGAGAATTTCATTACGACATACTTGGAGAGGGACCTCCCAGGCCTAGGGCTCAGAATTCCTCCGGGAGTACTGGACCGATTGTGGACCATGTGTGCCCATATCAGCGCCGAGTTGTTGAATAGCTCCAAGTTGGGCTCCGCTATCGGTGTCTCTCACACAACGGTAAGACGGTACATGGAGATTCTGGCAGAAACGTTTATGGTTCGCCTACTCAGGCCCTATCACGCAAACGTTAAAAAGAGATTGGTCAAATCTCCAAAATTGTTCGTCAGGGACACAGGGGTGTTGCACGCGCTACTGAATATAAAATCCCATGATGATTTACTGGGCTCACCCAAAGCAGGTCAGTCCTGGGAAACATTTGTCGTTGAGCAGATAATCAACCAGTTTCCATCACTTCACTTCTACTTCTATCGGACCGCTGATGGTGCAGAAATTGACCTCGTCATCGAGACAGCCAACAACCTGTACGCGATAGAATGCAAACTCAGTACAGCGCCAAAGCCATCGAGGGGATTTTGGCATTGCCTTGAAGATCTGGCGGTAAAAAAAAGCTGGATCATCGCCCCGATTGAAGACTCCTATCAAATCGAAAAAGGCGTTACGGTGACTTCACTGAGGCGATTTATCGCCGAGTTTTCAAACACTGACAAATCATCGGAGTAAAGCAACTCAAAGGACTAGCTCACCGATTCGCTGGCTATCTTATGTAGCTTCCCCTTTTGCCACTTTCGAAGGCGAGCGATGTACTTACCTCCCCCGCGTTTTTCGATCTCGGCAAACGTACAATTGGACCCACACCAATAGCCCGCGTTGACATAGATTCTATCGTCGCAGAACAAGGTGTCCTTATCTATATCCCACTTATGACTATGACCAAAGACGCAGACTTTGAATTCTCCGTTCTTGCAAATCCGGTCTGCAATCGGCTCCAGTCGGTTCATCTCGGCCAGAACAGCTCTGGGCCTGGAGACGACCCGCGTTGGCCAATCGCTGTAAATATCTTTATAGGTCTCCTTTACAATGCTCGCGGGCACGTGATCCGGCACGCCGTTTATATGAAATACCGTCTCTTCACTGAGATTGGCCTCCTCTAGCACGGCCTCAAATACGCATTGGGGCAATGTGGCCGGTCCCAATATTTCCAGCATATCGTCCAAATACGACCGGTAATTCCGGCTGCCGTCATTTGTCATGGCTTTGCGCGTGGCTTCCACCCGGGATATGAAGTATCCAAGCGGTAGGCCCATGATGTGCTTTGAAAAATAGGGCGGTGCATTGAACAGCGCGTATCGATGGCCGTGCTCGGCAATCAATCTTCCGGCAATGAAGCGTTCGGGCACATAGGTCATTTGGGGAAAGGTGCGTTTGATGATTTCTCGCCGAGCTGTCATATCGTGATTGCCCGGTATATAGAAGACCGGCACTTTAGCGGAAAGGGCATTCAGTGCCGCAATAACCGCTTTATTCTTGTCTGCTCGGAGAATATCGTCGATGGTGGGCGGCTGCATATCATGGGGATAAATCCACGTATCAAATATATCGCCACCAAGAATAATTTCCTTAATTTCATTGAGATAATCGCTCCCTAGAAAATTTAGGAAATTACAAAAATTCTGGGTTTCCTTACTATCTAACCAATCCCAGTCATATTTGTACTTACTCGGTGTGTCCGCGGGTCGGCCTGCGCCGAGGTGCACATCACTTATAAAGATACGCTTCTTGGCCATGTTCTCCTCCCATAGATATTGCTTTTTGTGTGTGTTTTTCGTACCAAGTTAATGGCGAAAATTCAATAGGAAAACGCGAGAGGTGCGCTCATCCATGACAGATCTTATTGCCAACCAACGCGCTGCTGAAGCGCCGGGGATGTCGCGGATTGACGCACGGGCCGTCGTATACCCAACGACTGAGGTCGGACCGGGGTGTGATATCGGCCCCTATGCAGTGGTGGGCCCAAACGTTCGGTTGGGTGCTGGCTGTGTCATCCACGCCCATGCGGTCGTACAGGGACCGGCCATGCTGGGTCAGAACAATATCGTCCATTCATTTGCAAGCATTGGCGGTCCACCCCAGGATTTGAGGTATCGCGGCGAAAAAACCCTGCTCACCATCGGAGATGGCAATGAATTCCGGGAGCACGTGACCATCAACCGGGGCACTGTCCACGGGGGCGGGATTACGGCCATCGGCAACGACAATCTGCTCATGGCTTACTGTCACGTGGCGCACGACTGTTCGATTGGGGACCGGGTGATCATGGCCAACCACGCCACCTTGGCCGGTCATGCCGTCGTCCAGGATTTTGCTGTATTTGGCGGGATGGTCGCCGTGGGCACCTTCCTGCGCATCGGCGAATCAGCCATGCTGGCAGCCGGTGCCATGGTCGAACGGGACGTGCCGCCCTTTTGCATTGTCTCTGGAGACCGGGCGCGCCTTCGAGCGGTCAACCGGGTAGGCCTGGATCGCCGAGGTGTCCAACCGGCGGCCAGGACGCAAATTCGAGATATCATCAAATCACTCAAAGACAGGGGGCGACCCATATCTCAGATCGTGCAGACCTTTAGCGCAATCGACGCACTAGCCCCTGAATCGAGGCGGTTGATCGGGTTTATCGAGACCGCCCCTCGGGGCCTGACCCGATGAATGCGACCCTGCCTACTGGCTGTCCGGTTGGTATACTGGCAGGCAGTGGCGCCTATCCATCTCTGCTGGCATCGGCACTGATGGCGCGTGGTTACAAAGTGGTCGTAGCGGGCATCAAGGGCCAATGTATTGCGGCGTTACCGAGCGGCGTTGGATCGCGCCAAACGGTGTACCTGGGAGCGTTTGCGGAAACCGTGCGTTTTTTCTCTAGCTCAGGTACCCATCACATCTTTTTAGCTGGCGGGATCAACCGCGCCCATGCGTGGCGATCCGCACGCCCGGATAGGCACAGCACAGCGCTCCTGCCCCAAGCCCTGTTCGGCGGAGATGACGGGCTGCTCAAGGCGGTTGTGGCGCGATTAGAAAAACTCGGCGTCTGGGTCTGTGATCCCAGACCCTTTATCGACAGTGCCCTTGCGCCCATCGGTCGTATGGCCGGCCCTTCACCTGATCCCATCACTTGTGGGGAAATCACCCTCGCCCGCCAGGCGGCTGCCGAACTCGGGCGCAGAGATGTGGGCCAAGCGGTTTTGGTCTACCGCGGACAGGTAGTTGGAACAGAAGGACGAGACGGCACAGACGCCCTGATCGCAGCCGCACCCGGTCCCGGCGCCGTGCTCGTTAAAATGGCCAAGCCCGGCCAAGACCTCCGCTTTGATCTGCCGACCATCGGTCCGACCACCGCACTGCTGGCCAGGGCAGCCCATTTGCAGGCGATTGGTGTGGCAGCTGGCAATGTCCTCCTGCTGGGACAGGACCGGGTCATTGACATCTGCAACCGGGCCGACATCTCCCTCATTGGTTTTTGAATCACAACTTAAAAAGAATTGACGCGCCGGCTGGTTCGTAGAATCATGTCGCTTGACAAATGAGGGGAGTGCAGACCAGTGGGTGGGAAAGATAAAACAGTATTGCTCATAGTGGATGACGAAAGCTCTGTCGGGCGGGCCCTATCGCGAATGCTGCGCAGCAAGGTGGACGAAATCCTGGTGGCGGTCAGTCCTTTGGAGGCCGAGATGCTCCTGGACACACAGGAGGTGACCCATCTCATCTGCGATCATTGGTTCGGACGCGGTCAGAGACTGGGGGTCCACCTGGTGCGTCAATGGAAAGAAACGTATCCATCGATAAAAAGGGCGGTACTGCTTACCGGCACCGATATCAGCCTCATCGAGGTACAGCCAGACATTGACGCGATACTCGATAAGACGGTTGACGAAAAAGCAATCTCCCGGGCCTTGGGGTTCAACGACTAAATAAACCGCTCATCGTCACAGTGGCAAACCCGTTCTATTGCACGGTGGGGCGCTTCTCCTGGGTTTCTCGGTGTAGAATTTCGTATCCAGCTTCGAATGCGGCTTGATCAGGGGGCCACATGTCGATGAACTGTATGCCCATGCCTGGGGGAGATACGGCGCCCTCGGTGTCCCCAAGACCCTTGCACCAAACGACCTGAGCATGGGCCACGACCTGGCCCCGACCAAATGGCGGGGTAAACGCAACCTCGATGCGCGTTTGAAGGGGCAGGCCGGTCAGGGATCGAATATAGAGGCCGCCCAGATTTACGTTGAAGGTGTACCCGTAAAAAGGAACCTCCCCCCCGATTGGCTTGAAGGAGATGGGCGTTCCGTAAAGAATCCGAGGTGATCTCCGCGCCCCCACCGGGGGTGGCGCCAGCATTTCGTTTAGCACAAAGGTCAGTCCCTCAGCATCGGCACCTGCTTCAAAAAAAGAGCACTGCAAATTCGTGGGCAGATCGGTGCTCAGCTTTTCTATTTCATCAGCAGCTGCGACGAGAACCCACGGCGGTGTGCCCTCGGTGTTCAGACCTGACTCAGCAACCACGTCCATAACGGGCTTACCCGGGAGATCGCTTGATGAAATGATCGCACGCGCCTCTACGCGGGAAATAGCCGTTTGAAGCTCTGAAGTAGCAGCGGCAAAGGTGGTGTCAAAGCCATTGCGCCTGAGTACCTGCCCCAGGCGTACCCGCTCGGCACGATCAGCATGGGCGAGAATCAGGTGTCCTGCCGGTGCCCGCACAGCCCGCCAAGTGTCATCATCTTTAAAAAAAGAGACCAACGCCTGAAACTGCTTTAAGGATCCCTCTACCAGATAATCGTCAATGCCGTTTCGAAAGGATATCTCAAGTAGGCCGGCATCGGGTTTTTTCACCAGGGCAATGACCGGTGTGGATGTAAGCGCCCGCTCCTCGCGTAGGGTTCGAATAATCTGCTCCATGTCTTCTACATCAGTAGCAAACAAGATGGAGACCGGCGGATTTTCCGCAATCTCTTGGGCCAGATTGTCCGATACCATGACGCGTTTGGGTGAGAGCCCTGATTCGTGGATTAAGCGCAGCATGGCAGCAGCATGGGGACCGGGATTACCGATAAAAACGAAGTCTTGTGTCATCCATGCTCCCCTATCGATGCCGCACCAACACGGTGCTTTTCATAATGTAACGTACAAGAAGAGAAATACTTAACCCAGAGCTTAGTGCCTGAAAGTCCGTTCTAAAGGTGCTTTTTCGTTGTAGGGCCTGGGTTTATCCCAGGCCGGAAAGCAACGTCGCATCGCGATTCGGCTGGGGATAAACCCCACCCCTACATCATCTGGTACGCCTTTCTGGCACTTTCTCGGCCGGGCAACCCTTACTTATTGAGGCCCCGCGCCAGGAGGGCATTTAATTTTTTTATATATTCCTTAAGAGAGGCTTTCTCGTGTTCGGTCAAGTTCGATAGCAGGGACTGATAGGTCTCTCGTACCCGCTTGCGATGCTTGCGTATCAACCGCCGACCTTGGTCGGTCAGTTCCAGCATGATGATACGGCCGTCGTAGGGGCCCTTTACCTTGGTTATGATGCCGGCTTTGGCGAGCCTTGCAACCATTTCAGATGTCGTGCTCTGAGCAGTTCCCACCTGCCGGCCCAATTTGCCAACAGAGATGGGGCCGTGGCTGTGAATGACAGATATCACTTTGTACTGGCCATAGGAAATATCTTCCTGCACCGGTACTCCGTTCAGGAATTCGATCTGCTGCCTCAGCTCTTGTACCAGCTCTTCCACTATTTCAATGGAATCCGATACTTCGTTTTCATTCGCATCCATTGCCCCAGCACCTCGCTAACTATTTGATATCACTAGAAATTAAAGTTTTGCCGCGAATGCTTCCGCATTCATCTGGTGAGCATATACTACTGTTTATTGAAAAAGCAACAATCAAAACCCGCTGCTTACAGCGAATTCCAGATTATTTTATTATTACAACCGACATTTCAAATTTGAAATGTGTCGTTTCGGACCTGTGAGGCGGATTTTGAGCGTACTTCCCTCATGGGGATACCTAGCTTCGGGTGAAGGAGGGTGTCATCCAAAGCCAACACCTGATCGAGGACAAAGGGTCGGCGGATAAGCTCGGGGTGTGGGATTGTCAGGTCGGGGGTCTCGATGACGCTGTCTCCATAGAGCAGAATATCCAAATCGATGATGCGTGGGCCCCATTTTTGGCGTTGGAACGTACGTCCTAGTTTTCGCTCGCAGGTTTTTAGGAATGCCAGCAGTGCAAGGGCATCGAGGGCAGTGTGAATTTCGGCCACAGCATTAATAAACCAGGGCTGATCTGTCACGCCCCACGGCTCGGTTTCGATAAGATCCGTGTGGCGAATCAATCGGATGTGATCGCTATCTTTGAGAAAACACAGTCCGGCGCGCACGTTCTGTCGCCGGTCTCTGAGATTGCTGCCGAGTCCGATAAAAGACCGCACCCAGCCGACGGTTGCCGACGTCATTGTGTGGTGCGTTCCAGATCTGCTCCCGTCTTTGGGCGGGGTGCCTGTTTTGATCGTATCCGCTTAATCGGCCCATCTTTCTTTGGCTGCTCGGCCTGCTCGGCCTGCTCGGTCTGCTCGGTCTGCTCGGTCTGCTCGGTCTGTTCGGTCTGCTCGGTCTGCTCGCTTTCCTTTGGGGGTATTTCTTTTACGAAAACGATACTGCCGAATTTATCCAGGGCGTGGAAATCTCCTCTCAAGGGGGGAGACCAGGCACTGTACCTGGGTCTATCTTTGGTAATGTCGATTCTAAGGAAATTCCCGCGCCATTGGGTGTCTATTTTAGGGGGAACCCCTGCTTGTTCTGAAATCGAGGAAAACGGCACGGCCAACTCGGCTGTCCAGCCCTTATCTTCGTCTGCGTCGTTGTTTAGCGTGCCGTCGAGTGAGACCTTGACTTGCATGTTGCTCGACCAGTTATTTTGATTTTTCCGATGCGTCGGTAAAAACGCATCAAAAACGATGCCTGCCGGGTTCACTTGCAGTTCGTAGTAATCTTTCCCATCCCCCTGGGGATCGAGAAAAAACTCAAATGCGTCCTCTCGCCAGAGCGGTGCATCTGGTTTGGTGAATTTGCTCTTGATGAAGTCATCTTGGGCAATCATCGCCACATAGAGGTAATTTTTATCCCACAACAATCGCACCTCAGTGGGACGTTCAGCACTGAATCCAGTCAACGTATCGCTAAACGCGGCGAGTTTTGGCGCGTTGTGCCATGCCGGATCTTCGCCGATCTTGCCATCGATTACCGGTGGCATCTCGGCATGCGGTATCATCGCAACGAAATCGCCTCGCTTCGGTGGTTGGGTTTGTATTTGCGGTCCCCTGACCCTTCCGCCCTTGTCCGCGTGCTCACCACTTGCTTTCAATCGGTCGTCATTCTTCCACATGCCGACCCTTGGTTCGAAGATTTCATACTTCCAGTTGTCGGGTATTTTATAGGGTTGCACGTCTTTTATGATCAGGCCAGACTGCCAGTACTCCGGCTGAAAATGCTCCCGGATGGGACCGGGGGTATCTATGTTGAGGCGCGCGATGCCGCGCTCGTCAAACGCGTGGGTGAACAGGCGCCAGCCCGGTCCGGGGGCTTTTATACAGTGCCAGTACCAGGTTACGGTCACTGTATTTCCGGCGAGCACGCGCTGTTTGCTCACGTCGTATCCCAGCAGCACGACCTTGTCCCCCAGCGGGAGGTTTAATGTCTTGTGCATCCGTTTGGGCGGTTGCTTTAGGAGATACGTTGCGATCTTATCGCTCTTATCAGAAGTGACATAAGACGTACTATCGAGGCACCCCCAAAATACTGGGCCCAGGGCCAATATGGCAGCCATCTTTTTCCACCTCATGTTGAGCTCCTTTTTTCCTATATCGTTCAATCGAGCTTATTTACGGCTCTTTTTGCGGGACTTCTTTGCCTGTTTGCGCTTTGCCTTTGCCTTTGCCTTGCTGCCCGTCGACCGGGTCTTCCGACTGGCCTGCCCGGCCCGATCTGCAATGGCTGCCTGGAGCATCTCATCGCCGAGTTGCCCCATCGCGCCAGCTGGCATGCCCGGCAGCGCTGGCATGCCCGGCATGCCCTGGTTACCCATGGCGCCTTTCAACTTGCGGGCCATGGCGAGCTGCTTCATGCCGGGTATCTTGGAAAGCATGCCGGCTTGAGCGCCGATATTGCCCATCATGTCCCGAACCCCCTTGAACCGGGTCAGGAGATCTCGGACTTCCTTGGCGCGGCGACCCGACCCCTTGGCAACGCGCTCGATGCGTCCGGGCTGAGCGTCAAAGAGGGATACGTCGATCCGTTCCTTGGCTGTCATGGATTGAATAATCGACTCGATTTTAACGAGTTCTGCATCATCCACATTCATGCCCTCTGGCAATCCATCTTGGAAGAACGGCAACTTTTCTATGAGATCGCCGAGGGAGCCCATTTTTTTAATGGCCCGAATTTGTTCGAGAAAATCCAGCATATTGAATTGACCACGGAGCATGCGGCGGGCGTCCTTTTCCGCCTTATCGGCGTCGAGCACTTCTTCGAAGTCCTTGACAAGCCCCACCACATCACCCATGCCCAAAATGCGCGAGGCAAGACCATCTGGACGAAACTCCTCTAGCTTATCGAGCGCTTCGCCCATCCCGAGGTATTTGATCGGAGCCCCTGTTGTTTCCTTGATGGAAAGCGCTGCTCCGCCCCTGGCATCCCCGTCCAGCTTCGTGAGCACCACGCCGGAGAGATTGAGTTTTTTGTGGAACTCGTGGGCAGTGGTGACGGCGTCCTGGCCTATCATCGCATCGGCGACGAGAAAGATGTTTTTGGGTTTTACGGTTTTTTTGATATCGAAAAGCTCCTGCATCAGCTTTTCATCCACGGTTTGCCGCCCGGCTGTATCGAAGAGCACAACGTCTCGGCGCCCCTTCCTCGCCTCCTGCATGGCGTCGTTACAGATTTTAACCGGGTCCTTAATGTCGGTATTCGCGAACACAGGCAGGTCCAGTCGGCCGCCGAGCACCTGGAGTTGCTCAATAGCGGCCGGTCGGTACACGTCAGCTGCCACGAGCAATGGTCGGTGGCCATTTTTTTCCAGTAATCTGGCCAACTTAGCGGTGGTCGTGGTCTTGCCGACGCCGTTGAGGCCCACCATCATGATGCCGGTTGGGGTCCCTTTGGGTGCCATGGCGAGGTCTGTGTCCACCGGTCCCATCATGGCGGTGAGTTCGTCGAGGCATATTTTTACAAACGCATCGGTCGGGGATATCTTCGTTTTCTTACCCTTTGATTTGGCAAGGGTTTGAACCACCTCTCCGATGGCCTTTTCCCGGACGCGAGAGAGAAAGGCTTTTGTGAGCGCCAGATCGACATCCGCTTCTAATAGGGATAGGCGAATGTCCCGGAGCGCCGTATCGACGATCTTTTCGTCGATTTCCACGAGCCCCTTAAACCGGTCTTTTGCTTTTCTGAACCCTTTTGTCAGTGTTTCGAACATGTGTTTCCCATTTGCTGTGTCAATAAATCAGGTACCCATCCCAAACGAACGATGGGCACGGGGCAATACTATCCAAGCCCTGACGGTGAGCGGGCGCAGCTTAACACAACCCAAACCCAATGGCCAAGCCGGACAGTGGCATTACTAGATTTTCGAGGAATAAATTGATAGTCTTTCTAAAAATCAATCACTGAATTACCCAAAGAATTGATAAAACAAAATTTGTCATGACAGAGAAACGCTTGAAGATAATCACGCTGTTCATTAATTTGATCAGCGGCATTTCTTTCGGCATTTTAATCAACGGCAAGTCTTGGATGCTGCTTGCTGTCGTCGGTCTGATATTCTGCTTATGGAACCTTTATGCCATTGTTCGACTGCCGCGATCCCGGATCGAGCTTCTGCTTAGGTTGGTGCATGATCAACTCAGTCCAGGTGTCGGTGACAACGTCAGATGCGGCTTCTTGGTGCCAACGAGGAAAGGCAATATCGTTAAGATATCAAGTTACGAAAACAGAAAATTTAACCACAAAAGGCGAATCGTGCGCGCGGGAATAGGCACTGCAGGGCGAGCCTTTTCCTCCAGAAGGGAAGTGATACTGCCCGAGCTAAGAGGGGATTTTAGAGAAGTCATGCTCCGAGATTGGGGATTCACCAGTTCTGAGGTTGATAAACTCCAACAGGATCGAAAATCATATGCGAGCATGCCTTTTCTTAATGATAGAGGGGATGAAGTACTGGGTGTTATCTGTGTCGATGCTGCGACACCGCGGTTTCCAACAGCAGACCGCTTGGATATTTTGCGCTGGTTTATCCCGTACTTCAGCGCTATATTAGAGAATGAGAGGTGATAATCAATGAGCGGTAACAGCGCCAATATTGAAGAGATAATCGCCGGGTTAGGCGATGTGGACAAGCAATACCATGACTTAATGATTGAAGCCGGATTTGTGCCGGAAATGGTAGGGGATACCCTTACTTATGCTCGCCCCGCCGTAATGCTGACACGTGATAGCTCTAAAAGGACAGCGGCAACAACAGATGGGATCCATCACCCCCTAATGAGACTTATTTCCCTGTAGATAACCCAATAATTTTATTAATAAAAGAGGATGCGCATTGCCCGATACTTCGTTGTTCGCGTCCTCATGCACAGCGCGATGTGTGCGGTCGTGTTGACCGCCATATACGCTGCCATTGACTTTGTGGAAGTGGGCTCCAGAATGGACGCACCTATGGGTCGTCTGCTCGGCCTTTATCCCACCCGACTGCCCATGGCACTTATCCATATCCTTCCGGTTGCCCTTTCCCTCGGCGTCCAGCTCACCCTCTCGTCGGCGCGCCGCTCAGGTGAATGGACCGCCTTGAGATCTGCCGGTATTTCCCCTTTGAAAATCGCAGGCGCCCTGATGTTTGTGCCGCTCTGTTCAATAGGACTGAGCGGCGCACTTTCAATGCACATCTGCCCGTGGGCGCTTTCAAAATGGCAGGCATTTGAAACCCAATCCATGATCAAGCTCAAAGGTCAAGGCACCTGGTGTAGGAAGGGGGCGTTCTTTGTGAAGACTGGGGAAGACCAGGATCCACAGCTGGTAATTAAACGGAACAGGCGTGGGTTACCCAACACAATCCAATGGATCGCACCCCAAGGCAGCCGAGTCGGGTCGTATGTTTGGCACCACCACACGGGATGGCATGGGCCCATGCCGCTTGCGGGCCCGGCCACTCGCTGCACGACCCCATTACCCACTGCAGGGGCTGCAGTAAGCCAGCCCTTCGGGCCAGTGGCTGCCTCGTTGAGCGAGAGTGAGATCGCGATCGCCATCCGCCAATTCGAGGCCAACGGCTGGTCTGCTGCATCCCTGAGAGCCGAGCGCGCCCTGCGCGTGGCACTGATGGCCGCATGCTTCTTGGTGCCACTCCTCGGATTGGGTCTCAGTTTCGGAGAGGTCGCCGGTGGCGCGAAACTCGCAGGTCGAAGCCTGGCCGCGTCTCTATCCTACTGGCTCTGCTTAGCACCCGCGTGGAACGGTGCCGCACGCGGGGCTTGGTCGTGGCTTGTTGTAGCGGTGTGGATCCCACTGGTGTTTTTTCTAATCGGAATGCTTGCGATTGTGGCTTTTGCGAGGAGATGAGCCGGATGGAGATCGTCGCTTCTCTCATTCCCTCTCGCTAGCAAAACCAATTTTCCTTTTGCTGGTTTGCTTTGTTGGGCTCAAGAGCTGCCGGATCGCCTCAAAGACCACTTTGAACTGTTCATCGTATTTTTTTTCCATGGCTAGAATCTTATCGGCGATCAATTTATTGGTGGCCAGGATTTCTCAAAGCTTGACGAACGTCCGCATGATGGCGATGTTGACCTCAATGGCACGCTCACTGCTAAGGACACTGGAAAGCATGGCCACCCCTTGTTCGGTGAAAACATAAGGTGGTTTTCGTCTACCTCCATGTGATCTTGATCTTCCAAATTGGAATTTCAAGTCTCTATATTCTTGTAATGTAAGGCGAAAACAGAAATCATCTGGAAAGCGATCCTGATTTCTTTGGATAGCCTTGTTTAAATTTCCCGTTTCTACATTGTACAGTTTAGCGAGATCCTCATCGAACATGACTTTCTGACCGCGCACGAAGTAGATGAGTCCTGCGATCCGCTCGGCCAGGACGATATCCGATTTCTTGCTCATCAATCACCTCGTAGGGGAAGGTACTTGGTCTGAAATCGAAACCTGTGGTTTCAAATGCTTAGGTCTACATCCCGCACTTGAGTGCTGTCTGTTCATGAAGCTTTAGCACCAGCAAAGAACACACCAAATCAGGATGATGCGAGCATCACCGCGTACTACATTGTGAGGACCGCTATGAACATCGACGGAGATCGGCGTCGGCAAGGGCGCCCGGCGTCGGGCTCCGTCGATTTCGCCGAAAGTGGGTCACCTTCGCATGGACCGCATTACGATTTTATAAGTGACGCCCATGTCGATTCGACCCGGTCAAAAACAGCCTCCCAGGTAAACGACGCCAGAGTGTTTTTGAACGCGATGTCCTCGGTATCAAGTGGCGGGTGCTTGATGGCCCGCGCTATTGTTCGCTCTAGGTCCAGGGTAAATCGGGGAAGATGGGACGGATCCGGCGTATCGATGCCGATGAGTGGCGGCATCGGCACCGTATCAATGGCGTTGGGAATCAAGCGCATGAGCGCGTCCACAACGCCGGGCAGGGGGGTCGATATCAGTCGGCATCCACAGGCGAACGCCTCCACAAGGACGAGCGGCATGCCCTCATAAAACGATGGCAGCACACAGAGCGTACATCTGCGCAGCAGATCAGCAAGGGCGGGTTGGGAGAGCTGTCCGCAATAGCGAACTGCCGGATACATGCCCTTGATTTGTTCCCGTATCGATTCGGCTTCTTGCCCCGATCCAGCACCTGCCACGTGCATTTCGATGGGATGACCTTTTTCGAGGAGCTGATGCACGGCCAAAAGAAGCTGGGGCAATCCCTTGGCCGGGCTCAGCTTGCCAACGTAGACCAGGGTCGGGACCTGGGGTTCGATCCTGCCCCGCGGGTGGAAGAGGGCTTCGTTATACCCGGCGCCAATAACTGAAATGCGATCCTTTGGGACGCCGAGGGTTGTCCCTAGTTGGTCAGCATGGCCTGCGTGGAGTGCGAGGAAAGCATCATTTCTCCTGCATCCCTCCCATACATCGTCGGCCAAATGGGGGCAAAGTACGGCTTGCCGAAGCCCGGTGGCGTGACACTGGGTGACCACTGGAATGGCCGGGGCGACAGCTTTGATCAGGGCGCTGACTATCCAGATGTGGTGTGAATGGATGATATCCGGACGGGTTTTTTCAATAACACGTTTCAAATGACGCTGCCACGCGCGCTGATAAGCGTCGATCTCTGCTTCGGACATGGATGAGAATCGCGTGCTCTCATAGGGCATGACATCGCTCATGCCCGGCACTGCAAATGGGAGTGTCTCAGTGCCGAAGAACAGGGGATGCATCTGATCTGGGCCGAGGTCGGCGATCGCAACCGTAGGCTCACTTGACGGCACGCCTACTACCGCGTGCTGGCGCCATCCTTTTTCCGCCGCGCAGGCCACCAATGCATCGAGGGTAACACCGCTGCCTGTTTGCTGGGGTCGTTGAGAGAGAATGTGGAGAACCGTACGCGACATTTAATACGACTAGTCATTCTAACGAGGGTTTGTCAAAACAATTTCCTTGCGAGCCGGCCATGTGAAGCGATCGCTTATTTTTATGGACACAAAAGAAGCGATCGCTTATTATAGGTCAACAGTATGAAGCGATCGCTTCCTGAAAGTGAACGATGAAAAGGAAAACCGGAGAGTCCGAGCACAGCACCGTGGCAGGAGAGGAGGTCAGGGCCTTCATTCCGTATCCCCTGCCGCCTCGGGACCCGCCCCTGGATCTCGATGGTGAGCTGGCGCCGTTGCTCGCCCGTGCAGAGGAGCAGGTACAGCTTCTCGACCTGGCCGGCGATCTGGTGCCCTCGATCGAGTGGTTCGTCTACGCCTTCGTTCGCAAGGAAGCGGTCCTTTCAGCGCAGATCGAAGGCACTCAGGCCACGCTGATGGACCTACTCGAAGTCGAGGCATCAGGTGAGGATCCGACCGATGCTGATGTGGCGGAGGTCTGCGGTTACGTTTCTGCACTGAACTATGCCTGGGAGGAGCTCACCCGCGAAACCGGTCTCCCCATCTCCATGCGAATCCTGTCCGAGACCCACCGCAGGCTTCTAAGCGGGGCACGAGGATCTCAGAAGCAACCCGGCGAGGTGCGTCGCTCGCAGAACTGGATCGGCGGCACCCGGCCGGGAAACGCGACCTTTGTTCCGCCACCGCCGCTTCGGCTCAACAAGCTACTCAGTGAATTCGAGCGTGCGATCCACGATGAAAGCGACCTTCCCCCGCTTGTACGCGTTGGGCTGCTCCACGTTCAGTTCGAGACGTTGCATCCCTACCTCGACGGCAATGGTCGCCTGGGGCGCCTGCTCATCACGCTGCTCCTGCGCCACTGGAAGCTCTTGTCGCGGCCTCTCCTCTATTTGAGCCTCTTCTTGAAGACCCACCAGCAGGAGTATTACCGCCGACTGGGTGCGGTGCGGACTGAAGGCGACTGGGAAGGTTGGCTTTCTTACTTTCTCGAAGGCGTCGCGGTTGTGGCCGAAGCGGCTGTCGTCACCGCGCGGCGGCTGCACGCCATCGTCGCTCAGAGTCGAGCACGTCTCATGGCCCGCGAAGACGCCACGGTAATGAGCATCCGCCTCTGCGACCGTCTCCCCGAGCATCCCTTGTTAACGGTCAACCGGGTCGTCGACCTGCTCGCATGTTCGCGCCCTGCCGCCGCCAAGGCACTGGGTGTGCTCGAGGCCGCGGAGGTCTTGCACGCACTCGATGACCGCAAGAAGAATCGGACCGTCATGTTCAAGGCCTATCTGGACAACCTTCGCGAAGGGACAGAGTTGTAGGGAGATGCCTGTCTTGCTTGAAAAAGCTGCACCGATATGGTGAAACTATCCGAGCAGATTTCGATAGCGGCATCGCGACAAAGAAAGCACTAGCTGTAATGAAACATATTGCCTTTGTATCAATCCTCGTTCTTTTAGTGGGATGCGGGGCCACGCCAATGCCCAAAGATACATCACCCCCTGAGGATCCCTCTGTAAAGCCTAAGGCCGGGGAAGATGGGCTAAGTGCTGCAGCGCTCAAAAGAAAAGAAGCCATCGCCAACGCTATTGATGCGTTTCGAACAGCGGTCAATGGCGGCGCGCCAGAGCAGGAGGTTCCCGACAGGGCGTCGGCCCGCGAGACACTACTGGAGGCTGGCACAGACGGGGCATTGGCGCTTAAGGAGGCATTGAGAGCGCTCGATGCAGAGGAAAAAGAAGACGATGGGTTCAAAATGGCCGCCTCCCTGCTTCTTTGGGAGATCGGCGGTGTAGAAGAAGCCCAGGCAATCGGGGAGATTTGGGATACGATTCCGCTGACCATCGATTTCGGAGATGTCTTCTGGTCCACATTGGCAGCCGCGAAAACCAGCAATCCAGATGCCCTGCCCATGCTCGAAGCCAGCCTGAAAAGCCGAAATGGGGCTGTTTTTATACCCAAGGCGTCAATGCGAATTGCTTGGCCCCTGACAAGCGAGATATTGTGGGGCACTTACGGTCCAGATGGACATGCCGTCCTAGGGAAAATTTTAAAGACATCGCAAAACACAACCGCGATTGCCGCGGCCATTCGCATCCTATCAAAGGCCGGCCATCTAGAGGCCCTCCCGGAAATGAGGCATCTGGCGAAAACCGGCCTTGGACGGATCAAGCTCGAGGCACTGATGGCTTTGGGAAGATATGGCCATCCCGATGACTTTGAGATACTGATTTCAGAGCTGTCTTCAGATCGGCCGGATTACATCACCACTGCTATCGACGCCCTCAAAGAATACGGGGATCTCCGTGCAACCGAATATTTGATCCCACTGACGGTATCGGATCAACCCGTTGTTCGGTCGTCTGCGCTTTCAGGGATGTTTTACCTACTCACGCCCGATGCCCTTGCTGCCGCACATACCTGCAGAAAAAGAGACAAAGACCCCAATAGAAAACAACAATGCAGGGGATTTGTGGACGCCGCGCTCAAGGAACTGGACCTTACGTGGCCCCACTATGCAGCCAAAAAGCCGGAAGATAAAAAAACCCTCGTGCTGCAAATCCACAACAAAAGGCAAGCAGATTACCAGCATCAACCAGGAGACGATCCCCCCGAAGGTATGGACGCGTTACTTAAAGCGCGAGCAGCACTCTATGCCCGTGTTTCCATGAAGTCTTTCGAAGACGTAGATACCTTCAACGAAAGGATCAAGCATCTATCTCGCCGACGGTATCGAGAGACACCTGGCATCTGTGATGGGGTGATCCCGACAAACTGACATTTTGCGAGGGGTCCGCCCACATCGAATTTTATGGGATTGCCGCTACCAAAGTATGGTATCCTCGCTTTTATGATGTCTATAATAGAAATGTATTCTCATATAGTATTGAGATGTCTTGTTATTGCGCCATTTGCTTATTGTGGCGCGTCTTGCGTGCCGATCGATAATGGAGACGCACCGATCAATACAGACCCCTCAGACTCGGATACTGCCACAGACACCGAACCGGTTGACACAGAAGAAGAAGCGGATTTTTGTAATTCAGATGCGTACGCAGCATTTCTCGCCGCGGTGCCACATGTTTTCAACAACGCCGACGCGCCCTACCTGGGCAATAGTGTAGATCCAATGGTTGTGATCACCGGGTTCTCGTATTTCAGATGTCCCCACTGCCATAACGCCGCGGTCCTGCTAGACGAGTTGATGGCCGATCCCGAATATGCAGCCCATGTAGCGTACTACTTTCGCCACTACAGCTTGTCAATGACGCCGGGGTCGATCGGGTATTCGAGCCATCTGGCCGCCTATGCCGCCCACATGCAGGGGAAGTTCTGGTACCTACACGATTGGATGTTTTCCCAATACGACGAGGCCTTGGGGCAATACACGTATAAAATCGAGGATGTGTTTCGCGTCGCTGCTGACGGTGGTCTCGATATGGGTGTGTTCGACGCGGATTACAACTCAGACGCGGGCGTGGCGCAATTGGTATTTGATAAGGCAGAAGGCAAAGATGCCGGTATGACCGGCACCCCGTCCCTCTTTGTAAACGGCGTGAAAATAAAACCCTGGCGGAACACCCCAAAGGTTGTGGATTGCCTACTTGAGGATTCATATTTTAACGCACACAATGGAGAATAGCCGTGTCGTATAGACCCATTTTGCTTTGGGCGTGCATCCTGGTCCTTGTGGTGGCAGCTGGGTGTTGGCAATCCATAGACGAGTATTTTGAACCTTCCGGCGACTTGGATACGGCGTCTTCCTCTGATGCGGATACGGAAACCAACCAAGAGGAAGAATGTATCATAGAAGATACAGATCCCTGCACAGATGGGGGCACGGATGTGGATACTGATGCGGACACTGACACCGATGCTGATACTGACACCGACACCGATGCAGACACTGACACCGACACTGACACTGACACCGATACCGATACAGAGACCGATGTTTTCGAGGCGTGCATTTACCCCAATACTCACATTTCGTGTAAGATAATTAATGAGGAAGGGAATACCGAGACGATAATTGCTAACCCCCCATTTCCCGCCTATCCCTTTGAAAACAGCGGCACGCCGTCCATGGGCAATGCAACCAATCCAGACGCGGTCGTGACCTTGTTTTCATACTTCCTCTGCCCCCATTGCAAAACGTTTGCCGCTGTATTTCAAGGATATGCAGAGAATCCCGCATACAAAGACCGCGTCGCGTTTCATTATCGGAACTATCTTATCAACTCGAAGGCCAAGCCCAATCACCAGGCAGCTCAGGCAGCCCATCTACAGGGTGCGTTTTGGCAGATGCACGATTGGAACTTTGGAGAGACGAGCAGCTCGGCCGAGGATGACATCTTTGCAGCTGCCCAATCCTTTGGCCTCGATATGGCGACGTTCGCGACCGATTACAACTCAGACGAGACCCAGGCAGTTTTGGATGGGGACAACGCCGAGGGCAAAGAAGCGATTAGACACAATGCTCAGGCGCCCTGCCTTTGGCTCGGAACGCCGACCGTGTTTATCAATGGGGTGAAAATCAGCCCCCGGTCAAATATTCCCAAGGTACTCGACTGCATTCTCGGGCATTCTTCCCCGTAAGGCACTTTTTGGGTTGGCGAGGGTATGGCACGGGGCATCTTCATCACAGGAACAAGTACGGGTGTGGGCAAGACCGTCGTGGCGCGTGCCATTATTCGAGCATTTGTGCGCCTGGGGTATCGGGTCGCGGTTGCAAAACCGGTTGAGAGCGGCGCCGAGATCGTAAATGGCCAGCTGGCGCCTGCTGATGCCCTGGCCCTGCGAACGGCCGCTTCTGAATCCATACCGATCCAGGACATCTGTGAATATTGCTTTCCAAGTCCGGTTTCTCCCCATGTGGCTGCTGATCTTGCGGGCGAAAAAATTGAGGCCGACCTTATCCTAGCAATGCTCGACCGCCGGGCTGAAGGCGCGGATTTGATTGTGGCGGAAGGTGCGGGGGGGCTGCTCGTACCCCTGTCGGGCGACGTATTGTATGCCGATGTTATTGCACGGACTGGATTTGAATTGGTCATCGTCGCACCCAATGTCTTGGGTGCGATCAACACAACCCTGTTGACCATCGAGGCGGCCAGAAAGCGGCGCATCCGAGTGGCGGGCGTTGTGTTGAACCGCACACCTGCCCTCAGTTTGGGCAATGCAGGGGCCATCGCCCGTCACGGGCGGGTCCCTATTCTGGGGGAAATGCCAGATATGCCAACGACAGATGACGATATCCTCGCCGACCTGGCCGAATCGCACATTTCACTGGACGCGCTGGCCGGCGATAGCGCGTGATGCGTGTTTGCCGTTCAGCAAAGGGTTTATGCGTAAGCTTCATTCCAGAGGTTTTCTAAAAACAACTGCCAAGGCATAATTTGGATGTCATCTACTATTCTGGGTCTTTCCACCAAACTAACAACCACATAGTTTTTCAACATCTTCTCTTCCTTCAGCGCCCTGATGCCGCGGAGATCACGAGCCGCCACCGTGCGCTTGCCCTTCACTTCTATCGCTGTGGTGTCGTTTAGAACAAAATCTACTTCAAACTGAGATTTGGAACGCCAGTAACACAATTCACCAGCGCGAGTGTAATCAATGTAAGACCTTAGTTCATGGAAAATGTACGCTTCAAAGGCTTCACCAAAATCAGTTGACAGCTGCTTCATCACCCCGCGTTGTTGTAGGTGGCGAGCAACACCGATATCGAAAAAGTAGAATTTTGCCGTTGTGATGGGCTTGCGTTTCAGGCTTCTTTTCCAGGCCGGCAAAACGTACGCTACAAGCGTATCCTGCAACACTTGAAAGTATTCTTGGACAGTACTTTTGGGAACCTGCGCGTCAGAGGCGATCTTTGAGTAATTGATAAGCTGCCCATTGCAAGACGCCGCGACGTTCAAAAAACGGCTAAATGCCGGAATCCTCCTTGTGAGTCCTTCAGCTGCGATTTCTTCGCGCAAGTAGTCGCCTGCATAGGCCTTGAGATCCTCCTCAGGCTCATCAGAAAGATAGATGGATGGAATGAGCCCAAAGTTCAGCGCTCTAAGCAAATCGAACGCGTGAAGCTCCCTATACACAAAGGGATGTAAAAAGCGACTCCTCGCTCTGCCACCCAAAAGGTTGACACCCCCGCGTCTGAGTTTTCTCGCACTGGAACCAGTAAGTAAAAACCGAATGCCACGCGCCTCTATTAAAAAATGCACTTCATCTAAAAGCGCTGGCAATTTCTGTATCTCATCGATCACGACGATCTTCGCATCGCTGACGACTTCCTCCCTGAGCTGTGCTGGATTGCGGCTCAGGGTTAGAAAAACGTCGCTATTCAAAAGATCGTAAACAATAGCATCTGAAAGCGTGTTCCGGATTAAACTCGTCTTGCCAGTCTGCCTTGGACCGAAAAGAAAGTGGGATTTTTTCTGAATCAGGTGACTCAAATTTAATATTCTCGAAATATACGTCATCTAGGCTTCCTTTTGACATGCGTGTCGTCAATTATCATGATATTTGACGGAATGCTTGTCAATTAGGAATAACAACGCCCTCAAATGCCCTGGAAATATTGACGAAATCCCCCTTGTCCCTTTGCTAAAGGGGGAGGCCTTTTACCCGACATCTATGTTCAACCGGGCGGTTCTCGAACTGCCCCTACGACGAAGCGGATGATTCGGGTTCGGCTTCGGCTTCTTCGATCTTTTCTTCCTTGTACTCGGTACCGTCGTATTTGGCGTAGATGGGCTTGTCCTCGGCCTTTGTCTTTATCAGCACCGGCCGCGTCCATATGGTGTAGAGGTTTGTGAGCACTTCTTTGGCGTAGTTTGGATCCAGATCCACACCCTGATAATCGTGCTCGAGCATGAGTTCTCCCCGATTCGAAGCGTTTGCGTCCACAACCCGGATAATGGGCTGGCCCATATTTGTGAGCTGCATGAGCAGCCGCTGTTTTACCTGGTCGAACTGTCTGGATTCGATCTCGAACCGGCGGTGGTGGGCATTGTAGGCAAACGAGAACAGTTTCGACTGCCGAACGAAATCATAGGTGAGAAACTCGTCGATGAAGGTGATATCGTTGTGGATACCGCGCACTTCAAAGATCTTCTCGAGACCGAGCCCTGCCTGTTTATCCCATGCCTCCCGGGTATGAAGGTCATCGCACTCATCCCACTCACGACCGAACTGACCCTTGTTCCAGCGATCCACAATATGCCGAAAGAGCTCGACGCCCATCTTGTATGGATTGAGCTGGCGGCCGGACGAGGCGGTCACCATTGACGTGTGATCCGCGTAATCCACAATTTCAGAGGCGTCCAGGGCCTTTTCGGTCATTATCTTGGAGTGCCAAAACGTGGCCCATCCTTCGTTCATGATTTTGGTCTGGGCCTGGGGGGCAAAATAATACGCCTCTTCACGGATAATCTCCATCACGCCGCGCTGCCACGAGCGAAGGGGCGCCTGCTCCATCAGGAATCCCATCACATCGCGAACCGGGGACGAGGGAAAGCGGGCAGCCCGGGCGTTTTTTTCAGCTTTTGCCTCCCGTTGGGCTTGGATGAACTCCGGCGGATTGATGTAACGCTCCATATACGGCTTTGCCTTGAGCCTCGGCACATCCCCCGGGCTTAAGGTCTCGTCGTCCTCTTCGGTCGCCTTTTCCGCAACGCGCACCCGGGGTACGGGTGGGTTTTGAATATCGATCAAATTGTCAATCGAAAGGCACAAATCGATGAAGTTCTCGACCCGCTCAGTACCGTACTTGTCCATGTATCCGCGGATGCGCGATCCGTGATTTGCCATCTCGTCGATCATCCGGCGATTGGTATGGGCGAACCAGGCGTTGTTTTTAAAGAAGTCGCAGTGGGCAAACACGTGGGCCATGACGAGCTTCTGATCCACAATCGAGTTGCCTTCGAGCAGGTAGGCCGTGCAGGGATCGTTGTTGATCACGAGTTCATAGATCTTGGACAGACCATAGGTGCTGTATTTTCTCAAGCGCTCGTATTCCATGCCAAAGCGCCAATGGGGATATCGGCTCGGGAAGCCCCCGTAGGCGGCGATCTCGTTCATCTCGTCGTAATTGACAACTTCAAAGAATGTCTGAAAAAAATCGAGGCCGAAGTCATGGGCATAGACCTCGATTTCCTGTTGAATTTCCTTGAGATAACGGGGCAGCCCACCGGTCCATTTTCTCTTGTATGCCGGCATGATCTATTTGCCCTTTCCCAGAAAGTCCTTGATGGATGCCATGATACCGTCCCGATCGGGAATTTCAGAAGTTACGACTTTTTCGTCATTGTCGAATTTAGCCGTCACATCCCTCAAGAACTGACCTGACCCATAGGGGCTGTGCACCTGGCCGTATCCGAACATGTTGGAGACTGGAATGATGTGCTCTTCGAGGAGCTCCAGGCTCTGTTTTGTGTCGTCGGCAGACCAATTATCCCCATCTGAAAAGTGGAAGGGGTAGATGTTCCACTCGCTTGCTGGATAGTCTGCAGCGACGATTTGGGCGCACAGCTTGTAGGCCGATGAGATCATGGTGCCGCCAGATTCCCGGGTGTGGAAAAAGGTTTCCCGGTCCACCTCCTTGGCCACGGCGTCGTGGATGATGAAGCGGGTTTCAAGCCCTTGGTATTGACTGGTGAGCCAGGCGTCGATCCAAAAGGACTCGATGCGGACAATCTCCTTTTGCTCCTCCCCCATCGAGCCCGAGACATCCATCATGTAGACAATAACCGCATTCGACTCGTGTACCTCCTCGGTGCGCCAAGAGCGATAGTGCTTGTCCTCTCGCACTGGAATGATGACCGGGCGTTTTGGATCGTAGATCCCCGATGCGATCTGGCGTTTTAATGCCTGTCTGTAAGTTCGCTTGAAATGCCTCAGGGATTCCGGACCAACCCGTCGGATGCCCACGTATCGATCCCGGGTAGAGACCACGCGCTTGCGCCCCTTCTCTTCGAGGTTGGGCAGTTCCAATTCCTCTCCGAGGATTTCGGCCAGCTCTTCGATGGACACCTCTATTTCGAGGACGTGCTGCCCCTCCTGATCCCCTGCTTTGCCAGCACCGTCTTCGGCATCGGCATCGGACAGGGGATCCCCGGGATCCCCTTCTCCCTGGCCCACACCGCCTTGCTGTCGCTCGCCAAAGCGGAACCTCGGTATGTCGATCTGGGGCACGGGTATGGAGACGGACTTGCCCCCCTCCCGACCGAACAGCTCACCTTTGGAGATGAACTTCTTGAGCTCCTTGCGCACGCGCCCTTTGACGATTTGCCGAAATCGCGCGTGATCCTGATGTATCTTCAGCTGGTTCAACGGGCATCTCCACGGGCAAAGATAGAGGCGACAAAGTTGAGCACATCTGTCGCGCAAATCTCGCAATAGCCGTATTTTGTCTTGAGCCGGTTTTTCACCACGTCTATTTTTTCCTGGGTTTCCCGATCGATGACCTGACTGACGAGGGATGATAGTTTAATCGAGTCCTTCTGATCTTCGAAGAGTTTCATTTCGAGGGCCCGACGCAACCGGTCGTTGGTATCCCAGCGAAACTCCTTGCCCTCCACTGCCAGGGCCCCGATATAGTTCATGATCTCCTTGCGGAAATCATCTTTGCGGCTTTCCGGGATATCTATTTTCTCCTCAATGGACCGCATCAATCGCTCGTCAGGGGCTTCGTCCTGGCCGGTATAGCGATTGCGAACCTTTTCTTTGAGGGTGTACGCCTTTACGTTGTCGATGTAGTTCATGGCGAGGTTATTGATGGCCTCTTCGTCCGCGGAAATGGCGCGCTGCACCTCGTTTTTGACGATTTCCTCGTATTCCTGTTTGACCACTGAGATCAAGTCACCGTATTGCTTGCGCTTTTCTTCCTCTGTGATCAGGCTGTGGTTTCGAAGCCCCTTGTCGAGCTCGTTGAGCACCATGAACGGATTGAGGCATCCCTCTGCCTCAGATACGATGGCGTTGGATATTTTGTCCTGCACGTATCTGGGTGAAATCCCCTCCATGCCCTCGCGGGAGGTCTCCTTGCGCAGCTCCTTGACGTTGTCCTGGGTGAACCCGGGCAGCATTTTGCCATCGTACAACTTCATCTTCTGAAGCAGCGTAAGGCCTGCTTTTTTCGGATCCTCGAGCCGGGTCATCACGGCCCACATGGCCGCCACCTCCAAGGTGTGGGGCGCGATGTGAACGGCCGGAACCTTTTCCTGACCAAAATCCTTGGAGTAAATCTTCATCTCCTCGGAGAGCTTGGTGATGTACGGTATGTCGATTTTGATGGTTCTATCCCTCAGGGCCTCCATGTATTCATTGGCCAGGAGCTTGTTGTATTCGGCCTCGTTGGTATGGCCGACGATCACTTCGTCGATGTCGGTTTGGGCGAATTTCTTGGGCTTGATCATGTGTTCCTGGCTCGCCCCCAACAGGTCGTACAAGAACGCCACGTCGAGTTTTAGCACCTCCACGAATTCAATCAGTCCCCGGTTGGCGATGTTGAACTCGCCGTCGAAATTAAAGGCCCGGGGATCTGAGTCAGATCCATACTCGGCGATTTTCCGGTAGTTGATGTCCCCGGTCAGCTCGGTAGAGTCCTGATTTTTTTCGTCCTTTGGCTGGAACGTGCCAATACCGATACGGTCTTGTTCTGACATGACCAACCTGCGCACGCGGATGTGTTCCATCACCTTGGCCCAGTCCCCGTCGTGCTCTCGCATCAGCTCATTGAACGTGAAGCGGCAGGCAGGACAGAGATCCCCTTCCACGATGACCCGGCATTTGTCGTTGCCCAGGCGCAGCTCGTGGATCGCCTTTTCGCGCCAGGCCTTGGGAATCAGCCGCAGGGGCTCCTCGTTCATGGGGCAGGGCATGACTTTTTCCGAGGCGTTCGGGCGGTGCCATTCGTGGGTGTACATGGCGCCGTGGGCGGTGCGGCTGTAGGCTTCCAGTCCTTTTTTGAGAAGGCGCACAATCGTACTCTTCGAGCTCCCCACAGGACCGTGGAGGAGGAGGACGCGCTTCTCTGGACCGTAGCCTTCGGATGCGGCCTTGAGCACGTTGACAAAGCGCATGAGCGGTATGTCAAGGCCGTAAATAGCGTCTTTACCGCCGACCATATCGGTCTCGAAAAATTTGAACCGAGTGATGCGTTTCTTGTTATCCACGTACTCCTCGGTGCCATAGCCGATGATCATGTCATAAATCCGCTGAAACGCGGTTCGGGTCACCTCTGGCCGCTCTCTGACCACGTCCAGGTATTCGCTGAAGCTCCCCACCCAGTTGAGCTCTCGATATTCATCGATGTTTTGCAAAGATGCGATTTGTCCCACCAACCCACTGCGTTCGGTTTCGCTCATCTCGTTCCTCCACTCGCTATAGAATATCTGCCTCTACTTAACAGTTTACGTCCTTCGGCGGTTTAATCAACGAAGTATGTCGATTGATCCCAATCTTCATTAAAAAAATCACGGATCGCACGGGTCCAAGTGGGCATCCAACCCCCCCATGAAACATGGAAACAAAGGGAACATGGGGGGAACATGGGGGAACATGGGGTCAGAGCTTGACAATAGAAGCATTAGCAGTTCCATTGTCTATTCCACTCCGCTTTCCAATCCTCCATACGTTTGTCTGATGATGCCATCTTCCGAACACTATGCGCCACATGATCGGTCGTCATGTTCAACACTTCCCCAATTTCCCGGTACGTCATGTGCGTCCCGTGCCTTAACGCCCACACTGCGAACTTCCTTTCCGGATTCCCTTTTGGTCCCCGAATGCTCTCCTTCAGGCGGTCCTGGGATGTGCCGCAAATTTCACATATCCTCAAAATTATTGTCTCCGATTCTTCCAAATCCGATTCTTCCACACCTGCACTACGCTCCACATCCACGGGACACTTATCCCACCGAAACCACCCGCCATCCTCCATCCCCTTTGGCCACGGCACCACTTTCCGATGGAGATGCAGTATCAACCGCTCCAGCGCCTTGGCATTTTCATATTGATTCAAAAAGAAGCCTGTCTCGACCCAATCTGGCTCAATCGTCTTTCCCATGTATTTCCGGTGACTTGTCCAGGCAGACGCAGCATCCAGGCGGGTTACCAGATTTGCCTTCAGTGGATTCAGGTGAATGTAGGCGAGCACATAGATGAGGTACGCGGCATACTTTATGGGCTGACTCTTGAAACGCCCTCGAAAAAGCCCGCCATCCTTTCGATTCTTGAAGTTGTATTGCTGCGTATATGAGGCGCCGAGAAACTGCATCGCCTGGGATAGATTCCCAAGCGGGGAGCGAACGAGCAAGTGATAGTGATTCGGCATCAGGGCATAGGCATGAACCTCAATCTCGTACCGCTCGCAAGTCTCGCGGATGACATCCAAAAACGTAAGCGCGTCATCATCATCCTGAAAGATGATGTCCCGATTCCGCCCCCGGTTCATCACATGATGCCATGCCCCAGCCCAGTCTTCTCTAGGTTTTCGTGCCATAATAAAAGATTAACAGTAATGCTTCTATTGTCAACCTCTGACCCCCACTCCCTAAAAACATCGACTTGATGTATTTTTTCCGATGTTGAAAAGGATTTATCATGCGACTCGGTCGATTTTTCAAATTTCAGAGAAGACGCTCTCAAGAGGAGATATCGGTATCCTTCGCAGAGCCAAAGATCAAAAGCTTAATGATTGCGTTGTCTGTATTCATTTTTGCCCTTCTATTTTGCAGCCAACTGAACAGAATTATAAAACTATATTCGAGCTCACAACACGATGTAAGGGCGACGATCGCTTGTGCTCACAACTATTTTGCAGGCCGAGACATTTACAAAACACATCATAGGGCCCTTAAAGAAGATCCAACATTGACAGCGGATATCCCTAAGTTTACTTACCCTCCTTTGCTTTGCGCGGTCTTTTTTCCAATGGCTCTGATGCCCTATGAGCAAGGAAAACATGTCTATTTTTTCCTCAACTGTTTTTTTGTTATTCACACTGCTTTTTTATTGACCCTCATCGCTCCAATCGGCTGGCTCAAGAAGCCATTTTTTTTCCTCGTATTAGGAGTCTCTATCGCGTCTGAGCCGTTTGCTTGGATCTTGCGCTGCGCCAATTTTGACGCGATGACTTTGTATGTGACTGCTGTGTCTATTTGGGCGTACCAGAGAGAAAAACTCATTTTAAGTGGTATTCTAATTGCAACTGCGTCATGGCTAAAAGTCACACCGGGCTTGATATTCATTTTTCTCTTAATGGGAGGACGTCAAAGGTTTATTGTCAGTGCTATCCTCTCAGGTTTGCTGCTCGGTATTTTTCAATTGATGCTCGTTGGTTATGATCAGTTTGCATATTTTTTTATGGAAACATTGCCCGAGCGGGCAGGTGCGCGATTACAAGCCCCGAGCATGCAGAGCTTATGGTCACTGAATCAACTGCTATTTGTACCCGGCCAGAGGGGCTCAATCTTCGATCTTCGAGAGCATTTCGATGTGATACATTTCCTTTCCAGAGCAGTGGTGGCGGTCATGGTTTTAGGTGTGATTTTGCGCACATCCTATCAGACACATCGCTTTTTCTATGCCTTTGGCGTCTGCAGTGCAGCGACTTTTCTTTTGACTGACTCCACGTATATGTACCGCCTGGTTTGGGTAATCTTTCCTATGTCGAGTCTCTTCTTGGCGTGTATTCTGGAAAAATACAAATATTCAATTTCGTGCATAACACTCATAGTTGTCCTATTGAATTTGCAATTTCTGCATGGCCAAATATTCGGCAAATTGACCGGATGGAAAGCGATATTACACGGTGCTCCGACAATTGGCGCTTTAATATCGATAAGTACACTTTTTGTGCTCAGCATTCAAAATGGAACCTGGAACAACCCTCTTGGATACCTCAAAGGAATGGGGCAACACACATCGAGCATTTTCAAGAGATTATCTAGAAGAAACCAGGCTGTTGCTGCAGGGCGTCAGCGACGGTCCGCTTTAAACTGATAGGATCTTTTTTATGGCCGATGATATTGTTCATCAACGTGGGATCACCCACAATCCAAGGGATATCATCTGGGCGACCTGGGGCTGCATGCAATCCCGATAATAAAAGCCCCTTTTTTTCTGTCGTCAAGGAGAGATTGTCAACAATTTCTACAATGATATCTCGAATTTTTGTGGGTTTGCCCGAACATATGTTGGCAAGCAATACAAGCGTGTCGGAGTGTAAAAAGCAAAATTTGAGTATGTAATCACAGACGTCCCGGACGTCCAAATAGTCTCGCACATGATCGAGGCCTGGCACACTTGTTAATTTATTCTCTGTCACCCGTTGGATTAACCCGGGTAAGACATAGTTGATAGGTTGAACAGGTGCAATCAAACCAAAGACTCTAAGCACTTTAATGGGTACTCCCATTTCTGTGCAAAGCCGAGACAATTTTTCTTCTGCTTCGAGTTTCGTCGTTGCATAAACCGACCTCGGAGAAACCGGTGATTGCTCCGTGAGTCTTTGCCCTTCTGATTGGGCTGCATAAACATGTCCAGAGCTGACATATACGAGCTCGGGGACATGTCCTTTATCTCGACACCAATCAAAGAAAACTCTAACGTAGTTGATGGTGTCAGTGACATTAGTCTGAAACGCCCTCTCGGGATTGGATTCGCATTTGGGGACGGATACCATAGCGGCTAACTGAACTAACACTATGGGATCCTCGCGTGCATCAAGACCCAAAATCGATTCGAGTTCTATCGCCAGAGTTGCGTGGTTTTCGAGCCGCGTGGTTAGACTCGCGCCCTTCAATCCCATGTTTTTTAGTGATGGTTGAAGATATTTGCCCAGACTTCCCGTGCTGCCGTTGTAAAGTATCATCGCTTTGTCGTCCGATGGTGCCATGCGATCTTGAAGATCGCCATAAAGGCAGATGTGACTTCTTTCAAATTCGTATTGCTTACACCACGCCTTCTATTTTTGAAACGTATGGGAAAAGCGGAAATCGTCATGCCAGCTTTTAGCATCTCGGATATTGTTTCACTTAAATAAATGTACCCTAAATGTTGTTGTTCATGTTTCAAAAGCTCATCAATTGCACGTCTGGAGTAAAAACGAAAACCGTTGGTGTAGTCGGCAATTGACCAGTCAATTAGAAACCGTGCCAAATAATTTGCTAATGCGCTAAAAACTCGCCTGCTGAGCGGCCAACCAATGATTTCCCCTTCAGGATATCGCGCACCGATGACAATGTCAGCGCCCTTATTGAGAAGCGCTAAGCCGGTATCGATCGCCTCTGGTTCGTGGGAAAAGTCACAGTCCATTTCGACAAAAGCTTCGAATGCTCCTTCGTTTTCTATCCCCCACGAAAAGCCATCGCGCACCGCACCGCCTCGGCCGTTCTTTTTGTCACGGACAATTAAATGCACTCTGCCTGCCCAGGTATGATTCTTTTTCATTTCTTCTCGGACCACTTGATACGTCATGTCCGGGCTGGAATCATCAACAACGCAAATATGGGCATTTCTTTGGAGCTCGAGAATGCTCTCTATCAATTGGATGATGTTTTTACGTTCATTATATGATGGGAGAACGACGAGAACCCTCATATGTACAACCCTTCTTTTTTTCAATACCAAATAAGATTCTACATCTTTTATTTTTCACCACTGAACTCGCTAAAGAAACGGTTACAAGTCTGATAACGAACGGATAGCAGTTTCCAATGTTGCAACCGACGCTTCGGTTGGAACAGCGTGGCAGCCGATCATGAGACCATTGTAAAAGACGTGATCGCACACGGCTAGGCTTTCAGCTTGACCAAAATTGATAGCCTGCATCGCGGGATGACGGACCATGTTTCCAGCTATGATCGATCGGGTCTCGACACCATTTGATTCCAGATGTTCCTTGAGTCCCTGAAGACTGACAGGTGCGTCTTCGGTCAGGATAAGAGACAACACCATCCATGAATGGGTCCGTTTCGATCGCTCAACGCGGGTGGAACGTTCTCCTAATTTGTCCGCGCCGACAAGACGAATCCAAGGCGCGTGCAGACCCAGCCATTCCTTCACCTGTCTCGCTAGATTTTCACGATTTTCTAGCATGTCATCAAGACGTTCGAGTTGGACTCTGCCAATTGCTCCCTGAATCTCTGTAGGCCGTACATTGTATCCACTCGTTACGAAAAAGAACCGTTCATCGATGTCTGGATATTTCCTACGCCACGCTTCCTTGTCCGAGCGATTTCTTATCCAGCCGTGCGATCGCATTGAGATAAGATCGTTGTAAATATCTAAACTATCGGTGGTAATGACGCCACCTTCGATTGTTGAGACATGATGGGAAAAATAGCAGCTAAATGTACCGATCGATCCAAACGTCCCTGCGTGCTGGCCATTGTCATGCCCCCCGAGACTCTCGCATGTGTCTTCAAGCAGGACGAGATTGTGCTTGTTGCAAAAGTCGACATATGAAGACATTTGTGGAACCTGTCCCATGACATGAATTAAGAACATCCCCCGAGTTCTCGGACTCAGAGCCGCTTCTGCGCTCGTGAGGTCTATTGCAAGGTGTTCGAGGTTAATATCGACAAATACAGGCTTTAACCCGAGTTGCACAAGTGGCCAAACGGTCGTTGGCCAGGAAAGCGCCGAGACCAATACTTCGTCCCCCGGACGCCACAGCGGTTCCGACTTGGTGGGTCTCAATATCGCGTCCACTGCTAACAGGTTGGCAGACGAACCCGAATTGACCATCAGGGCGTATTTGGTACCCACCCATTCAGCAAACCCCTCTTCGAATTTTTGGACTTCTCTGCCCATGGTAACGTTCCCGGAATCGAGTACGGCCTTGGCAGCTTGAATCTCCCACTCACTGAATGTTTCTGTCGCGATAAGGTATCGATTATCTTCAACTTTAGAAGCCCCTTGTTTGAGGGAACGATGTTTTTTTATGGGCATCTGTACTTGTAGTCCTGCGATTTATGAGACAGCAAGATACTATACGACCACAGCCTCAAAAACAACCCAGCACGGCTAAATCGGGGATAGCCCTTAGAAGATTGTCAGTTGGCATTGTTTGAGACTTTCACCACCAGTGCACTGGCCAGGCCTTCTGGGGAGAGGGCCGTGGCCATGATGGGTGCGCCGGGTGCGCCCTTTGTGATCAAGTAGGAGAGATTCACCAGGGGCAGGGTTGCTTCGGCAAGCCCGATCCGGTCGACAAGGGAAAAATAGGCCGGCGTCGCTCTGAACATCCCTTTGATTGCTCGCTGACTATCTTCTTTGTCCATCGAACAGTGGCAGATGCTTTGTATGTCCGTGGGGGACATCCCTGCCCTGCCGAGGGCCGTGTCGATCGCGCTTTCGAGCGCAACGGTGCTCCCGCGGTGAGGGTGTGCGGCGGCGGTTGCCAGGCCAAACCCCATGATCCGGGCGAGGGGTGTCACACCGCGCTTTGCAGCTGACGTACTGGTCTCGATCATTAATACAGCCGCCCCTTCGCCCGGTACGATCGGCGTGCCAGGCCCCCACTGCCCCACGGCATAGCCATCAGCAACGGTTCTTTGTGAAAGTTCGTCCGCAGCACCTGCCAAAACGGTATCTGCATGCCCGAGGGCCACAGCCACGGCAGCGCAGATGGTCGCGCTCAAGCCAGCCCCCAGACCCGCGGCAAGGGCGGTATTGTGCCCTTTGAGCAGGAGCGCCCGGGCTACGTGTCCCGCCACCTCGTTGGGAACCACGTAGGGAAACGCGCCGAGTCGATCCAGGGCGAAATTATTTTGAAATACCTCGGTCAAATGGGCCATCTCACCTTGGGAGGGACCTGTGGCAAGACCGATCACCATGCCCACCTGGGCCAGCTCCTTGGGTCGCGGTTTGAACCCGGCGTGTACCAGGGCCTCGCGGGTGGCCAGGGTCGCAAAGACCGAGCAGAGGTCCATCCCCTTCAAATCCAAGCGGCGATCCACTGCGCGGCTATCGATGGGCGGCACGCAGCCAGCGGGAAACGGCTGGACCGGGGCTTCGAACCGTTCGATGTCAGAGATACCGGTTTCTGCATTGGCCAGCAGCCATTCCCGTCCTATGCCCAGTGGGCTCACAATGCCCATGCCGGTGATCGCAATGTCTGCATCCTCAGGGCCTGGTAGTGCCGATCTGGCGTGCTCCGGGTCTGGGGCCACATCGAAGAGGATACTCGCGTTATTGCCCCCAAAGCCAAAGCTATTGGAAAGGGCAATGCACCCCTGCCACGGGCGACCCGGATCTGGGACGTAGTCTCCGAGATGGCATCCGTCCCGGGCAGTGGTAAATCCAGCGGTGGATGGTACGAATCCAGCCTGGGCACAGAGGATAGTGGCAGCTGCCTCGAGTGCACCTGCAGCACCGAGGCAGTGGCCGATCATCGATTTTGTGGCGCTCGTGGGTACGCCGTTGGCACGCGATGCCAAGAGGTTTGAAATCGCTCGGGATTCTGCCGAATCATTGGCCCGGGTGCCCGTGCCATGGGCATTGATGTAGTCGATGCTTTCAGGTGGCAGGCCTGCATCCCTAAGGGCTCGCGCCATGGCCGCGACTTGGCCGCGGGCAGACGGGTCTGGTGCTGTGGGGTGGTACGCGTCGTTTGACAGCCCAGCGCCGAGCAATTCAGCGACAATTGGAGCGTTCCGTTCCCTTGCATATTCCAAGGCCTCGAGCACGAGAAAGGCCGCTCCTTCACCGAGATTCAGGCCGATATTTTGGGAAAACGGGGTACACGTGCCCTGACACGTGACCTTGAGGGCATCGAACCCGACCAGGGTGGATCGGGCCAGGGTGTCGGACCCTCCAGCCACGACCAGGTCTGCCAGGCCTGCCCGGATCAAATCCGCCCCCTGGGCCAGGGCACCGGATCCAGCTGCGCAGGCCGTGACCACGGTAAGGGCCGGGCCCTCTGCGCCAGCTGCCCAGGCCAGGACCTTGGCGGTGGTGTGATACCGCTTGGAAAAGAATCGGGCATCATCGATGGGATCCTTGCCTTGCACGAGGTGGGCGTAGTGGTCCTCGATGCTGAGCATGCCGCCCGAGCATGTGCCCATGACCACGCCTGCCCGGGGACCCAAATGAATATCGCCTTTAAATCCAGCCCGTTGGAGCGCCTCCCGCAAGGCCAAGAGTGCCAGGTGCACATTGCGGTCGAGGATTTTTACCTCGTAGGGGTCGGCGGGATCGGTCAGAGGTGCCGATATCTGACCCGCATGGGTGGCGGTAAGCCCTGCGAGGCGCGGATCGTCGAGGCGGGAAATGCAGGTCTTTCCCTTTTTGAGGGTCTCGACAAATCCGGGCGCGTCCATGGCCGCGGCTGAGACCGTGCCAATGCCCGTGACCATCACCCGGCGCCTCATTTTATGTCTCCTATCGCGGGCGCGATAGCGAGCGCCAAGTTATAGCCGAGCTCGCTCGAAGCAATGGCGATCAGCGGCACTGGATCGATGGGAAGGACGCGTTCATCAAAGGCGGGTACGCCGGTCATCTGGGGCCACAAGGGACGGTTTTGGGACCAGGCCCCGAGGATCGCGGCGAGCGTAATGACCCCGGAGCTGGCTTCACAAAGGCCGGTGTTAAACACACTGGTGACCATGGGCACTTCAAGCCCGCGCTGGCCGAGCGCGCGGCGCAGTGCTTCTAAGACCTTGATATCAATCTTATTTCCTTGGGGTGACCAGGTGACCAGTCCCACGTCGTCCAACTGCCACCCGGCCATGTTGACGGCTGCCTCTATGGCGGTGACGAGGCCGGCGGGATCTGTGTTTGGCGCGTAGAACCCAGCGGCATCCATGGTCATGCCATACCCGACGAGGTGCGCCAGGACCCGAGCCCCGCGCGCTACAGCAGATCCTGCCTCCTCAGCGACGAGATAGGCAGCCCCTTCTCCCAGGACCCGTTTTTCCATTACCTGGTTGTTCATTCCGTAATTGAGTTCAGCGTTCCCGAGATGGAGCAAGCCGAGCTCGTCGTAATTTCGGAGGTAGCGGGCAAAGAGCTCGTCTGAGGCACCGGCGAGCAAGCGAGTGCTGGACTTGCCCTGAATCGCAAAATGGGCCATGAGGAGAGCGAAAAGACCGGCATCTGCGCCTTGAGAAATCGTGGTGGTATACCCCTTGAGCAGCAGGGCATTGGACACCCATCCAGCGGTGGCATTGGCCACGACCTGGGAAAAATCACCGATATCCGCCAACGCCCCCTTTGACGGAATCACCGCGAGCATCTGGGTTTCTTCGTCCGGACCGGCGTATACTCCGTTTACAATCCCTGTCACCAATCCCTCTTTTGGACCAATTCGAACACCAGCTTCTTTTAGGGCCAAGCGCGCTGCTGCGGTGGCAAATCGGCTGATGGGATTCATGCCCTTTAAATCGAGGCGCCTGTCCACATCACGCCCTGAAAAATCCGGCACCAGTCCGGCGCGCGTGGCCTGAAGGGGTGGGCCCTCACCCACCCGATCGGCGATCCGCGAAAAGTGTCGCTGCTGCCCATAAAGCCCATCGAGCAGTGGTGCCATGCCAATGCCAAAGGCGGTCACAGCGCTGCCGCCCAGGAGTGCGGTTCGGGTCGTGGGGTCCGGCCCTGCGATGGGTTGCCGTGCAGGGTCATACGCGCCGATAGCAATACCTGCATTGTGACCGCCAAACGCGTAGTTGCAGGACAGAAAGGCTTTGTAGTCGGCTTTTCTGGGCGTGTTCGGCACATAGTCCAGGTGGCACCCGGGTCTGGGCTCGGTAAAGTTAATGGTCGCCGGGATAGCGCTGCATTGCATGGCCACGAGTCCGGCGGTCGCCTCGAGGATACCTGCAGCGCCGAGGCAATGGCCCACCTGGGATTTGAACGAATACACCGGCATTGGGCTATCGTCGGTGAGCTTGGCAATGCCCCGCGTCTCTGCCCGGTCATTGGCTTCGGTACCTGTGCCGTGGGCATTGATGCACCCGATCTGATCGACCGAGAGGCCGGCTCTCTGGAGGGCGCCCTGCATGGTTCGATACGCACCATCTCCCCTTGGATCAGGGGCGGTCGGGTGGTGGGCATCAGCGGTAAATGCATATCCCAGGAGCTCCCCCTCAATGGTCGCGCCCCGCGCCTGGGCCGCCGTCAGTTCCTCGACGACCCAAAACCCGGCGCCTTCGCCCAAATTGAGCCCGGGCGGCTGTGAAAACGGAGCGGTCTTGCCAGTAGACGCGGCCTTGAGTTGGTTAAACCCGGCCAACGTGGCTAAACACAGGGCATCGGCACCGCCGGTGAGCACCGTGTCCACGACGCCGTGGGAGATCAGCTCCAAGGCCACGGCCAGGGCGCCGGTAGAAGAGGAGCAGGCAGTGGTGACCACCCAGGTCGGGCCTGAGATGCCCAAGCAATGGGCCAGGGCCATGCCTGCCGCATGGTACCGAATCAACAGGTTCATGCGCTTATCAAACCGGCCGGGTTTCATGCCCAAAATGATCTCGTATTGCTCCTCTGCTGCCTTGAGCCCGCCGTTACAGGTTCCCACGACGAGGCCGGCCCGCGGGCCCGGTGGATTGTCCCTGGCCCACATTAGTCCCGCGTCTTGAAGGGCATCCCGGGCTGCGGCAATAGCAAAGTGAAGGTAGGGATCCGGAAAGGTGTCGATCTCCTCTTTGGTAAGGCGATCCAACGGATCAAACCCGCGAACCACGCCGGCAAAGGGGGAGCGAAACGGGGAGGGGTCGTAAGCGTCTATCTCAGTGATGCCAGACCGACCCGCGAGGACCCCATCGGTAAACGAACGTCGGTCATTACCCAGGGGGCTGACCACGCCCAAGCCGGTCACGACCGCGCGTTTGATCCCAGGGCCCACGGCTAGTTCTCGAGTCCCACGCGCTCGCGACGCCGTTGTTTTTGGCCTGCTGACTGATCCGGTGCGAGTTTCTCGACGACTTCCGCTGCGCAAAGAGATTCAAAAAAAGACCGCCATGCATCGACATACATTTCATACAGCGTGTCAGGGGAGACACCCAGGGGTTGCCACACCACGTGGGCACCGTTGTATTCCCGCCACCGATAATGGAGAATTCTTTGTTGCCGCTCGAGCCGTTCGAACTGGGGTGACCCTGGAAACGGGGTAAAGAGAAAGAATTCGGCAGTCCGAATCGGCGCCTTGACGCACAGGTCGAGAATAGAATCTACAATTTCAGGGCCATCCCAGTCCCGCCCCATGCCAAACGAGGCAAAGAACCGCATACCCCGGTCTTCCACTCGGCGCACCAAATCCACTGCCTCTTGCCGCATTGTGGGATCCCCGCCGAGGGCGCGAATGGATTTGGGGTCTACATTAAACGTACAGTAAAACGAACTGACACCTGCCCGTGCGATGCGATCTAAAAAATCATCCGAAGTATTGAGGGACATCGTAGAGGAGACAAAGAATTTTTTATTGAGAGGGGAGATGGCCTCAAAGAGCTCGGTGGCCCATTTTTCGATGCGTCTATTCTGAAAAAATACAATATCTTCAGCTATATAGACGTTATCATAGCGCAGAGCAGCGATCTCTTCGACAATATCTTCGATGGGTCGCAATCGAATGCGATGGCCCTGGTGGGTGGGGATAGCGCACATGCTGCAGGCGTAGGTACACCCGCGTGCCACCTGGACCAAGTCTGCGTTCCAATCGTATCCCGATTTTTTGTAAAAGAGATCCCGCCTGGGAATGGGCAACCGGCTGAGGTCCGAGCGCGTGCCGCCCAAGTATTTTCGCTTTAGGGTGCCCTGTGTTGCATCCTCGAGTATCTGTTTCCAGGTGGACTCCCCATCGCCGATATTGACCGCGTCGGCGTGTGCGAGCGCATCATTGGGCCGGGTCGACGGGAAGAATCCCCCCATGACGACTAGTTTGCCGGCCGCGCGAAACCCGTCTGCCAGCTCGAGTGCACGGGTGCCCTGGGGAGTGAAGCAGTTGATGGCGACCAGGTCCGTGTCAGCGCCAAAGTCCACGGAATCGCCGTTGTTGTCATCGATGAGCGCCACGTCCCATTCCGGCGGGGTGTGGGCTGCCAGCATGGGGATACCCAGAGACGGGGGCGTGGTGAAGTTGCCGAGGTAGTGGTCCACCAGCTGTTGATTGAGCGCGGGAAGGCTTTCCAGAAACTTCTCAAACTTCGGGTAAACGAACGTTACTTTCATGGCGATACCAAACCCATACTGGCTAAATTTCAATTATCAGAAACTAATCGAGCGTACTAGAAATTCGTCGATAGGGTCATCTGACAAGCGCCTGTGGATCCGTGCATGTGCCATTTACGCAAATTCTATTACCTTTGCATTGGGTGTCGTACTGACAGCCCGGCGGAGCTTTTGATTGCTGCTGAGGCGCTTGCACCGCTGAGGCCTCTTGATCCTTCTCGCTCGTCATTTCATCACTCGACCCTGTTTCTGGGACAATTCTTCGCAGTTTCGCGCGGCAGTTCGTTTCTTCTCCTGCAATGGTTGGTTCCATGGTCTCCCAGTAAAAGCCCGATGGAGCTCTTGTGTTACAAGCTAATTTCTCTCTGATGATTTTATAGCAGTGCTCTGGAGGTGCGAGGTCGAGCGTGCAACTGGTCACCAAGCCTTCCACGGGCGCCACTGTCGCGCAGCCGAGAAAAAAGAGCGCCATAAAACTCGTAACGACCCAATAGATCGTTGAGGCATGCTTGGTCATCGGCAATCTCCGTAAAAGATATTGTAGATCTTTCAATTGAAAATTAAGTATCAGAAACCCAACTGATGCGCCAGCATCTCGTTCCTCTCCCAGAAGCCTCTCCTCTGGCCCTCTCTCTGATACGGGGGAGCCAGAATTAGATAATCCAATAAATATCAACAGTTATGTCTCCTCCGTCCCCCTGAGCTCCAAAGAGGGTGTTGCAAAAGGGGTAATGCACGTCACTCCTGCGCAGGCAGGAGTCCATTACCAAACGAAATTAAAAGGTTTTATGGATTCCCGCCTTCGCGGGAATGACCATGTTGACACCCCCATTGGGGCCCACCTTTGGGGCCCCACCTTTGGGGCACCGCCCGCTCTTTGGGGCTCACAGACCCTGAAAGTTGGAAGCGCTCTTTGGGGCTCACAGACCCTGAAAGTTAGAAGAAAACTAATAGATCTGACTGGCGCGCTCAAGTATCGGACTGCGCAACCGATAGAGACTATTTAGGAGATATATGCGCCAGGGGGTCTGCAATGGGTTCAGTTGATAAAGTAAGCGGTGAAGTATTGGGGCAGGCGATTGATGTGGCGGTGCTGCGTAAAGGTCTCGACGTGATGGAGGCCAATGGCGAGGCTGCAGTGGAGCTCATCGAATCTGCCGGAGAGGTGACCCAGAAAGCCCCACCAATAAGTAAAAGCCCCCACCTGGGCCAGCTCGTCGATTTCTACGCCTAACCGGTCCCGACTTTCCACCAAAATCCAATCGCTAATTTATGTACTATGGTTTTAATTTTAAATATATAAAATAAAGATTATTTTAGTGTTTGACCTGTCAAAAAAATCATAGTAACTGGACTTTAGTCTAATTAGTTTACTGGTCTACACCGCTTGAACCAGTGGAGAGACAGCATGCTTTTCTTACATGGCGTGGGCCACTTCCATCCAGAAAACGAGCTGACCAACAAATTTTTTGAGGAACTGGATATCGGTACGACCGAGCAGTGGATTGTCGACCGCACTGGGATTCAATCCCGCCGCACCGTGCTGCCCCTGGGCTACATTGTCGAGACGCGGAACCGGGATGTCAGGGCCGCGTCAGAGGCAGCGACCTACACCAACCCAGAGATGGGTTGCTTAGCAGCGGAAATGGCCATCGCCCGGGCAGGGATCGACAAAGCAGACATCGGTCTGATTATCGCGGGTGGAAGCGTACCAGATTTTGGCACCCCGGCCGAAGCGTGCATCATCGCCGATCATCTGAACATCGAGGTGCCGGGTATGGACCTACGTTCAGCCTGTACCACCTTTGGCGCTGCCCTGTGGACCCTATCGTCAATGCAACCCGACGCGCTGCCCCCATACGTGCTCGTCGTAGGGTCCGAAAGCGTTACCCGTGCCATAGATTACGCTGACCGCAGCTCAGCAGTCTTGTGGGGCGATGGGGCTGCCGCGGCTGTGATGTCGACCTCCGTCCCCAGCCGGGCCGCAGTTGAGAGCTGTACCTTTGACTCCAATCCCCAAGGCCATGCCAAGGTGGTCGTGCCCTGGGCCGGATATTTCCAGCAAGCGGGCAAAGCGGTCCAGGGCTTTGCGATCAGAACCACGACCAGGCTCCTCTCGGAACTCCAAGAGACTTACGCCAGCGAGGGCAAAAACCGATTTTTCTTCATCGGACATCAGGCCAATTTTCGCATGCTGGAAAGCGTGGTCCGGCGCTGCAGATTGGCAAGCAGACAGCACCTATACAACGTGGTGCACTTCGGCAATACGGCGACAGCTGGATCCCCTGCAGTGCTGAGTACGCACTGGGACGCGTTTCAGCAAGGGGATCGCATCGCCCTCATCGGCGTAGGTGCTGGTTTCTCGTGGGCCAGCTGCATGATCCGGTTTGATAACGGCATGCGGTGATCTGCCGCACCAGCCCGCCTCATCGTTGGCGAATAGCGTCCAGTGCGAGGATAACGGCGTGGTCCAGCTGGAGATCCAAATCTTCGCCAGTAGATTCCATACCCCAGTTGCGCAGGGCATTGTAAATGGCATCGGCGACAAAACCGGCCAGTGTGGATTGTGGGATATCCGTGCGCAGCTCTCCACGGGCCACACCGATTTCGATCAGAGGCAACAGCAGCTGCCTGAGATCGCGGGTATGGAGCCGGTCATAGCTCGTCTCGAGCTCGATCAGAATGACCCGCACCAGGTCCGGCGTCCACGCCCGACCTTTGAGCACGGCGGCGACCATCTCAGAGACAGCCGCTGCCACGGTAGGTCGCATGATCACTTCGGGCAGCATTGCCGCCGCGCGACGCAAGCTGCGCTCTGCATAGGCCAGGAGCAGATCTTCCTTGCGGGAAAAGTGGAGGTAGAACGTCGCCTTAGCTACCTTGGCTGCGGCCGCGATGCTGTCTACTGTCACGTTGCCGAATCCATGTTTGGCAAACAAGAGCAGAGCAGCGGACTGGATTTTCTGCCTGGTTTTATGTGACCGTAATTCTCGACCGTCTGTTGTCTTGGCCGCAGGTCTTCGAGCTCCGGTCGCTGGGTCGGTGTGTTTTTTCGTCATCTATTGTCCATTCATTTCTAGTTTAAGGTTATTTTACGTTGCAAATTCTTTAGTACGCGATCCCAACTACCCCTCGACGCTCACCACGGATCCTGCGGCCATCAGGACGTAGGCCGCGATAACCAGTACCTGGAACCCGGGATGGGCGAGCCAATCCAGCTGAAATGCGAGGCCCTGGTAAGGGACCACCTGCCTACTTCTTCGCCAGGCCGGTACAACCAGTATCGCAACCATGACCGCCACGGCACCCCCTGCGATCTTCATGAAGCCCAGAAAGCCGGTCAGCCCGGAAATCGCGACCAGCACTGTCGGCGCTGTTGCAATCAACCATGATACCCTGTCTTTCAGCTTTAATCGCTCACGGATAATGACCGACAGGGCATAAGAGACGCTCCAGTAGCTGGTCAGCATGGCCATGAACGCAACCGCACCGCCCAAATAAAGGGCCCAGGGCCCGATCGCGACACACCAGCCGGTGACCGCGACCTCAGACACTGTTTCCGATACCAAGAGCGACATCACAGTGATGGTCACCACGAAAGTGAGGTTGATCCCGATACCCAATGCAACCGCCCTGGGCACGAGCTTTTTGTTCCAGCCAAGTCCCTCTACGGCCTGAGGGATCGAGAAGAAGCAGGAGAATCCGAACATGATCATCCCGTATAGCGCCAAGAGCTTCCCAGCGCTTCCCCCAAGGATCGGCACCTGGTTAAAATCGACCGCGAAAGACCCCACACTGAGAACCAACAGGATCGCTGCAACGCCCAGCACTGCGACCTTTTCGCTCAGGCCAATGGCCTTAATCCCAAAGAAGACAACCCCTGCGGCTGCACCATATACCACGATCTCGCCGACCCACAGGGGCAGGTTAAACAGGGCCACCAATATCTCCCCGCATCCCACCAGATAGCCGGCCAAGAGGGCGTAGAAAACCAGGGCCACCAGCAAAAAAAAGACCCAGGTCAACAACTTGCCGAACCTACCGCGAAAAAGGTACTTTCCGAACAACTCGACCAATTGCTGGTCAGACCCTTCCCGCACGACCATCTCCGCTACCATGAGGTGCAGCAGCAAGCTAAGAAAATACGCGCCGACCGCAACGGCGACGATGGGGATAATCCCATTCAGAGCCGCCAGTTGCGGCACGGCCATCACCCCGCCGCCCACACCCAGGCCCGCAATCAGAGCCGCGGCTTCGAACAAAGTCAGGTTCTTCTTATCCATCCTCTGTTCCCAACCGGCGCTGCCCTTGCGAGGAAAATATCGATGCCATTTCAAGTCCTTACCGCGCTAGCAGTCCGGCCAATAGTTCGAAGAATGGATTGACCTTTCAATCGAAATCGCGAAACTGATATAAGACGATGCTATAAGCGGTGCTATTTGTCGAGACCGCAGAGCAGCACAAGGGGTGGGTGAGGAGGCAATCCATGACCGATGATCAACAACATCGGCTACTGATTTTTATTGTAGCTTACAATGCAGAGTCGACACTGCTACAGGTCATCGACCGCATCCCATTAGATTTATTCTCCACCTACGACACAGAAATACTGGTGATCGACGACGCATCAGACGATCAAACGTTTGATATCGGCCGGGCGCTCGCAGGTACCTGGTCTCATTGCAAGATAACGGTTTTGACCAACCCCGAGAATCAGGGCTACGGGGGCAATCAAAAACTGGGCTACGAGTACGCTATCCGCTACGGATTCGACACGGTGGCCCTGCTCCACGGGGACGGCCAATACGCCCCGGAAAAGCTACCCGACCTAGTGCAACCGATAGCTGCGGGCGAGGCAGCGGCCGTATTCGGATCGCGCATGATGATCCGCGGCGGCGCGCTCAAAGGCGGGATGCCGCTGTACAAGTATGTGGGCAATAAGATTCTCACCGGGTTCCAAAACAAGGTGCTCGGCGCGTCACTTTCGGAGTTTCATTCCGGCTTCCGTGCCTACGCAACTGCCGTGCTGCAACAGATCCCATTCCAGCTCAACGCCAATGATTTTCACTTTGATACCGATATTATCATCCAGCTCATGATGGGCAAGCACCGGATCATCGAGATCCCGATGCCCACCTTCTACGGAGACGAGGTCTGCTACGTGAACGGGCTGGATTACGCCAAGAACGTCGTTCATTCCACTATCACTTCGCGACTGCAGTCGATGGGCATTCGCTACCAGCGCAAGTTTGACTTGACGCCGACCCCGGAAGACCACGACCTGAAGCTAGGCTATCCGTCATCCCACTCGCTGGCGATTGATGCGACCCCAGCAGGCGCACGCGTGCTTTATCTTGGCACGGGTTCAAAGCGAGCCGTACGCGAGCTCAAAGCAAAAGGCTGCCAAGTCGTGGGCCTCAACGTGCACCATCCAGCGGCTGATCCCGAGATCCAATTCATCGACTGGGACCTGGAAAAAGTCACCATCCCCGAGGAGGTTTTCAATTACGATTACGTGTTGCTGCTCGACGTTATCGAACACCTTAAAAATCCCGAGCAGCTGGTCGATCTGCTGCGTCGAGGCGCTCAGACCTCGCGACCGACGATCATTTTAACCACAGCCAACGTCACGTTTTTCATCCTCCGTCTCATGTTTCTTTTTGGGCAGTTTAACTACAGCAAGGTCGGCATCCTCGATAAAACCCACACCCGATTGTTTACTTTCTATACAATGAAACACCTGTTTGAACAGTCGGGCTATGAGATTATTGATGTCAAAGGCATCCCTGCGCCATTTCCAAAAGCCCTGGGGGACAGCCGGCTCTCCCGCACGCTGGTGCAGCTCAACGAGGCGTTAATCAAGCTCAGAAAAAGCATCTTTTCATACCAAATGTATTTTGTCGCACGACCGCTACCCACGGTCGATACCCTGCTCAACACATCGATCACTTACTCCAACTCAAAGCGCGAGGAAAAGGCCGATATCAAAGGTGGTAAATTGGTACCGTGACCAGTAAAATAGCCGCTCGCTGGAAGGAGGAGTACTTGGCACGGATATCGACCTTAATGAATACTGCTCTAACGTACGCTGTGAAAAAGCGGCCCGGTCTAATGCTTACATGCCTCGCCTTTGCCACCTTAATGATAGGCGCGCGGGGGTTCTTTTCCGATGACTTGGATCAATCGGGAGATCTCATCTACCACCTGGCCTGCGAAGGTCAGGTGGCCCAAGCTATTAAGGAAGGCCGCAGCCCTTTCGGCCCCCTCTCTCTCAACTTCGGCACCCCCGTACTTAGATTCTACCAACCGTTTCTGTACCTGGTCACCGGCCCCTTTCAAGCGGCCTTTGAGGATCACCTCATTCTCATCCACAATCTCATCTTATTGCTGTTCCTGGGGGCCACGCCGTTCGCCTCATACTTCGGTTATCGCGCCATTGGACTGCCCGAGGCGGCCGCTGGGCTCGCTACCCTACTCGCGCCCTTGTCGGTAGCGGGATTCGGCAATTCCTTTGAAGCCTACTTCAGCACTGGGGTCATCAATCAGCTTTTTGGAGCGGTTTTCTTCCCCATCTTCTTGGGGGGGTTTGCCCTGTTTCTTCGCGGGAAGAGTGGACCGATTCGCTCATCCGCGGTCTTTGCTCTTACCTTCATTTCCCACGCCATGATGGCCGTATATGCTGTATTTGCAGGGGCCCTGTTGTTCCTGACCGACGTTCGGAACATCCGCGAACTGTGGAAGCCCCTGCTGGTCTTTGTCGCCGTCTCCATGCTAGCGGTGGCCTTTTGGTTTGTTCCCTTCCTCGACCACTGGGGGAAACACCGTCCCGTGCCAGAGCCGATCGCGCTCCACGGCAACGCGTTTCTTTCCAACAGCGTTACTTCCGGAGAGGCCATCCGGCTGCTGGTCACGGGTCGCTTACTGGACGATGCCCATGTCATAAGTACTGGCAATCAAGACCAGGACGACAAGCTGCTGGACCGGATAAATATGTGCCCAACGACGAGCACTCGACCACCCGTGGTAACCTTGCTGACACTGCTGGGTCTGGTTCTTTGTATTGTCAAAATTAGGTCCAGTGCCCACCGCTTCATGACCACGGGCTTCATCTTTACCTTCCTATTACTGATGGGACCGGACGATGTGGGGTGGATCACTTATTTGCCTTTTGTAAAGCGCATCGAATTCTTCCGCTGCACTTATTTACTGGAGTTTTTCGCATTCGGCCTGTCTGGTGCAGGACTCCAGATGCTCTTTGCACAGGGATACAAAGGAGCCAACAGGCTGGGCGCACCGCTGCGGCTGTTGGCCGTCATCTTGGGTGGGCTCGTCAGTGCTGCGGGCCTCTTCTATTTCTTTTACCTCTTCTCAGAGATGGCTGCCAAGCACGCCAACCCGGGTTCAAAAGCAAAATTCGAACGGGCGCTGACCGTAGCCAGACCAGCCCAGCACGAATTCCCGGAGCGGATGATCCTCCAGCACGATCACTTCCGTACGGATAAGCGCTGGATCTCCTACCTCAGCGCCCACGAGATGAGAGTGGAATGCGGTCACTGGCGAATCATCGGTCCCACTATTGCCAACAACCTGTGTAGCCCCATACGGAGACCGGGCCAATACCTCGATATCGCCCAGCGGGTGGGCATTGGATTTTACTTGGTTAATAGAAAGCACGCCAAGTCACTTAGCCAACTCACTTCTGATGCTGTTAGCCCGCTGATGCGACAGGTCAAGCGGGGCAGGGGCCACTATCTATATCAAAACCAGGCGACCGAGTATTTGTGGGCGGCAGACCGACCCATATTGGTAGTGGGATCTGCGACGCATTGGTTCTATCTATCTCGCTCTTGGATAGACCGGATGCGGCGCGTTTCAGACACCACAGCCCCACCCTTGACCCCCATCCTGTTTGGGGCGGATCAGCGTCTTGAGCCGAACGTGCTGCGTGCCGTGGACGGGGTGGTGGTGCTGGTCCCGCAAGATCTGGAAAAGAAAAATCTCGAGGCCTTGGCATCGTATGCCACCTCTGGCGGAAACGTATTCAGCGTGCGTGCCCTGCCTGGCGTCAAGAGCACCCTGATAGATCCGGACGGACCGCCGCTTTTAAAAATCATTGCTGGAGAAGAAAAGGCCCACCAGGTCGCGACCGAGCTCGTCAGCGCCCGTGTTGCCGGACCCTTTGTATATCGGGTGAACGCCGCCTCACCAACTGCGATGGTATTGCCTGAGTTTGCCGTGGACGGCTGGCGTGCAACAGTGGATGGTGTGAGCACCCCAATATATGCCGGTGGGCCCAACATGGTGACCACCGTTGTACCTCAAGGAAAGCATACCCTGAGGCTGTGGTGGCAAACCCCGACTTCCCATTGGTTCTGGTTTGCCGTCTCCTTGATCACCTGGCTTGGGATAATCGCCACCGGGGTTTCTTTTATTGTTCGGAAAGGAAAAAGACCATGAGGCTTAAGAGCCAGCTACCTACACTACTTTGGCGCTATGGCCTCGTTGTTTTCCTCTTCGCATTCTTGATCTACAAGGCCATTGCCTATTGCTCTTTTGGCGATCGGCCCACACCCGCGGTACCCCCAGCCGAAAGCGTTATCCACCACCACTACATTAGACTATCCTGGTCTCCTGGCGACGCCTCGCCCCCTTTCCGCATACAAGTGGCTCAAAACGGCGACTTCTCAGATCCTGTCTTGGACCGGCAGGTCTACAAGGCAACTGCGAAACTGCCCCCCCTAGAGCCCGGAACCCGCTACTGTTGGCGCGTGTTCGACGATGATCAAAGCGCTCGCGCGTCCTGCTTCAAAACGGCCGACCTTATTTTGAGATATTAAAAAGAGTCAGATACAGGCGGACGTCATGCCGATGCTACTCAAACGCAAATTGAATGTCGTAGTGACCTTCGACCGGCACGCCTGGGGGTTCTGGAAGTGTGATATCCGAAGCCGTGGTGGCCACGCATTGATTCATAGCTGTATCTTGAATATCGGATTTCGCCACAGCTGCAGATGTGACCGACCCCGTATCCTTGGCCAGATCGAGCTTGAGCCCGACCGTACCCTTTGTCTCGCGGTCCCGTTCGAGGGCCGATTCGTAACACGCCTTGAACGCTTCTTTTCTGGCTTCGAGAGCGGCTTTGATATGACCCTCGGTGTTGGGGTTCAGCTGGGCACAAGCCATTACCGACGTACTGAGCGCTAGGCAAAGACCCAATACTACCTTCATCGTTCTCGTTTTCATCGTATTGCCTCCTACTCTCCGCCTTCAGCTGTTTCTTGCACTTGCTCAGTCGCGCTGCCCTGGATGATATTGAACTCCACGCGCCGGTTCTTTTCCTTGCCTTCGGGCGTGGCATTGTCAGCGATGGGTTTTTCCTCGCCATACCCCACGGCCTCGAGGCGCGCATCATCGATACCGACTTTTACGAGGAACGCCTTGACCGCGTCGGCCCGCTGCTGGGACAACTTTTTGTTGTACTTGTCCTTACCATCTGAGTCGGTGTGGCCTTCTACGCGGACTTTTTCTATTTTATCGTGTTCCTTGAGCACGTCGGCGACATCGGTTAGGAGATCATGGGAATCGACCTTGATCGTGGCCTTGTTGTAGTCGAACATGACCTTTTCGTTAATTTCGATCTTTTTGCCGACAACTTTGGCTTTCCGTATTTTCACCGGTGCCGGGGGCGGGGGTGCAGCGGGTTGTTTTGCCGTAACCAGAACAGGGTCTGTGCCCTCGATGATGGCCCCGCTGCCTGCGCTGTTCAATTTGGCACTCCCGCTCATACTGATTGAGCAGCCGACCAGACCGAAACAGAGCACGATCACACTCAATCCAAACAGCATCGCGCTTTTTTTCATGCCTTTTCCTCCCTTGTTAACCCTCTTGTTAATGCCCACGCCGCCTATCAGCCTTGGCAACCATTGGACAAATCACTACACTGACAGCTTCTTTTCTAACAAAGGACCATCTCCTTAAGCAGATTTTTTGTCAATATCTCCCTTCCACAGCCTCGAGGTTTTCCTTGGCAGCGCGGTGGTCTGGACGCAATCTTAGGGCCTTTCTAAAACTGTCAGCAGCGCGAATATTGCGATTTTGTGCCGCGTAGACAATGCCGATTTGGTTGTGGGCATCTGCGCTTTCCGGGTCAGATTCTATCGCCCGCTCCAGAATCATTTCAGCATCGACCAGGCGGTCCTTTCGGTACAGGATATAGCCCAAATTAATGAGGTAGGTGGCATTTTTGGGCTCGATATCCACGGCCTTGCGCGATGCTTTTAACGCGGCGTCCAAATCCGTGAGCAAGAGGAGCACAGCCAGGTTGTTGTGGACAGCTGCGTCCTGGGGAGATACTTCCAGAGCGCGCTGGTACGCATTTACCGCATCGTCGATGCGGCCGGCGATTTGATAGGTCTGGGCCAGATTGGCGGCAATATCGACGTTGTCCGGCTCCAGCGCTGCTGCTTGCGTGGCGTGGCGGATCGCGTCGTCGTACATCCGACACTGCAACAGGGCTGTGGCCAAATCACCCACAATGACCGCGCTTTGCGGGTCTTTTTTCTCAGCTGCAGCTAAAATTGCCACTGCCTGGGGGCCATCCTTGGCCAAGATGCGGCCTTGGCCGAGCAGGTGCAGATCTGCCGCGTCCGCGTCTGCCGGCACATCCGGTGGCAAGGGGGCGTCGAGCCGACACCCAGCGAGCGGCGCAGTGGATGGATCCCCTGAGGGTTCGGCGAGATAGGACCCGCCATCCGGTGCGTCCTCGTCCGCCTTTTTCGAGGCGCCGGACTTGCCGTCCGCCTGGGCGTATTCAGCATCAATGGGACGCGGCGCCGTGCCCCCGCAGGAAACAAGGCCTGAGACCAGTGCAACCCAGATGGGATAAACACCCCATCTATCCGAACGGACCAGCCGTTTCATTGGCCCACTCCTTTTGCCGGGGCAGTATCCGGCTTTTTCTCATCTTCTGTGGTCGTTTCCGCTTCTTCAGGGGGTCGCCGCGGGGCGTCCCTTTCTGGATTGGGCAACCCGCCGAGGAGTTCTTTGAGCACCGGTGGAATGCGCAGGGGTCGCTCGGCGGGATAGTCATCTGGATTTAGATACTCCACGGCCTGGGCAATGGCTGCCATGGCGTGGTAGCTGTAGTCGTTGCGCAGCCTCAGGTGACCCAGTGTGTAACGATAGCCCCCCATGGCCTCCTCGGGAACTGGCAAAAAGAAGGTGGAGGCATAATCATCAAACTGGGTCTGCAGGCAAAACCGCATGCCGTGGACCACAACTTGGCGGCGCATCTCCTCGTATTGCAATACCGGAACGACTGTCTGCTCGATTTTTTTGGTCTTGGCCACCCGTTTGGCCAAATCGTAGGCGGCAGCCGCCCCTTCGATGTACTGGCAGGAGTTGATGGCGGGCAATTCCCGGTGCACCTTGAACGCAGCGCCGGCGTAGTCCGGATATTGGGATCGGTTTAGAAACCAGAAAAACTCCTTGTCTATCCAGTCCTGTTGTTCAAAGGCGATGTCTGCATAGTGCTGATCGCCCGTTGTCATGTGCAGGTCGTTCATGGCTGTGACGAGCCAGGGCACAATACCGATAAGGTTGACCCGGTGCTCCTCGTCGTAGATCCCCTCTTTGGTGCGCTCTTTGAGCAGCTTGCGCCAGGCCTTCATGTAGAACGGCAAGGCCCGATCCACGGACGCTTTGTACCGCTCGTCTTTGTAGTGGGAGTAGAGCCGGGACAGGGCAAAAATGAACTCCCCCGGGGCGATGGTGCTCTCGGCCCCGTAGTACGGATGGTCTGGGGGGACGTCGTATTGCCAGAAGTGGCCATTGGGATCCTGTGCAAAGAGCAGGGCTTCGGCCAGGCATTTCAGCACGTCGTCGTATTCCGAAATATCCGCCACATCCCCCAGTTTCAGGATAGACAAGATGGTCACGGCCACTGTGCCGAGCTTGGCGTTATAGTAGCGCGCCGGTGGATCCCGGTGGCAGATGACGCACCGATTGCCCTTGTGCCGCAGGAATTTTAAGGTAAATTCAATGCCCTTCTTGGCGCTTTCGACGTATTTTTTGTCCGGCTCTATTTTATTGACCATGAGCAGGGTGTAGGGGTTGAGGGCGTGGCGCACGATATTGCCGCCCGGGGTCCACCGCCTGCCCGGCTTGTTGGTAGGCGTGTATTTGTAAGCGTACTGGCCGTCTGCTGATTGGTTATTCATCAGCCAGTCAGCCCCTAGCTCCAAGGACCGCACCAAGGAGGCACGGGTCACGTCCCAGATGGTCTTGAGGGGCACGCCGCGGTAGAGCTCGACGATGTCCTTCCCGCCGGGGCGTTCGATCCAATTCACCGTGCGAAAGCGGCCAAGGCGAAAGTCCGCGTCCCGCATCCACGCCGATTCGTGCAGCACCTCGCCCCGCTTCCTATTTTTCTTTTTCTTGGGCGGTCTTAAGAACTGCTTCATCTTGTTTTTGATAAGCATCTTTTCAAGGTAGATGATCTCGCTCTTCATCTCCATGTGCACGGCGTAATTGGGCTCGAGATAGTAAAAGGATCCCTTGCCCCGCAGGCTCAGGCCCTCCAAGCCCAACTCGACGTACCAAAGCAGGTTGCGCGGGATGCGATCGGTCAGCTCGCACTGATCGTAAAGAACATCGATCTCGATCTCCATCTGATTGATCGCTTCTTTAAGGTCATTGGGGACATAGGCGACGCTGATCGTGCGGTCCCCGGTGACGCGGTTGCGAATCTTGGCCCAATCGCTCTTGATGCGTTTTGCCGCCTTGTCGACGGCTTCTTGAACACTACTGCCGTGGGCCATTTTCTTGACGAGCTTTCTGCCTTTGAGCCCTTTCTCGGCCCGCCACCTCAAGGATACGATCACCCGGTACGTGTCATCCCCCACGGCCGTAAGGGGCGGATTAAACGCAAACGCCTCTGGCTGCTGGTCCAAGAACAGGGCGCGCACGCGGGAGGTGATACGGCGCTTGATGTGGATGGGAATATCAAACGGCGGGGCTACCCGAAAGAGGGCAAAGCCAGACCCGATGACGACCGGGTGAAACCAGGCCAGGCTCACCGCGTCTCGCAATCGGAGGTGCACAGAGCTCATGCGCGTCTCCATCCACGGGTGCACCCGGGGAGCGGTTCGGTCCACCAGGACAAAATCGACATTTTCGGCGAGCAGTTGCTTGGCCGCTGCTTCATCGTCATCACCGGTAAACACCGCAGGATTGAGGCCAACCAGCCTTGGGCTCGGCCCGCCCATGACATCCTCGGGGTTTCTTCGACCCAAATATCCAACCTTGCCCATGGCGAGCTTCAGCGCCGCTGCCACTGCGGTCTTTAACTTGGGATCCCCCTCGTCCCGGATGGGGTAGCGGGCCAGGATGGCCTTGCTCGAGGGCATGGCATATGGGGATTCTTTGAACGGCGCGTCAAAGGCCGGGCCCTGGTAATTGGGATCAGTGCCAGGTCTGGGCGGCGGCTCCCACCCCGCTGGAATCGGCTTCTTCGGGGGTTTGGACGTGCAATACCACGTCTTGCCATTGCCGCAAATCTCGCCTGGATCCGCGTCAAAATCCTGCGCCACTGGTAGGGACCCTGCCTTGTCATTATAAAACGCCTCCAGCTCTGCTTCTGGAGGCTTAGCGCAGCTTTCGGTGATGGTTTCGATACCTTGGGTAACGGTTTGGCGGATGACATCGTCCGCATCGCCACGGGCCACGACCTCGAATATCCTCTTGGCAATGGTCTTGCCCTGCTCATCCTCCCGGAACAGTATGATGAAGACTAGAATGACGGTGACGATGGTCAGTATCACATTCCAGAAGTTCTTAAAGAAGGGTTCCTTATTCTTTTTGGTTTTACCCTTGGGCATGACCTATCCTTTCGATTGGTTGCCTGCTATCGAAACACAGTTGGTCCAGGGTACTTCGTCACTGCCTCGGTGACAATCCCCGGTTGTATAATCCATTGATACGCGGACTCGGCAGTAGTACAACCCTTGGGAACGTGATTTACCAATGACCTATTTTGAACAGCACGCATTTAATCCGGACCGGTTTCGACGAAACGGTCACCGTCTCGTCGATCTGCTGGCATCTTTTCTCGAAGGTTCGGTCGACCGCAAGCCAGCAGAGGTGCTGCGCCAAATCGATCCAGAAAAGATGTTGGACCTGTGGGAGGGTGCGTTCCAGGACGCGCCCACTGCCGATCTCTTTTCGCTGATTGAGCGCGTCTTGGCCCAATCCAACAATTTGCAACACCCGCGGTACATCGGCCATCAATGCTGCACCCCTCTGCCTACGGCGGCGTTGGTCGACCTAGTTGGCACGTTGCTCAACAACGGATCAGCCGTCTATGAAATGGGGCCGGTCAATGTGGCCATGGAGCGGCGCCTGGTATCGTGGATGGCTGGCCTCATCGGTTATGACACCCGCTCGGACGGTGTGTTCACCAACGGCGGCACCGTGGGCAACCTCACCGCGCTATTGGTGGCCCGTGGTCAAGCAGTGGATTACGATATCTGGAAAACGGGGTATGATCGCACGCAGCCGTTGGGGGTACTGGTTTCGCAGCAGTGTCACTACAGCGTAACCCGGGCCATTGGGGTGATGGGCCTGGGTGAAGCAGCGGTCTACTCGGTCCCCGTAGATGATGCCTATCAGATGACCCAAAAGGGGTTGTCCTCGACCTACGAACGGGTGTTACGAGACGGCAGGCAGCCGTTTGCGGTTGTGGGAAACGGTTGCGCCACTGCCACTGGACGGTATGACGACTTAAATCGCTTGGCTGATTTTGCCGAGCACCACCAGTTGTGGTTTCATGTAGATGGGGCCCACGGGGCCAGCGCCCTTTTATCACCTCGGTATCGCCACTTGCTGGCCGGCGTGCACCGCGCCGATTCGATCGTCTGGGACGCCCACAAAATGTTGATGATACCGGCGCTCGCCACGGCTGTCATCTTTAAGAACGGCGCCCACTCCTTTGAAGCGTTTAGCCAACGGGCCTCCTATCTCTTTTCCGGTGAGCCCCAAGAAGAATGGTACAATTATGCCCATCGCACCATGGAGTGCACCAAATCGATGATGGGGCTTAAACTGTACGTTCCGTTAAAGGTGTATGGCGTTGGGCTCTTCCAGAGGTTTATCGAACACACCTTTGATCTGACGGAGCAGTTTGCCGATATGATCGCAGCAGCGTCCGATTTCGAGCTGGCCGTGCGCCCCCAGAGTAACATCATCTGTTTTCGATATACCCCTGTAGGTGCGGTTGACCTCAATGGATTGCAACGCAGGATCCGCCAAGCACTGTTGCGACGCGGTCGCTTTTATATCGTTCAAACCAAGCTCAATCAGGAGCTCTATCTCCGCTGTACAATTATCAATCCCAATACCCAAGTGGTTGACTTGACCGAGTTGTTAAAAGAGATTCGCCATCTCGGCACCCAAGGACCTACGCCAGCCCCAGCAGATCAAACGTATTTGTAGCCAGATCCGGTGTTGATGAGCACGATGGTTTCGCTGGGTTGCATCAGCCCCGCTTCGAGCAAGCGCCGGGCACCAGCCCAAACAGCCCCGCCTTCTGGTGCGGCAAAGATACCTTCCAGGGTGGCGAGGTCGCTCACGCCGGCTCGGATCTCATCTTCGGTAACCGCAACTGCAGTGCCGTTGGACTTCCTGATCACCGACAGGATCCAGCGATCCGCAAAGGGACAGGGCACGCGCAATCCCGAGGCATGGGTGGTGGCATTGTCAACTTTTTCGCATCGATCTGCATTTTGCTCGATGGCCCGAACCACAGGTGCGCACCCTTGGGGTTGCACGGCGATCATTCTCGGCCGTTCAGGGCCGATCCAGCCCAAGGCCTCCATTTCCGCCCAGGCCTTCCACATGCCCACCAGGCCAGTACCGCCGCCCGTGGGATAGATCACCACATCGGGCAACTTCCAGCCGAGTTGCTCGGCCATCTCAAACCCCATGGTTTTCTTGCCCTCCACCCGATAGGGCTCTTTGAGGGTGGAGACATCGAACCACTGCTTCTCCTCTTTTTGGCGAGCCACGATTTTGCCGCAATCGTCGATCAGCCCGTCGTGTTCGATCAGAGTGGCGCCAAAAGCGCGCACTTCCCGTTTGAACATCGTCGGTGTATCTTGGGGCATGACCACAACGCACCCCAGGCCAGCTCTCGCTGCATAAGCGGCTGCCGCACCACCCGCATTGCCCGCAGTGGGTAGGGCGATGGTTTCCGCACCCAGCTCCAGGGCTCGGGTCACGGCGGTGGTCATGCCCCGAGCTTTGAATGAACCCGTGGGATTGCCTGACTCGTCTTTGATCCAAATCGATGCCAAGCCGGCCTTAGCAGCGAGTCTGTTGGCCTGTAGCAACGGGGTGCCCCCTTCGCCCAGGGTAATGATGTTGGTCTTAGGGGTCAGGGGCATGAGCTGCTTAAAGCGCCAGGCATTGACCGGCAGCTTGCTGAGCTCAGCAGCGCTGGGCCGCGGGCGGGGTTCAAGGGCATAGCGGGCGGCAAGTGGGCCTGCGCAGTCTGGCTTTTGACATATGGTCTGAACGCTTTGCGGATCGTAAGGTTCTCCGCACACCGTACATGTCAGGATTTCCAATAAGCTGGTGTTGGATGTTGGGCACATGGTTCTATAAAGCAATCATTAAATTTGATGTTTCGTCAAGACCAAGAGACGCGGAGGACACCTGGCAATTGCGCGACGTCCCCCACGATATCCGCCATAACACGACGCGCGTTGATGCGAAGGGAAAACGAGAGCCGCGCTTCGGCGTCAATGTTGTTGATGCGATAGCTGATGTGCTGAATCCGCATTTTGTTCTGCTTAATCAGCGCGCGACATCCGCCTTCGACCGCTGCTCGCTTTTCATTGGATATATCCACAACCAGCGTGCGATAGGCAACACTTCCCATCGATCCTTCCAGGCGATCGAGAACGATGAGTATCACCAGTCCGGCAATCGTTGCGGCTGCGGCGATGCCATAGGCACCCATCCCTACGGTGATCCCTATCGCCGCCACAAACCAGATGCAGGCCGCCGTGGTCAGGCCTCGTATCAGATTGCTGCCGACCCTTAAGATGGCGCCAGCCCCCAGAAAGCCAATACCAGTGACAATGCCCGCAGCCATGCGGGCCGGGTCCACATTGATGAGATAGCCAGACGACCCCTGGAGTCCGACCAGTGCCCCGGTCCTGGAAACCACGATGAGCAATGTCGAGGCAATACAAACAAGAGCGTGGGTGCGCAGTCCAGCAGGTCGACCATGGGTGCCTCGCTCCAAGCCAATGGCAGCGCCCAAGACCGCGCTAAACAGTATCTTTACAAGGGACTCAAGATCGAACAAATCCATCACCGCCACCTGTAGGGTCCCACCCCCTCCTACCTCACAGCTTAACCCAGATACCCTGGATGGTCCAAGCCTGGCACCGCCGACCCTTGCAGTTGTGTTGGGCGCTTCCCCTCTCTGAATTCCCTTGCGATTTTGAAATATTAAGGCAAAAATAGGTGCTTGCTTTGGAGAATTCGTAAATGATTAGACGCATACAAGCCAAAAATTTCCGCTGCCTGCACTACATTGATCAACCCATCGGGGATTTTCATGTCTTAGTCGGCCCCAATGCAAGTGGGAAAACAACGTTTTTGGATGTTGTGGCATTTCTAGGCGATCTGTTATCCGTTGGCCTCGAAGCTGCGGTGGGAAAACGCAGCACTGATTTCCAAGATTTACTATTTTGCCACCAGGGTGATCGATTTGAGCTTGCCGTAGAATGGCAGATCCCAGAGAACAGTCGGAAACACCTGCCGTCACCGGTTTATGACACCGTTCGTTACGAAATCTCAATCGGGCTGGTGAAGCACGAGAATGATATTCACATTTTCGATGAACAAGTCATTTTGATGAATGCCGCTAACGTTCAACCCCGGCAAATCAATTGGTTCCCTCGGAGCTGCCAGCCGCCCGAGACAATCATGTCCGGGAAAGTAGTGCGTGAGAATAAACGAGTGGTGCGAAAGGTTTACGATGGTAATGACAATTTCTACTCAGAAGTTTCTACAAAACGCGGTAAAGGGGGCTGGACACCGTCATTTCGCTTGGGTCCTAAAAAATCCGCCTTGGGTAACATGCCGGAAAATGAACACGACTTTCCAGTATCCACTTGGCTTAGGAAGACGTTGATTGACGGCACCCAGTTTCTCATGCTGAACAGTATGGCACTGAGACAGAGTAGCCCACCTGGTAGGGGATATGACTTTCAGGCGGATGGTTCGAATCTTCCATGGGTTGTCCATTATTTGAGTCAATCTAAACCAGCGTCCCACCGCGAATGGGTTGAGCATCTTTCGACTGCGCTTCCTGATCTGCAGGATGTATCCACAATTGAGCTACCTGATACCAGACATCGCTTCCTGAGATTGCAGTATGAAAATGGGTTTACCCTCCCTTCTTGGATGGCTTCAGACGGCACATTGAGGATGCTTGCGCTAACGCTTCCTGCATACTTAACCAATTTTGCCGGTGTTTATTTGATTGAAGAACCCGAGAACGGTGTCCATCCTCAGGCGATGGAGACGGTGTACCAATCCCTTTCTTCTGTATATTCTGCTCAGATGCTTGTAGCCACACATTCACCTGTGATTCTCAGCTGTGCGGATTTAAAAGACATACTATGCTTTAAAAAGACAAACGACGGCGCAACGGATATTGTCTGTGGTAATGAACATCCTGCCTTGCGTGACTGGAAAGGCGATATTGAGCTGAGTGTTCTGTATGCCTCAGGGGTGCTCGGCTAATGCAAAAAAAAGATCTGATCCTCCTGTTCGCCGACCTAGATGCCGAAAATGCCGTGACAACACTAATAGATAAGCGTCAGGAAAGTCTTCAAATTCGATCCATTACTTACGATAAAATTCGTCATCAAATGCGCGATTCCGGTTGCTGCCGTGAAGCGGGAGCGATGCTGCAATCCTTCTTAGTAACGCATACACATGCTATGGTTTTTTTTGATCATCATGGGAGCGGAAGAGACAGCCGACCTGCTAGTAAGTTGCAGCTTGAGGTAGAGAATGACTTGGTCCAAAGAGGTTGGCATAGAGATGAGGTTGCATGCATTGTCTTTGAGCCGGAACTAGAGAATTGGGTATGGGTAAATTCAGTTCATGTTGCCGAGGCCCTTGGATTTGGAAAGCAGGCAAACGATTTGAAACGCTATCTTCATAACAGCGGTATGATCGGTAGCGAAATGACCAAACCCCCCGATCCGAAAACAGCTGTTGAACACTGTTTACGCAGAGCAAAGAAACCTCGCTCTGCCCGTTTTTACAGCAATCTCGCTGAGCTTGTGAGCCTATCTTCTTGTATCGATCCCTCATTTGATAAATTCAAAACAAACCTGCGACGATGGTTTCCGCCATCGTAGTTTTCTATCCTACATCTAATCGACGCGGGTCAGCTCGGCAATGCCCAGATTGGCCAAAATAGTAACGTGGGCCATGAAATCAAAATCTATTTTATCGTAGGTATCATCAGCCGTGTGAAAATAAGGGGATCGATCGCCAAAAGAAAATTCTTCGATGAACATCAACGCCTTGAATCCCTGGCTCTTAAACGCCGAATGATCCGAAGCGGCTAAGGTGGATTCTTTTAGTTCAAAATCAAATTCAGAGTTCGCCACCACATCCTCATAAAACTCAACCATGCCATCGCTCGGCGCGCCCACCTCGATGACCAGATCATCATCCCCATCCCATGCGATCATGTCAAAATTGTGCATTGAGTGGACGTTATAGTCGTTTTCCTTCAGATACTTAGCAAAGGCCCTGCTGCCTATCAATCCAGACTCCTCCTGGTCAAACCCGATAAAAATGAGATTGCGGCTGCGACATTCGATCATGGCGGCGTAGCGCGCCATGGCACATACCCCGGTGATGCCAGAGGCATTGTCTTCAGCGCCAGGACCAGCGCTTACCGAGTCGTAATGTGCACCGTAGATCACCCATTCGTCGCTCTCCTCGGTCGCTTCTAAAATCGCATATGGATTGGCGCCACTGCTATATTCATGCGCTTCTGTGGTTAATCCCAGCTCCTGCCAGACTTCTAACAGGTACTCTCGGGCTGTTTCCCGTTCTCCAGCGCTACTGCGGCTCTCCAGGGTAACACCCGGCGCGATTTCGTCTTCCCCGGTGAGCTTGGCAATTATCTCCTGCTGGTATTCGGTTATCCAATCCTGATCAGCTGGTGGTGGTTCCCCACACTCGGTATCCGTTTCAGTCTCAGTATCGGTGTCGATCTCTGTGTCGGTGTCCGTATCCGTATCAATGTCCGTGTCGGTATCGCTATCAATGTCCGTGTCGGTGGCTGTATCGATGTCGGTATCGCTATCAGTGTCTGAATCCGTATCATTGTCGCTATCGCTATCGCTGTCACTGTCCGAATCACTGTCACTGTCCGAATCGCCGTCACTGTCCGAATCCGAGCTGCCGGCGTCTGTATCATCGGCATCGCATGCAGAAAAGCCCATCATCCATATGAGTAGAAGTACCCCTAGCAGCCTGGATCCGAATTGAACTGACATTAGAATTTTCCTCCTGGAAAAAATAGTTCCTATCAGCGCGCTTCCCAGTGAGTCGCGCGGGTATCCCACGTTTACTTTATCAAAATAACCGTCTAGAATCTATCCGTTTTTCTGTTTTTCCATTGCTTTTGTACGGTGGCCAGCCAAATTGCCGGTGGCTTTTGCGCTGACACGTGGAATACTTTTGGTATGGGGAGAGACGCGTGGCTTCAGACAAAAAGCGCCTAAAATTCAAGGGGAAAAACCCTGTAGAATACTTTCAATAAGGGGGAGAGACGCGTGGTTTCCGATAAGAAATGCGCCAAATGCGGTGGGAAAAACCCTATTGAGGCCCTCTACTGCACCCGCTGCGGATGCCCAATGTCCGACAGGGCCTTATCTGGAAAAGATAATGACGCCCTGATCCGCATTGACCAATTGGTGGCCGGCCGCTTCAGGGTCCTTGAGAAGATCGGAGGTGGGGGCATGGGCACGGTCTATCGGGCCGAGCAGACCTCGGTCCAACGGCCCGTGGCCCTCAAAGTGCTGAATCCGCAGTTGCAAGATGAAGCCAATTTAAAACAGCGGTTTCGCAACGAAGCCTCCTTGGCCAGCCGGCTGAACCATCCCAATACGGTCGTTATCTACGATTTTGGCGTAACAGAAGACGGCGCCATGTTCATTGCTATGGAGCTGATCGAAGGCAAAAGCCTTGACGACGAACTCACTCAAACCGGTGCCATTCCCTGGAAACGGTGTCGCCATATTGCGGTTCAAATCTGCCGCTCGCTCCACAATGCCCACGAGCGAGACATCATTCACCGAGACCTCAAGCCTGAAAATATTATGCTCACCCAGGACAGGACAGCGCCCGACTTTGTCAAGGTGCTCGACTTTGGCATTGCTAAAATCCTAACCTCAGAAGCCAAGGGCGTGCAGTCGAATTTAACGGCACCCAACGAAATTTTTGGCACCCCTGAATACATGTCCCCCGAGCAAGCCCGGGGCGAAATCCTAGACAATCGAACAGATATCTACTCGCTCGGGGTCATTCTTTATAGAATGCTCAGCGGCAACCCGCCCTTTGTGGCAAAAACACCGATCGAAACCCTGGCCAAGCACCTCAACGAAGCGCCCACACCTCTTTCAACGGCGGCTCCGGAAATCCAGGTCCCACCCCAACTCGAAACCCTTGTCCTCAAAGCACTGAGCAAGAAGCGAGAGGACCGCCCGGCCAGCATGGCGTCAGTCGTGGATCAGTTGCTCCAAATCCCTGACACACTTCAGCAACCGCCCAATAAGACCAATCATGCGACACGCGTAAACAAAGCCGCACCTCCAGCAAAGAAACCGGTGCGTCCGAAAGAGAAGACCGCAAAGCAGCAGCTCCATGAAACACCTGCTCCTGCAGCGCCTGAAGTGATCACCTCTTCGGACGAAGATGTGCCCACCATCGAGCGGCTCGTAAAGAAAATGAAACGCCATCGGGATTTCCCTGTCATCTCGAGACACTTAAGTGAGCTGAACGCCAAGGTCGCTTCCAAGAACACGTCCGCCCCCAAGCTCGCAAATGTAATCCTCAAAGACACGGCCCTGACAGCAAAACTCATCAGGCTCGTCAATTCGCCCTTTTACGGCAGCGTCCGTGGGAAGGTGACCATGGTTTCCAGGGCTGTCGTATTGATGGGCTTTGACGCGGTACGGGACGCTTCCCTGGGCCTGCTGCTCTTCGATAACTTGCTCGAGACAGATAGCACCCAAGCTCGTGCACTTCAGGACGCTGCTTTGAGCGCGCTCATGAGCGGCATTATCGCCCAATCCCTGGCCGAAACGAACGCGGTGGCAAACAAAGAGGAAGCCTTTGTCTGCGGGATGTTTCACAATTTGGGGCGGTACGCAGCCATCTTCTATTTTCCAAAGGAGATGGAACAAGCCCGCCAATTAATGAAAAAGGAGCGCATCACTGAACGGGCAGCGGCCTATCGCGTTCTTGGCGTGACCCTCGAAGAGCTGGGTAAGGAGCTCGCCGGTCAGTGGGACTTTCCAGAAGCCATCCGTGAAACAATGACCTGGTTGCCACCGGAAAAGCTCGCCAAACCTCGCTCAAAAACACAGCGCCTGCGCCACCTCGCCGGCTTTTCGAGCGAGCTGACCAACATTGCTGCCGCAGCCTCTCCGGCTCGCCGAAAAAAACAGATTCAGCAGCTGGCTGACCGCTTTGGCGACAGCATCCCTATTTCCTCTAAGAACATCCGCAAACTATTGGCTGCCGCAGTAGAACGCCTTGAAGAATACGTCACCGCAGTGGGAATTCCCGTCAAGGACAGTGCCTTTGTTGCCAACGTCCTAGACGGCGGTGCTGCCCTGCCCTCGATGCTGAGTACCTCTCCAGCGCCGGGCGTTCCCGAGATGCGAGCGTCGAGCGTTGGCCCCGACGTGGCCGGTGTATCTTCGGAAACCCGTGTTGCACCTGATGCGCCCCAAGATGCAATCGCTGAACAGGTAAAAATATTGATCGATGGTGTGGAAGAGGCCACATCGTCCCAAAAAAGCGGCTGCGATCTGAACAGTATCATGCTGATTATTCTGGAGACCATGTACCGCGGCCTTGGCTTGTCGCGGATCATCTTCTGCTTAAACGACGCACAACGCCGGGTCATGAAAGCCCGATCCGGATTTGGGGACGGGATTGAGTCAATACTGCCTAGATTTAAGTTTTCCCTGAGAAGCGGGTCAGATCTATTTTGCCAAACAGCCACTAGGGGGCGGGACACGGTCGTCTACGACTCCCAGAATTTTAGGGATGCGGCCAAAATTCCCAAATGGTATCGAGAGCTTATCGATGCCCCCATGTTTTTTCTCTACCCCGTGACCATCAAGCGCTTCCCAGCTGCCCTGTTCTACGGGGACATGGCCAAACCCAATACGGTTATCGACGACAGGTTAGTAGATCAAATGAAGCTCCTAAGAAATAGGGCGGCCCAAGCCATCGAGAAATCCTATCAATTCGGCAAGATATAGGGGTATGCTACCCTTGGCGATGCAGCGTCGGCTGTAGGATCTTTCCAATTTGTTCTGGCTCTGCCGGTTTAGGAGGTGAAACGTGGATTTAAAAGGTATCTATCCGATTGTACCGACACCCTTTGATCAAGAAGGGATGATATGCGAGGCCAGTATCGACCGCTTGGCGTCGTTCATGATCGAGCGGAAGGTCGACGGCCTCACTGTACTCGGTGTGATGGGAGAGGGGCACAAGCTTGAAGATGCTGAGCGAGCGCTGGTGGTACAGCGATTCAGGCAGGCGTTACCACCAGAGATGGGATTGCTCGTAGGGGTTCGTTACCAGGGTACAGATCTGGTCATTCGCGCCGCTGACAAAGCACTGGCGTTGGGAGCCGATGGAATCCTGCTCGGCCCGCCCACGCTACAAAGTGATGATGCTCTGTTTCATTTTCACCGCCAGGTCGCGGGTGCCATTGGTTCGCCACTGGTCATTCACGATTATCCCGCAGCGACCAAAGTCGTGATGTCGCCTGGCCTCATTGGGCGAATCGTCAACGAGGTCGATGCACCCTGGTATATCAAGCTCGAGGATCCCCCCACTGGTCTTAAGATGGCGCGTCTGAATCGGTTGTGCGGAGAGAACCTTGGGGTATTTGGCGCCCTTGGGGGCATGTTTGCCTTTGAAGAGTTGGACCGGGGAGCCGTGGGTATCATGACCGGTTTTGCCTACCCGGAGTTCCTGGTACAGATGTACGACCTATTTTGCTCAGGTCAACGAGACGCTGCGATGGCCCTCTTTTACGATATGTTACCCTTGATCAGGTTCGAGTTTCAGGCGGGCATCGGCGTTGCCCTGCGCAAACACATTCTCGTTGAGCGGGGTGTATTTCAAACAGCCAATGTCCGCGAGCCCACAACAAAGCCCGACCAGAAAACCATTGACCACCTGAATTTGATCATCACCCATTTGCGCGGAAAAGGCTATCAGCTCTAAGGCTAGAGAGGGGACCGGGCTAAATGGGCACGGTTTCTTCTTCCTCTACGACGCCGAGCCACTGAAAGTTATCGATGAACACAATCGAATCCCATACACAATCGCCCTCGTCGTGAATCGAGAACGTAAGCTTAAAGGTCGATCCTCCTTCAACCGCGCGGGTGGTGCGCAGCCAGCCGGTCGATCCTGACTTGCCAATGACCTCTGGCTCCCAGCCAGAGCCGGTTTCATCGCAGGGAAAGTCCGCGTTCTCAAAAAAGTTAACGTCGACCTCGACTTCGTTGTCGTTAGAATCAAACGATATATTCGTGCGCTCGCCATCGTTGAGCGCGTCGTACTCCATGATTGCGTAAAAGGCATCGTTAAACCCGGCGTTGACCCATTCGTCGTATTCAGCAGACGCGTAAACGAAATCAAATGAAAATCCCCCTGCCCTTTCAGGTGCCTGGAGCGTGAGCTGCAACTGTAGATTGTCACAGGATGTGTGTGGCTGGGACGTGGTTGGCTGGTTTCCTTGGTACGGCGGTAGAGGATCATTCTCGATAAAATGTTGGTTGCCGGCGCCGAATTCATCCCCTGTCACAGTGTTGGGATTTTCCTGTCCCACCGGGCCTGTGGAAATGGCGAGCATCTGGCAACCGTGGCGGTGAACGAGGCAGTCGTTGTTGCCCATCGATTCGATCACCGCATACCCTTCGTCCGGAGATGGGCTGGAGCTCCAGACCTGAACGTCCAACAGGTATTCGCCGACACTGGTTTCCCCCTCGCACAGGTTCATGGACGCGGCCAGGTTTTCAGGGGTAGAGGCGGAAATATCTGAGCAGTCACACTCGCTCTCCGGATCAAGTGGTCCGCCATCATTGGGAAAGGTATCTGTATCTGAATCGGTATCTGTATCGCTATCGCTATCCGAGTCGCTATCTGAATCGCTGTCGGTATCGCTATCCGAGTCGCTATCTGAGTCACTGTCGCCACCGACATCCGTATCGCTGTTAATCGATTGGTCTGAGCCACTATCGCATGCATTTGCCCCGAAAATAGCAAGTCCAAGCGCCAAGACCCCGACAAATAAAAAAAGCTGCCTGTTCATTGCGAACCCCTTTCCTTCAGTTCTAAATATATTCGCATACTTTAACTAAGATGAGCGTTCCTCATCGTCCACTAACACCACGTTAGGTTAATATTACCATAAATTTTTCCATAATTGATTGATCTTTATCAAAGAAAATTGAAGAAAATATGCCCAATAAAGAAAAATGCCCAAGCGGCCTTAGGGAAGAAATAGATTGACAACCGCTTGGGCCCGGACCCAATCAATTTAACCCATGTTTGCTCTTTTTTCAAAATTAAGTCGCCGCTGGTTACAACTAGCGCTGCTCTTTTCCTGAAGGTTCCAGACGCCCATTCTGTCTCGCTACTTCGCAATGGCGGGAGTTGATCTTTCGCTTTAGCTCATGCAGGTGCCGCGCTGCCGGTGCCAGCATCAAGGCGTGATCGACGAACCACCCGGCCTCTGCGAGTCGGCCCCCTTTGAGCAAGAGACGCGCCAGCGCCGCCAAGGCCCGGTCTTCGGCGTACATGGTTTTTTGAACAGCCGATCGCGCAGCTTCCAACGCCCGATCGAACATGGCAGTGTCAACATCCCCTTGGCTGAGCGAAACGTAATGGGCAAACGCTGTGAACAAAGAAGCATTATCAGGATCTTGCTCAAGCTCGCTATCGAGGAGGTCAATTGCTGCCGATGCGTCATTGCTGTCAAACAAATACTCGGCCCGCAGCAGCACCCGGGCTACTTCTTTTCCCTGTTTTTTCAGCTCCTTTTCCAGGCGCTCGTATATTTTTTTTGCCTTTTCTCCCTCACCCATGGTGAGCAGGCATTTAAGCTCGAATGTGTCTAGGAGCCGCACGTTTCCGGCCATGGATGTCTCTTCCCTCAAGGCCACGATGTTTCGAAGCGCTTCGTCATGACGCCCGGCGAGCACTAGCAGTTCAACGCGCATCAGCTTTACAGATAGGGAGCGATACTCAGACGTTATATTCTCATCGAGGATTGCAATGGCTCCCTCGTGGTCCCCTCGCTCAGAAAGCACCACCGCATTGAACAGGGCGGTCTCCTTCAGATTCTGATCCGGACTTTTGGGTCTGGCGAGAAACAGGCGTTCTCCGTTGTTCGACGCTTCGATGAGGTCGATACTCACGCCGCTGAACGTACGCCAAATGAAATCGGCCAGGCGATCCCGTACCTCGTCGAACTGCGCTGCGCCCGAACCCAAGGCGATATAGGCGGCCCCGGTACGATAGGACATGGTGGATGGATCGATGGATTGCCACATCTCCCCGTTCCAGTACGCGTTCCACATGTGATAGCCCCACATGCCACCGGACGTCAGATACATCCCCGATACCAAGCGCGTTGGAATACCAGCGGCACGCATCAACGCGGCAAATAATACCGCATGCTCGGTGCAGTCCCCAGCACCCCGGCCTAAGGTAGTCGCTGCATCGGCCATTGAAAACGTGTGCCGTTTGTCAGGTAAGAGCGCGGACACGTAATGCATTATCAGTCCGGCCACCTTATCCGCATCCGACCAGAACCGCTTTGGGTTCTGAATCAATGCCGCCCTTGCCACCACTGGCGTGGCGTTGTACCGCCGCTCACGTGACAACCTCCCTCGCTTGCCTGCGGATCGGAGGTATCTCAAGGCGCCGATAATCTCAGGTGACTTGGGCAGCACGTACCGAGATCCTTTGAGGTCCGCTTTGCCAGGTGGCACATCCCCGTCTGGTGCCCCTGCTTCAACGGTGAGCAGCAATTCTGTTGGGGATTTCCTAACGACAGTATGGTTCAGCGGCACATCGATCAAATCGAGTGCATCCAGCCGCTGGGGTGTTGAGCGAAACAAAAACGTCGCGTGCGTGGCAGCGTTTGGATCAGCGAGGTACGCTTCTGAGTGCAACCCTACCAACAGCTCTGATGTCTCCATGGAGAGCGTAAGGGGGCCGGGAAGGCGGCGTCGGATCTCTGATTTTTCCGGGTATGCCTCAATCCATAGGGTTCCTTTTTTATCAAAGAAAGTCCTCATTTCGGCGGCTGTTGCACCCTCTCGTCTGGCCTCGATCCAGCTGCCTTGGATTTGCTGACCGTAGAGCTCGATGGACCCGGGCTCTGGTTTTGAAAAAAACAGAGCAACAGGGCGTTCCAAAACTGGGTCGTAGTAATTTTTTGTAGGCAACCCATGCTCAGCATGAAGGGCTCTATCCCGCAGCGCCTCACTCAGGTCCATCCCAAAAACATCCACCTCTGCTAGCGACACAGCTGTGGGATCTGCTGTAGATTCAACTGTAAGTGCTGACTTCGATTCAACGAGCCTGTCCCACCCAGAGCCGTTATATCCCACGCGGAATATCCGAAAATTCACCTGGTTCATCGTGACGTGGGACCCCTGGAGTATCAATCCATCTGTCTTGCGGGTTCGCTCTTCCTTGACCTCGCGCCGCTCAAAATGGGCTGTCCCCATTTTCATCCGCGTGACAGCATGGGAAAGCACCACGACTTCTTGCCCCAGAGGTCCGCTTTCCTCAATGGTCGTGCGCACCTCTCGCCCGACCTCTTTATCGTCGATAAAGATGGAGAAAATGACGTGATTGTCTCCAGGAGGCGCGCAGAACAGTTTTTCTGTGGTTGGCACATCCCCACTCTCAGTACCGATCGGTCCGGGTCGGATACGGCTGGTCAGCACACTTTTTTTTGCACATGAAACAGAAACCATAAGTGCGACCCCTAACAAGCAAAAAGATATATAAAATCGGGGGGATGTGCCCATCTCACCTACCTTAGGATCGAGAAGAAAAACAGCACAGGTGCGCCGAACATGAGGGCATCGATACGATCGAGCATACCGCCGTGTCCAGGTATGATCCGGCCTGAATCTTTTACGCCAAACCCCCGCTTGAATAGAGATTCGGTTAAATCCCCGATCTGGCAAGCAACGCTCAGGATCGCAGAGAGGCCTACGACAGCCAGCCAGTCGAGGTCCGTTAGGAACCAGACCTTAAAAACTGCGATGGAGAGACTAGTCCCAGCCCATCCGCCAATCGCGCCTTCCCACGTTTTATTCGGGCTGATGATCGGCGAGAGTTTATGCCGACCGAACGCTCTGCCAGCAGCGTAGGCACCGGTGTCGCCCAAAAACGCCGCCGCCAGCAAGGCCAACACCCATACACCGCCGTTTTCGTGAGACACAAACAGCAGTCCGACAAACCCCATCAGCCCGCCGATATATAGCGATCCTGCAATGGATATCGCCAGGGACACGGCGGCTTGGCGCGGTTTGGATTTCGAAACGAGGAAAAGCACCGAAACCACTATCGGCAGCACCGAGGGCAATAAGAGTAGCGACCACTGAAAAAACGGCCATACGCTGACACACGCGGCAACAAACGCCGAAAAGAATGCGATCCCGGCCCGCAATGTCTTAAATGGTGGTTCCAAGGCAAAAGATCCAAATTCACCCCCACAAAGGGCAGCGCAACAGACCACGACGCACAGAAAAACCCAGGAGGGCGCATAAAAAATTGAGAGGATAAGGGGCGGCAGCAGTACGAGTGAAGATAGGATTCTCGCAGCCAGATTGCTCATTATACCACTGCCCCGAAGCGGCGTTGGCGTTTGACATAGGATTGCAGCGCCCTATCCAGCGCTGATTCGTCGAAATCTGGCCACATGCAATCGGCAAAATAGAGCTCAGAGTAGGCGAGGCTCCAGAGCAGGAAATTGGAAACGCGCAGCTCACCAGAGGTTCGAATCATTAAATCAACAGGGCCTAATTCAGATGACCAAAGCGCGTTCTCTACTACATTGGCGTCGATGTCTTCTGGTGCTAATTTTCCATTCGTGCACATGCGGCCGATGTCTCTTGCCATAGAGACGATCTCTTCTCTGCCGCCATAAGAAAGCGAGAGGCAGAGGGTCATATCTGAATTTGACTCTGACGCCTCCACGAGCTCTTCAACTGCGGCCCGGGCAAAAACGGGAATCCGGTCGAGCTGTCCAATAGTCGTCAACCTGATGCCGTTGTCTAAAATCATAGCGGTCTCAGATTTGATGTAGGTGTAAAGGAGCGTCATCAGACCTTTCACCTCCGACAACGGCCGAGACCAATTCTGTGAAGAAAAAGCAAATAATGTCAAAACCTTAATCCCCCGTTCGCGGCATGACGTCACAATGGTTCTCACCGCGTCCGCACCCTTGCGGTGCCCAGCCAGACGGGGAAGTCCCCGCATCTTAGCCCATCGCCCATTGCCGTCCATGATAATGGCGAGATGTCTCGGGAGATCTTCACATTTCACGTCGTTCATCGTTAAAAAATACATCTAACACGAAGATAATCATTGCGGCAAGGCCGCAAAATGACCACTTTACCGAATTGCAAGGTGGGTACATATTACATAGAGAGCTAAAAAGGAAACGATCGAGATGCAAGAGGATTTTTATAGCATCCTGGGTGTGAATAAGACAGCTCCTGACGCAGAGATCAAAAAGGCGTACCGAAAACTCGCACGTGAGCTTCACCCTGATAAAAACAAGGACAATAAATCCGCCGAGGAAAAATTCAAGAAAGTATCAGCTGCCTATGCCGTGTTGGGAGACAAAGAGAAGCGGAAACTCTACGACAAATTCGGCATTGATGGATTACGGGATGGGTTTGACCCCAATAAATGGCATCAATATTCAGGAAATTTTGGTGGTGCTTGGCCTCCTGGTCAAGGCAGAGGAGGCACCTCTTTTGACTTTGGCGGATTTTCTGGATTTGGTGCACTGGAAGATATTTTCGAGAGCCTTTTTGGTAGCGACCCTGCTAACGGCGGTGCTCGGAGAAAGTACACTGTTAACAACTGGGGGGCGGCCCAGCAAAAAGGCGCTGAGATTCACTCTTCAATGGAAATCGAACTGATGGACGCGGTAAAGGGCAAAGAACTCCAGATTGTTGTCCCGCTTGATGGGGTTAAAAAGCGCCTCAAAGTTACAATTCCAAAAGGTATTGCAGACGGGAAAACCATCCGATTGAAAGGCCAAGGCCAAAAAAGCCCCTTTGGCGGTCCTGCCGGCGACTTATTACTAAAAATTGCCATCAAATCAGACCGGGCTTACGAGAGAGTCGGGGATGACCTGATTAAGACTGAACATATTACTATCTCTCAAGCCTTTAACGGTGCCACCCTTCCCATCGATACACCATGGGGCCAAGTAAAAATGACAATTCCACAGGGCTCCCAAGGCGGTCAGAAACTTCGGCTCAAGGGAAAGGGCATAAAGAAGTCGACTTCTACAGGTGATTTATACATTCGCTTGGCAATTCGAATACCAACGACACGCAAAAAGGAAATTATTGAGGCTATCAAGAAAATCGACTCTGCCTCTGATTGATAGCAACGACCCTCAGCGATGTTCATCTCTGTTTCACGTGAAACACCCCCATCGGCCTATGCACGGCCTCGCCTATTGTTTCACGTGAAACACCCATTGCTCTCCCCAATCTTTTCCCTTGTCTTTTTTTCGTTTTCGCAGTGTATTCATCGAAATTCTTTTGGGAGCAGTGCTTGATGCCTAGACTTTCTTCTCCATGCGTTGTTTTGATTTCCGGTGGCCTGGATTCAACCGTTGTCCTCGCGGTAGCACATCGTGAAGGCTTTTCTCCCCACTGTTTGACAATTCGGTACGGTCAACGGCATCTCGTTGAAATCGATGCCGCCCGCCGCACCGTCGCTCTTTTCGGTGACGTCCCCCATAAAATCCTCGACATTGATTTATCGGCACTTGTTGGCTCAGCCCTAACCGGGAGTAGACCGGTACCTAAGTCCGAAGGACCTGTTTCCTCGGTCTCTATCCCACCTACCTACGTACCTGCTAGAAATACTGTTTTTCTATCCCTGGCCACGGCCTGGGCTGAGTCATTGGATGCACGGGACATTTTCATTGGGGTTTCTGCTGTCGATTATTCCGGTTACCCGGATTGTCGCCCGGCGTTCATCTCCGCTTTTGAAAAGACAGTAAATCTAGGCACCCGAGCGGTTGAAGGGGGACCCAGGTTTCGCATCCACACGCCCCTAATTCATTTATCCAAAGCCGAAACGATTCTCTTAGGTGCGGAATTGGGTGTTGATTTTGGCCATACCTGGTCTTGTTACGACCCGAGCCTCAGTGGCCAGCCCTGCAAGCAGTGCGATGCATGCCGCCTTCGGGCCAAGGGATTTTTCGAGGCAGGTCTCTCCGACCCACTCGCTGTATAGGCCGCACGTTGCTGCAGGTTTTTTCAATTTTTTCTTCGATACAGGGTGAGTCCACCCGAGCGGGCCTTCCCTGCGCTTTTATTCGGCTAGCAGGTTGTTCCCTGCGCTGTGCATATTGCGATACACCATTGGCTCGCGTGGCCCGCGGCCGTTCGCTTTCCATTCCTCAAATTATCTCAGAAGTATCGCGTCTCGGTCCCAATCTCGTTGCTGTAACCGGGGGAGAACCGCTGCTCCAAAAAGATACTCTTGCCCTTTTGTCCGCGCTATGTGAAGCAGGGTTTAACGTCCTACTCGAAACCAGTGGGGCCTTCTCAATTATCGGTATCGATCCGAGGGTCCGCATTATCTTAGATGTGAAGTGTCCGGATTCCGGCATGTCTGAGCGGATGGTGGCGCACGACTACACCAATCTCCATTCAGGAAATTGTGAGCTAAAATTCGTTATCAGCTCGTTTGACGACTTTTGTTGGGCAAAACAGTTCTGCGTGGAAAGACAACTTATATCGAACAACGAGCTGCTCTTTTCTCCGGCCTTGGGACGGGTTTCCCTGTCTTCTCTCGCTCGTTGGATTTTGGACGCTGGCCTCCAGTTGCGCTTGCACCCACAGCTCCATACGCTCATCTGGCCAGAAGCCAAAGGGGAACGATAATCGACCGCCATGGGGTGGCTTTTCCAAAAGAGGTGTTGCGATGCTAAAAACCAGGTTCACCCACAGCTTCGGCATAGATGTACCGGTTGTTCAACAGGCTATGCCTGGCGTTTCAGGGCCGGATCTCGTGGCTGCCGTGGCCGAGGCTGGCGGCCTTGGACTTGTACCAGTCAACAGTAAACTGTCCTTTGACGATAGCGTAGCGGCGTTACAGCAGACACGACTGAAGACCCACAGGTCTTTTGGCGTCAGCTTGGGACGCCTTTCCCAAACAGTCAACGTCGATGCGCTGTGCGACGTTCTTGAGAGAAATAATATCTCCATCGTAGAAATCTCTGCACGCTCCCCCTTTTCCCTTTTAGAGACGCTAAAATCGAGAGGTCATCGCGTAATCAACACCTGCGGGTCGGTACGCCAGGCCAAGGATTCTCAAAAAGCCGGCGCAGATGCTGTGATCATCGAATGCTTTGAATGTGCAGGTCATCGAACCGATCGGGATGTGGGCGCCCAGGTGCTGGTTCCAGCAGTTGTTGACGCCTTGCGCATTCCAATTATTGCCGCTGGCGGTTTTGTCGACGGACGCGGGCTCGTATCCGCGCTCGCGCTCGGAGCCGACGCTATCGCCATGCAGACCCGCTTTCTCATAACCCAAGAATCCACAGCCCATGATGCTGTCAAGGGATGTCTCCTTCAATCCTACGAGACCGATACGCTCCTTGTACGAACATCGTCAACCCAGCACCTGCGAGCGCTAAAAACCCCTGTCTCTGAAAAAAGCTACCGCATGGAGCGCCGCTTAATATACCGAGAAAACCTGGAGACTTTCATCAATGACGCGACTGCAACTTCTCCATTTGAGACCGGGGATCTCAGTCAGGGCCTCGCCAGCGTGGGGCAATCAATTGGTCGCATCACAGATATTCCAACCGTACATGACCTTATTCAGCGCATTGTATCCGAAGCCGATTGTGTTGCCGCTCGTTTACAAACGCAATCTACCTCTTAGTTAGTGCCCGTCCCGGAAACCTCTCCCCCTACCCCCATTGGCGTTAACCAAGGAATGTTGCGTATTTCTCCCCCTTTGACAAAGGGGCAATGGCATTCGGTTAAGGGCAAATGTCGCGATTTTTGCTATTTTTATGCCGGGTAAAGGATCTCCCCCTTGAAAAAGGGGGTTAGGGGGATTTTGACACGTCCAATCGAATTTTACCTTTGAAAACAATTG
>JASJCT010000086.1 GCA_030065855.1 Myxococcota bacterium
CCCGCACCCATCGGTCGGCTTCATCCCCAGCATGCCCCCCTGATGTCCCACTCATAACTACTGATATCCCAACGCAACGCAAGATTACGAATTATGGAACATCTTTGGTCAGGGTAGAGGGTATGAGACACTGCGCTTGTCACACCTCGGGCCGTATGCCTATTGGAAGACTTAGCGTTTGGACACGGTTAGTGGGTGCTTAACGACTCAATGCTGATGGACTGTTGGGCAAACGTTGTAGTTCATCCTCGGAGCAGCGGTTGTATCATCTCATGTACACGAGCCAGGGATGCAGATCACTTGATCAGAGTCATATGCCGGACTGCCGTGCTTTTGATAGGTGCAACAATGCCCGCCAATTTCCATAGATTGCCCTGGCTGGGTGAGATGGTTGTTGGTGCACGCCATACAGTTCCAGAGCGTACCATTGTTTTCCGTTTCGCAGAGACAACCATACAGTAAATTGTGGCAGGGAAAGGCCGGGCCGAACTCTCCGATTCGATACTGCATGCCACCGAATTCGCATGTTTGGGACTCATCTCCACAAGGGCCGGGTATGCACGCCACCTCGGTATTTATGCCTTCTTCTCGGATACATGAGCAACAGTCCTCACCTGAGATCCATGAAGTACCGACGTAAACCTCAATTCCTTCATATGGAAGATAACAGCTTTCTTCCCAGCACTCGCAATCGGTGCAGTCGGCAACAGCAATTCCGTCTATTTCGCTGCACATGCAGTAATTATCACAATTAAGGCATGGCGGCAAGGTGTAAATAGTACCGACTGGGTACGTGTTTCCTTCATACTCGCAATACAACTCCGATGAGTCAGTTTCCGTGTCTGTATCCGTTTCGGTGTCAGTATCGGTGTCAGTGATGGTATCGGATCCGCTGTCCGTGCCTATATCGTCACCACCGCAACTTGATGTACTCAGTAGAATAAATGTAAACAAAACAAAGAGAGTTCCCTGATCTCTGTGTTGTATATCGCTTTTCATAAGATACTCCCTTCGTTCACTGAAAGCCTATTTTCCTTTATCGTAATTATCAAAAAAGATAATGAAAACTACGATTTAGTCAAAACTGACAATTTCTTTGCAGTACAAGCTGAGATTATCACAATATCTTCCAGTACACCTGACTCCCGCTACATAACTGCCAGCATTACATATCCCCTGACCGGCTTCTTCAGAAAAAGTAGGCGTCCATACCCCACCGGTCCCCTGAGTGTTTCTAATCTTTAGCGAGATATTATCGCAATACCTTCCCTGACACTACTGACACTAACGCTACCATGGGTAATCACACCATTCTTTGTCCAGATCGCCGCATGCTCCCAATCATGTCTGTGGCCGCCGTAAAGAACGGTTTGATCTTTTTCAAAATATAGCGCGTAGAAGTGGCCGCAGTATCTAGATCCGTTCTTGATAGTGCATGAGGAACGATGAAGCGTGTTTGAAGTATCCAAAAAGCGAGAAGCCCGGCATTCCCCTGTGATGTCTCCAGATGTCTTTAATCCGGGATTTTTTTCACCGCCCCGACTAATACCGGCGCTGGGCAAGCAGCCATCTCCGTCAAAGTCAAAAACCGGTGCTAGTTTTGAAACATCATTCCCCGGAATTGCTTGATCCAGTCTTGGAAAGTCAGTGGCTTGTGCGGGTTGGATTAGAACAAAAAGAAAAACCGAGGTGCCACAGCTGAAGCATTTACGCATCACTAGTACTCCGTCAAGTCTTCAATGTCGGGTAAAAGGCCTCCCCCTTTGGCAAAGGGGGTCGGGGGGATTTCGTCTTTTCCCCTGGCATTGCGAGGTGACAAAATCCCCCTAACCCCCTTTTTCAAGGGGGAATTTGCTAATTTTACCCGACCGATCTCGTTTGACATCGCACTAGCTCCCTTTTCGCCTATTTGCGTATAGCAACATGTCCCGCTCCCCATTCTCCAACGTCCAACAAAAAATCAGACCCGCTTGGCAAAAACGAAACGAGCTATTGATTTAATGCACTAAGAAATAAAAGGTTCATTTTCTTGTGCTTGGGCAATCCAAAGAGCTCAAGCATGGTTCTGAAATACCTCCTGGCCACAAGATTGTTTTTGGTGAAGGTCCCCAACATGGGTTGTTGCAGCCCAGGAACCCAAAATGTGTTCCCCAAAACACGTTTGCCACATATGCAAACCATCGCGATGGTTCCGAAAACACGTTTACCACACATACAAACCATCGCGATGGTTCCGAAAACACGTTTGCCACACATACAAACCATCGCGATGGTCCTCAAAACACGTTTGCCAAACATACAAACCATCGCGATGGTCCTCAAAACACGTTTGCCAAACATACAAACCATCCGGATGGTTTGTATATGTGGAGAATGCATCAAATATGGCCTATTACGTGCCATTTTACTGTCAGAGTGGATTATTTCCGTGGGATTAAGATGTCTGACCCGAGGGCTGCCCCTTTGCCACGACCGTTTGCTTTCGAAGTCCCCATGCGCCGGCAGCTCCGAAAAGAATGGCCAGGCCTGTCTGCAGCAAATAAAGGAGAAAGATAAACACGGCAATCCCATGAGTAGATGTTGTCTGCGGGGTGTACATGTCGAGGGCAGCCAGGACCGCCACTTGGAAATTGCCAAAATAACCCGGACCCGCTGGTAGCAAAATGCCCACAGCCAGGCAACCCATACCGGCCATTGCACCGGCAAACGACAGGCTGAGCCCACACCCGATGGCGAGCACCCAGAAACTGACAGCGTTGATAGCCCAGTAGAGGCTGGAGATAGCGACATAAGCGATAAAGTTGCGCCGCTTGGGCAGGGCTGCCAGACCGGCATGGAATCTTTCGAGCACGCCCACCGAGAACCTGGCGAGCCGCTGTGAGAAAAAGCCCACGACCCGGTTCAGCAACGCAGAGATGCGGGCCGGGCTGCGGTAAAAGGCGATCAGGAGCAATAGGGCACCTGAAAAGACGATAAGTGGGATGGTTTTCAACCCCCAAACGTACGGCGTCTGGTCAGAGGGCAGTGCCATAAGGGCTGCGGTCAGGCTCAAGGAGACCAGCAGGCCATCCACGATCCGCTCGATAGCAATGGTGCCGAACAGCGCGCTCTTGGACGCGCCAGTATACCGATCGAGCAGGTATGGTCGGGCCACTTCACCTGTGCGCAAGGGCATGATTTGTATGGCCACAAATCCGATAAAGGCAACGCTGCACATCACCTGTGCAGGCACATTGGCAAAGGGGCGTAACAGATAGGTCCAGCGCCAGGCCCTGAGCACATGAAAGGCAAAAAAAAGCAATACATAAGCAGGGACTGCCCACCAAACAGCGGCCTCGCGAATGGCACGCCAGCTGGGCAAAACATGGAGCCCCTGGTCTGTTAACCAGTGAACCAGTACAACCGCGATGCAGAGCGATAGGGCCAGGCGAACCCCGACCTTACGCATTTCGCACAACCTCATCCACGCGACCCTCGAGGATATGTTTGGGATTGGTGTGCACGAGTTGAACAAAGCGGTCTGAATGCCAGTCGGCCAAGCGATCCAGCGCGCGGGCCAATTCTTGCAAGTCGCGGGATGAATGTAGATCCGACCCCACCACATCTGCGAGCCCCTCCTCTATCAGGTGAAGCGCTGTTTTTTCTGCTTGGGCGCCGTAATGGCCGACAAGGGACATGGCATCGATTTGAAGCAGGGTGCCGGTGTTGTAAATCCTTTCAAAAACCGAAACATCTCGCTGTAGATCCGGTGTCCGTTCTGGATGGGCCAGCATCAGGTTGCCACCGCCAACCTGGAACTTAAAGAGTATGTCCACCAAACTGGGCGGCACGCTTCCTGGCGCAAAGCCCAATTCTACGAGATAGACAGGCCCGGTACCAAGCGCGGGCAGATGCCCCTGGCGCTCCTCTGTGAGAAATACATCGTCGAGCAGTATTTCCGCGCCTGTCAATATTCTGGGGGGGCGATCGGCGCGCCGGGTTGTCAGTTCATGGATGAGCTGCTGAACAGTTGCCCTTGTCGGTTCGAGATGTCGACTGTGAAAGTGGGGGGTGGCGGTGGCCGCCACATACCCCAGCGAGGCCAGGCCATCGACCATGGCAATGGATTCATCTAGGTGTAATGGGCCGTCATCCACACCGGGTAGCAGGTGGGCGTGAACATCCCAAAGCCCTTCTGGGCAAATGTCCAAAAAAGAACGGGGCGACGGGGGTTTTCTCTTGATCCAACCCATGGCAAGGGGTGTACCGTGGGACTGGCACGGCGTCAAACCCACGGAACAATCTGAACGTTACAGAGTTGATTTAATGAAATGGATTCAGTTAAAAAAGCCCAGCTGCCAACGGTGCAATAACATGGAGGTAGTCTGTTTTGATAACCGTAGCGAATCTCACCAAAACCTATGCCGGTGTCACCGCTGTCAATGACATCAGTTTCGAAGTGGCCAAGAACGAGATCCTTGGCTTTCTAGGCCCCAATGGCGCGGGAAAGACAACGACACTGAGGATTCTCACCGGCTACCTCGCGGCCACATCGGGGCAGGTGGCAGTGGACGGGCACGATGTCTTTGAAAAGCCAGATGCGGTTAAGCGCATCATCGGATACTTGCCTGAAAATGTCCCCTTGTACCCGGAAATGAGGGTCGAAGAGTACCTGTTCTATCGGGCAGCGCTCAAGCGAGTACCTCGGAAGACCCGGCGCAAGTCGGTGGATTCAGCGGTTGAAAGATGCCGCGTCGGCGATGTGCGCCAGCGCATTATCGGCCAGTTGTCCAAGGGGTATCGGCAGCGGGTCGGGCTGGCCGATGCACTGGTTGGGGATCCCAAGATTCTGATCCTCGACGAGCCCACCATTGGGCTCGATCCCAACCAAATCCGGCAAGTTCGTGATCTCATTAGAGATTTGGGCAGGGAGCGGACCGTTATTCTATCGAGCCACATCCTGCCCGAAGTCGAAGCTGTGTGCTCCCGCATTCAGATCATCCACCGAGGTCGACTTGCTGGACAGGGAAAGCCAGAAGAATTGCGCGCGAGCTTGACCGGCGGCCATACCACCATCGCTTTGGAAGTGCGCGATCCAGAGAATGCTGCCGAAGCCGCATTAAACCAGGTCGTTGGGATCAGATCTATTGCCAGCCAAACCCAAGGGTCCGATGGCCTTGTTACCTACCGACTGGAAGCAGATGCGGACCAGGAGGTCAGGGAGCGCATCTTTGATGCTGCAGTCCAAACGGGATTTAAGATCACGGGGTTGTCCGCGGCGAGCCTCTCTCTGGAGGATATTTTTGTAGAGATCATCACGCGAGAGGAGACCGGGGATCCAGAACCGTCTGAGAACAGCAGCAAAGGAGGTGGGGCATGACCATATTTGCTCAGATAAAGCGGGAATTTGCAGCGATTTTCTTTTCCCCAATTGCCTATGTGCTGCTCGTTGCGACCATGGTCTACAACGGCATTGTTTTTATGCTGATCGTCGAATTTTTGTCAGATCCCAGATCTCCCCACGGCGCGGCCATGCAGTTCATGTTTGGCGGGACCAACTTTTTTTATCTCCTCATCATCGCCGCAGCTTCGTTTATCACCATGCGCCTCATTTCCCAGGAAAAGAGCTCGGGCACGTTGGAGACCCTGCTCACTGCCCCTATCGGTGATGTGTCGGTTGTCCTTGCCAAGTATGCTGCTGCTGTTGGGTTTTATGTCGTGCTGTGGCTGCCCACGCTGCTCTACCCCATGCTGCTCTCGCGCCATTCCGACATTGACATTGGCCCCATCGCCGCCGGCTATCTCGGCACATTGGGTATGGGCATGATGTTCTTGTCCGTGGGCCTGTTGGCATCCGCCCTATCTAAAAACCAGATCGTAGCGGCATTGCTGTCTTTTGGCGGCAATATGGTGCTCTTTTTGCTCGGGGTGTTTGAATTCATTCAAGGCAGCCAATCGTCAGATTCCCTTATCGGTTATCTCAACCTGTGGACCCAGATGGAGGCCTTTGGCCGGGGCATCGTCGATACCCGCTACCTGGTTTACTACGGCTCGGTCACGGTGTTTGTGTTGTTTTGCACGGTCCAGGTAGTCCAGATGCGGAGGTGGCGATAATGGCCAATGCCAATATTAAAAAAGAGCGGGTGCGCGCTGGATCAAACGCGACCATCTCCCTTGTGGGTGCGGCTGTCATTCTCTTGGCGGTCAACTACCTCGGTATGCGCCACTATACCCGGAGCGACTGGACCGCATCTGGCATTTATACATTGTCGGAAAAATCGATAAAAATGCTAAACACCCTCGAAGCAGAGGTGCACCTCTTTGTGCTGTGGAGCCAGAGCGATCCTCGATTTCCCGACGTCAAAGAGCTCATGGATAGGTACGCTGGGGGCACCGTCAAAGTAAAGATGGAGGTGCTCGATCAGGATCTCAACCCAGAGCGGTTCCAATGGATCCTCGACCGCTACGGCGCCAAGCTCCGGGACGTGGGCGGGGGTGCAATGGCAGTGGAAGCATCGGTCATCGTCGTGAGCGGGGATAATGTGAAATTTGTTACCTCGTCAGAGTTCGAGGATTTTGGCGGCGATATGATGGGCGGCAGCATGGGGCAAGCTGACCAGGAAGTCTCTGGCTACAAGGCTGAACAAGCGATTTCTTCTGCGATCTTATCCGTCACCGCAAAGACCCAGGACAAGATCTGCTTTACCCAGGGCCACGATGAATGGGCCTTTGAAGGCTTTGGCGGTCGCGGCCTTGGCGCGATCAAAGAGGGGCTGATCCAGGACGGATACAAGGTCGCGGCCATGACCACCCTTGGCGCGAGTCGCATCCCCACTGACTGTCGGCTCGTGGCCGTGGTCGGGCCCCAACGGGCATTTAATAAAGACGAGGCAGCCCTGCTCGGCGCTTATCTCGAGAGGGGCGGTAGATTGCTCCTGCTGCTCGATCCCATTGTGTCGGGCACCGACTTTCTTCCCACTGGCCTCGAATCCCTCGCCGCCAAGCACGGCATTGGCCTCGCTCCTAACATCATCATCGAAGTGGATCCAAGACGGCTCGTAGGACCGAGCCCCCTGGCCTTTACTGCCAGTGAATTCACCTCCCACACAGCTGTGGCCCAGCTGGTCCTGCCAGATAGCGTGGGCCAGGAGATCAAGGCGCAAATCGGCGTGTACCCGGTGATCTTTTCCATGGCCAGATCTCTTGAAATTAAATCAGATAGCGATGTGGTGGCCGAACCTCTCGTCAAGAGTTCAGCCGACTCCTGGGGAGAGGTGAACCTGTCCTCCCTGGGTGCAGGGGAGTCCATGCCGGCTCAGGATGGAGAAGACGCCAAAGGGCCGGCCACCATCGCTGCGGTCGCGTCCCTCGGCGACCCGGGCGAGGAGAAAAAAGGGGGCGCCCTGGTGGTTGTGGGAGATTCGGATTTCCTGGCGGACGAGCTATTTGTAAACGCCAGCTTGAACAATCGGGATTTCTGGTCCGGCTTGGTGGGGTTTCTCACAGCCCGGGAGGACCTCATTTCGATCGCGCCCAAAAATCCAGAGCACGTTCATTTGAACCTGACCCCAGATGATGTGGGGATGTTTTGGAGAGTGGTCATCGGGCAAATCTTATTTTTTATCGTGCTTGGCATTGTTGCTTGGATGCGGCGTAGGAGCTGATGGCCATGAAAAATAGAACCGTTATTATCGTCCTGTTGACCGCAGCCCTGTTGCTCGGCTTTATCTTCTTTTTCGAACGCGACACCATGACCACGAGCGAGCGCAAGGAGCGCGCGGACCGTGTGTTTAAGGCGTTTAAGCGCGACGCTGTGGATGCGATGACCATTCGAGGCACAGATGGGGGGGAAGTCTCGCTCGAGCGAGTGAAAGACACCGAGGCCATCGGTGAGGAACAATGGAATATCATCGCGCCAACCCCCCTTGACGCCGATAGCGCTGAGGTACGGTCCGTACTTTCGGCCATCGACTACCTGATTGTGGGCCGCACTGTGAGGGGAAAAGAACACCGGAATGACGCGCGATACGGACTCACAAGTCCCAGGGTCACGGCGTCGTTCTCCATTCGCGGCCGCACCGTCTCTTTTGGCCTTGGTGCCCAGGCAGCAGACAAGAGCGTTTACCTGGCGATAGATGGGGAGGAAGACGCATTCTACGCCGTGGAAAAAGAATTCCTCGAAGCCATGGATAAATCCCTGAGCGACCTGAGGTCAAAGAAGCTCGTCACATCTGACCTGGAAAACGCGACCCAGGTGTCCGTGTCTTCAAAACAAGGGGCTACATATTCCCTGCAGCGCACATCAGGCGGTCCCTGGCAGCTGGATGTCCAGGGCACCCCGATCCTGGCAGCTGAAGATCAGGTCCAGGCCCTGGTGCAAGCTGTAAAAGACATCAAAGCCGCGTCTTTTGTGGCAGATGGTGCGACCGGTAAGGCCCTTGATGAACATGGATTGCCAGAGGAAACAACCGCAGTCATCGTTCACCTGGATGACGGTAAAACACTGAGCATTCGGGTGGGTGGCCCGTGTGAAGGTGCGGATCACCAGGTGCGCGTGGCCGTGGCAGAACACGGAATCATCATTTGCGCTGAGGATGATTTTATCCCGATCCTCGACCGACCGGTCGCCCGGCTCAGGGAAATGCGGCCTGCCGTGTTTCTCGATGGGGATGTGTCAAGCATCGCCCTCTCAGTGCCAGATCAGGCCTTGACCATGGAAAAAGTCGAGGGGGTATGGCAAGTGCCAGGCGAAGATGGACCCGAGCTGGAACAGAGCGCTGTGACCGATCTGCTCGGTGCGCTCCGAGAAACAACGGCAACGGATATCCTACCTGGAAAAGAGGCACTGGCCGGGCTCAAAGAGCCAATAGCCACTGCAATACTTACACTTGTAGAGCCAGATAGACCCATTGAGTTGCGTTTTTATAAAGGCAAGACCCGGGATATGGTTCGCGTCCAACGGGGTGACGAAGCTGCCCTATTGATCGTGCCGGTTGGCCTCTATGACCAGGTGCGTCCGAATGCTCTGGCGTTTCGAAAGCGGAAGATAGAGATTGGCGAGGCAGAAGACGTGGAGAAAATCGCCATTAAAGGCGGGGTCTCCCAAATTTTGGAAAAGGCAGATGGTATCTGGCGCCTGACAGACCCGGTTGCCCTGGAGGCCGATGGCATGGCCGCGCGGGCATTGGCCGAGCAGTTGGCCGAGATACAGGTCGATGCGTTTGTAGCACCCAGGGCCAATAGCACGCATGGGTTTGATCAGCCACATGCCACTGTAACAGCCCGACTGATTAAGGAAGAACCAACGAGAGAAGAACAAACTGAAAAAATAAAAGACCGCACGCAGTCGACAGACGTGATCCTCGAGATCGGGGGCGCTACAGGCGACAATCAGCGATTTGCCCGGCTCAAGGGCGAGGACCCAACGGTATTTACTGTTGGCGCTAAATACATCGATGCCATAGCAGCACCGATGGTCGCCAGAGATTTTATCGATATAGATGATACGGATATCATCAACATATCTCTCACGGCCGGGGAGCAATCGATCTCGCTCAAGCAGACAGGCGAAGCGTGGTCAGCGGAAAACAATGCGCCATTCGACGAAACAGCGTTCAAGCGATTGCTCGCAGACCTGGGCGGTATGAAGGCCATTCGAAGTGCTGCCTTTGGCGTGGACGAGGCGGCCTTTGCCACTGAGACGCTCGTCATTAAGACCTGGTCCAAGGATCATCCGGACAAAGATAAACCAACGACTGTGATCGTTGGACCAAGAACAGAGAACGAAAAAGAAGACGGTTATGTTGCTAGGCTTGCAGATGTGGCAGTAACAGTGGTCCTCCCTGCTCGGATTATAGATGAGGCAGTTTCATTTATCCGCAAGAGCGCACCCCAGGACGCGGGCCTATAGACCTCGCCAAGTTCATTGGGAATGTAGTGCTTCTTCAAGTCTACTCTGACGGGTACAGATTCCGATTTCCCCCCTTGAAAAAGGGGGTTAGGGGGATTTCGTCACCTCACAATGCCAGAGGACATGACGAAATCCCCCCTGCCCCCTTTGCCAAAGGGGGAGTAACACGTCTTGCCCATCAACATACGTTTGACAATGCAGTAGATACAATAACGACACGCCGGGCGTTTCTCGAAACGCCCCTACGACAGTTGTGGAATTTGCCTTGCAAGCGCCTTCTGCCTATACTTTTATAAACAGAGTTAAGTGTGCGGATAACATGGCAATAAAAGTCGTCGTCATCGGAGGGGGGACTGGAAACTATACGCTTCTTTCCGGCCTCAAGTACTATAAACCCCTGGATCTCACTGCAGTCGTGTCCATGATGGACGACGGCGGCAGCACCGGTATTTTAAGAAGCGAGTTCGGCATTCTGCCGCCTGGGGATATCAGGCGGTGCATGGTGGCGCTCTCAGAGGAATCCGAGCTCATCCTCCAGCTGTTTGAGCATCGGTTTCAGGGCTCCTTGGGTGGCCATAGTTTTGGCAACCTCTTTCACCTGGCCCTCTCCCAGATCACTGGCTGCGAAGAAGCCGCGATTTTCGAAATGAGCAAGATACTCAAGATTTCGGGCCAGGTACTGCCCGTTACCTTTGAGAATGTCTGCCTCAAGGCCAAGCTCGAAAATGGGGCCATTATTTCAGGCGAAACCAATATCGACCTGCCCAAGCACGACCCGGATTTAAGAATTGCAAAGCTGTTTATCGAGCCCGCAGCGACGGCAAATCCAAAGGTCCTGCGAGCGATTGAAGATGCAGACTACATCATTATCTCGCCAGGAGATCTCTATACCTCGATTCTACCCAACCTCCTGGTATCAGATGTCTCCCAATCCATCTCCCAATCCCCGGCCAAGCTCATCTATGTCTGTAACTTAATGACCAAGCCAGGAGAGACAAATGGCTATACCGCCTCGGACCACGTCCGGGTACTCCACAAATATTTAAAGGGCAGGTACATCGACATCGCCATCGTCAACAACGCCCAACCATCGGAAAAGAAAGTAGCAAAATACAAAGAAGAGAACTCATTTCCAGTCGGTTATACCGAGGCGGCCATTCTCAAGGAGAACGTGGGCCGCGTGATTCAGGCCAACTTGATGAGCTCCCGCTCTCTGATTCGACACGATCCCATGAAAATTGCCTGGGAATTATTCAAAACCATTCAAGAACACCAGTTGGAGATTCTGTCCAAGACCATTTCGACCTTTCCCGACAGCATCCGGCGTTGATAGGGGTATCTCTTTAGCGGCTTATGAATGGATGAGCTGACCTGTTTACTATATGGTCAGCCGTCGCTGGCCCAGCTGTTTTAGGCTTTTTAGGCCTTTGGTTATTCTGGATTTCATCTGGGCAAGGCAGGGGTAAGGGCCGTTTAGTGTGCTCAGGGCTGCGGCAGTGCAGCTCAGGGTCCCTGAGACAGCCGCGGCAATTGGCGAGGTCCAGCTCAATGCGAGGCCCAGCCCAAGGGCCATCGCGGCAGATGCCAAGATGACGTTGATGTGAGCTGCGCGCCGGGCGCCTTGGGCCAGATTTACGAGCCAGGGCACGATGTCTATCTTTAGGTGTCTCGCGTCCACACCTGCCTGGGTCGGCAGGGGACTGCCAAGGGCGATGGCCACTGCGGCTAAATCTAGGTTTTCCTCAAAGGACTGGCCGTGGCCTACGAGCACTGCCTTATCACCAGTAGCAGAGATGTGACTGAGCACGGTGCCGATGTCTTCCCGCGACGTCTCAAAGCGGACATATTCGATACCCATTCGAGTGCCAAGGGCCTGTGCCGCGTTCACCTCTGCTGGGGATATCATCGCGGGATCCATTCCCAGACGCTTTAAGCGCTGGATCACCGTCGCCGCATCGGGTACAGGCGGCTCTTCAATCCCAAATGCACCTGCCACTTCGTCATCAAGGGCGACAAATACAGCCCGTCGACCACTGGCCTCTATCCCAGCTGCCCACTCATCGAGTAGGGCAGTGGAGATGCCGGCATGCAATAGATATGACCGCGAGCCGCAGATGACCCGATGGATGGGGGTGGTTCCGGAAATGCCAGATCCCGGGGATGCCGACACATCCTCCACTGGTTCCAGTAGTGGATCGAAATCCTTTGTAAAGGCCATCATCGCCGAGGCAATGCGGCCCTTGGCTGACATTTCAAGCGATGCCAGCGCGTCGATCACCTCAGCCTCGTTTGTCCTGCCAGCGGCTTGCCAGTCCACCACTGTTAGACGGTCCTCGAGCAGGGTGCCCTGGGGCATGAACACCACTACCCGGGCAGTGGCGATAGTATCCAGGGTATTTGCGTCCCGAACGATCACGCCGCGATGTGCAGCTGTCAGAGCCGCCGATACATAAGCGTCGTAAGTGGTCATTTTCAGGGTTCGAGGGTTCAAGGCAAGGAAGACAGTGGCACAGGCAGCCATGGCCTGGGCAATCGCACCGACGTCAAAGACAAAGGCCAGCAGGCCGATGCCTATCGCAATCGGGAACCGCGCCCATCCCAAAATCAGGCTGATGCGGTGAATACGGATGGCCTGGATCGCGTTATCTCGCCAGGACCGGGAGAGGGTCGGGGTTTCTCCTATCCCCTCGAGGTTGGCCAAAACACCGGACCGCTTGCGAGCCAGGCGCTCGAGAAGGTTTAAGAACGCCTCAATAAACATCAGCCAAGCAGCCGAGACAACCGCACTTCTAACAGACCCGCCAAAGGCGATCGTACCCAGTAGGAATAGGGATACCAACGGCACGGCAACAGCTTGAGCAATGCGCCCCGTGCTGGACCGCCGCTCCTTGATGATGCCGATAGCGGTCAGGCCTATGGCCAAAGCCCCGACCAGGGATATGGCAACGACAGCAGTCAGGAAGGGGGGATTGGCAAAGATTAGGATCAATACACAGGCCAGGGGTGCAGTTCGAATCAGCTGGTTTCTCACGAGCGGAGATGACCGCGGCCCAGACCGGGTTTTTGTTTTTGTAATGGCGGTTTTTTTAGTAGCTTTTTCAGCACCCTCGTCAGCACCCTCGTCAGCACCTCCATCAGAGTCCCCTTCAGCAGTTTCTTCAGCCGCCCCTTCAGCACCCGTATGTTCCTCATCATCAGCGCGTGATTTTTTTTCAGATGCAGTCGAAGGTGCATCCGTGCGCTGGAGAAAGCCGGCACGGCACTCCGGAGAACAGAAATGAACGATGCGTCCCTCCACGACCGTCACAGCCGGTGCCCGCAGGGGGTCAACGGCTTTTGTGCAATGGGGACAGGTTTGCCACTTTTCTTCTTGAGTGTTAACCATGGTCGATTCAATTAGTCATTCGCGCGTCCATTCGTCAAGGGGCGTGTTATTTTGATGGCTGTTGGCATAGATAGATCATCCGCCGGCGTTGACAAAGGGAAATGCCTTTAACTAGATTTCAGGTGGTGTGAGCATAAGGAAGGCCCATGAAATATCGATGTATTGCATGCGATAGCGAATTTGAAGTCGAACCAGGACAGAAGCCGAGATGCCCCAAATGTCTGAGTATTCACGATTTTGAGCGCATTTCCCAAGCCAAGGCCGGCGCTAACGGCCGTGGCCGCAACTGGCTAGCACCGGCGATCGTTTTGGGCATCGCCGCGGTTGTTTTGGGCGTGTACTTTTTCTGGGTCCAGGACAAACCAGGGGATGGCCAGTCCGGGGCAGCGGATCCAAATATTGCGTCTGATCTACCCCATATTTTGGAAGAAATGGGCCTCTCACCAGGTGAGGCTGTGGACCCCTTTGCCATAACATCTGAGTTAACAGCATTTGCCAGGGAAGTCGCTGGCAGCAAAAAAGGGGTAGATGCCCTTAAAGCCTTGCACGAGGCTATCGTCAAACAGGGCAGGGCAGGCGCGTGGCGCCCCCACCACCAACGAGAGCCCCGCGCTGGAGATGTCTTTACTGCAACCCAGCTACTGAATCGCATCAACGCCAAAGATGCCGGCCCTGTTGAAGCGCTGAGCTACGAATTGGCCGCCCTGTTGCTGTCGTGTGTCCAAAGCCTCGAGGTAGAGGCAACAATGGTCGAGATCAGCGGTGTCAAAGGGGTGCTAAAGCCCGTGGACCCGCCGGGTAAGCTCGGGCGGTATGGTGTGATTGCCGGCACTGCCAACGAGGGGTCCCCGGTGTTCGATCCGTTTGGACATCAGGTTATCGATACAACAAGTGCCGAGATAGTCGAGCTCAACGATGCATTGGCCCTGGCGCCGTACTACGGCCTTAAAGCACTCGCGGTCCTTGCCGATCACGATACGGCCCAGGCGCTGAAGCTCAATGATATTGCCATTAAGCTATTCCCAATGAGTCCTTACCTTCACACCGGGCGGGGGCTCATCTTTGCTGCCAGTGGCGCCCCGGGCGAGTCGGTAGCTGAGTTCGAAAAAGCTGTAAAGCTACGGGATAATGCGGTGTTTAGAGCCAACTTGGCAGAGATTACAATGCTCGCCGATCCAACTGGACAACGAACCGAGGCCGAGATCCAAGCAGCGCTCAAGCACATGCCTGAATACGGCCGCGCACACGCGCTCCTAGCCATGGTGCTGTTGATGCGCGGGGACGTGGGCCAAGCTGAGCAGGAATTGGCCATTGCAGATAGAATGGATCCTGGCTCTCCCAGCATCGCGATGTTTTGGGCACAGCTCCACGCGAGCCAGGCAAAGTCAGAACAGGCAATTGAAAAAGCGCAAGAAGCTGTCAGACTGTCCAATGAAAGCGTATCGAGCTTGCTCGGGTTGGCACAGATTTTTCGCCTCACCGCAAGGTTCGATGAAATGAGGATCACTCTGGACAAAGTGATTGCAAAATCCAATTCCCCGGTGATGAACCGACAAATCAAAGAGCTCTTTGGCTATGCATCTGAGGCAGAAGAAGGAGCAGACGTTGAGAGCGGAGACGACGGATCAGACGAAAAACTAGAATTAAAGCTCGGCAACGGACTTGGCCAGGGGCTTACCGACAACAAGCCGAGTCTTGGGGGAGAGCAATTGAAGCTCGACCTGGATTTGAACAACCCAAAATAGAAAACCGTCCTAAGAAAATGACGTTAGGGAAATTGCCAGTAGGATTGCTAGCTATTGTTATCGCCGGGTCGATATGTCCGGCCACGTGGGCCGGGATCAGTCTCAGTGAGCAGGAAATGCACACCCTTGTCACGGGGGGATTGGTCAAGCGCCCCCTGCCGACCTCGAGACAAAACTCGACCCTTGCAGGTGTTTCGTTTGCGTTGATCAATGCACCGACAGACGTGGTCTGGCGCGCGCTGGAAGATATCTCAGCGTGGCCCCGGATTTTTCCAAATACACACGAAGCCCGGGTTGTTGCAGCACAGGGCAATGTCCGGGCCGTAAGGATGCGCATGGGCAATCGCTTGATCAAGCTGACCTATTTTCTGAGCGTGCACTTTGATAAAGACAATCTAAAGGTGGGGTTTGCCCTGAACAAAAATAAGCCAAGGGACGTGGATGAATGTCGAGGATATGTGCGTCTGATAGCACAGCCGGGCAATCGGACACTCGTGGCGTTTTCATCCCTGGCAAAGATGCCCTTTGGCCCGCTCATTCGCCTGGTCGGGGACAAGGTCCTGGGTTGGATCGAGAACCGAATGCTCTCCATGCCAGAGCGCTTAAAGAAATGGATCGAAGCGCCATCACCAGATAATCCAGACGCCACCGGGGTCCATCCTCCCAAGATAGGTGCGTAGCATCCAAGTTATCATTTATTATATGCTGATAGGAAGGATACTTAATGTTTTACATTAGGTTTGCTCATGCTGCGGCTGTCAGGGCGATGGATAAGGCGCAGGGGCTGAACAAATGCAGGGTATTTGGGCCAGGCAAATATACTGAATAGAATTGCTTGTCATGCTACAATGGGGTTTATATTTGTCAATGTTCTTAAATAGTTACTAGACAAACTCCAAGTGCAGGGGCGTGGATGTATCGGCACCTAAAGTATTACTTCAATCCCTGAATGACCTGTGTAGACGAAGCCGGCCTACGCCGTTGCTTGGACAAGCTAAGGCGAGGTTATCCGAGTATCGAATTCAACATCGGGCCCGCCTACGCCGAGCCTCCGGCGTGGTTGTCGAACTTCGAGGTAGACCTTTAATGTCGGATTTCGAGGAGATTTCTAATATCCAGTTTAGATGAAGATTTCGAAAATTCAAGATCCCGCCGTAGGCTCGGCGAAGGCGGACACGTCAAAACTTGACTCATCAATTAATAACTTAGTCTTTGCAGAAGTCTAGGCCTGCACAGCGGCTGTGTCATCCCCGTCTTCGTTTACCTTCCTCAAGTGGTCCAGCAGGCTCGATAGATTCCGGCTGATGCTGCCGAGATCCCCGTTAAGTTCGGTAAGCTCATTGAACTCTGAGATCTTCTTTCCATCCTTTAAGCAGTTTTCTTTTAGATCGCCAATCAGTCGATCAAACGTGTGGTGGGCGCTGGCCAATACCGTGGCAGGTGTGGTGAGCTTTTCCAACATCCATCCTGCTGATATTGTTCTGGTTTCGTCAAAGTAAAACTGTGGGGGCACACCAGTTGGTCTCCTTTGACTACCATCGGTTTTGAGTATTTGCAGGGTGCGATAGGCCTGTCGACCGATGAAATCCAAGTATCGAATCGCATCGCTGTGGGCACTAGAGAGTTTGAGGGCCAGTGCTGCCCACGGGGCTACCCAGTCACCCACGGGAACCGAATAGATGTATTGGCCCTGATACATCACCGGGGCACTGTGCGCGCGCCGAAGCTCTGGGGCGGATTCACCATCTGTTCGTTTGTGGACGTCGTGCAGCGATGCAGCCCCATCGTCTTCAAAGGTGTAGGATGCAACGGCTATCACCTCTGGAATCCGCATCATTTCAAGTGCAGTCTGATGCAATAGCTCGTCTAAATCTGTAGCAGAGTGCAATCGCCTGTCCAGATCCAGCAGCTCTGACTTTAAGTCTAGGTGACGCCTGAGCTCCACGGTGTCTTGGCGTTGCTTAAGGGCGTTCTGCAGGGTTATCAGCAGATCATCTCCCCACGGCTTGAGGAGCTTGTACGCCCCATTCGGGCCGAGTGCCGTTTCATTGACGTCTTCGCCGTCAAATGCGGTCAGGATAATGCGCACCATGTTCGGATACCGAATCGCACATTGCCCGATGAGACTGAGGCCGTCCACACCTGGCATGCGGACATCGCTAACAATTGCTGCGAAATCACAGCATTGGAGGTGGGCCAAGGCCTGACCGACTGACGTGACAGCTGTAACTTCGTAGTGATCTTCCAGCTCAGCCTCCAAGGCGGCAAGGACGCCCATATCGTCGTCGACAATGAGAATTTTTTCCCGTTCCCTGGCTGTCATGTCGAATCCTTTCGTTGCGTTGCAATGGGAAAGCAGATGGTGAATTTTGCACCGCCGTCCCGAGATTCGCCAATGTGAATACTGGCGCTGTCGTTGTCCAAGTGGCGCTTCACCACGGCGAGGCCAAGTCCAGAGCCGAACTCGCGGGTAGTATAAAACGGCTCAAATACCTTTTTCCTCTTATTTTCAGGAATACCCGGACCACTGTCTTCAACAGTGAAGACCACAGCATCTTCGCTGGAAATGGCCGTTAATCTAATTTTACCCACATCTCCTGCGGCTTGAATGGCATTGTCGCACAGGTTGATGATCACGTGTTGTATTTGGGATGGGCGCCCGTAAATAGGCGGTAAGGCGTCTGGCATATCAACGACGACATCCATGTTTTGGACTCTCTGCTGCAGCAGAGCCAGGGCCCCGTCTACTTGGAGTTTCAAGTCAAATGGGGCCTTTTCGCTATCGACCGGACGGGAGGTGAGATACACCCGCCGCAGTTCTGAAACAGTGGATGCGAGCCGATCCAAGGAATGCTTGAGAAGCGCCACCATGGGGCTCAATTGAGGATCAGTTGATGACCGTTCTAGTTTTTCAATGCGACGCAGCGCACCAACCGCGGCTGCGAGTGGGTTATTGAGCTGGTGGGCCAACTCCGCGGTGATCTCGCCGATCGCAGCCAGTTCAGTGGCCCGGCTGAGTTTGGCCGAGGTTTGGCTGAGTTGGCGATTGCTGGCCTCCAGGGTTTTTTGGGTCTTTTCGAGGTTTGCAAAGGCCCGCCTGAGCTCCTTGTGTTTGGCGATGAGCTCGTCTTGAAGGCGCCGCTGTTCAGTTCGGTCGGTGATCAAGCAGATAGCGGTCGGTCGATACCTGGACCGGGGTGGGTGGGAGACGTGAATATCGACGATTACGGAGGAGCCGTCTGGCTTCTGAAGCGCCACATCCTCGTAGCGACCCGGGCGCTCCACAAGGGACCGATCAAAGGTCTTTACGGTCCAGTCACTCGGGTCTGACTGATGTGAGATCAGAGACATGGCGCAACCATTATAGGTACTGCGGCTGCCCATACCGAGGACCGCTTCAAATGCTTTGCTACTGCAGATAATCGTTTCTCTCTTGATGTCGACCAGCAGCCACGGCCCGGGCATGAGGAGCAGACTACCCAACCAGGCATTGCCCCATTTACGTCGACTGATGATGCGCGTTCCCTTTCTAAACCCTGGGATCAGCCCCTGCATGTCACCCCACTTGAGGAATTGCCGAAGACCTCGCAGGTCCCCCAGTATTAAACGGCCTTACGATAGATTTCTTTATTATTGTGCACCGCCGTCAATGCATCTTTTCCAAGGTCCTTGGACCGTCTGGAGCAGAGGCGTGACCTCCCTTATTGGGGATGGGCGTTAGGGTGATGTTATTACCGCGTCGGCAACCAGCAGAAAGGCAGGAATAGGTACGGTTTGTGGTGTGCCTGGTTCAGCAGTTTGAAACACATCTCTGTTGAGGATAAATGCCCTTACCGGGTTATAGGTATCCATGAAGTTGCGAAACCCTCTGGTGTATTTTCTTCTGCCCATTGAGCCGGATTTGATCTCCGCGGCCCAAATACGATTTCCTCTGACGACAACCAAATCTACCTCAGCGCCAGTTTGGGTACGCCAATAGTGTTGCTCCCATGGCGGAGGTATGATCTTGGCTACTTCTGACATGACGAGGTTTTCAATGGCAGCACCTTTATCCGGACGGAAGTTCGGACCTGTGATTTGTCCGAGCATTACATTGCGCAGGCCGCAATCGAGGAAATATACCTTCGGGGCCTTGACGATCTCCCGCCGTCGGTTTCGAAAAAAAGGAGGCACCACAGTAGCGATGTGCGTGTCTACCAGTGCAGCAAGATGGTGTTCGATTCGCCTGAGCGGTAGACCGACTTCTCCAGCCAACGCTGATTTATTGATCTCAGAGCCGACTTGTAATGCCAGCAGCTTAACAAGCCGGTTGAATGGGGCCGGGTTATCTACGCGGAGGAAATCGACAACGTCCTTCCTAACATAGGAATCGTACAAATCGAACAGACATTCCTCTGCATCGCCGGGTTGCTCGGCGAGCCAAACATCTGGATAACCGCCGATTGCCGCCAGCCGGTCAGACAATTTGAGTAAAGAAGGGCCGACAATGGGCCAACGCCGCTCTATCTCCCCTACGGATGCGCCGGCAAGGTCGCTGACTTCCGGGTCGGCCGCAACGATTTCCCGAAAGGTAAAGGGCGTGAGCAAAACATCCCGTTTACGGCCGGTGAGGTGTTCTCGTGTCTCGGATCGAATTAGTAATGACGAAGAGCCCGATACTGCGATTTTGATCCCAATGGACAGGTCGACCATCTGTTTGAGAAGTAACCCGGGCTCGGGAATCCGTTGAATTTCGTCGATGAGCAAAAATTGCGGACGCCCTCTGGCAAAGGCATCAAGGTATTCCAACAGTTGGTTGGGATTGCCGATCAACTCTTGTACAACGGGATAATCCGCGTTGAGATAAATGATTGCCTCTGGTGAATCGAGTCCATTTGAAAGCTGCTGGGCAATGAACCAACGTAACAGGGTAGATTTCCCTGACTGGCGCGGTCCGGTGATGACGAGGATCCGTTTTGGATCGCGCCAAGATATCAACCTCGCTTCAGCTGATCGGTGAATATAGGGAGTTGGAAGCGGTGGGCTATTGCCCTCGAGCCAGGGGTTCATTCGCAGTAATAGTGTCTTTGGAATCATTTTAACCTCGGTATTTTTACATTATATAATATTTTACCGAGGTTAATCAGTCAATTTGGCGAACCTCCTCGGCTGCTGTTGTAAAATTAAAGGTGTGGTCGTCTACAGTGACAATAACGGTGTCGCCACTTGTGGCCTCTTTGCGCAACACCAGGTTTGCCACTGGCCCCTCTATCAGCCGTTGGATGGTCCGCCGCATGGGACGGGCTCCCAAATCCGGGTCATAGCCACCAGCAGTGATGAGGGCGTCGATGACCCCAGGTTCGAGTTGTAGAGAAATTTGGTGCTCGCGATAGAGCTGCATCGACATTTGACTTAGCAGCAGCCCAGCGATTTCGGAGACTTCGTCTTGGGTAAGGGGGTTAAAAACCAGGGGCTCGTCGATGCGATTCCATAGTTCTGGCAATAGGGTTTCCCGGGCACGGGCGATGATTGCGTCAGCTATTTCAGTTGTCTTTTCAACACGTTGCTTGGCACCAAAGCCAACATGGCGGCGATGCGTGCGAAGGTCAGACCCCAAATTGCTCGTCATCACCATCACCGTGTTCTGAAACACAACGGTTCGCCCGAGGCCGTCTGTCAATCGCCCGTCGTCGAGGACCTGGAGTAGGAGTTTCAGGACATCTGGGTGGGCCTTTTCGATTTCGTCGAGCAATACCAAACAATAGGGTCGATTTTGGACTGCCTGGGTGAGCTGACCACCCTCTTCGTGGCCCACGTATCCAGGAGGAGCGCCGATGAGCCGGGCCACGGCATGTGCCTCGCTGAGCTCGCTCATATCGATGCGCACTAGGTTGTTGCTACCTGGGAACAAGACGTCGGCCAAGGCTTTTGCGGTTTCTGTCTTGCCCACACCGGTTGGTCCGAGAAAAAGAAAGGAACCAATGGGGCGCGAGGTTCTGAATCCCGCGGCATTGCGACGCAGGGTCTCGCCAATGGCGATGAGCGCGTGTCCATGCCCGACAATGCGATGCTGGAGCGCTGATTCGAGGTTGAGGAGTCGCTCTTGATCGTTGGCAGCGAGGCTCTCGGCAGGGACATTTAGTTGCTCTGCGATAACCTCGGCCACCAGGGGGACATCTACGGACGGCGTGCCCTTGCGCCTGGCCCGGGCCCCGGCCAAATCGAGCAAGGCGATTGCCTTATCGGGCAGTGCTCGGTTGTTCATGTACCGAGTAGAAAGCTGTACTGCTGCGGTGATGGCTGCTGTGGTAAATCCCACGTCGTGGTGTTCCTGATATGCGGGTGTAACACCCCTGAGAATCTCTATTGCCTCGGCTTCGGACGGCTCGCCAACGACGACTTTAGCGAACCTGCGGCACAGGGCCGGGTCCCCTTCGATATGATGGATGTATGCCGCTTCTGTTGTGGCAGCGATACAGGGCAACTCGCCCCGACCCAGGGATGTTTTTAATTGCTGGATGGCCTCAGCGCCCTCATTTGACCCCAAAAGGGCGTGGATTTCGTCAAAGAAGAGAATGGCCTGGCCGTTGGCAGCTGTGATTTCCAAGATGAGCTGTTCCAGTCTTTCGGCCAGGGCGCCTCGGGCTGATGTACCGGACAGGAGATCGGCCGGCTTTACCTCGATAATGGCCCGATCGGTCAATCCAGGCGCTCGGCCCTGACTTAGGGCAATGGCGAGCCCTTCGACCAGTGCTGTCTTGCCCACACCTGCCGGACCTACCAGGCAGGGGGCATTGGCCCGTCGTTTGTTCAAAATATCGGCCATTTGAACCATCTCACGGTTTCGGCCGACAATCGTGTCCAATCTACCCTGTATCGCCAATGTAGTGAGATTGCGGCCCAGGCTGGCCAAAAGGGGGAACCGATCCAGAGGTAGATCGACGTTTCTAGCAGTGGCGGGGATGGGCTTAGTGGTCTTTGGTCGCACGGTCACAGCTGCAGGTGGCGCTGCGCCGGCCATTTTCTGACGCTGTTTTTTCTCCAGCTCGCGGCCCATGTCAATCAGGTGCTTGGTACCCAAGCCGCGGGAACGTCTGTTAGGCCCTGCCTGAAGACCGGGTTGAAGACTTCTCTGTCTGGTAACCGCAGGGGAGGCCTGGGATGATCGCTCTGGTGGTTTCCCTTCGGGTGGCTTTACCGGTGTAAACATCCTGAGCTGGGCTGCGACAGGCAGTGCATCGTTTGGACCGACCCTATCAGGGACTGGGTTTTTATCGGCGCTCAGTTCGTCTGTTGCACTGGTCAGACACCTCAGTGCCTGATTGCGTATCCCCATTGTATCGCAGCCCAAGTCCTTGAGCAGCTTATAGGCATTTGCCTCTCGCATACCGGTTATCACCGCGAGTAAGTGAAGTGGGGATGGGTCTCGCATGCTAAACGGCCTTGATATTTGTTGGGCTTTTTCAATGGCAGCTGGTACGACCGGATTGGGCTCCCTATCGAACGCCCGCAGCTGCTCTGTTATTTTTGCCTGTGTCAGCCCGCGTAGCTTGAGCAATTTGGCAGCTGTGCCTTGAGCAGCGATCATGGCCAGGAGAAAATGGCCGGTTTGTAAGGGGGTGCGTGCCTTTTCTGCAAGCGCTGTCGCATGCTCGATAAGTGCTTTCATTTCTTAATGTCTCACCTTTTTTTTAAATAAAAACAATATGTTAAGTGTCAGAAGGGAGTATGCCACAACAAATGTTCAGGTGGCAACTTTTTAGCAAGAGAAACTTGAATATACCCGCGGTATTAGCCGGTCTGATTTAGATAATGAAAAAATCCAAAGATTCGATAGCCATAGCAGCACAAAAAGTATATATTTAGGATTTGTCGAAGTATCAGGAACGGCCTGAGAAGCCGGAGAAACAATGCGATTAAAAAGGGGGAGCAAGGAGGCTTAATATGAAAAAAACAGTGGCATGGGTTTTTGTCGCGAGTATTGCTTGCCTGGTTCTCATTGCTGGCATGAGCAATGTTGTAGCAGCGTCTGCCGAACGCGTCTTTTCTGGAAAAGTGCTCATCTTAAAAAAGAGGCCCCCATCATACTTCAAATCCAAGGGCGGATTTGTCAGCTTTTTAAGGAAAAACACGACCAAGGTCGTGCACGAAAACCAAAACCGCGAATGGCGCTTTGAGACAATGGCCTTTTTCAAACGGCCGTTGGGCGACTACGAAGTAGAAATGGTATTCTACGATGTCGAAGGGGGCCGGGGTAAGAACCAGCGCCGCTTTGTGGACTCTTTTACCCAATACACCCAGGACCGAAACACCCGAAGCCTGAGCGGTAAGACCAAATTGATAAGGCCCCAATTTGATGCAAACAGGCGGTACATGGTGGTGGCGCAGAGTCATGGCACTGAGCTTGCTTTTGGCAACTTTGAGACGCGGGGCACCTCCCAGGCCGCTATTGACCAGCAAAAGCGATACGAGCAGGTTCAAAAAGAGATGGAAAAATCCATGAGAGATCTGGAGAAAAAGGTCAAGGAACAAGAGGAGCGCGAAAAGAAAGAGAACAAAAAAGCAGCTCAGGATCTTTTTTAGCGAATATCGACTTTTTTTTTAAGGCAAATCGCAGTACTGCGGTTTTATGGCATTCCTTTCACTCATAGAAAATCTAGCGCCGGCTTCGCTCGCTCCAGTGTATGTATTGTACGGAGAGGAGCGATTCTTCATCGACGCACTTTTGGCTCGCATCAAGGAGGTGGCCCTGCAGGGCCCCATGGCGGCGTTTAATTGTGTGCAGTTGCGGGCAGGGGATGTGTCAGGGCACGACATTGTCTCCCATGCTCAGGAAATACCCATGATGGCCTCTCGGCGTGTGCTCATTGTGTCTGATGGGGAAAAATTGACAGTCGATGATTGGAAAGCCCTGGATCCCTACTTGGCAGATCCAGCCCTTACGACCTGTCTGGTCATCACTGCGACAAAGCTGAACAAAAAGCGGGGTCCTATTGCCAGAGCTGATAAACGGGGACAGCTGCATCAAGCAGAGGGGATAAAGCAAAAGGAGGTGGGCCCGTTTATTCGATCTCGAGCCAAAGCCAAGGATGTTGCTATTGCCCCGGCGGCTGTCAGTGCCTTGGCAGCAGCTGTGGGCCCTGACCTGGGTGCCCTCGACGACGCAATTGAGCGCTTGGGTCTCTATGTCGGCCTGGGCAAGAAGGTCACTGAGGCAGAGGTGGCCGAGGTGATTACTGCAGTACGGGAGCATTCCATTTTTGAGTTGGTAGATGCTATTGGCAGTGGTCGCGCCTCCCAGGCCCTGACCATTCTTGAAGGATTGCTTTCAAAGCGCGAGGAACCCATTCTGATCAATGTCATGATAGCCCGTCATTTTCGGCTGCTGCTAATGGCTCGTGTTCACTTGCACAAGGGTACGAGTCGATCAGCCCTGCCAGGTTTGATCGGTGTTCCCCCTTTTGTTGTTGGAAAACTATTGGAACAAGCCCGAAGATTCCGAGGGGTTGATTTGGAAAGGGCCCTTTTCAGGCTTTCGCGAACGGATTTGGAGCTCAAATCGAGCCGGCGCACACCCCGACTCGTGGTGGAACACACTGTCCTCGACTTATGTTTGAACAGCTAGCTACGCTTTGGCGATCAGTTTGTTTACTGCGATCGAGAGGCGGGAAATGGTTCTCGAGGCGGTGCGGCGGTGCAATACACCCTTGACGGCGGCTTTATCCAGGTTTTTAACCGCAACACCAAGTGCGGTCTTTGCCAATTCTAAATCCCCCTTTTCTATCAGGGTGCGAACCCGCTTTACCGATGTTCGCATGGTCGTTCGAATATGACGGTTACGCGCTGTCTGCTTAATCCGCTGGCGATTTCGTTTTTTTGCTTGGGGATGGTTTGCCACTTTTTTCCTCCATCTCTATCGGACGCAAACCGTTATCGCACCACTTGTGTAATGTCAAGCAAAACCAGGTGCAACAGGGGAGCGAATAAAAACCGGTCCTGCAAAAAAACGGCAAAAGTTTCCTATCTTGGAACTTTGTCTGGGTATTCGACACCATAATAAAATGAATAGGTCGTTTCACTTGACATTGATGAGGCAATGCTTAGGTTCAAGCCGGCTATTGACGTGGTCATTTTTTCTAAAAGAACTGCGTGACAAATAAATGAAAATCGCATTAGAAAGTATCCAAGTAGAAAACGTGGTAGATAAATGATTGATTGTTGATCAACGGCGGCGTTGCTCGATTCGGTATGAGGAGAAGTGTCATGATACGGTGCATAATCTTAATCGCACTTTGGATTTGGTCTGCGACAGTGCTGTCCGCTTGCGAAGGGGGAGAGGCACAAGCCGCAGCAGACAAAAAGGCAAAGGCACAAGCCGCAGAGGAGAAAGCAGCGACCACATCAACGGACAAGGCCGCCGCCAAGATCGTTAATGTCAACATCATTACTGTGACACCTACGATCCTCACCGAGCAGGTCGTGGCTCACGGTGTGACCAGCCCTATCCGCGAAATAACCTATTCCGCTGAAATCCCCGGGAGGATCGAGCATCTCACTGCGGACATTGGGGATACGGTTCGCAACCGGCAGGTGCTGGCCAGAATCGACTTTAAAACCCTCAAGGCCCAGGCCCACCAAGCAGATGCGAGCCATGCACTGGCCAAATCCACCTATGATAGGGTTGCATCCCTCAAAGGAGAGGACCTGGTCAGCGAACAGCGGGTCGATGAGACACGCTCGGCAATGGACAATGCAACCGCCCAGCAGGAAATTGCCCAGGCAAATCTGGCCAAGAGCACGGTTCGGGCGAGTTTTCGCGGTGTTGTTACTGCCAAATACGTGGAAAAAGGAGAATACGTCGCTCCTGGTGTGCGGCTTTACGATGTGGTGGACTACCGCACCGTTATCGTCGAAGCCCAGCTCCCTGAAACCCAAGTCGCTAGGATCGCCCCCAAGGCCGAGGTGGCTGTTGACATCGCGGCACTTGGCGAGCAGTTCAAGGGTACTGTCGAGACGGTTATTCCGACCGCTGACAGAATGAGTAAGACATTTACATTGAGGGTCAAGATTAAAAACCCGGATCGTAAGATTCTGGTCGGTATGTCGGCCACTGTGCGGATAGCTGCCCGCGTGCACAACGATGTGATCGCAGTCCCCCAGAGCGCCGTTGTTGAGGAAAGAGACGGCCGCGTCGTCTTCATTGCCGAGGATGGCATCGCGAAAAAACGCATTGTCGCGCTTGGCCCGGTCGAAGGCGATCGGGTGGTTGTCGAGACGGGGCTCGCACCGGGGGAGTCGCTCGTCGTCCTGGGCCAACGGGATCTTTCCGATTTACAACCCATCAACATTGTAGAGTAACAGTATCCGGATTAGCCCGTTCATTATACTGGCCGGATACATTGGCTGAAGCGGAAACGTCGGCGTTAAACAGGGAGCTATTGCATGAGACTTACAGCAACCGCCCTCAAGTTCAAGACAACCGTATATGTACTAATCGTCTTCATTATTATCGCGGGTAGCTTTTCCTACAGTATACTGCCGCTTGAGGCTGAACCAGAGGTGAAGATACCGATAATGGTCATCACCACGATGTATCCGGGGGTCTCCCCTGAGGATATGGAGCGGTTGGTAACCAATGTCGTCGAACGCGAGCTAAAAGATCTGCGCGATGTCAAGGAAATGACCTCTTCCAGCGCAGAATCTGTCTCCTCTGTGACAATCGAGTTCGAAACAAATGTAGACTTGGATGTGGCATATCAGAAAGTCCGTGACAAGGTCGAAAAAGCCAAGCCCGACCTGCCAGTGGATGCAGAAGATCCCATACTTACAGAGATCACGATCTCGGATTTTCCCATGATGCTGGTCAATCTGTCTGGCGATTATGAGCTCGATCGACTTAAGAAAATCGCCGAGGGCATTGAGGATAAGATCGAACAGATCCCCGGCGTGTTGGGCGTTGATTTGACCGGCGGCATGGACCGGGAGATACAAGTCTACCTCAACCCGGCCCGGCTCGAGTATTACAAAATAGGCGTTGGCGCGATCATCAATCGCATCAAGCAAGAGCACCTCAATACCCCTGCCGGTAATTTGGAGCTCGGCGGCAACAAGTATTCTGTGCGCATTCCAGGCGAGTATAAAAATGTAAAATTAATGGAAGATATTGTCATTAAAGCCCCTGAAGGGCATCCCATTCGCCTTAAAGACATGGGGCACGTGGTGGACGGATTCAAGGAGCGGGCCACCATTTCCCGTATCAATGGGGTCGAGTGTGTGACGTTGCGCATCAAGAAACGGGTTGGAGAGAATATCGTTCGCATCGCCGATGACGTGCGTGCTCTGCTAAAGGAAGAAAAACCCAACCTGCTGCCGGGTATCGAATACACCATTCGCCAAGACAATAGCGAGTTCGTCCGAACCATGGTCTCTGACCTTGAAAATAGCATCATCACTGGCCTACTCCTGGTCCTCTGCGTGCTTCTGTTCTCAATGGGTATCCGCAACGCATTTTTTGTCGCCATCGCCATCCCCTTGTCCATGCTGATTAGCTTTGTCGTTCTTCAGGCCATGGGGATCACCCTCAACATGGTGGTGCTGTTCTCCCTTATCCTGGCGCTCGGCATGTTGGTGGATAATTCTATCGTGGTTGTAGAAAACATCTATCGCCATGCATCTGAAGGGGAATCCAGATCCAAGGCCGCACTCCTCGCCACCTCCGAAGTGGCGTGGCCTATCATCGCTTCAACCATGACAACAGTAGCTGTTTTTGTGCCCCTGCTCTTTTGGCCAGACATTATGGGCGATTTCATGAAGTACCTGCCCATCACAGTCATATCAGTGCTGTCGTCTTCCCTGTTTGTCGCGCTGGTCATCAACCCGGTGGTCACATCCAATTTCCTCAAGTCCAAGTCCAAAAAGATGTTTGACGATTCAGGCGAGGCCAAGGGCATTGTGCTGAGTCGATATCAGCGTGCTCTGGACTGGAGCCTCAGACACCCGTGGATAGTGTTATTGATGACAGGAGTGGTGCTGGTAGCTACTGTAATGCTCTTTTCCAAATTTGGTACTGGCGTGGAATTCATGCCCACCACTACCCCTGAGCAAGGACAGGTATCGATCACAGCGCCCCAGGGAACGGTGCTCACCAATACCGACCGGCTGATGCGACAGGTGGAAGCCATCACCAGTAAGGAGAACAATACAGAAGACGTGATTGCCAACGTGGGGACAGGCGGTGGATTTTTCTCATCAGGTGGTAGCCCAACCCATCGGGCTGTGGCAGATCTGGAATTCAAGGACCGGCACGAGCGCACTGGCAGCACGTGGGATACAATTAAATCAATTCGGGAAGACCTCAAGGATCTGGCCGGTGCTGAGTATCGGGTGAATGTACAAGAGATGGGACCGCCAGCAGGTGCACCGGTTTCTGTGGAAGTTTCTGGTCCTGATTTTAACGTGCTCAATGAGATCGCTGCAAAGGTCAAAGATCTCATTGCCACGATTCTCGGCGTGGTCGATATAAAGGACAACTACGAAGCGGGAAAACCAGAGATCCGTGTGGAGATCGACCGGGAAAAGGCCATGTTGCGAAAGGTAAATACCCAGTCGATTTCCCATGCAGTGCGCGCGGCCATCAACGGTATCGAGGCGAGTGTGCTTCGGGAAGGAGACGAAGAGTACGACATCATCGTGCGGTACGAGGAGCGGTTTCGCAGATCCATCGAGGACATTCTAGACATTCGGGTCACTGGTGAGGACGACGTACAAATCCCCATTCGCGACGTGGCCAGGGTCTACACCACTGGAGGGTTGGGTAGCATTAACCACATCGATCAAAAACGCACCATCGCGGTGACGGCCGACGTGATTGAGCGCAGTTCCACCGAAGTAATGATGGAAGTAGAAGCCCTGCTTAATGATAAGCTCGACCTGCCAAATGGATACCGCATCAAGTACTCAGGGGAAAGCGAAGAGCAGGAGAGTACTGTCGAGTTTTTCTCTCAGGCGTTTTCCATTGGATTCATGATGATGGCCCTCATTCTGATCACCCAGTTCAACTCTGTGCTTCGGCCGGCCATTATTCTCGCCTCAGTGCTCCTCTCCCTGGTTGGCGTGCTCGTGGGCCTCATGGTCACCCAGAGCAAATTCGGCATCATGATGACCGGCCTGGGGGTTATCTCGCTCGCCGGTGTGGTGGTGAACAATGCCATTGTGCTCATTGATTATACGGACCAGCTAAAGGATAAATTGAAGCTGCCCCTAAAAGAGGCACTGGCGCGGGCCGGTGTGGTGCGGTTCCGGCCGGTTATTCTGACCGCGATTACAACCATATTGGGCCTGTTGCCCATGGCCTTGCAGACGAGCATTGATTTTAGAACGCTCTCGATTGATATGGACGCCCCGTCTATGGAGTGGTGGGGCCCCATGGCGCGGGCGGTCAGCTTTGGCCTGGCGTTTGCGACCATTCTCACATTGATTATCGTGCCGGTGATATACCTCTTGCAGGATAATACAGTCAATCGTATCGCCAGGCTGGTGCGTGGGAAAAAGTCGGTCTAGGGTTATGTCAAACGAATTTTGTCGGGCGAAGATAGCAAATTCCCCCTTGAAAAAGGGGGTTAGGGGGATTTTGTCACATCAAGTCGTTAGGGGGAATGACGAAATCCCCCCAGCCCCCTTTGCCAAAGGGGGAGATCTTTTACACGACATTGTAGACTGGATAGAGCACCAGCGGTAATTGTTAACTAACATCCGGGAATTTATCATGACAAAAATAGTTACAGTATTGAGCGGTATTCTCGCACTTGGATCGGTTGCTGTCCTCTCTGTCGCGGTAGGACAGGAGAGGGTTGATGCAGGAACCGCATCAGCCATCCCTACATCAGCCGATCCCCAACCAGCTGGTTCCCAACCAGAGACGACCGGCGCGCCCCTGCCCGAGGCGCCGCCAAATGTGCGGGTCATCAATCTCAAAGAAGCCCATGAGATGGCCGTACGATTCAGCCCAAATGCCAAGAACATCGATGAGACCGTGGTCCAGGCAGACGCCATGATCCAGGGTGCCTGGGCCATGCTGCTGCCCAATCTCACTGCCCAGGGCTCGATCACCCGCAATCAGCGGAAAATCGAAGTCGGCTTTCCCGATTTCATGACCCTTTCGTCTGGGGATGGCAGCGGATATATCTCCCAGCAGGATTTTGGGAACATGGATATGATCCAGATTCCAATTCAAGAGCTGTGGGGCAAGGCGTTTGGGATATCCCTCAACATGACCCTCTTTAATCCCCGATCCATTCCAGCTATCAGCTTGGCCTACGACATGGCTGACCAAGCGCGCATTCAGGCACAGATACAAAAAAACGACCTGCTGTTTGCGGTTACATCGGCCTATTACCAAATCTACTCAGTGCAACAGATGATCGGCGTAACAGAGGAGAACCTAGCCAATGCAAAGCAGTTTTTGAGAAACAGCGAGGCCCTGAAAAGGTCAGGCCAAGGGACCCGCATCGACGTGCTGCGGGCTGAGATCCAAGTCATGGATCTCGAGAAAGAACTGGCCAATAACCACGACGCCCTTAAAATGACCAAGACAGCCTTAGCATTTCTCATCAACATTGAGGGGGACTTTGACATTGCATCTCCAGATCCAGTCACCGAGGTCAGCGCTGGGCTGAGTGAGCTTAAAGATGAAGCACTTGGCGCCCGCGTGGAGTTAGCCGACGCAGCCCTGGCCCAATCTGTTGCCCGGCGCAGTAAGAACGAATCCCTGATGAAATGGCTGCCCGTGTTTGACCTCACGTTTTCTTGGAACTGGAACGCTGCAGCTGGTTTTTCCGGGGAAAACGACGCCTGGATGCTGATCTTTGGCGCCCAATGGAAGCTATTCGAAGGCGGTGCGCGTATTTCCGAATACAAGACCCGAAAATCCCAGATGCGTATGACCGACAACAACATGGAACAGATAGTCCTTGCCATTCGCCAGGAGGTGGACCAGGGGTACCGGGACGCGGTACAAAAGAGGAGGAACCTGGACATGGCCGACAAGCAGATCGAGCTGGCCGAGACAAACCATCACCTGGTCAGCCGCCAGTACGAGGTGGGCTTGGTGCCGAGCTTGGACCTGCTTAACGCCTCGACAAACCTGGCCAATAAGCGCAGGCAGAAAGTAATGGACCAGCTCGCCTACGACCTGGCGGTTCTCACATTGAGAAAAGCCGTTGGGTCCTATTCCTCCCTGGCGATGCCGAACGAATAGGCGCTGAGCCGCCCGGTCAAAAAGAACTTTGTCGTTTATCTGTTAATTTCCTGACAAAACAGCCGCTCTGGGACTTTTTGAACAAAATGTAGCTACGGGGTTTACCCCCGCAGATGGAATGCTCTAGAATTACATAGCTTTTCACCGTGGGGATAAACCCCACGGGGGACCGACCATCCTGCTTTACAGTTCAGTGGTAATTCAGCGGATTCGAAAAAATACCTATCAAAAAAGAAGCTGGAGGTTTGCCTTCGTGAGATAACTGGT
>JASJCT010000202.1 GCA_030065855.1 Myxococcota bacterium
GATTTCTCCAATGGATTCGCTACGAACTTCCCGTCCAACAGAATAACCGTCTATCTCAATCCGCCTTCTAGCGCTCGCGCTACGGGGTACTACGATCGATGGCTGAGGTTCGTGATCACCCACGAACTCGCACACATTTTTCATTTCGATCGATCTGGGGGCATTTGGAGCGCCCTCCAAAAGGTATTTGGGCGTGCTCCGGGGCTATTCCCGAATACATACCAACCGGCATGGGTATCTGAAGGTATTGCCACATACTACGAAACTCGGTTGACCAACGCCGGAAGGCTGAGGGGCGGATTTCATGGATCGCTCTTGTCGGCGACGGCACGTGACGGTCGTTGGCCGAAATCAGGCGATACCAAACTCACAAGCCCTATTTGGCCAGCCGGGCAGATGTCATACGCATGGGGATCGCGGTTCTTCGAGAACCAAAGACAAATCTTTGGAGATTCGCTCGTACCTCGATTCATTGAACGAACATCTCGACAATTGATTGTATTCAATGTTGCGAGTCCTCTTCGAGCAGCTGGTGGGGATGGTGTCGATCCAGGTTGGACGCGTCTCAAAGAAACAGCGGCGGCTCCAGCAACAGAGCGTCGGGTACTGGATCGGGGTCTGAGAACTGCACCAGGTGTTAGGCTGTCAGGCGACGGAGATCGAATCGCCTACGTACGGAGCACGGGGCGCGAGGACCGTCAGTTGGTAGTCCGAGAGGTAGACGGTGGTGAGCTAATAGCATCCAAGCGCACGTACTCAATCGGAAGCGCCATATGGGTTGGTGATTCGGTCTTTGCCACCCAACTCGATTTTGAATCGCCAGTCGAGATTCGTAGCGACCTGTATAAGTGGGGTCCCTCAGGCGATTGGGATCGTGTGACCAGCGGTGCCAGAGTGACAGATCTGTTTTATCTGGGCGATGATTTACTCGGGGCTGTGGTATTAATACCCGGATCGAGACAACTACGCTCACTCAGGCTCAGTGATTCATCATGGTTTTCCTTTGACGCACCAGATGCCGACGACTGGGGCAGGATAGTACTATCACCCGATGGTGAGTTGGTAGCCGGTATCCGCCATTGGAATGGTCAATGGGATCTCGTCGTTTGGCCGCGCGGAAATCCTTCGGCGATCGATCCTATCACAGACGACACATCGCTCGACACCGATCCTTTCTGGTCGAAGGACGGCCGGTCACTGCTTTTTGCATCTGAGCGCACCGGTACACCGCAGATTTACTCCTATGAGATAGAATCTGAAAAATTGGTCCGCCTCACAGATGAACCGACTGGTGCTTGGGAACCCGCAATAACAGCTACCGGATCGCTACTCTATACCACCATCTACGGTGACGGGTTTGCGGTGGTTGTTGGAGATACTGAACCAGCTGTCGAAGTAGAATCCACAGTTCGGGAAGTCAATCCGGCAAACCAGCGAGCTGCCGCAGTTCCGGTAAGGGAGACCTCTTACTCGCCATGGTCGGCTCTTCGTCCCCACTACTGGTTACCTATCACGCACCACGAGGAGTCTGCGGGATTGTTTCTAGGTGCATTAACAACAGGTAGTGACGCGATTGGCCGGACATCCTATGGAGCCTTCTTTTCTTACTCTCCCGAATCCAAACGGGCAGAGGCCATCGTCTATCTGGCCCAGAAGAGATGGAAAGCATTTCAAACTGATCTGGCCGGAGAATTTACATGGGACTTTGGGCGCGTACGGTATTCGGGGAGCCTGTATCCTGTACTCGTTCGCGAACAGGCCGCTGAGTTAGGTCTGAACTACCAATGGCGGCGGTGGAGGTCGTCATTGGGAGTACGGATTAGAGGCTTCTGGGAAAAGGACATTATCACCAGCGCCACCAGCCAGCCACTACCGTTCGAACCGCTGAACCCATCCTTCGTCGGCAGTGGGATTTCATTGGCAGTTTCGCACTTCTCCCGGCCGCCATATGCGATCTCACCAGAGAACGGTGGGTCGGTTCAACTGCAGCTATCTCGACGTTGGAATATTGGTGGTGATTTGTGGTCGGCTGACGTGAGGGGTAGAGCTATAGGGTATCTTGCTCTCCCGCTACCCGGATTTTCGCACTGGGTGCTAGCGGGTCGGGTGAGCGGTGGGCGGTCCAGCGGTACCAGCCCAAGTTCGTATACCCTAGGCGGTGAATCGGGCGATGTGCTCGAACTAATCCCAGGAGCAGGATTAGGGAGTGGCAGGCGTACATTCGCGATGCGTGGTTATCCTGCCGTCGGTGGTTTTACTCGTGCTTTTGTGGGTGTGCTCGAGTTGCGTGTACCTGTTTGGTTGGTTGGTAGAGGAGTAGGCAGGCTGCCTTTGTTTCTCGATCGCATGTCTTTCAGCATTTTCGGAGAAATCGGGAACGGCTGGTTTGAGGGAGATCCCTTGAATCTGTCCGCACTACGCGATGTTGGGGGCGAACTTGTCACCGATATAAGTGTCGGATTCGGCTTTCCGATAAGATTGAGGACGGGTGCGGCTATTCCTTTGACCTCCGGCTTGTATACCGCCCAAGGTGTTCCCAGGTACTATTTGGTCTTTGGTCCTGCGTTTTGAGCCAGTTTTGGAACGAATATCACATTTCTTTTTGGCCTGAGCGGCCAACTTGAGTAATATCCAGTTGGAATCGTTTTTCCCTCGGGATAGCCTTTGCTTGACACTTTTCCTTGGCATCCCCTAGTTTTCGAAACTTGGGGGGAGAGAACGAATGTTCTGCTCGCGTTGCGGCACTGAATATCAAGAATCAGCCAAGTTCTGTCCGTCCTGCGGCCTGGACTTAGCTGCTACTACCCCTCTGGCCGCAGTAGTCGAACCAACCGAACCTACCGAACTCGATCAAGTCAAAGCCGCCCTCAAGGATGAATATGAGATAATCGAGGAACTCGGTCGTGGTGGAATGGCGATCGTGTTCAAGGCTCGAGAAAGGCAGCTGGAACGGGATGTGGCGGTAAAGGTTTTACCGTTTTCCCTCGCATTCGATGGTGAGTTTGTAGAACGCTTCCAAAGAGAAGCGCGCACGGCTGCCAGCTTGGAGCATGTGAACATCATCCCCATATACAGGGTTGGTAAACTCGGACGCGTCATCTTTTTCGTGATGAAGTTTTTGCGCGGAGAGTCGCTATCCGAGCACCTCGAGAAATGTGGTAAGTTGCCGCCCGATGAAATCCGTAAGATTCTGATACAAACGGCTGGTGCGCTGGGATATGCACACAAGAACGAGATTGTGCACCGCGACATAAAGCCCGACAACATAATGTTCGACGAGTCGCGAAACGCGATTCTAACCGATTTCGGCATCGCAAAGGCAGCTACAGGTACCCGGTTGACCGGTACGGGGATGTCAATCGGCACGCCACACTATATGAGCCCTGAACAGGCACGGGCTCAGACTCTGGACGGACGAAGCGACATCTACTCACTCGGTGTCGTAGCCTATCAATGCCTAGCTGGTGTTGTCCCGTTTGATGGTGAGGATTCCTTCTCCATTGGCTACAAGCACATCATGGAGGATCTCACCGAGCCAGAGATGGAGACGGCTGAGCAGAGAGCGCTATACGCCATCATCGAGCGAATGATGGCCAAATCGCCAGAGGATCGATATCAGACTGCCGAAGATCTCGTTGCTGCGGTTGAAGGTCCCATACCGGCGCTCACCCGCTTATCCGATTCGTCTTTTTCGGAAGCCCCAACGGCGGTACTTGAAAGGCCCACAGGGGCTGTGCGCGGAACGGTTCCAGGAGCTGCCACACCAACGCCCACAACTCCAACAACACCTATGCCGCAAACCTCTCCGTCTTCGGAGCCCGTAAAGAAGAAAAAACGGGGTATGGTGTTGGTGGGAATGCTTCTCTTCCTCATCGTTGGAGGGGGTAGCGCCGGTGGATACTGGTATTTCTTCATGGATGCCGAGTGGCCGCTTCCGTTTATGGCTCAGAGCACCGAGGGCGATCCTAGCCTAGCAGAGGGCGATCCGACATTGCCACCTGACTCTGTATTGCTGGCAGGTGCCGACTCCGTGTTGGCAGCGAATGCCGAGTCTACTAGTACCGGAACTCCGAGCAGTGAAGAAACAGCTGATACTACGACAGAAGAAGTTGTGGAAGAACCGGTTCTGCCTAGCACCGGAACTTTGGTTGTCAGGTTTCCTGATGGTGCGAGGCTCAGCATCGACGGATCAAGAAGCCGACAAGATTCAGTAGAGCTTAGCCCAGGCAATCATACGATCAGAGTTACCAGAGACGGCTTTCAAGCCTTCGAACAGACCGTCCGTATTGAACGTGGCCAGATGATGTTGGTTGGTCCCGTTGAACTAGTTGCGGAACCTGAGCCAGAACCAGCTCAACCGACAGGTCCTACGAACCCTGTGCCTCCACCTAATACGGAAACCGTTGATTGCGAGACCGATTCACCGGGGCCGGCATATTTTACAGCGAACACCTGCTACGACACTCCACCGTCACCAACAGGCGTGCCCATCATCACCATAGGGCCCGAAGAGACAGGTAACGTGGCCGCTGTCCAGCTATTGGTGAAGGTTGGAACCAACGGTAGAGCAATGCGTGTCGTCAGGGGACGTAGGCAGCAGGCGGCTCAGACTCTTCAGATGAGGGCGCTGTTGTTCGCCCGAGATAGCCTCGAATACATGCCTGCGGTGAGAGGTACTCAGCCCGTTGAAGCCTGGGCACGCGTCACTGTTCGATTCAGACGTCGATAGGACCTTCGTGATAGATCCATCGAGCTTCATCGCTCCCGGGGCAGTTGTGTTGGGTGACGTAACCATTGGCAAAGAGGCCAGCGTTTGGTACAACACAGTTGTCCGCGGCGATATGGCCCCAATTTCAATAGGAGAAAAAACCAACATCCAAGATTTGTCTTTGCTTCATGTGGATGTTGGTTTGCCATGTATAGTCGGCAGTCGCGTTGGTGTTGGACATCGAGTTGTTCTTCACGGCTGTACCGTTGAGGACGATTGTCTGATCGGTATGGGATCGGTTTTACTGAACGGTGTTAAGCTCGGTGCTGGATCGGTAGTCGGAGCAGGTGCGCTTCTAACGGAGGGGATGGAGGTTCCTCCCGGTTCGCTGGTAATGGGGCTGCCGGCGAAGGTAGTTCGTGAAGTAGATGATGAGCTCCGCGAACGAATGCAGGACACTATTCGGCACTATTTGGAACTAGTGCGTCT
>JASJCT010000087.1 GCA_030065855.1 Myxococcota bacterium
CCGCCATCCAATTTGGCATATTAGGATAGCCGGTTCGGTTACGATAATCCCTATTCTTCCAATAGCTCTCAGCGATGCTATTTAATCTTGTATGAAATATATAACTGTAAAGCAAAATATATGGAATTTGATCGGTCCCGATGTGAGGTTACTCCTCACGGTGAAAAGTCATGTAATTCTAGGATGTTCCATCTGCGGGGATAAATCCCACAGCTACATTTCGATCAAAAAGTCCCTAGTCCGATGGAATGTCGCAAGAGCTTCGGATGATGTCTGCCACTGCTTCGAACACATCGGACAGGCGCAGGGTGCCCACAGAGCGGCATTCCCGAGTCACCAGCATGGATTGGGCGTGGCTGACAACGAATTGGTGAACAGCTACGAGAAGGGATTCCTCCTCGTCGATGCTCTCGGTCATGGGCACCATGGCGTCCTTGGCTTTGATGCCAGAGGCGCGCTTACACAGCGCAGTGAGACTGTACACAAACCCGGACAAACTGGATTCCATTTCATCGATATATTCCGGATCGACATTGGCCCCAGAAATAACTGCCAAATCTTCGTCTTTTAGAAATTTTGGCTCTAATTTGCGCAGGATGGCCCAATGGCTCAGCTTACCCACCACCTCACCCGCCTCGTCGAGAACGAGCACGGAGCGATGGTGATGCCGTTCGTCGGTCAGGTCGAGCTGGGCCTTGTCCAGTGCATTGAGGGCTTCTTGAATGGTTCGCTCCCCTGAAATCGTGGCATACTCAGACAGGGGCAACATCAGGTCTTTTACTTTTTTATCGGTCATGGTGCGGATAGGGCCTCCACCCTTGGGGGTCAATCAAATCTTCTCTCTACTATACTAACACCTAACGCCGACGCCGCTGTTTTTTTCGCCTTGGCTTGCCCTTGGGGGTTAAATAAGAGCCCGTGCCTCTGGTGAGGGCCTTTATTTCATCACGGAGCTGGGCCGCCCTCTCGAATTCAAGGGCTGCAGCTGCCATGAGCATCTCCTCGCGCAGCGCCTCTATGGTCTCAGTGGGATCTTCGTCGTCTGCTGAAATGGATCTCGACACGGTGACATAATCGCTCGTCGGCGCGCCTGGGCCGAATTCATCTATTGATTTTGTAATGGTCGCCGGTGTTATCCCGTGTTCTTCGTTGTACGCTGCCTGCTTTTTGCGCCGGTTCTCAGTGATCGAGATGGCCTCCTGCATGGATTCGGTGATCGCGTCTGCATACATGATGACCTGGCCCTCCGCGTTTCTCGCTGCCCGGCCAATCGTCTGTATCAACGAGCGCGTGGATCGCAGAAATCCCTCCTTGTCCGCATCGAGAATGGCCACCAGGGATACTTCAGGGATGTCCAGGCCTTCCCTGAGCAGGTTGATGCCCACCAGAATGTCGAACGTGCCCTTTCTGAGCTCTCGGATGATCTCTATCCTCTCCAACGTATCTATATCACTATGTAAATACCTAACCCTGAGTCCCAGGTCGCTATAGTACTCGGTCAAATCCTCTGCCATGCGCTTGGTCAGGGTTGTGACGAGCACCCGATCCTGTCGCTCGACCCGCTCGCGGATCATCTCCAGAAGATCGTCGACCTGATTGGTGGCCGGTCTAACCTCGACCGCCGGGTCCATCAGGCCAGTGGGGCGAATGACCTGCTCGGCAATCTCCCCGTTTGATTCATTGATCTCGTAATCTCCTGGAGTAGCAGAGACAAACACCACTTGGCCCACGGCCTGTTCAAATTCATCAAAGCGCAAGGGACGATTATCCAGAGCAGAGGGCAGGCGGAACCCATAGTCGACGAGGGTTTGTTTTCGAGATCGATCTCCTTTGTACATCGCGCCTATTTGGGGCACGGTCTGATGGCTCTCGTCGATAAAGGTAATGAAATCCTTTTGAAAGTACTCTATCAGTGTCGTGGCAGGCTCCCCTTGGTTGCGGCCGTCCAGGTGGCGGGAATAGTTTTCAATACCCATGCAGTGCCCGGTCTGCTCCAGCATCTCCAGGTCGTACATGGTGCGTTCTTGCAACCGCTGTTTTTCCACCAGTTTGCCATTTTCATCCAGCGCGGTGAGCCGTTCGCGCAACTCCTCCCGTATGCGATCGATGGCCTTTATCTGCTTCTCCCTGGGGGAAACATAGTGGGAGCCAGGGAACAATACCGTGTCTTTGACCCGCTCGATCACTGCGCCGCGCAGGGGATCGATCTGACTGATGCGCTCGACCTGGTCGCCCCAAAACTCCACCCGTATGGCCCGTTCATCTTCGTAGATGGGAAAGATCTCGACCGTGTCCCCACGTACGCGAAACGTGCCCCGGGCAAAGTCCATGTCGTTCCTGGTGTATTGCACATCAACGAGCCGGCGCATCAGGGCTTCGCGGCCAAAATCCTCGCCTTCTGAGATGGGGATCAGCATTTGGCGGTAGTCTTCTGAGGCGCCAATGCCGTAGATGCAAGATACCGAAGCGACAATGATCGTGTCCTGCCGGGTGAGCAGGGAGCGCGTGGCTGAATGCCGGAGCCGATCTATCTTCTCGTTTATCGATGCATCCTTCTCGATATACGTGTCTGTCGACGGGACGTAGGCTTCTGGCTGATAGTAGTCATAGTAGCTGACAAAGTATTCAACGGCGTTGTTTGGAAAGAGGGATTTGAATTCTCCGTAGAGCTGGGCCGCAAGGGTTTTGTTATGGGCAATGACCAGGGTAGGGCGTCCTATCCTGGCGATAATATTGGCCATGGTAAATGTCTTGCCCGAGCCGGTTATGCCCAGGAGCACTTGCTTTGCAGCGCCAGCTTCAATGCCGTTGACGAGCGCTTCGATGGCCGCACCCTGGTCCCCTCTGGGCTCAAAGGGAGATACCAAATTAAATGCTGCTTTTTCTATCATCGTATACAGTATCCCAGTTTCGTAGCAATTTTAGGTTGGGGCTTAACGTTGACCGGGCCATTCGTCAAGACAATTTGAGCGGCGTGGGATGGATGATCTTTATAGACGACGGTGCACTATTCCTCTTCGGCCCACGTTCTGATTTTTCGCTTGATCTTCTTTTCCACCATCTGGCCGATCTCTTTCCACTCCTCGTCCAGCGCTGCTCTGGATCGGTCCTGGGCGTCTGCCCCGTCGCCTTCAGCAGCTTCGCCATCTGTTTTGGTTTGGCTGGCCCAGCTCTTTACCTCGTGCATAAATTTCTGCTCCACCTTGCGTCCGAGATCTTCCCATTCCCTTTGACTATGGCTCTTTTTCTTGGCCCCCTTCCAGGGGGAGGCGCTCGCGCCGCCCATTCACAATACACCGAGCACGAATCCAAAATTGTACCAGGAGCCAGTGTTGTTCAACTCGTAGATGGTGGTCTGGTCCGAAAACAGGCTAACGATGAACGCGATGATGACGATGAAACCGTGCCACAGGCCGTAAAAAAAACCCGCTGGATCAGCTTCTGTAAACCGCGGGTTTCCTGGTGCGCATCCAGCCATGAGGCCGGCTGTCACGACCAATAGCCCGATAAATGCCAAACGGTGCCGATGCTCGGTCATGGCGCCTCCTTTCTGAGCAACAATTTTCCCATTTTGACCCATTTCGCGTCAATGTCTTTTGAAACATCTCAAAGATGGGTATAAGCCAAGGCTATGCAAGGGGTGGAGCTCGGGGCTATGTTTTTGCTCGGTTTTTTCGGCACAGGGCATTGTATTGGCATGTGCGGACCACTGGTCTTGGCCATACTGGCTCCAAAACCAGGCATGGCGCCCCATCTGACGTTTCACACTGGCCGCGTGCTAACGTACACCATCATTGGCTGCTTAGCTGGTGCGCTTGGGGGATTGGTGTTGGACCCGGCGATGACCCATATTCAGGTTGGCTTCAGCCTCTTTGCCGCGGTTGTGCTCTTCGGGTTTGGGCTGGTACGCCTGGGCGCGATCCCTGAGCCAAGGTTAATGGCCATTGCAACGCCGACCCGGATCCCTGGATTTGGCAAGCTTATCAATCGCGTGGGTCATGCCAATCATCCCCTATTGATGTTCCCGATCGGCATGATGATGGGGTTGTTGCCCTGTGGCTTGTCATATGCGGCGTTTACAAAGGCACTGGCTGCCGGACACCCAGTGACCGGAGCCCTGATGGTGCTCATGTTCGGCCTCGGGACCGTGCCCGGGCTGTTGGTCATGGGCACGGTTGCATCTCAGGTAGCGATAAAGTACAGGCGACTCTCAGATATCCTGTCCAGCCTTTTGATGATCGGCATGGCCATATCCCTAGGCGCTACCTCCCTCGACCGGCTCGCATAAGGAGATCGAAGGTTCTAGGCGAATCCTAAATATTGCCCCCCTCGTTTCTATGGTGTATACAATTGTATACATCCAGCGGTTTCTTGAACCATCGAGGTAGGAGGCAGAAGTGAACATCAATAATCGAGTTGGATTGATGGCGGTAATGGGCGTTTTGATACTATGCGGGTCAACTGTAGCGAGGACGCAGAACTCGGCTGTATCGTCTCACTATATTTTTAACGATAACGTAGATGCGGATATCATCATTAATGAGGTGCGGGTGCCGAGCAATGGGCTGGCCTTGTATACCTATTACGAGACGCTCGGGTGGCGGGGGACTGGTGCCGGGTACGGGGGTATCCAGGAGCATCCAAATGGCCGGGTGTTCATCTTCTCTATCTGGGATCACAATTCGCATACCGACCTCATCAAAGAGGTGCACGTGGGGTTTGGCACCTACACCGAGCCATTCGGTGGGGAGGGAACCGGGCTGAAGTCGATGAACTTCGACGTTGGCTGGGTGGTGGACACCTGGTATGCGTTTATCGCCAGGGCCTGGCCGGTCGGCGATCACACCTATTACGCGTACTGGGTTCGCGACGGCGCAGACAGCACCTGGCGCCATTTCGTGACCATGGACGTGGCAACCAGCGGGTCGGTGTTCCAGTCGGGCAACGACGCCTTTATCGAGGATTGGTCTGCCACAGGTCCCAATCGCCGGGAGATTCATGTGGCCAGGGGCTGGAAGCGCGGGAAGAGCAATGGACAGTGGGTAAAGGTTACGTCGGGCAGGTACTCGATCAACCAAAATGATATTCAGCCCGGAGGCCGCTCGTATAATTATCGAACCAACTGGGATGGTGGAAAGAAGAGTGACTTCACCGGAGAATTCTACTACATGGTATCAGGAGGCACAGAGACCGCGCCCACCTGTGAATCAGGCACCACCTTCAGCATCGATCAGGCAGCAGAAGCACCCCAGTATGATCCAGGTGCCCTTGAATCTGTGGAGATTGCGCTGGCTGATCCGTCAACGCTCGAAGTGTCCTGGACCCTGGATGTAAAGACCCTTCCCCAGTTCGGATACATATTGGGAGTGTACGACACCCCCAGTCTCGAAGGCGTGCCCCTGCTGGAGCAAGCTGAAAACGTACCCCACCAGCGCGATGCCGAGCTGGATATCTCCACACTGGATCCAGACAACAACGTCTACTACCTCGCCTGCACTATCGTCGACTTGTTTGATCAGGTGTCCGAGCCAGAGATAAAGGCCTTTGGCAGTGACCTGGATACGGATACAGACACAGACACAGACACAGACACAGACTCTGATACCGATACGGACACGGACTCAGACACGGACACGGACTCTGATACAGATACGGACATGGACACAGACACAGACACGGACTCTGATACAGATACGGACACGGACTCAGACACAGACACAGACTCTGATACCGATACGGATACGGACTCAGACTCGGACGGGGACTCAGACTCGGACGGGGACGACGACCTAACCCCCTCAGATAACGAAACCGGATGCAGCTGCACAACAACAGGCCTGATGAACGAGTCGCTATTCTTATTGCTCGTATACAGCGCCTTTTAGTACTTCAGCGCAATTTTGCCTTGACCATTTCGCTCCATGCTCCTCACATGTCAGGGATAAGTTAGATGAAAATCTTAGGAGGGATATCGTGCAAAGCGACTATTTGAAGAAGCTCCTGGCGAGCAATGCGTTGCGGGAGGCCACGCTGGTATCGGCTATTGAGGCCCTCAATTTACCAAAAGCCAGCCAGGGACTCGACGTGGGATGCGGCGCCGGCTTGCAGTGCCTGCTGCTCGCGCGTCATATTGGCGCTGGCGGGCATGTGACTGGCCTGGACGTGTCAGCAGCGTTTCTAGAACATGGCAAAACGCTCGTTGAAGGCGCTGGCTTGGCCGACCGCATCTCCTTTGAACAAGGAAGCGCCGAGGCTATCCCATTTGACGACGACACGTTTGACTGGGTGTGGAGCTCAGACTGTGTGGGCTATGGCCCGTGGGAGCCAATGCCGCTTTTAAAAGAGCTTAAACGGGTGACCCGGCCAGGCGGTAAAGTGGCGATCCTGGCCTGGTCTTCTGAGACCCTACTGCCCGGGTATCCGATGCTCGAAGCCAGGCTGAGGGCCACCTCTGCAGGCATCGCACCATTCAAAGAGGACATGGCGCCGTCCACGCACTTTCTGCGCGCTCTTGGCTGGATGCGGGATCTCGGGCTTGATGCGCCCAGGGCCCAAGTCTTTTCGGGTAGTGCCCATGCACCGCTGAGCGATGATCTGTACACAGCGCTAAAAGAGCTGTTCGAAATGCGCTGGCCCGACGTTACAAAGGAGCTTTCAGAGCAAGATCGTACCGCATTCGAACGCCTGTGCGATCCCAAGTCGTCCGAGTTCATCCTAGATCACCCGGATTACTGCGCATTCTTCACATATTCAATGTTCTACGGAGCCGTGAGGGAGGGCTAAACGAAACCTGTTCAAGCTAAGCTTCCCCCCTTTGGATCATCCACTGCTGATTTCGTCTCATGCTTTTTAAGCACGCCAAGAGGCTATCTTCAGCCGGGGTCAAACCGAGGGCGACTCAAGAACTAGCCTAATATATTAGAGAATTGCTCTTTAGGGGCAACGATGAGGAAAAAACAATGGAATTGCCTCTGCCACTGGACAAAATGAGATTTATTGACAAGCTTCGCGCCTTGGAGGAGATCTGGGAAGATCTCTGTCGCACCCCCCAAAAAGTGCCATCCCCTTCGTGGCACCAAGATGTGCTGCGCGTCCGGGAAAAGCGGGCAAACAAGAGGGCCTCTCGCTTTCACGACTGGAGCGACGCCAAAAAGAGTATCCGAGACTCAATAAAATGAAGGTTCAAATTCTTGACGAGGCCAAGCAAGACCTCATCGAAGGATTTAGATTCCACGAAAGCCGCTCTGAAGGGCTTGGCGAGTATTTCCTGAATTCACTGTTTGCAGACATCGATTCATTGCAACTTTACGCCGGTATCCATGCGGTTCATTTCGAATACCACCGAATGCTCGCCAAAAGATTCCCCTTTCCCATCTATTACAGAGTTCATCAAGATCTCGCCAGAGTCTTCGCTATACTGGATTGTCGAAGAGATCCGGCGATGCATCGCGAACGATTATCGTGATCCCCAACAGCATCTTTGCTAATTTTCAGGGGTGCTCATTATTCAGGGCAACGCGACCGTACAGTGTTGCAAACTGCTGATTTATCTTTAAAAGAGACAGAGAAGGCACCTTAGCGGAAGGCAACGACCATGTCTCACATCCACATCACCCAAGGTAATTACTCGGGCAAACACCAAAAGGGATTGATGCCTGACAAGGCGATCGCCCAGGCAATCTTGGAACGCGCTAAAGAGACCAAGATCTCTTGCAAAGCCGCGGAAAAAATTGCCGCTGCCCTCGGTGTTTCTATGGAGCAGGTCGGTCAGACCGCTGACTTGCTGGAGATTCAAATTGACAAGTGCCAGCTCGGGTTATTTGGATATCGGCGATCAAAGGGAAAGAGCCGTATCATGGCGCCCTCAACCCAGGTGGCCGACACGTTAAAACAAGCGATCTATTCGGCCGAGAAAGACGGCAAACTATCGTGCAAAGCAGCGTGGGAAATCGCTTCAAGATTAAAAATAAGCAAAATAGACGTGTGTTCCGCAGCAGATGGCTTGGATATCAAAACCTCTCAATGCCAGCTCGGCGTGTTTTGATTATAAATCTCCGGCCAGGAGCTTAAGGAAGATCTTGGACGCCTCGACTTTCCGGGTCATCTCGCCTTTGAGCTGGGGAATGTCCTTTTTAAGCACTCCCAGACGATCGATCAGCTCCCGGTCTACTTCTGGAATAACAGGATCACCCCCGTCCCCTATCTCGAACATTCGACAAAGTGTATCGGCCAGAATGACAATGTCTAGCAAGGACTGGAGGGGTTTGGGAACGGTCTGGCACCGCACGGCATAGGCTTTGTGATGGTTGCCAATGGCAGCGCGAAGGGTCATTGGGAATCGCCACTGTTCAGCCAGTGCACGACCCACCCTATCGTGGGTCGGGAGGCCCTGCTCTCTTTCGGCTTTCAAGAGTAAAATGCCTTTATTCTTGGCATGTTGGACAGCGTTGACGAACCGTTGGCGAGCTACTTTAGCAAGGGCCAGCTTGCCCAGATCGTGCAATAACCCGGCGGCAAAGAGCTCTTCCACCGCGCTGTGTCCGATGTGTTTGCCGATAATCTCGCTCGCCACGGCAACGCCCAGGGAGTGCTTCCAGAACGCTTCGATATCAATGCCCCCGGAACCGCCCAACCGGCTGAATTCCAATACAGATACGCCGATGAGCAGTTGAAAAATCGTATTGTATCCGAGAAAGGCAATGGCGCGCTCTACGGTCGATACCCCACCTGGAATACTGTAATAGGCAGAGTTGACCAGCTTAAGCACCTTGGAGGTCAGGACCTGATCTGCCTTCATGATGGCAGTGATCTGTTTGGGCGTGGATGAGGGGTCATCGAGCAGACTTGCCACTTCCAAGGCGACGTTCGGCAGGGTGGGTAAATCGCCAATGACGACGAGCGCGTCTAATACCGGATCAGGGCGTTTCATCATCTGACCGCCCCCATTGGCCTTGTTTGTTGGGAATCGAAAGTACGTTGTTGCTCAGACGAAGTGCTTTCCGCCATCAGACCCGCTTGAACCGCCGTCCAAATCTTCCTCGTTCGTGTCAGCACTGTCTGTATCAGTGCTGTCCGTGTCGGCAGTGTCCGTGTCGATGGTATTCGTGTCGATGCTGTCTGTATCGGTATCTCCTGTATCTGTATTCGTGTCCGTGGACCCGGTATCGGTTTCTTGCTCGCCCCCATCACTGACTGGACCACCGTCTGAACTTCCAGTATCAGCCGTACATGTGCCGGCCATGCAAACCTTACCACTGGGGCAGTCACTGTGGCGGATGCAGTCCCCACCGCAACTGATCGACAGTCCATACAATAAAAATATAACCACTATGGATCGGTGCGCCATTAGAACAGCATCCGGATACCGAGATTTGCGTCGAGCTGAACGAGAACCCCATCCTCTGGAAGGTCATTGCCGATGATAAACAGGTCGAGCACCACTTCTGCAAATGCACCAAACCTGGAATGAAATCGCCAAAGTAAGCCACCGCCGGTTTCCACACCGAGTAGGACAAACGGCGCCAGGATAATGGGGGCCCCTACAAGGCCGTAGGGCATCCATTTTTGAGGACCGCTTGTTAATCGCAACTGGGGTACAAGTCCGGCTGACACACGTCCCTGGAGCTCGGCTTGAAACCCAATGACATACTCCATCTTTGGAGACTCATCGTTGTAGTAAATAATGTCCGCGTCGATGTAAGTCGGGCTTTGCATTACTACGGTCTGACCGTCGCCACTGCCAAACGAAGCCCCGCTACCCGCGCTGACCGCACCTTCCAGCACAGGCCGCTGAGCCCAGGCAAAAGGAGCGATAAAAAAACAGACAGTTGCTGTGCACCAAGCGATCCGCCAATGCTGGAATTGACCGCACTTCATACAGCCAGGTTCTGCAAACCTCATACCAGGCAGCCGATCCCTTGGAAGCCCCCACCTCGGCCTATCCTTTGGGAGCCCCCCTCCCCGGCCTATCCTTTGGGAGCCCCCCTCCCCGGCCTATCCTTTGGGAGCCCCCCTCCCCGGCCTATCCTTTGGGAGCCCCCTCCCCGGCCTATCCTTTGGGAGCCCCCTCCCCGGCCTATCCTTTGGGAGCCCCCTCCCCGGCCCTCCCCCGGTGGACGCTTGGACGCTGGGGGGAGGGGGAAGCAGAATAGTGCGTTAAGGGGCAAAAGAACAGCAAAAGCACCGCCCGCAAATCTGGCGCTTTGCGCCGTTTTAATGACGGTCAGGGGGACTAGGGCGGTGATGGGGGTGTAAACCGAGCTGTCGATGCTTAAAATCCTCGTAATCCAAAGCTTCTCCAAGGAAGCTGGGCAGGTGCTCGACCTTTACGTTGTCAACCACGAGAACGCGTTCTCCCTGACCCTTTGCTGCCTTGCAAAGACCACCGTCCTCGACGCCGTAAAGGGGGTATTCTGGAAAAAAACCAAGCTGGTCAAAAACATCCGACCGATAGAGATTTAAAAACCCGCCCGCATAATCCACTGCATACACCTTGAGACCTGCCACATGTTGGGGAACGCTGTTTCGAATCTGCGCCTTGGCCACGTCGTCGTCAGTGATGCAGCCAGCCACCACCATGGGGTTGAGGTCTGATTCGAGAACTGCAGTGAGGTCTTCCAACCAACGCGGTGGGACCAGCACGTCATTGTCGATTCTTCCAACGCGCTGGCTCTGGGATAGGGCATAGCTCATCCCGTTGTTGAGCGCCCGTCCAATCCCCAGGTTTTCTTCAAAAAAGAACAGCTTATCGATAAACGGAAACCCCTCTCGATTGGCTTTTAGCCAGTCCTGTGTCCCATCTGTCGATCCATTGTCTAAAATGACGAGGCGAAATGGCAGGGTCGTGTTTTTCAGGAGCCGTTCCAGGGTGATCCGCGTAAAGTCGAGCCTGTTGTAGGTCACCATGACCAGGTAGGGGTGGGAGCTGGTGCGACGGCGTTGGTCCACTTCAAGTGCCCGTTTTTTGACGTATTTGAGGGCGTCCAGGGCAAGGAGAGACCGACTGCTTTCGCCTGTGGCCAAAATCCGGGTTCTGCCCAAGAAAAAATGATCTAACGCGCCCCCTTCAAAGCACGCCGTATCGAAAATCCATTGGACTGCAGTGGGATCTGCAAATTTCGGGCTGATGGATGCATCGAGTAGCCTTGAAAACTTTGAAATATCCGGTTCCACAACCAGCAGGTTGTTTTCCCCGTTTAGCCCATCTAACAGGGGCGTGAGATTGTCATCAATGCCGAGATAAACAATCGTAGTACATCGATGCTCGCTCAGGCGTATGGGTGGATGCTGTGTGCCTGCAGCAGGAAGGGTCTCTGGGATCGGCTCGTTTCGGTGGTCGCGCACCTTTTCGTAAAGGGCGGGATTCTTTTCTGCCAATATGGCCAGGTTTGCATCTCTCGGATTACCCATGGTTACGCCACTTGTATTGCGCCCCGCATGGCCAGTTCTCGTTGCATGACCGACCAGACATTGGCCGGGCTCACTGTCTCGATGAATGCCACGACGCGCTCCGGGCTGACGCGTGGCCGAGCAGCAATCAGGTCAGCCATATCTCTGGCAGCCCACTGGTGTGGATATTTGATGGCCACGTCGTTTGGAATAATGTCGTTTGCCAGGACATCGGTCAGTATGGCTGGCCGCTGAGAGGCCACTGCTGATATACCGGATCTGCCTGGGTAAATCAGGGTCGAGGGCTTTCGCGGTATCCAGATATACTCGAACGACGCCAGGTATGCCATGTATTGGTCACCTGAAAGCAGGCCACATGACAACTTGCAATTGGCAGGCAGGGAACCAGCCTGAGATATCGCTTGCCCAGTGTGAATCGTAAATTCCCAATCCGGCAGCAGCTGAGCTGTTTGGACAAAGATGTCCAGATTTTTTTCTTCCCATAAAAACCCCGTATATAACACGGTGTTTTGTCGGTATCGCTCCTCTCCAACATATGCCTGTTCGTTGATGGGTTTTATAATGGCGTCTATCCCATATTCGTTTAGATACTTCTTTTGTTCAGGGTGGTTTACAAATATGGCGGCTGAGATTTTGTTTAGGGTATCAAAATACGGCCGCCATTTTTCAAGCTCGTCCCATCCCTTTATTGTTCCGATAATAATGACATTTGGACTGCCTGATTTATGGCATCGCTGTGCCAATAAGCGAAAATCATCTGCCCCTGGTCTCAGCACCAGGTTGATGATGTAAATGAGCAATCCAGACTCAGGGATGGTGTGAACAACCGGGGCGCCGATCGCTTGCGCCAGCTGTTCCATTTCGATCGCCTCGCCGCTCGCTGCATTGGCAACGGTATTTACGTACGCTTCAATCATTTAGCCTTGGCAAAAAATGCTTTGATCGCATGTTTGAGCGGTGCATCTGCACCTGTAAAAAAATGGTCAACACCGGGAAGTCTCGTAACCTGGACCTCTATCTGATCGGTGTCCTGGTTTGAGAGCCAGGTATCCAAGTCAGGTTCTCGGCAATAGACATCTTCCTCACCAAAAACAACGGTGATCCGTGATGCGGTCACCGAGAGCTCGCTGAAATCGATGAACGATACCGGAGGAGCGATCAGCACCACTTCTGGGACGTCTAGGGCCTGTTGTTGAGCGAGGAGCAATGCCCAGCTGCCAAACGAATAGGCCACGACGTAAACCGTGCTTATGCCTTCAAGCGCCCTGAGATACTGGGTCGCAGCGATGACATCGCGTGCTTCCCCCTCGCCACCAGAGAAGGCGCCGCTGCTGGTACCGACCCCCCTAAAATTAAACCGAAGCGTTTGAATGCCGCAGTCATTAGCAACATCTCGCGCTGCCAAAACAACCCCATTATCCATGGTGCCACCGTACAGGGGATGTGGGTGGCATATCACCGCCCCCTTATCGCCATCGGCGGTGATAAGGCGGCCTTCTAGTTCGACGCCATCTGTAGACGGGACAAATAACCGGGTTTCTTTTTCACTCATGCGCAATGATCGCCTTTGTAGAGTCTCTTATATTCTAACTTGACACCCATTATTCCTGCTTTCAACTTGCTTGCGATCTTTAAAGCCATCAATGTCGGGTAAAGGCCTCCCCCTTTGGCAAAGGGGGCTGGGGGGATTTCGTCTTTTCCCAGGCATCGCGAGGTGACTAGATTTTCTAAATCGTTAGCCAGTAGTATCTAAAGTGCGAATAGAACACTTCCTACCAGGAAATAAAACGCTTTATATCGGCGAATAGGACGCTTCTTATCGGCAAATAGAACGCTTCTTATCGGCGGATAGAACGCTTCTTATCGGCAAATAGAACGCTTCTTATCGGCAAATAGGACGCCTCTTATCAGGCAATAGAACGCTTTATATCGGCGAATAGGGTGCTTCTTATCGGCGAATAGAACGCTTTATATCGGCGAATAGAACGCTTCATACCTGGGAATAGAACGCTTCATATAAATGAATAAGTCACGGCTCGATTTTGGGGCAATGCCTTTGAGAATGTCACATGCTCCCCGCTAAAGCTGAAACGAGTATCCCTAAGTGAAAAAAGAGAACCATTTTGCACCGTTAGCTGTTCGAACTAGACTTATAGATAGCTCTATTAAGGGCTGAGCGCGCTGAGTATTGGGACCAAGCGGTGGCGAAGAAGGTGAGGGGACATGGTTGAGGGTCAAGCTGCACAGGAATTTATCGAGGAGAACACGCGGTTTTGGGAAAGGCATGGCGCCAGGAGCGACCAGTTGATCGATGAATACGTGCTCGTGGACTTGGACTCGCAAGAGCCCGTCCGGCTCATGCTCAACTGTATTCTGGCAAAGCTGCTGCAGCTGAAGTACAGATACAAGCTCATCGGGATCATTCAGGTACCTGGACAAGGCTATGAAGCGTTTGCCCGATCTTACGGAATCGATGTGTGTTATCACCACCGCGCAAGAGCGAACGCCGCGAACGGCCTGACCGCTCAAGACATAATCCGAGCAGTTGCACTTCACAAAAATCCCAAGCAAATCAAGCGTGCGTTGCTCGGGCTTGAGTTCGACGATATCGTCGTTGGCGACCTAATCTACGATAGCTACCTGCGTATTCATAACTTGCCGACAATCAGTGGACCGTCCAAGGAGCTCAACGGCGAGATCCAAAGGGCATTTGATTTTTACCAACTGTGCGATTGGTTGTTCGATCGTTACAATATTGCTGGATGCGTGCTGACCCATCGTGTCTACATCCAGTACGGTATGCTTGGGCGCTACTGCACGAACAAGGGCGGTTTTGCGTTGACAATGAGACAGAAGATGCCCAACAGCGCCATCAGGAAGTACACGACCAGCGAGGATTTTCTTCAATCTGAGCTCCATCTGACGCCCGAGCTGATGGCCTATTTCCAATCTCTCGATGTGGATAAGATCCTCGAGATCGGTGAAAAAGAGATGGAGATTCGTATAAATGGTGAAGAATCTGAAAAACGAATGAATACGCACGCCTACCATAAGGATAACAGGGTCTATTCCCGCCGAGAAATGGTAGATAGGTACAATTTTGATGCTGGCAAGCCCATTGTGTTCGTCATGTGTCAGGTGTTCCCTGAGAGTCATCAATATCCCCACATGATCTTTGATGATTTTGTTGAGTGGTTGGAGGAGACGCTGACGTTGGCGGCTGATATCACGGACGTCAATTGGCTGATACGAGAGCATCCCTATCACAATCGGTATACCCCGGAGTTCAACCTGGCCGAATACTATTCCGAGTATGTTGCCCCCAATCCTCATATCGCCTTCTCCTCCAAAGATCTCAGTCTCAGAAATCTCTCCGAGTTGTCGGATGTGGTAGTGGGCGTGGGTGACATTATGATCGAAGCGTCGTGCAAGGGAATACCCTGTATTTCTCCAACACAAGGCCCCCTCGCCCACACCGAGGCATGTCAAGTAGCGGCGACAAGAGAGGAATACGCCACAATGCTCCGCGGGTGCGCCAGCCTCCCCCGCCTGAACAAAGCCCAAAGAGACCAAGCGTTAATGGCGTCATTTCGGTTTCTCGCAGATGAAGTAAATACCTTGCTCATTCCGAAATCCACGCTCTTCGATTTCGGGATCGACGAGGGTAGAATTTACAAAGAAGCCGTGAAGTTGCTTCAAGCGGCAAACTTTGACACCGATCCTCTGGTCACCCATTTCAACTACATGCTCGATCACGACCACGAGTTTCTCCTCCCCTATGAGAAGCTGGGGCTTTTGTAGGCCTGTCTCAGCCTGCTTGGCTAGGAGCAGATGATGAAAGAGAGCGAAATCAGAACAGACGAAAGTTTGCTGGAGCTCGAGAGGCGCTTGAAAAACGACGTAAGGAGTTTTGTAAAAAAGTATACGGACTTAAAAAACGTACCCTGTCCGGCATGTGGAAATGAAGGAAACGAGCTGGCCTTTCGCAAGGACTCCTTTACTTTTGAGCGCTGCATAGCGTGCGAGACGCTATTTGTAAATCCTAGGCCCACGCCTGAGATGCTTCGCGATTACTACGAAAACGCCACCAGCATGGATCTGTATGTAAAAAAGATCTACCCGGAGTCAGAGGGCGCGAGATTGAAAAACATCGTCTTCAATAGAGTGGACAGCATTGTAGCGGTTTGTGAAAAGGAATTGATAAAAAAGGGAACGCACCTGGACATTGGGGCTGGATTTGGAACCCTGTGCGGAGAGTTGAAAAGGCGTGGGTATTTCGAGCAGAGCATCGCGGTGGAGTCTTCAAAGGCGATGGCAGGAGTGTGTCGAAGCAGGGGGGTAAGCGTCATCGAAAGAATGATCGAAGATGTCGAGATACAAGATATAGATGTCGTAACTGCCTTCGAGCTGATAGAACACTTGTTCAATCCACGGGATTTCTTGGTCAGGTGCCATGAGCTTCTCAACGAGGGCGGCCTACTGATTATGACAATGCCAAACGTTCATGGCTTCGATATCATGACGCTCGCTGAAGAATCAAACTATGTCTGCGCACCAGCGCACCTGAACTACTTTAATCCCGAGTCGATAGAGGGGATGATCACCAAGAACGGATTTGAGGTTCTGGAGATAACGACGCCGGGAAAGCTGGACGCTGAGCTGGTTAGAAAAAAAGCGCTGGAAAAGCGCATATCCCTTGAAGAACAGCCGTTTCTGAAGAAAGTACTCATCACAGATTGGGAGAACGTGGGTGCGCCATTTCAGGAGTTCTTGGCTACAAACCGCTTATCGGGTCATATGTGGGTCGCGGCCAAAAAAGTTTAACAGACGCTTGGCCCATGGGTGCGGTCCTATAAAATCTTGGCATTCCATTTTCCCAGAAAATGGTCTTCGATTACATTGTGTTTCAGAGGTCTGACGTCCAAGTTGGGAGATTGCCCTGAAACGACACTGTCGTCTGGGATAGTGTCACCCACTACCACAGAGTGCGCGGCGATCTGACAGTTATCACCGATGGTTGTTGAGCCCACCACTGTGGCGCCCGTATACAGCGCAACACCTTCTCCAATGGAGGGAAAAATGCCGCGGTTCGATCCGATGGTGACGTTCTGATATATAACCAAGTAGTTGCCATAGGTCGCCCGCCCGACGACACTCCCTACAGGGTGAAAAAAGACAAATACTTCAGGCAATACTACATCGTACAGCACGTCGACGCTGTGAAGGACTTTGTTTAGACAGTATACCTTGGACGCCAAGGGGTCTTCTGGATTTGTGCGCCAAAGCTGGTTGGACAGTATGTATAGGAACATGGCGTACTGGTCGGACTGCAGGTGGTTGAAAAAGAGCGTGCCGTCTTTGCGATAGTATTTCAGTTGGATTTCTGAAAAGCAGCGCTCTGTGCGCGTCAAGGCGGCTGATACGGCGGCGCGGAATCCATTGGCGTCCAGGTCGTGGTCGTCGGGAAAAAAGTGGGCGAGTTGCCTCACTACATATTCGGAGAGTCTATCCCCGGGCAATGAGCATAACATTTTAGCCCCCCTTGTTGCCGCCGCGATTCCCGCTCCGGATAACCCCCAGAACGGCACCTTCGACGTTGAGCAGGGCATCTACAACGCTAAGGTGAGATATGAATGAGAGTGTCTCCTCCCTGGCACGCTGTCTGTAAACCGGGTGCTCGTAATTCTGAAGACGCATCTCAATGCCCGCCCGAGCGAAAAACGACGCGTCGACATAATCACCGGTGGCGTTGTTTGCCAAGTATGTTTCAGCGTCGAGCGCTGTGCAAATGTTCTTGAGCTTCTCCTCCCGTTTTCCGGGTGCGTCCAAGTCGCTGCTTCTTACTGTTTCGGTCTCAATGCCGAGCGCATTACATAGTTGGCGCACCAAGTAGATATTGAGCTCGCTCAATGTCTCGTATTTTGTCGACTTCTCGATGGCCTGCTCCAAAAAGGGGAACCAGACGCTGAAATTGGGCGCATGCCGATATACGGCGCGGATTTTTGCCAGGTGTTTGGCCGACCAGTCGATCTCGGAGGCGATGAGGGTTTCATTTATTGGACTCCGCTTGTGCTCTCGGCGCACAGGAACAGTTAACCAGCTCGTCTCCTCGGAGGTTTCTGTCTTGCGAATACGGTTTCTGTTTTTCCATTCGCGATCGACAAATTGCACATCATCTAGAAACACAAAAACATCCGCGCGGTCGATCATCTCGAAGTACCCCAGCCACGGGAAGTAGTGGGGCTGGCAGATGGCGCAGATCATGGGGAGACTCCGACGATGCGCTTCGCCCGCTTTGCACGGCGTTCCGATAGATCTATCGACCGAACGTTCCCCGCCATAAAGGCCGGCAGCAACCAGGGCAATTGTGAAATCAGAAAATCGTCCACGTCGCTGTAGGCGGCCTGCGGTGAATCGTCGACGAAGATATTGTCCCCGTGGGGATCGCAGTCACCGTTGCCGTATCTAAAGCAGAAATGCCCCCGCTCACCGATGGTGTGAGTATCTGCGACAATGACACCCAATGGTGCCGAGCTCGAAGGCGGGATGTTCAGCGCGGAGCCGGCGATGATCAATTGAGCTCTGTCGATGGCGTTTCGGCTGGCGGGTGCGCTCTCGACTCTCAATCCTGGAAACCGACGCGAGGTATTTGAATTGAGCGTCATCTTTGCATCATTACTTTGTACGATCACCGCTGTCTCGGTTTTCAGTATTTTCTTGATGAGCGTTGACGCTTGCTCTGACAACGGTGTGCCTTTGATGAGCCTGCTCAGACGTGTAAGACGAAGGTAATCCAGTTCGGTATCCAACGTCAGGCAGAGCTCCGACGCCCAGTTCTCAGGTGTGGCCTGCTGATAGCGTATATTGAATTGTTCCGGATGGTCGAAGCAGAAATTCTCCACGTGTTCCCGGTAGAGCACATCCCCTGCTTCATGATCGATGGTCTCGAGACAGGCACGAGTCATCACAACCGCACCATAGCCAAACGGTAGGGTGCTGTTCTCAAAAGGAGTGATAAGGTCGGCGCCGGTGTTCACCAGCTCCTGTATCGCGTCATCCACGACCTCGGGCATCACGAGGGGATTGTCGCAATTAACCCTTGCGATGCAATCTGCTCCGGGCGCAGCCGTTCTCACGGCTGCAGAGATGCGACCGGTCACATCGTCTTCGGATCCGCGCACTACTGACATGGCACGATCGCGCGCTAGGGGGACAAAGACATCGCTGTCCGGAGTATTGGGAATGGCCAGGACATAGTTGTCCACTAGTTTGGATTGAGTGATGCGGCTGAAGACCGTTTCTATCACAGTGGCACCGCCCAGAGGTAACAGCATCTTGTCTCTCAATCGACTGGATTTTCTTCTGGCCAGAATGACTGCAGTGATGTGCCTATTCCGGTACACGGGTATCCAACCTATCTATACTGTTTTGTCCAAACACCGCATCGAAGACCCGCGACATGCCCTTCCCGTCGATGGCCTGGGCGCATCCCTGTCCCGACTGCTCCCTGGCGTTGCAGAGCGCGAGCCCATCAATTGCCTGCTTAATGGTCTCGAGTTGCATGAACCCCATGTAGCCCATGTTCACCATGGGGTAGGCGGCGCAGAACTGTTCTACCAGTGGCATTTGGTGCCACTGGGTCGCCACAACAACGGCCGGGGTCTGGGTAATGGCTGCCTCGAGCTTGCTGTAGCCGCCGCTGACAAAGGCTAGATCACACTCCCAAAGACGCTTTTGTATATCGCCTACGCCGCCGATGAGCTCGGCGTTCGGGAGAACAGCTGAGATCTTATTTGCCAGGTGGTCCATGTTACCGTGCCCGAGAATGAAGGTGCTGTTTACATCGGGCAGGCGATCGGCGATGGCCCGGGCCACCTTAAGATACGCCACGTCGTAGCGGCCGCCGCCGAACATCACCAACACGTTGTCGATGGCCTTGCTGTAGCGGCGGGAACGCTTGGGATACTCGAGGAAGTGGGGGCGACACAGAAAGTATTCGAGCCCGGACAGTAAGCGGACTGACGGGTCGCTGAGCTCAATATTGGCGTAGTTGGGCAGGAGCTGGCCGCACACCACCCAGTCGGCGCAGTAGTAGTGATCGAGGAGATCGTCGAACACGACCAACATGTCGCAATGCTCTTTGAGCATTTTTTGGCGGTCGTAGTGGCACTCGAGCATCTCCATGACGATAACGTCGGCCGACGGATATCTCGAGAAAACCGCGGCCTCCTGATCAAGAGAGATGTCCTCTTTGAGGGCAATGGTCTCGAACTGTTTGTCCTGCAAGAAGGTTTGGATCTCGGGCGGACCCTCCACGAAGAAGCGCAGACCGGTGAGGCCTCGCTCTCTGCACAGCTGGGCAAATGAGGCTAGCCGGTGTACGTTCCCCCACCCCTGGAACGGCCCTCCCCTGGTTCTGAAATGGATCATCTACTCTGTCTTCCGTCTGAAGTCCCACATATAGTCCTCAGTCTCAATCCTATCTATGTCGTCGCGCCCCATGTAGCGCTCCACCTGCCGAACCCGGAAAATGAGCTCCTCGAGCTCGTCCGGTGTGATGGAGAAAAAGTTGTCTGATTCGCGCCGCTTCGGGGTCACGGTGAAGTGTTTCTCTATCATATTGGCTCCGGCGGCCACCGCGAGCGGCGCAATATCGGTTCCCGGTGTGTGGTCCGAATGACCAACCGGGCAATCGTACTGTTCCCGCAGCCAGTGGATCATACGCAGGTGGCTATCGCGCTTTTGGAGCGGATAGGAGGAGATGGTGTGCAAAATGATATACGGCGCTCCGGCCGACTCGAAAATGGCGATCGCATCGTCTATCTCCTGCTTCGTGGCCATGCCGCGAGAGAACACCACGGGCCTGCCCTTGGCGGCGACGGCGCGCAGCAACTGGTGATTGACCAGCTCAAAAGCTGCTATTTTGTAGGCGACCGAGCCGAGGCTGTGGGCAAAATCCAGGCTCTCTATATCAAACGGTGATGTGAACACCGTGGCCCCCAGGTCAGCGGCATACTCCCACAGCTGCGCCTCCACATCCCGGTCGAACTGCCACTGCGCCACCCACTCAATAAATTGGTGCGCCTTAGGGTTGTTCTGGGTGTCATAGCGCTTCTCGGCAATGTAGGTCTGAAATTTGATTAGATCGGCTCCGGCCTCGTGGGCGGCTTGGACCATCTCCTTGGCCCGCGTGAAATCTCCAAGGTGGTTGACCCCGAGCTCTGCGGTGATGCACACGGGATGACCGTCTCCCACATCGCAGTTGCCGATTCGCACGGGTTGACGCTGTCTGACGCCCCCCATCTAGCCCAACACCTCCAGGAGGTGGTCGCAGATGAGATCCACATCCTCCATGGTAAGGTTGGGGTGAAGCGGCAAGGAGAAGGCTCCTTGGTAGTACTTCTCCGCGTTTGGAAAATCGCCTTCTTTGTATCTGTCTCCCCGATAGAACGCATGCAGGGGGATGGGATAATAGTGCACATAAAGATGCACGCCGCGGCGTTTCATGGCTTCGTATAATCCTCTTTTGGTCACATTCAGTGCGCGGTGATCGAAGAGGGCCACCATGAGGTGGTTGGCACTCTGTTTGTCTGGGGATAGGCGTTGAAAACCGATGTGGGGATGGTTGAGTCGCTCCCGATACCGGGCCACCAGCTTCGCTCGTATTTTGATGTAGCTGTACAGCTTGTCCAACTGACTCGACCCCAGTGCGCACTGGAGCTCAGTGATTTTGCAGTTGAACCCCTCCCTGCGCATCTCCGCGTGCCACGGACCAAAGGTCCCGTCGTCATCGGGACCCCTCTCGATGCCGTGAGCCCGCATGGCCCGAACCGTCCGGGCAATTTTGTCATCGTCCGTAAGCACCAAGCCCCCTTCGGCAGAGGTGATGCTCTTGACTGGGTGGAGGCTGAATACCACCGCCTCACTGTAGCGACAGTTACCCACGGGTCGCCCCTGGTAGGCCCCCCCAAAAGCCTGACAGGCGTCCTCGACTATCTTACAGTTGTGACGCCGCGCCACGTCGCTGATCTCGGCCATGCCGCAGGGCTCTCCGGCAAAGTGCACCGGTACCAAGGTATCCACCTTGCGGCCGGCCTTTTCGAGAGCGACGAGTTTCTGATCCAGGTCCTCTGCCAATACATTGAACGTGTCTGGACAGACGTCCACAAACTCAGGCGCGGCCCCGGCAAAGCGAATCGCGTTGGCTGTGGCCACAAAGGAGAGAGCAGCGGTGACTGCAGTGGCGCCTCGCCCGAGCCCCGAGGCCCTCAGTGCCAGATGTAAACCGTCAGTGCCGTTGGACACGGCGATGCAGTGGCGCGCACCGCAGTACTTGGCCACCTTGGATTCAAACTCCTTGAGGCACGGTCCCTGACTGAGGAAATCTGATTTGAGCGCCCGGATGACAGATTCGATGTCGTTGGCGTCGATGCGTTGACGACCGTAGTGGTAGCTGGTTGGCATTCTCTTGGCAGTCCCCAGTTCGTCGTTGTTTCTTTTTGGCAATCTCTAATAATATAAACGTAAAAAGACAAAGCGCCATGGTCGCACCCACATGCCGGTGTGCTTTCCGATGCTGCAGAAAGCGCTCGTCCATAAACCGCTGTTTCCCGTCCAGTCTTGCGTTCAAGCTAGTTGATCGACAACGGGGCTGCGCTGTGCCTTAGTTCTTGCCGACGCCTCTTTTGCAAGGCGCTTTCTCTGTTTTGGGCGCCGTTGATATATGCGATGGTGGCGGCGATGCCTCTCTCCAGGGAGGTGGCAGGGGTCCAGCCAGTGAATCGGGTGATCTTTGAGATGTCCGGTACGCGGCGCGGAATGTCCTCATAGCTAGAGCCATATGCCTGGTCATAGTTGACGTTGCGGATGATCGAATTGGAGGCGGCGACTTGCTGAACGGTACTCGCCAGCATCTTCATGCTGGTTTCGATGGGGTTGCCGACGTTGAAAACACTGTTGTAGCATTCCCGATTGCTCACTAGCCTGTCAAAGGCCTCCACCATATCGTCGACATAGGTAAAGCAGCGGGTCTGCTCGCCGTTCCCATGGATCACCAGGTCCCGGCCTCTCATGGCGTCCTCGATGAACGTTGATATCACCCGGCCATGAAGCCTCGGACCGTAGATATTGAAGAGCCGGACTGTTATGTGATCCAGCTCGCGGGCCCGGGCGCAGGCATCCAGGTAGTGCTCCAGAACCGCCTTGGAGGAGGAGTAGCACCATCGCTTGGTCGTTGTGGCTCCGAGCACGCGATCCCCGTCTTCTTTAAAAGGAAGGGCATCGCTCTTGCCGTAAATCTCTGAGGTTGAGGTGAACAGAAAGAGCTTGCCTGTGCAGCGGCACATCTCGATGAGGTTGAGCCCCACTACCGCGGTGATGTCGATGACCTTCCTCGGAAACTGGATATACTGCTGGGGCTCGGCAATGCCTGCGAAGTGGCAGACGCAGTCCACTCGGTCCACCAGATTTTTGAGCAATTGGTAGTTCTTGATCGTGTCCTGAGCGAACACGAAGTTGGGATGCTCCAAGAGTTCTGGATAGAACGGTCCAAGATCCAAACCGAAGACCTTCTTGCCCTTTCTAAGGAGGTGCTCACACCAGTGAGATCCCACGAATCCCATCGCCCCTGTTACTAGAAACTTGTCCATTACTTCTTATCCCCCTGTCGCAAGGTCAGTTTCCCCACGACCTTTTCATACCCCAGGTCCCACGGGCTTGTGGCCCAGTCCGAGCATCCCGCACAGAGCATCTCTTTTGAGAATGTGTTGTTCAGGTGTGCTATCCGATGGCGCCAATAGGCGTCGCCGTGCCACGCATCGAACAGCGAGGTATCATCCAGGGAGGCCAATACGGTACGATTCTCCCAATCGATGGGGCATGCCTTGATCATTCCGTCGTAGTTAATGACGAGCCGCCGGAACCAGTGCGGGCAGGGCCAGCGCGGATGGGAAATATCCGGGTGTCCCCCGGTATCCACGAGGTTGACATTGGACGTCAGCTCCCGGATGAGCACCTTATCCACTCGCGGCTTCCAGTACTGCTCAAAGGCGACCTGTTCGTCGTGGTTGAGCGCCTGGCGTACGAAGCTCACCATGATCTTCAACCGGGCGCTGGTTGCATCCCGCATCTTGACCAGTCGTTCTACATTGCCCACGACCCGATGAAACGGCAATCCGCGCCGGATCTTCTCGTAGGTCGACGCATGGGCCGCGTCGATTGAGACATCCACGATGGCGGTGCCGCTGGCAATGAGCGCCTCGGCAGCAGCTTCATCGAGGAGGCTGCCGTTGGTTGTGAGACCTACCGGTGCGTCTACGTTGCTTGCGGCGTAGCCGAGCATCTCCATAAGGTCTGGGTGCAGCATCGGTTCACCGTCTGCAGTGACCCTAATGAAGCGCACCGGCTGGTCGGCGCACTGGTCGATCGTCCTTTTGAAGACGCTCAATGGCAAGCACTTTCTCTTGCCGCCCCTCTTCGCCATCGTCGTGGCGTGGGGACAGTGGATGCATTCGGAGTTGCAGGTGTCAATAACGTCGAACATGACATAACCGGGGAACTTGGCGTTATCGGTGCTCTCGAATCCCACGGTGGCTTGGAGGCCCCGCTCATCGCAGTACTGGCGAGCGCGCTTCGGCTGCCACCGTTCGAGTCGATGCGCCTTTGCCAGAGCCAGAGCGCCCTCGAGACCGAATAGCACGCCCTCTTGGGCAAACATCTGTGCTGTTTCGTGGTCAACGCATGCATTTGTTAATGATTCAAAATAGTTACAGTATTTACTATCATCGAGACGCAGTCGGTAGGTCGTGGGTTGGGAGATCATCTCCCGAATGGCCGCCAGCGGGGACGATACCCGCATCCCCATGAGCGCTGGAGCGCTCATTGCCCGCACACCTACCCCAACTGGCAGGCGGCAGTGTTCCCATTGGGAGACATAGTCCCACCGCCCCTCATCTATCAGGGACAGGGCGCCATTCGAGACTTGGGGATCTAGGAAGTGCTGATCTGCCGAGATGTGAACGATGCAGTCACCGCCGTGCTGTTCGACCATCTGGGCTAGGACATCCATCCGTGATGTCGAGAGGGCTTTACCGGCGGTTTGTGCAACGTTGCCCGGATTCCACATGATGGATAAATCAGACAGTCGGGCCACCCGCTCGAGAAAACCGGTCGCCTTCCAGCCCTGCTCAATCCCAGGGGGCATGTAGCTGAGATCTATTATCGCAATCCGTTTCACAGGCATCCTTCCGTTGTCTCTCTTACAATCGACCAAACCCTTGATTTCTTAAATATTTTTAGGTTTGAAAATCGTCAGCAAGAGGCTTGGTCCGGGGTTGCTTGGCAGGGGCCGGGCGGATTGGCCGGTTAAGAAAAACTGTTTATTCCTATGCGTCGGGTTACTTGGCAGATGCGATCGAGATTGAGCAAGACATTATCTCTCTCAGGTTTGAACTCGTTTCTGTAAGTTATTAGGATATGCTCTAATATGTACCATCCATTGAAACGTATCGCCAGTTGGACCCATCGCAAATTGCTATGCGATTATTGGTTGTGTCAAATTTCATCCTCCCTTCGTCACCCGAGCCGCAGTCACCCGAACTTGGTCCCCCGGCATTTGTATCTATCTGAAGGTAACCGTTAACATCAAGGGCACTGTTTGGTTCTCCTTCACTGTCAGTGCATGTTGCATTTGCATCCGCAGAACACCAATCACCACCAATAGCCACTTTTCCGCCGTCTCGCCCGTCGATAATTAGAGGGGTGTTATAATTGTCACTTGCATCAATGGCATATATCAATATTCGACTGGTGAGATAAGTTTGTGAATCTCCGTCTTGCAGAGTTTGTCCAATGATGTTACCTGCTGATGCATACGAAGAATCATCATCATCATATCCTTGAAAATTGATATTGCCAAGCATATCTTCCGAATCAACCGACCAGGGTGTGGAGGTGGTGTTTCGGGCTCTTTGGAAATTTATAGTGTAGGCACCGGTAGCAGAATCACTGTAGCGGGTGACAGAGCTTGCGCCCTTCGAATGACTGACTTCCTCAGCGAATACAATTGGCAAAATAGAAACTACAATCAGAAGTAACACCAAAAATGTTAACCGTTTGGGATTTGGGACTTTGAACATCTCATACTCCTTTGTTGTTTTTCTAAACACAACACTACATTTTTTTGCGTAAAAAATTCGATGAAAGAGAGCCTAGCACCATAACTTTCCCATTATCTTCTTATTTGTGATTAAAAAGAGAAACACCTTTCCTCTATTCAATCGGCTCTTTTCGTTCCCCTTGGGAAAGGGCCCCATTCCCACATCCTAAAAGAAACAAAAACTAGTCTTCTTTTTGAATATTGTCAAGCCTATTTTATCTTTTTTTGAGAGTAATTGTTTAGCGTTGTTTAACAGTAGATTGTGCGGCAGACGTGTAACACCAATCATTTAAGCAACCGCAATAAAGACACTGCCGACTCCACACAAAGCCCTTCAATACGATAGCCACTGGGAGTCGTTATTTGTAGGCCAGCCCCTGGAGCAATTTCGCTCTTCACAGAGACGCGTCGAAATCTCTTCGTTTTCGGTTTTCCTTTTCCCATCCAAGTCGATAACGTCTTGTCTGTCACTCCGAGCGATTCCAAAACACGCGGCTTGGTCGCGCCCGATTCAAACTCTTGTTCTGCATACTCGATAGCAAATGCTCGCTCTTCCAGACTATACCGACGAGGACGATGCTCGTTCGATTTCTTCCTCATCAACGCTGCTTTCTGAAATTCTTCCAGTGTCATTTTCTGCCTCCTGTTCGAGCAGAATCAGACAACGGCCACGCCTTTACAAGACGGGATAGGGCGAGGATTTACTAAACACGCACAAAATTTGATCCAAGTGGGTCAATTTCAAGCGCCCGCTCGTTTGGGGATTTAAATTTGAAATAATTTTCAAATTTGATAGCGAGTAGTCAGGCATTTCTCGAGAACGGGTCATGTACTTTTTGGTTTCACCCACTCATTCCTCCAATTTTAATATGCATTTGCCTAAAGTTGCTCCACAAAAGTCCGATGTAACTATTCGGTAATTCGGTGCAATTTTAGGATGCTTGAGGAATGATCAATTGGAGACCGATGAGTTAAGACTTTTAGCTATCGATGACGATCTTGACCACTGTTTAAAACGGAGAATCGAGATTTTTCGCGATACTCTTCTCAAGGACGCATCCCAAGCGGCAATTTCCCACATCAGAGATATTCCACGAGATGACCACCAAGCTGCTATTTTCCTAAAACGGGCTGCCTTCGTGCTTATCGAGTTTGGGCAATTCACTGCATCGCGTCGTCTGCTATCCCTATGCAAAAAAATCGATTCTCAGCGCTCCATCCATTTCCACAACCTTCGCGCTGTGGATCACCTAGTAAAAGATAACCGATGCGAAGACCGATCAAAATTAGTCACTCTGTTGAATCATCATTTTGGCTGCAATAGCGTTTTTGCCAAGTCCCCGTCATCTCTTACGTATGTCTTCGACAATAAACTGTATGGCGCCAACCGAGTCTTTTTGGATCCGTTTCTCGGTTGGCGGGCAAAATCACTTGCAACCGAAAATATTAACATCGATGATAACGGTTGTCGCAGATCTTGGACCCCAGATCGTCCACCCATGGCGACCGTCTTTTTCTTTGGCGGTTCTGATATCTTCGGATCTGGCTCGCCAGATTGGGAAACCATCCCTTCGTATTATGCTAAGCAATTTGCTAATACCGGTGTGTTTTTGGATGTCAAAAATTACGGCACGACCGGATACAACTCCAATCAGGAGATGCTTCAGTTTCTTCTGCTGTTGAAAGAAGGGATAGTTCCAGATATTGCGATTTTCTTGGACGGTGTGAACGACTGTATGACCGGCATGTGGCATCCGGGGATTGCCCAAAGCCATCACCGACTCCTCACTATGAAGCGGAAAATTGAAACGTGGGATGACAAATGAGAAACAACACCCGCATATGCAGGCGGAATGACGTTGGAGGGATCCAGAGAAACCTATGTTCCCTTGGAAATAGACGACCAATGTATCTTGCGCCGCGCTGAGCTAACGGTGCACAATTACCTAAAGAATGTGCAAGTAATTCGGAAAATGTCAGCCCCCTATGGGGTTCGGACCTATTTTTTCTGGCAGCCTGCCATTCAAAAAAGTCGCAAGCAATTATCTGTTAGTGAGATGGACATCGTCCAGTATCCCGAACCGTGGAACCGGAATAAAAATCACAACCAGATAATTAATCGGTGCGTTCCCGCTGTCTGGGATGCTGCCGATCGCGTGCTCGAGCAACACGGCATTGTTCCACTGACATCCCTATTCGATACGATGACCGATGACTTATTCTTAGACTGGAATCACCTTACCCCAAGAGCCAACAAGCTCATCGCCAGCGCTTGCGCAAGAGCAGTTACGAAGGATTATCTGGCAACCGACTTGCCCGACACGGCAGAACGAGTTGCACAAATAAATTCCTAGCATTAACATTTTGATTTCTTAAGTGGTTTTTCGGCTTGCAGGTCTCAGCAAGAAGCTTGCTCCAGGGGCGGCTCGGCAGGAGCCGGGCGGCTTCGAGACAGACCGGACCGGAGCACTCCGGCGAGCAGGTGGTTGGGATCGATCATCTCGACTAGCTGGAGGGCGGTCTCTACGGCCCTCTTATCCCCCAATTTGAGGGCGATCCGACTGAGCACGGACAACACATCAATGTCCGGGGGAGCTGCGCGGAGTGCCTGAATCGTGCAGTTGACCGCCTTAGCCGTGTTCTTCTGGTTCATGTAGAGCTGAATTAGGAGCACCCAGGCAGGCATGTGGGCCATGTCGTGGCGAATGGAGGCCTGCAGATACGCCTCAGCACGTCCGATCTCGCCCAATTTGACGCAGGCCCGGGCGATTTGCGAGTAGACCGGGGCGTTGACGAATCCATTGTCGAGCGCCTTTTTATACACCTGCGTGGCCTGCTCGGGGATTCCCGCCTCCATGAGTGCTGCGCCGAGGCCCAGGTAGCCGTTGACGTGGAACGGATTGTCGCGAACCATCTGCTCATAGACCGCGATGGCATCCTTGGGATCGGCGCACTGGCGCCCCAGGAGCTCCAACTCCACTACAGCCCGCTCAAAGGCGTCCTGGGCGATTACCAGGTCGATCTTCCTCTGTCTGAAGTGAAGGGCGGTGTTAAAAAGCGGCCGATCCTTTGACGCCTTTATAGCGTACCAGATGCCTTCTTCTTGTTGAACGTCGGGGAAGAAGTCGCTCACGGCTCGGACCACCCCCAGGTGTTCCGGATCCTCGGCGTCAGGACCGCAGCTTCTGATGACAGCGTTATAGTCGAGTTCCTCCATCGGTTTCTCATAGTTCGGGCCGCAGATGAGGCCGCCGCGCCGCAGCTTGGGGTACCAGGTAAGGATATCCTCGCGGATCTCCTCGTAGGTTTGATCCTGCGGAAAAACGACGAAATCCGCGGTTTCGTCCCCAAGCACCCGAACGGCGTGCTTCTTGGCGCTTCGAATCACCGTGACGTGCTTTTGAAACTCAGCCCCGTAGACAAGGTCCAGGAACGTCTCGAGCATTTCGTTTTTCTCGATTCGGCCGGGAGAGGTTTCTTCTTCAAAGGCGTCCACACAGTAGAGCATGCCGTCCAGCTTCTTGACGACCGGCAGCAGGCCCATGGCCGTGTATCCAGCATGGGTTCCCAGCTCGTACACGACTGGGCGGGGTATGGCCTGTTGCTCCAGGAGGCGGGCTATTGGGCTCGTCTCTGGTGTGGGCGCCTTCGCGATACTGAATTTCATGTGGATCCTCCTGTCGCCTTTCTAATCGGTCAGCTGACCATGGGGATTATCAAGCGCGACTTGTTGGATTCGATGCGGCATCGATCCATGAACGCGACGATCTTCTCGAGACTGTCATAGGTCTTGAACATCTTCTTCTGACGGGCGTAGGCTATCGCCTCCAACATCTTTGTATCGAACTCATTGGGATCGTTGAGAATTTCAGGGTTGTCAAAGCAGTTGTCAGACGGATACTCACCGTTGACCGGGGCAAAGAAGAGGGTCGCGTCCAGCGCCTCGGCCAGGTCGATGAGCTCAATGAGGCAGTGGTAGGTGGATTTCATGACAATAGAGTTGATGTTGATGCGCCAGCTGGGGTGGTTCGCCCGCATCTTCTTCAGGATCATCATGTTCTCGCAAATCCTATCCCACTTGGCGCCGCGCCGGATGTATTCGTAGACATCCCTGACGCCGTCGATGCTGATGGTCATTAGCAGGTTGTCGATCTTATCGATGCTATCAACGTGGCGGTGGAGCAGCGTGCCGTTGGTGGTGATATAGACGCAGGTGCCCAGCGGGTTTGCGTTTGCCGTGAAACCGAGGATCTCGAGCGCGTCCTTGGTCAGGAGGGTCTCGCCGCCGACCCAGCCCATACGGTCCAGGTTCTCCCACCCCATTTGGCTGAGAAGGGAACAAAACACCTTGGCCGGCAAGTGGGACTTGTTGACGTTTTGGTGACACATGCGGCACTTGAGGTTGCACGCCTCAGAGGTGAATCCGTACAGCTCGATGGGCAGTGTGGGCAGCACGATGCGACCTTGGCGATACCATTTGTTGGCCTCGTCGTAGACCGCGTCAAAGGCGGGCCCGTGCTCGGAGTACCTGGGCAGGTTGGGGCCCATGCCGAGGATGTCGTGGTCTGTTGTGAACATGCGATCGTAGCACTTCTCGCACGGCGTGTTCTCCAGGTTGCCCTCCACGAGCCGCTTTCTGAGCCGAACGATGGGCGTGCTGTTCCAGAGGGACTTGATATCGTCGATTGTGGTTGGGAACTCGTTCATGCCGAACCGAATGTGGCAGCAAGGGCCCCAAGAAGTTGGAGCCAGCTCCATTTTGCTCCAGGGCAGACCGCACATGGTTCGCCTGCCCCTCTTCCACGGGATCTTCTCCTTTGTGGGGTCTGGCTTGGGTTTGGATTCCAGGGCGACGTGGAGTCCTTGGTTCACCGATTCCCCCTCCAAATGGGTGCCCAGCGGCGGGAGGCCGGGGAGCTGTCCCTCTCCCTTGACGATATGGTTCAGCACTCTGGACCAGTACTTCTTGTAATCGAACGTCGACATGAACCATTCCTGGCCCTTGTCCGCTACGGCCCGTCGCTCGTCTTCGTGCTCGAGGTAGTAAAGAATCTTCCGCAGGCAGTCTTCGAAACCGTCGAAGTAGACCAAGCATTCGTCAGGGACTATCTTGCTCACCTCAGTGTTGCCATCTGTGAGGCAGAGGGTACCGCAGGCCATGTAGTCGAAAATCTTGCCTTTGACCTGGTGGCGCCTCGGATCGGTCTGGGAGCTGATGCAGATTTTGGATTGATTGATGATCTTGACATAGTCCTCCCAGGAGACCCAGTTATCAGTGAGCCTCAGGCCCTTGACCGGTGTCCGCTTGGTGGAGTCGAGGAGTCCGCCTGCCTTATTCAATCGGATCCCCCTCGGCGTGAGGGCGGACTTCAGGTAATAGACCAGGTAGGCGCGTCGCTGCTCGTTGCTGCCCAGGATAGTGACGTCGTAGAGGTAATCCATCTCCTGCTTGCGGATGATGTCGGTGTAGACATTGTGCCCAGGCGTGAAGAGGACTCCCTTGGTGTACTTCTGGTTGGGCACGAGATCGCGATAAAAAAGGTAATTGCTTACCGATTCGGCGATGCCCACGTAGTTGGCGTTGAGAAAGATGTCCATCTCGCACGGCAGGGTGCTCGACCAGGTGTCCCAGATGTGGGCGTAGATAGGTGTGCCGCCGTCCATGATGTTGCGCAGCACCTTGGGATCGATGAGATAGTCGGGCCAGGTGGACGAATAGACAATGAGGTCGGGTTTGAAGTCAGCGACCGCTTTGAGCGCGAGCTTCTGCATGGCATCGCGCCCCACCTCCCGAATCATGCGCTGATAGACAAAGTCCTGATGTTCGGTGACAACACCACAGTTGAGCACCGGCAGCCTGAGCTCGTAGTAAGAGGGCTCGTTTTCATAGCTGACGTACTGCTCGTTGTCGAAAAAGAGAACCTTCATGCCTTACCTCGCGATATTTGAGACTTCTTTAAGCAACCATCGTGCCACGGTGGATTCAATGCAGATCAGGCCACGCGAGCTGCTCCTCAAAAGGTATTCGTACGTGCTCACCAGTGCCCATTCGGAAACCTCTCCACCTAGCCCCCTCTCCGATGCGGAAAGGGGGCACCGGAATTAAATTATCCAATAATTCAGGGTAGTTTTGCCTCCCCCTTTCCCTCGTAGGGCAATGGCATTCGGTTAAGGATTTTTGGGTGTTTTTATAGCGTAGGATCGCCAGAAAAGAATCCCCCTTGAAAAAGGGGGCAGGGGGATTTTCAATTGTCCAAGCAATTGTTTTCAAAGGTAAAATTCGATTGGAC
>JASJCT010000203.1 GCA_030065855.1 Myxococcota bacterium
CTATAGCGAGGTGGTTACCTCTGGGAACGAAAAGAGGTTCGAGCTTGTTTTGGATCATTTCGGTAGGTGGTGCGAGGTAACCGCATTCGCCCGCCGGCCTGGACATCTTGTGACGATGCTCGAGGATATTTCGGTGCGTAAGGAGGCGGAGGAAACGCTCCGCATCAAAGCGACGCCGCTGGAAAGGTCAAACGCTGAACTCGAACAGTTTGCTTACGTAGCCTCACACGATTTGCAGGAACCTCTACGAATGGTTGCGAGTTATACACAGCTCCTGGCTGACCGTTACGAGTCGAAGCTCGACGAAAAAGCTCACAAATACATCGGCTACGCCGTGGACGGTGCGAAAAGGATGCAGGCTCTCATTAATGACCTTCTATCCTTCTCCAGAGTCGGTACAAAGGGGAAAAAACCGCTGGGTGTCGACAGTAGTGATGTTTTAGCTGAGGTTATTCGAAATCTCGAGCGAACGATCTCAGACAGCGGCACGGAACTGGAGGTTGGTGACATGCCATCTGTCCTTGCCGATCGAACACAACTCGGTCAGGTGTTCCAGAATCTCATCGCTAACGCCATCAAATTTCGTGGTAGTGAACCTCCCAAGATTCGAATCACGTCGGAACAACGAGACGGACTCTGGGCAATTCATGTTGATGACAACGGCCTGGGAATCGAAGAACAGTTTTACGATCGCATCTTCGTGATTTTTCAGCGACTCCACGGGCGGGGTGAGTATGAAGGAAACGGAATGGGCCTTGCCATTGTAAAGAAAATCGTAGAACGACACGGAGGCTACGTGCGAATAGAACCAAAAAACGGTAGCGGCACTCGCTTCACGTTTACTATGCCAGCCGTCAATTGACTAGGAGGGGTACCCATGGCTGACGGGATTAAAATTCTGCTGGTAGAGGACAATCCGGCCGATATCGATTTAACAAGGGAAAATCTCGATGCGTCCAAAATCCTACACGAGCTCCATGTTGTTACTGATGGCCTAGACGCCTTGGCCTTTCTGAACAGAGAAAGCCCACATGATTCAGCACCACGTCCCGATCTCGTTTTACTCGATCTAAATCTTCCTCGAAAGGATGGTCGAGAGCTTCTTGCGGATATGAAAGGCGACGAATCGTTACGGCGAATACCCGTAGTGGTACTCACCTCATCACAGGCTGAGGAAGACGTCGTTCGAACCTATGATTTGCAGGCCAGTGCGTTTGTAACAAAGCCTGTGGATCTCGAGGGATTCGGGAAAATAGTGCGTGGGATAGAGGAATTCTGGTTTTCCGTGGTGAGGTATCCATCGGCGTCGTAGCCAGCCGTTTCTAATCTTCTCAAGACCTGAACACCCACGGTCGATAATAATTGGGTCAGACAGATCGCGGTCATTGAGAAGCAAAACCGGAGGGCTAGTGCCCACAACCGTCTTGCTTGTAGAAGACTGCCCAGGAGACGTGGGCCTATGCGAGGCGTTCCTCGAACGAGCTGCCACCACGCATGAAATTACTGTGGCTACTCGGCTTTCTGATGCGCTCGATCGTCTAGCCAGCCATGCATTCGATGTAGTTCTTCTCGATTTGAACCTTCCTGACAGTACCGGAATAGACACTCTGAAGTGTGTTCGCAACGCCGACGCAGATGTTCCGATTGTGTTGCTCACAGGTAATACGGATGCCGAACTAGCGGTGTCGTGTATTCGCTCTGGTGCCCAAGACTACCTTTTGAAAAACGCCGTGAGCACGGAACTGCTGGCCAGAACCATCGCCTATGCGCGAGAGCGAAAGCATCTTGAGTTAGCTCTACGGAGATCCGAAGAACGATACCGCGACCTATTTGAGTATGCGCCATTTGGCGTACTACAGATGGATAGAGATGGTGGCATCCTCAATGCCAACCCAGCTCTGATTCACATGTTGAAGTATGAAGACGAATCACAGCTGCTCAAATTGAACGCCGCTAGTGATCTGTTCGTCCATCCACGTGAATTACGGCAGGTCACTCGGCAGCTGATGGAAGATGAAGCCGTTGTCGAATCGCAGGTTAGCTGGACACGTTTTGACGAAAAAGTGATAACTGTTCGGCTTGCCTGCCAGGTGGCAGGAACGCGCGATGTCGAACCTCTCTGCTTCGAAATGACTGCCGAAGATATCACAGAACGGCTAGCACTCGAAGCACAACTGCGGCAAGCTCTAAAAATGGAAGCCGTTGGACAGCTTGCTGGGGGAGTCGCTCACGAAATAAACAATCTGTTAGCAATTATCGCCGCTGATTCCGAGTTGATCAAACACTCACTCACTACCAGTAATGATGAACTTGCGAGTGATATCGAAAAGATACGACAGGTCGCACTACGTGGAGGAAGGATTGTCAAACGACTGCTTGGATACAGCCGAAGACAACACTTAGCGACAGAGGTGATCGACCTGTGCGATCTAGTGAAAGAAACAGTCGATCTACTCAAACGCCTCGTTCCAGAGTACGTGAAAGTAGAGTGTGACCATAGTGGCTCGAGCGGCCTCGTTAAGGTCGATCCCGATACTGTCGAGCAGATTCTGATGAACCTCACAACTAACGCACGTGATGCAATGCCTGATGGAGGTGTCATCAGAATCGGCGTTAGATCACAATTATTCGACGAGGAGTACTGCCAGATCCATCCCGGAGCCAATCCAGGCTTGATGTACAGTTTTTGGGTGAGCGACAACGGTGTCGGTATGGATGCGGAAACCTTGGAGTCGGTCTTTGAACCGTTTTACTCAACCAAGGAGAAGGGCAAAGGAACTGGACTTGGCATGGCAACGGTGTATGGCCTGGTGAAACAACAGGGTGGATTTATTTGGGTGGATAGTGCTCAAGGCCAAGGTACTACCGTCGAGGTGTTTTTCCCTGAAGCTGAAGAGGTACGGACTAGAAAACCGCGTGTGTCCGCTGTCGGACAAAGGAGTATGGGGTCGGGGACAATCCTATTAGTTGAGGACGAATACGAGCTACGCCGCGCAGCAAAGAGAGCGTTGGAGATGTTCGGATTCAATGTAGTTTCGGCTGCAGACGGAATGCAGGGCTTGGAAGAATATCGAAAGAACGCTAATGAGATCGATGTTGTTCTGACTGATGTGGTTATGCCCGAGCTGGGTGGCCCTGCAATGGTGCAGTCGATCGCTGCCGAAGTGGCCGATCGATCTCCAGGAATCGTGTTCATGAGTGGGTATAGTGGCAACGATCTCAAATCAGATGAACTCTCATCCGGCGAGTATGCGCTTTTGGAAAAACCGTGGGAGGTGAAAACCCTGCTAAAAGCCGTTCAGCAGGCGCTTTCAGTCGCTGATACCAAGGACGAGGCAAATAGAACAGAGGGCGAAATCCGTGGGGTTGCTTGAGAACGACGCACTGGGAGTTCTCCCAGACTTCACTGTCTGAATACTCTGTTCTCCAGGGGCAACCACGACGGATGGAAGTTTTAATTGGAAAATGCTCCCGGCTGAAATGCTACGGGATGCAGCATCGAGACAGGTTGAGCCAGAGGATGAAACGATGGACCTCAAAGAAAAATGGCCGCAAATAATCGACGCCGTACAAGATGTTGTTGTCGTTGTCGATCGGAACAGGATGGTTGTTGCGGCAAACGATGCTGCCCGTAAACAAGCGAAGGGGGTAGATCCTTCTTCGATCAAGACTTCCTGTCGAGAATTTTCCCGTGCCTGTGGCTATACCTGTCACGAACAGTTGGGAAACTGTCCGGTCGATACAGCGATCGCACAGAAAAAGGAAGTCGTCGTACCGCTGGAGCAATCCTCTCGAGAAACAGCTTCTGAGATGTCTGCGACACCTCTGCTAACGGAGGCAGGAGGGGTCTCGCACGTTGTAAAAGTGATCAGAGATGTTACTGGGCGTACTCATGCTGAAAAACGGATTCAGCAGACAAGAGAGACAGAGGGATTGGGAGTCCTGGCCGGCGGTATTGCGCACGATTTCAACAACCTTCTGTTGGCAATTATGGGCAATGCCGATCTCGTGAATCAATCCCTTCCTCCCGACACACCTTGCCGCGAAAACGTCGACGCGATTCTCAACAGTAGCCATCGTGCTGCAGATCTGTGCAAACAGATGTTGGCCTATTCTGGGAAAGGCCGATTTGTCGTAAGGCCTGTCGATCTTTCACCAGTGGTAGGAGACCTGGTCCAGCTCTTGAGAGACACGATTCCCAAATCAGTAGTGCTTCGATGCGATTTTGCCCCCAAATTGCCGCTCATCAATGCTGATGTAACGCAACTAAGGCAGGTAATCCTGAACCTGCTCACCAACGCTGCTGAAGCGATTGGTGAAAACATCGGTGTGATCACGGTGCGAACCGGTGCAATGGAATGCGACGAAGATTACTTCAAAGGTGCATACTCAGAAAACGACCCTGTACCAGGTAAATACGTCTATCTCGAAGTGGCCGACACCGGTGTGGGTATTGATGACCAGACGCGGAATCGGATCTTCGATCCATTCTTTTCGACTAAAGCGCTGGGAAGAGGCCTGGGCCTAGCTGCCCTTTCAGGTATCGTTCGCGGACATGACGGAGTAATCAAGATCACAAGCGAAATGGGGAGAGGGACAACTTTCCGGATTCTCCTTCCGAGTTCGAATGGAAAAGTGGAACAACCACAATCTAGCCAACCCCTCAATAGCGACTGGCAGGCCGATGGTACTGTCTTAATCATCGACGACGAGGAGCCAGTCCGTCGAATCGCGGGTGGAATTCTCGAATCGGTGGGATTCAGAGTGTTGTCTGCCGCTGACGGTATGACCGGCCTCAAGATCTATCGCGAACATGGCAACGCAATCAATGCTGTATTGCTTGATGTTACTATGCCCAACCTATCCGGGGCGGAAACATATCAGGAGCTTCGAACCGCAGGGGCAACTATGCCTGTGATCCTTTCGAGCGGTTACAACGAACAGGAAGCGATCGAGCGTGTCGGATGTGAGGGGCTTGCCGGATTTATCCAAAAGCCCTACCGAGCGCAACAGCTCCTAGAAACGGTCAAACACGCATTGGACTAGCCGTTTGACGGTACACCGATTAAGGATTATTAGAACCCAAGGCCCCCGCTCTCCGGTAATACCGTATGGATATGCCTGACCTTCTGATGGCTGTGCTCGATTCTATTCCCGATCCAGTTATGGTGATGGACGTAGAATACCGGATTGTGGCAATGAACCAAGCTGCGCGGGCCAATTTAGGCGACGTCGATCTACAGGATGGAACCGCCTGTTGCCATGAAGTTTCGCAACATCGATCCACACCTTGCGGTGCTTCCACTGGAGACTGCCCGTTGGACCAGGTGGTGAAGACTGGATCGGTAGTACAGCGAACACGTGTTCATACCAATCCAGACGGTGCTCCCATCATGGCAGAGTTGTATGCGGCCCCGATAAAAGACGGAGAAGGCAACGTAACCCACGTTGTGGAAATCCGCAGGGATCGACCGACGGCAAGCGTCGATGAGGCTGCGCTCAGAGAAAGCGAGAAGCGTTTTAGGTCGCTCACCGAGAGCACGAGCGATTGGATTTGGCAGGTCGATGCTAACGGTGAATACACCTATGTGAGCCCAAGATCGGTGGAAATGCTCGGATACGAGCCTCAGGAATTCATTGGTAGGACCGCATTTGACTTCATGCGACCGGAGGAAGCGAACCGAGTCCGCGAAATCTTCGAGGGTTTTGCTGCCGAAAAGAAACCGTTCGAACGAGTTGAAAACGTCTGCCTTCACAAAGACGGTCGTGAAGTGGTGATGGAAACCAGCGGTGTGCCCATCCTTGACTCCTA